>NZ_JAETXP010000013.1:0-61946 GCF_019641635.1 Frischella sp. Ac48
CTTTAGCTGATAACTTATCATTAATAAACTGTTACTTAACTGAACGGTATAATCTGATTAGATAAAAACTATCATTATCGAACTGAAAACTTAATTGGTTACGCGTGGCGATGCCCCCTTATATTTATAAACTTCAGCATTTTTCTATGACTGATGCCCTACCTGTAAAACGCTATCAATCGACCATACAGAAAATAACTAGATTGAAAATAATAGCTTTGCTTAAGATTTGAAAAAGCAATTTAGTGAACACTAGTGGCTGTGCGACCACCTTCTACAAATATTAACTTTTACATTTTGCTATAGGTTTTATCTTCGGTTGACGTTTAATCGATAACACTGTACCAATAGATGACATGATAATTAAACTAATTGAAAACCACTGATTGGTTGATAGTTTTTCTTGTAAAAATAAAAAACCAGATAAAGCGCCGAGTACCGGTGATAAACTCATCAAAGTGCTAAACGTTAAAGCGGGTACTTTAGGTAGAGCAATCACATCTAAAGCGTATGGTATTGCCGATGCTAACACTGCCACAATAAATGCTAAAGGCAAAACATCAAGCGAAAACATTGCCGTACCGTTATGCCAAACACCAATTGGGAAAATAATACAGCAGACTAGACCTGAAGCTAGAGCAACACTTGAACTACCTTGTAATTGCCCCGCTTTACGTCCAGTAAGGATATATAATGCCCAGCAAGTCCCTGCACATAATGCCAAAATTATACCGTAAATATCTAAGCTGGTATTAGCCTGATGCATTGGTAACAATAAGACTAATCCTACAATGGCGATAGCTAACCAAACAAAATCCAGAAGTTTACGAGCTGAGAACATCGCGACCACAATAGGTCCGGTTAATTCAATTGCAACAGCAATCCCTATCGGGATTCGAGCTATTGCTGAATAAAAACTTAAGTTCATAAAACCAAGAGATAGTCCGTATAAAATAATATACTTCCAAGCTTGTTTACTGATTGGTTTACGCCATGGTTTGAAAATAAAAATTAACATAATTGACGAAAAAAATAGTCGCCATGCTGTCATGCCTTCTGGTCCGAGGATAGGAAACAGATGTTTAGCTAGTGATGAGCTACCTTGTACTGAAGCCATGGAAATTAAAATAATAAAAATGGGGGTAAAACGTCTGAACATTTTTTATTGTTCCGTATGAATTAATCGCTTAGGAAACAAAGTTTGACCAATAACTTCGCCCATCCCAATAAAGGTTTGGTGTTGATAAATTCTTACCAATGATGTTCTTCCCTGATAGGGTTCATCAAAGTGGATTTGCT
Source organism: Frischella sp. Ac48 (assembly GCF_019641635.1). Lineage (NCBI taxonomy): Bacteria > Pseudomonadati > Pseudomonadota > Gammaproteobacteria > Orbales > Orbaceae > Frischella > Frischella sp. Ac48. The sequence continues at coordinate 1,300 of NZ_JAETXP010000013.1, forward strand.
GACCTAATAAAATCGCCTTAGCTTGCTGAGCATTAAGTTCAATATGATCATAATCAAATACTGGACTATCAACAGGCAATAAAAGTGCATCTAATAATGATTGATTCACACTATGTTGATGCAAAAAATCCAAAGAAACCATTTTTTCTGAAGGATAGGTGGAAACTTGTAAGCGCCTCAAATAAATTACATGCGCGCCACAACCGAGTTGTTCCCCCAAATCATCAATAATCGTCCGAATATAAGTTCCTTTAGAACAGTGAATTTCAAGTTCTAATTGATTATTGTTCAAACTAATAAAACGATTTTCATAAATGGTAATAGGTCTTGCTTCTCGGGTGACAGTTATGCCTTGTCGAGCATACTCATATAATGGTCGCCCTTGATATTTCAATGCCGAAAACATGGTGGGTATTTGCATTACATCGCCACGAAAATGAGGTAACACGGCCAAAATATCTGCTTCATTAATTTTGACAGTTTTTTCAGCGACTACTTGACCATCAGCATCCGAGGTATCTGTCCTTATACCTAATTGTGCAATAACCCGATATCGTTTATCGGAATCCAAAAGATATTGCGAAAACTTGGTCGATTCACCAAAACATATAGGTAACATTCCTGTTGCGAGTGGATCTAATGCCCCAGTATGTCCAGCTTTTTGAGCATTAAAGACATTTTTAACTTTTTGTAATACATCATTAGAAGTCATACCTTGTGGCTTATCTAATAATAAAACACCATTTAGGTTACGACCTTTTTTTCTTCTTGCCATATATTAACGACCTGAACAAATATAAAAACACACATCCACAGTAAATTTATCGCGCTAAAACAAAACATATTCTCGCTAAAATAAGTTTACAAACCGATGAATGAGTAAATAAATTTTATGTTTATCACTAAAACAAATAAATCCCTTGTTAGCACAGTAACAAAGGATTTAATGATAAATAAACTTGACCAACATAAAAGTTAATCTTGATGTCGATTTTTGTCCTTTTGAACCACTTGGCTGACTAAATTAGACATGCGCATCCCTTTTACTAACGATTCATCATAAAAGAATTTTAGTTCGGGAATAATTCGCAGTTGCATTGCCTTCCCGACTAATGAACGAATATACCCTGTGGCATCGTTCAATACTTTTAATCCTTGAGTGACAACCTCTGGATCGCTATCATTAAGAAAAGTAACAAACACTTTCCCATAAGACAAATCTCTGGATAGTTCAACACCTGAAACAGTTACCATACCAAGACGAGGATCTTTGATCTCTCTTTGCAAGATAATGGCAATTTCTTTTTGTAATTCATGACCAACACGTTGTGGACGAGTAAATGATTTCGCCATATGGTTGAATCCTCTTATTTGATGTCGTTTTGTGCCAATTGGCACAAAACCGAATAACATTACGTGAAAGACGAATCTTTCTCAAAAGTAAATTAGATAGTACGTTTAATTTCGATGGTTTCAAACACCTCAATCGAATCACCAACACGAACATCATTGTAGTTACGAACACCGATACCACATTCCATTCCATTACGTACTTCATTAACATCATCTTTGAAACGACGTAATGACTCTAACTCGCCTTCGTAAATGACCACATTGTCACGTAAGACACGGATTGGATTGTGTCGTTTTACAACACCTTCGACCACCATACAACCTGCGATAGCACCAAATTTAGGAGATTTAAACACATCGCGTACCTCAGCCAAACCAATGATCTCTTGTTTATATTCAGGGGAAAGCATTCCACTCATCGCCTGTTTTACTTCATCGATCAGGTCATAAATAACCGAATAGTAACGTAAATCTAGATTTTCTGATTCAATTACTTTGCGAGCTGATGCATCAGCTCGAACGTTGAAGCCAAGAATAATTGCATTAGATGCGGCAGCTAATGATGCATCGGTTTCTGTAATACCACCAACACCTGAACCGACGATTTTAACTTTCACCTCATCAGTTGACAACTTAAGCAACGCATCAGAAATAGCTTCTACTGAACCTTGTACATCAGCTTTTAGTACAATATTTAATTCAGATACATCCCCTTCAGTCATGTTAGTGAACATGTTTTCCAGTTTAGCTTTTTGCTGACGAGCAAGTTTAACATCACGGAATTTACCTTGACGATAAAGTGCTACTTCACGTGCTTTCTTCTCATCTCGAACAACCGTTGCTTCATCACCAGCAGCTGGCACACCGGATAACCCTAAAATCTCAACAGGCATAGATGGACCAGCTTCAACCACTTCTTTACCTAGTTCATTACGCATAGCTCGAATACGTCCGTATTCAAAACCACAAAGAACGATATCACCTTTACGTAAAGTACCGGATTGTACTAACACTGTCGCCACTGGACCACGACCTTTATCAAGGAATGATTCAATAACCACTCCACTTGCCATACCCGTTTGGATTGCCGTTAGCTCTAATACTTCAGCTTGTAATAAAATGGCTTCAAGTAACTGATCAATCCCAGTACCCACTTTTGCTGATACATGGACAAATTGAGCATCACCACCCCAATCTTCAGACATTACGCCATATTGAGCTAATTCACCTTTAATTCGATCTGGATCGGCCTCTGGTTTATCAATTTTATTCACTGCCACCACGATTGGCACATTAGCCGCTTTGGCATGCTGAATTGCCTCAATAGTTTGTGGCATAACACCATCATCGGCTGCAACCACGAGTACCACGATATCAGTCGCTTTTGCACCACGTGCACGCATTGAGGTAAATGCCGCATGACCTGGAGTATCTAAAAATGTGATGTCACCGTTTGGTGTACTTACATGGTAAGCACCAATATGCTGCGTAATCCCACCCGCTTCACCAGATGCCACTTTCGCTTTACGAATATAGTCAAGTAATGAAGTTTTACCATGGTCAACGTGGCCCATAATCGTTACCACTGGGGCACGAGATACCTTTTCAGCTCCGGTATCACGATCGCTCATTAGGGATTCTTCCAATTCATTTTCGCGACGAAGTACTACTTTGTGACCCATCTCTTCAGCAACAAGTTGTGCTGTTTCTTGATCTATCACTTGATTAATGGTTGCCATTGCCCCCATTTTCATCATAGTTTTAATTACTTCTGAACCCTTAACCGCCATTTTATTAGCCAGTTCTGCAACGGTAATAGTTTCTCCAATGACAACATCACGGTTAACCGCTTGTACTGGTTTATTAAAACCTTGTTGAATAGTACTTTTACCTTTCTTTTTATGACCACTACGAGTGATCGCACGTGCTTCTTCACGTTCGGCTTTACTTTCAGAAAGTTTGCTACCTTTCTTCTGTTTCGTGATCTTGCTACCACGTCCGCGACCACGACCACTTTCTACTTCACGATCATTATCATCTTCTGCAGCGCGAGCATAAGCTGAAGTTGTCATATGATAATCTTCATTATCTTCCGTGCGTTCTTCAGCATTATCGTTATATTGCGCTGCTAGCTTACGAGCTTCTTCAGCCATTCGCTTCGCTTCTTCTTCAAGTTTACGTCGATTTTCTTCTTCGGCTTTACGTTTTATTTCGTTGGCTTCAGCTTCCAAACGGGCTTTTTCATCATGCGCTTTTTTAGCTTTTGAATCCAAATTAACTGCTTTTTCTTCTTTCTGTTGCTTTTCAGCATTAGCTTTTGCTAATTCAGCTTGTTTAGCTTGTTCCGCTTGCAATTCTTGCTCTTTACGTAATCTTTCGGCTTCTTCTTGTTCTTGTTTAGCTTTTTCTTCTGCTAACAAACGTGCCTTCTCAATAGCGGCTTTTTGTTCAGCTTCCTGACGCGCTTTTTCCTGCTCGGCAGCAATCTGAGCTGCGTCATGTTTTACAAAAGTTCGCTTTTTGCGGACTTCTATTTTAACTTCTTTACTTTTACCACCTGAACCCTGAACATTTAAGGTTGAATGCGTTTTACGTTGCAAAGTTAATTTTGTCGGTGCTTGTTGGGGATTAAAGTGCGCCAATAACGCCTCTTTTTCCGCTTGAGTCACGGCATCCGTTTCCGTTTTATTAATACCTGCCTCGGCAAATTTTTGCAACAGGGTTTCCACTGGAGTATTAATCTCTTGCGCCAGTGTTTTTATCGATACTTTTGTCATAGGTAATTGTCTCTTCCTGTTACGTTTAAACTATTCGTTGGCAAACCAACAGATGTTACGGGCTTTCATGATCAATTCACCGGCTTGCTCGCTTGTCAAACCTTCGATATCCGCCAATTCATCTATACCTTGTTCAGCTAACTCTTCCAATGTTGTAACACCATTAGCTGCTAATTTGTAGGCTAATTCTTGTGTTACACCGGGTAAATTGAGTAGGTCAGGAGCTGGCTGCTTCTCACCACTATGGGCTAATGCTAAAGTGGTTAACGCATCTTTTGCACGACTTCTTAATGCTGTCACTAACTCTTCATCTAACCCTTCAATTTCTAACAATTCATCAACAGGAATATAAGCAAGCTCATCTAAACTACTAAAACCTTCTTCAACTAATAAAGTAGCAAGATCTTCCTCAATATCAAGATGCTTCATAAAGTTTTTTATAGCAGCAAATGATTCTTGATGATGTTTTTCCTGCAATTGATCGGTGGTCATGACGTTTAAAGTCCAACCTGTTAATTGGGATGCTAAACGAATATTCTGCCCATTGCGCCCGATCGCTTGTGGTAAGTTTTCTTCATGTACCGCAATATCCATCGTATGTTTATCTTCATCAACAACAATTGAAACAACATCTGCTGGAGCCATTGCATTGATAACATACTGTGCAGGATTATCATCCCATAATACGATATCGATACGTTCACCACCAAATTCGTTAGAAACCGCTTGTACACGTGCACCGCGCATACCAACACAAGCGCCGACGGGATCAATTCGACGATCATTACTTTTCACCGCAATTTTAGCTCTTGAACCAGGATCACGCGCCACACCTTTGATGTCGATCATCTCTTCACCAATTTCAGGCACTTCTATACGGAATAATTCTTCCATCATTTGCGGATTAGAACGACTTACAAATAATTGTGCAGGCTTATTTGGATGCTCAATTAAATATAAAATACCGCGTACACGATCACCAATACGGAAATTTTCTCGTGGTAACATATCATCACGCATCATCATCGCATCGGCATTATTACCCAAATCAAGGATTACACTATCACGATTAGTTTTCTTAACGATACCGGTTACGATCTCACCAATACGATTACGGAACATATCAATGACCATCGCACGTTCCGCTTCGCGAACTTTTTGTACAATCACTTGTTTCGCTGTTTGTGTAGTGATACGGTCAAATGCAATCGAATCGATCTGCTCATCAACGTAATCACCAATCTTCTTAGACGGATCTTCATATTGCGCCGCTTCTAAGGTGATTTCTCGCAATGGCTGGGCAACCTGCTCAACGACAGTCCAAAGACGGAAAGTATCATAATCCCCTGTTTTACGGTCAATCTTTACAACGACATCAATGTCTTGTCCATTTTTCTTTTTTGTTGCGGTTGCCAGTGCTGATTCTAAAGCTTCAAAAATCTTCTCTCTTGATAACGCTTTTTCATTAGACACGGCTTCAACAACCGCTAAAATCTCTTTATTCATCCTGTTCTACCTACTTATCTATAATTTGTTAAATTAGGTTCAAAATTTAGGAACGATATTGGCTTTTTGAATATTGCTTAAAGCGAAAACTTCATCTTTACCGTCAATAGTTAAGGTAATCATTTCATTATCTGCCACTGATTTAATCGTTCCTTTCCAATTACGTCTGTTAGCCACGGCAATACGTAATGACACACTTATCTCTTCACCTATAAAACGACGATAGTGCTCAATAGTAAATAGTGGGCGATCCATTCCCGGTGACGAAACTTCTAAGTTATAAGCTGTTGTGATCGGATCTTCAACATCTAAAACAGCACTAATTTGGCGGCTCGCATCAGCGCAATCATCAACCGTTATGCCATTTTCGCTATCGATATAAACGCGTAAAATTGGTAAACGGCTACGTATGTATTCAACGCCAACCAATTCAAAACCTAAAGCCATTACTGGCCCTTGAATAATATTTATTAATTGTTGTTCTAAATTAGTCAATGAGACCTCCACAACACCATTACAAAATAAAAAAGGGCATAAAGCCCAACTTAATCAATAATCCATTAAATTCAGTAATAATACTCCACCAGACATTAAAAAACCTCGACAAGCGAGGCTACATTTAAGATTCTGCAATGAAGCCACTTTACTGTAAAAACATTAAATAACTTTGTTATTTAATAAATTCAAGTGGTTGCGGGGGCTGGATTTGAACCAACGACCTTCGGGTTATGAGCCCGACGAGCTACCAAGCTGCTCCACCCCGCGATAGATGTGCTAAAATTATACGCTTTTCCGCTAAAAATGCAAATATAAATTTACCCCAATTTTAAACGTGAGTTTTGATTGTTTTCGACCAAATTATCATTTAAATTAATAACCAATATAAAACTTTTTACTAATCAAAATACGATAGAGGTAGTGTTCATAGCTTTATGGCAATATTTTCAAGCTAAATTTAACCTAATATCCCAATAAATATCATTCACTATTTTACCAATATTCAATTTCTCTGGTTATTGTTACCTTAGGTTCTACCGATATTTGATCTTTAGAATATTTTAGCGCTTTAATCCAATCCCCATACTGGTTATATTCAGTATAAAATATTTCATAAACATTTGAAATATTTTCTGAATTTATTATATCATGTTCTTCTTTGATCAATTGTCCTTTATGATTATAGAAAAAATAGTTAATCATCCTTACTATTATTTTTCCATTTACTGTCACTTTGGTCTCTTCCTTAGTTGGTAAATCACCATCCCAAGTAATATTCGCCTCCCAAATGGCTTTATTACCTACGCTTACAGTACGGATTATTTTACCGTTTTGTATGAAATAAGTACTTCCATATTGATATTTATTATCAAAAATTGTCTGGTCATTAACGCCAATTAATCTAACAATCTCATTATTTTCATCTCTTATAATTGTTCCGCCAGTGATTTTAATTTGCAAAATGGGGAGTAAAAGATTAAATTTATTGTTATCCAGATCAAATTCTTGACTGGTATTTAATATTTCGAATTGAGGATCAAGATAATTCAACTGACTCTTTAAATAATCACCAGTGTTACTATTCTCAAAAACATTTACACTTAAACGCTTACCCTGCTCTTCTGTAATAATTTTTTGTTTTTTTATATAACGTGCATAAGGGGTGAGGTCTACTGAATTATTATTAAATGCTTTAATGCGGTCAAATTTTGATTGCGGGGATTTAGCACATCCAATCATAATTAAAGCAAGGATTAAATATAATCCACAACTGAAAAACTTTTTCATTTATTACCTTTTTATTTTTTTAATTCGGCTTAGTTGTATTTCGTTAAAAATTTTATCATAATGAAATTTTGTTGTTAATAGCAATCATTTTTAAGTGTTTTATTCATAATATTGATCACAGATTGATTCAATTAAAACATATAATGCTATCATATTAAATTAAATAATAATTTCACTTACAATGTTGGGATGTCACAATAGGCTTACTTTATGATCGTATGATTATATCTGTATTCTCGCCTTAATTTTAACCGAAAATAATTATTTTGTAATTTTATAAAAAGCTTATAATATCTCTTCCTTACACCTCACTTATAATTATAACTTATATTTAACATATGGCTTCTAATATACTAACCATCAAATGCCCACAGTGCGGGTGCATTAAACATAGTTCGCTTGGGAATGATAAATACCATTGTGACGGATGTGGTGCAATCTATTTTATTGATAAAAATGATATGCATATTTTTCATCACCAACAAAACGGACCACAAAATACCATTAAATCGAATAAACTTTTAATCATCGGATTAATTATTTTCTTCTCTGCATTATTCCTGATTCGATTTTTTGTAATTCAAATCAAAAATACCGAAACAACTCAACCCAAGGTAGTTGAATACAGGAGCTATGTTACATCAAATGAAAATCGTATAAAACCAACTCAACCAACGAAAAAAGAGTTATGGAAACATAAAAATATTGCTATGTTTATCACTAATGACACTCCTTATTTAATTATGGAAAGTCATTTATCAATATCAGAATCCATGAAACCAACCCAAGATCAATATTTCATCAAAATATTTAATACCAAAACCCAGCGTTTTGAGAGTGAATTCAATTTGATTGATGAGCATAATAATAAATTCCCCTATGTTATAAAAACATGGGATGATGGTGAAATATTATTGTTAATCAATAATCTAAAACTATTTCAACTAAATAAAAAAGAAAAAATTTTTAAAAATGTCAATGACTCTTTCTTTTCCGAACATCCAGAATTTTCGCAAGGTTTAGCAAAAATTGAATTTGTTAGAGACGATTGGGGAAGTGGCCTATATGTTTACACGAATGAAGGTAAACATTTTTATTTTTATCCAACTATCAATAAACTTTATGATAAAGATGCTTTTTTTGACGCCAATTCTGGTTTCAAATCCTTACCGGAAAATACAGCTACTAGCACGGGCTTTGCATTTAATATCTATAGCTATGAATATCCTGACGAAGATTCGCTGCTGATAAAATTTGATTACAAATATCAACCAAATTATCCAAGAGAACAGCCTTCGTTTAGTTGGCGAAAATTTTATGGTACAGAAGATGGTTTTTTTACTGATGAAACCCCTTATCAAAAAGTACTTATGAATGAATGGATGATGAATAGAACTCGTACCATAAAATATCAGAATTTTACTCCAGATCGTGTCTACTTCTTCCCTAAATTATTGGATTTTAATGAAGAATTTATTTTAATTGCTTTTACAACCTCTCCAGTAAAAGCCGAAAATTATATCGTACAATTATTAAATGCAAAAAGTGCTGAAATAATTTGGAGTTACGATTTCCCATTAAACTTCAAGAATACTCGAGGAAAAATATTAGGGGATCGTATTTTATTAATGACAGATGATCATTTAATTGAATTAAATGAAAAAGGAAAACAAACATTAAGTCTCGATATCACTTCGTTAAACAATTAGGAATAAATATAACTATGTTTGGAATTTTTAAAAAACAATTTGCTTCCGTAATTGAATGGGCTGATAATTCGGCAAATATTTTATGGTATCAATGCCCAAATATAAACAATAATGAAATCAAAAATGCATCTAAACTTATCGTTGCCCCTGGACAAGGATGCGTTTTGGTTTATGAAGGTAAAATTGTTGATATTATTGAAGAGGCTGGTATTTATAATTTAAAAACTGATAATCATCCTTTTATCACAACGTTATTAAAAATTAGACAATCATTTGAAAGTGAACATAAACTGTATATATACTTTTTCAAAACAACAACTACGGTAAACCAAGGCTGGGGAACTTCGTCACCAATTAAGTATTTAGATCCTGACTACCAATTCCCTATTCAACTAAAAATGAATGGTAATTATTCTTATTGTATCAGTGATATTCGCCATTTTTATCAACAAATTATTGGTCAACAAAAACAATACACCGTAAATGATGCCAAAGAGTTAATTACAAGCCGAATCATTCAGGTAATAACATCTATATTAGCATCGGGTAAATATGCTTTTCTACAAATTGATTCAGAACTTAATCAAATATCAGAAAATGTTAAGAAACAACTAACCGATGAGTTTACGAAATTAGGCCTTAGTCTTACTGATTTTCGGATTATTGCTTCACAGTTTGATCAAGAAACTGAAAACCGAATAGCCAAAATAGCTAATATTTCAGTAGATGTCATTGCTGCCGGTAAAGCTAACTTAAGTTATGCTGAAATGGAAAAACTACAAGCTATACGTGATGCGGCTAGAAATGAAGGTGGTGTAGCTGCTTTAGGTGCACAATTTATGGCAGGTGCGGAATTGTCTAAAACTTTTACACAAAATGCTATAAACACAGAACATACTCAAGGCGTTTTGGATAAGCAAACAGCAGAAACCAATGATGTTTTTAATAAACTCACTAAATTAAAACAATTGTTAGAGCTGGGTGTTATTACACAAACAGAATTCGAAGCCAAGAAAAAAGAGTATATTGATAAGCTTTAATAAAGGGTCAAAAAATGAGAACAATTTTAGCCAGTCTTTGCATAGCTTTTATTTTTATGCTTTCACTATGGGTGATACTACTAATATGGGATATTAATTTATTACAACACATTGATATAATAAAAATCGCCTTAACAATAGCAGCCATTATAATAAGTTGCATTTTATTATGTTTGGTGTCAGCAATGTTTTTTAATAAAAGTGAACATCGATATGATAAAACAGCTGGTAAGGTTGCCCAACCAAAAAAAACATAACTTTTGCTGAAATTTTATGGGGATGCTCAGCGCATAACAAAATAACTATTCTTTTAATGCTAATTAAATAATTTATATTTAGCTGAAAAATCCAAATTGATTTTAAATTTAGATTTTTTTATAACAACAGTGATTTTTTATAATTTGATGAATCAATCTGTTTTTATTCTTGCTCGTTTATTATTTTTTTGTCTTAAGAGTGGTTATATCTTTCAGTTGCTAAATATAGTGTTTTTCATTTATTATTAGAAACACACTTTCAAAAATCAATAAATATATAATCATTATCGATTAATTATTTATGTGGCGAAAAATAATGATAACAAGCTATTTTGAATTCTCTGATGGTTTATCTAATAAATATTGGTATATCTGCACTCAAAAAACCACTCAATTAACCGTTACCGGTAAATTAAAGAAAGAAGGTAAAGTGCTTACTAAGCAGTTTGCAACAGAAGAATTGTGTCATGCTAATAGTTTAAAAGAAATAGAAGCTAAATTAAATAAAGGTTATATTGAAAAAAAAATTCCTGATTGGTTTAATTGTCTAAACATTACTGATACTGTTGCTATAGAGGAAAAACGAGTAGCTAAAGAGTCAATACTTGTTTCTACTGAAAAAGGGATTCAACCTCAGGATATTAGAAGATTTTTTCGTGCCATTAGAAACAATGATATCAATTCAGTTATTCAATATCTGTCTGTAGGATTACGGCCCGATATACCCAATTATTGCGATAATGGATATGAGATTGCATTAATGAATCATCATAAGGAAATGCTCAAATTACTCACGCCTTATATTAATACTGCTGAGAATAATAAGTTATCCTATTTAAGGACTATTGTTATCCACTATCGCTATAGTGAAAAAATAGATGATATTACCCAAACGTTACTTAGCGTTAATTATGATTTCGCTAATGATGAAGGCTTTGCAACTTTATTACCTTATTTGAAAGTTAATTTAGTAAAACAATTACTTGAATTGGTTAAAATCAATGTACGAGATTTAGATCGTCAAGTTCTTTTTGATAGTTTGGTGCACAAAAATAAACCGGTTATTATTTATCTCGTTGACAATGGCATTTCGATGGATGGCGTAGATCCCAACTCAGGTTTATCACTAATGCATCTTGCATTTTATCACTTTGGTGATGATTTACCTTTGATTAAAAAGCTACTTTCAGCAGGCGCTGATCCCTATATTTATAGTACAGGAGAGATTATACGCCCAGGATTAAAATTTGGAGGTGGTGAAAACGCGTTTGACTATGCCATTAGAGAAATGAGCCCAAATGTTATTCATTATGTTGAAAAACTCTATGTTGATTTTGAAGATAATCTACCAATTAAAACAGTTTTAACATCGGCTATGTTAAGTTTTTCACCGGCCATAAAACGTTTTTTATCGAAACCCGATCGCCCTATTTATGATGAACATGGCAATTCATTGATCCATTATGTTTGTTGCGCTACCCACGAATCAACTGCGATAGAAAATATCGTTTATATGCTAAAAAATAATATCAAAATTAATATTGTAAATAATATTCATCGTAACGGATTGTTTTATTTTTGGTTTAATGGCTCTGGGGTGCCTTGGCAGTTAGGCGATGAACTTAATGAGTTGTTAGGCGTTAATAATTTTTTTAATGCCGTTCTTAGTAAGACTAGTTCAATGTTTTGGTCTCAATTACGTGCAGAATATGGTATTAAAGATCCTGATTCCAAAGGGGATTTTTTAGTTAAGTGGTTTTCTGGTGTGATTGGCGACCGAGATTTTTTAGCTTTATTACTGCAAAAAGCAGGCGCCGATATTGAATGTACTGATATCTACGGTATGACGCCAATTATGTTCTATGCTAGGTATAGCTTAAAAGATGATCCGGGAAAATTAGCCCATCCATTATTACAGATACCAGCTAATAATTCAGCAAAACCTGAAGATGATAACCTATATGATGAATCATCAAGTGAAGATAGGCGGTATTACGCTTTAATTTCTTTATTGCGCTGCCGACCTAATGTAACACGACGCTATCAAGATGATGGTGCCACCATATTACATCATATCCAACGTCATAAAATCTATGAAAAAGCGGAAATTTTAAGCTTATTATATTTTCTAGGTGCGGATGTTAATGCTAAGGATAATAAAGGGCGCACACCACTTCACTACATTACTTTAGCTGATAGTTCGGCATCATTTATGGATATAGAATTAGAAGATGCCATTATTCATTTAATTGCTAAAGGTAAGGCGAACCCGAATATCCAGGATCACGAGGGCAATACTCCGTTACATTTAGCGCTTGCAGATAGTGATAAATATAATTTGGTAGAAACACTATTAGAATATGGTGCCAATCCCCTTATTGCGAATAGTTTGGGCGAAACAGCTGAAGATTTAATTGAAAAATTAGCATTACAAAGAAAATTTGCTGAAAATATTGCTATCAATCAACATAAGCAAGCCAATAGCCATGCGGTTGAATTAAATTGGCAACCACTCAACACACCTAATAAAGCAGTTAATTCAAATTTACATCTTTATGCTAGTTTAGCATTGCCGCGATATTCTTTAGATCATCTAATGATAACCAGCTCTTACTTGTATGTAACAGAAAAGGGAATAGACCGAACTTACTGCATAGATAAAATAACAGGTAAGACACTATTTGGTCGTTATGGCATTAGTTATCCCTATTCTTATAACGGACATCTTTATGCTGGCGTAGAAAACCGTTTTGCTGAAATAGATCAGCAATCTGGCAAAGTTTTATGGTCAGTCGGTTTAGGTCAAGATATGAGTGGACCTATCTATATTCACAATGATCGCGCTGTTTGTGTTGTGCAAAAAAATTTAGTAGGGATATGTTTAAAACAACGCAAGCAACAATGGAAAGTCAGTTTATATGGTAGATTGACCGCAAAAGGGTATATTGTTGATAATAATTTAGTAATTTTAACTCAAGAGGCTCGTTGTACTAAAGTTAATATTATTGATTTTTTATCGGGTTCTATTGTTGAAAACGCAGAACTCTATACTCTAAATGGTTTTATTGATAGTTTTCAAATGACCGACCAATTGTGGGTTTATACTCGAGATAATATCATTCAGACATTGAATTTTAGCTCTATGAAAATTGATCATATTGTATGTGAGTTTGATGATGATGAGTATTGGCAATCATTTAGTATTATGGGACTATGTAACGGACATAATCAAGTCTATGGTTTATTTAAATTAATATCAAAAAATGAACAACAAAACCCCATCTATCGTTTATGTTATTTAGATGGTGCAAATGCCCATACAGTAGTTGATGTACCTGTAGGTGGACCAATTCATTATCATAACGATATGCTTATAATATTAGATCCCCATCAAAAAGCCGTAGGAACATTTAATCTAAAAAATCAAGATTGGCAAATGTGGCAATTTCCGAGTTTCCATGGTGATGATGGTGTACGTCAGCTCTTCATAGCAAATGATGGTTATATTTTTGTGGCACAAGGTGGTGGAGCATCCTATCCAGATCAAGATTTGTTGTATGTATTAAAAAACTAATGAACATAAATTGTTCAACTTCGAAAATCCCAATGTTAAAATTAAAAGAGGTCAAATGTGTCAAAAGAATTAGACAAAAGCTTTCGTTTATTTAAAAAACCGTTTCATGTGGTATTGGTTGGAAGCGGGTTAGATGTTTTACTACCCAGTACTTATAATACAATATTTACTGATGCAAAAATGCGCTATCAACAAGTTGATGATGAGCACTATCTATTTGTGAAATCAGCCACAGGATGCTTATCAACAAACCCACCAAATAATCTAGGATATCGAATAACAATCTCTTATGTGAAAAATTATAAGGCTAATGACTACTTTCAGCAGTATAAAAATATCTATCAAGATGTAAGCGAACAATTATCAGAAGATGTTGAGTTGTGGTGTAAAGTGTTATCTATTCCGCAAACCCCTCCAGGAACAAAAACCTATGAATTAGTGCTAGAAGCCCAAAATGGATTGATGTTAATAACCGGCTCCGCCATTCCCCACGATGAATTAGATGAATTTTTAGTATTAGCGGAATATATTCAGCATTATGATGGGGACATACCTACGATTTCTGATAAAGATGGCTATAAAAATAATACTTATCATCCTGAAATTATTTTAATGAATATGGATGATGAAGAGCGCTTATTAGAACAAGAGCTTGAACAGTATGAAGCAGAAGATCACGATGAGTACGATGATGTCGATGATGATTGGGAAATTTGTGTTAATTTAAATGATAAAGAGCAAATGCGACGAGTCCTTAATCGTTTAATCGACAATTTTGACGAAATCGAAGAATTTTTGAGTTTTGGCTCGATAGTAAACGGTGAATTTCAAGAATATCAGCATGAAGAAGAAGACAATAAATTTTATCAAGTTGGATTGTGTAGTGAGTTATTCTTTTTTGAAGCTGCAGTGAAATTTCCAGCTTTACACAAGAAAATTATTGATTACATCAATCTTGCTATTGATGAAGAAGGACCTTGGATGGATGAAGAGACACCAAAAGCACTGCATGCTGCATATGCCTTAGCGATGTATGACCAAAAATATATTCCTAAATATATTGAGTTATTGCGAGTGTTAGATATGGACCATGAAGTCTATCAATGTGGGCAAATAGCAAAACTGATAGAAAAATGGCAAAAATATGATAATGCTATTCGACTCATGGCAAGTCGTAGTTGTAGTGTCGCAGGTCAACACGGATTTGAAAATTTAGATCCAGAAATTTTAGACAGTATTCAACGAAAAGAGACATTTTTAAAATATCTTTTACTTGATGCCAAAGAAAACCATTATGATTATCCAAATCACTTGAAGAGTTTGATGAGTGTCTGTTTAGAACCAGTACTAGAAACAGTCGATATTGATTTTAATGAAGTTAAGCTAATTAATGCATTAAGATCTATACATGAAAATTCATCTATTAGTTTAGATGATATTGCATAATAAAATTAATTTGGAGAAAACAATGATCACCCGTACATATTATAAAAATAAAAAAGGTCAAACCGGCTTTATAGAATTAAATGGTTTAACTTTGCGATCAGGATTAGACTCTGATATTCAGATCGAAACCTTTACCGATCAAAATGATATAGGCATTGCTTTTAATGGTTTAATAATGAAAATGATTCAAAATGGTTTTGAATTTGATCGTGTTGAAACAGAAGAAACTGCTGAAGATATTGCCGCAAAAACAGTGGATGGTGTACTTTTGCAAGACAATCAATTTATTGTTGATTTTAATGATCCTAAGTCCCTACAAAATACTTTAGAAAATCACTATACAAATTTTTTCCAGTATATCGAAGCTATTGAAGGAAAAGGTATTTTTTATGGTCAAGTAAAAGATGGTAAATTTGTTCCTCATACAGTTGTGTCAGGTGATAATGAGCTAGACTTTTATCAAGCCGCTGTCAAACATGAGTCTTTACGACCTTTAATTAATGAATTGTTAACCAAGATCATTACCAATAACACTGATGAAAAGACGAATATGTGTGATGATAGTATGCCAGTCGGTGCAGTTGCAGCATTTGTCAATGCTTATAACGATAAAAAATACTTAGTCACTTACCGTCGCTTGCAAGATAGTATAATCTACCTTAATCGCCATAAAGCTAGATTTGATTTCGATGGGCAAAAAGGAAATCATATACCTCAATTATTAACAAAATGGGGATTTGACGACAATGATGAATATGCATTCACGTTTTTAGCAGCTCAGCTTATTAATATTGACAATCCGAATCAAGCCAAAGAAACGGCTTATATTCTTAATGAACTCGGATTAGCCGAAAAATTGAAAAGCAGAGAATATTTAGAAAAGCTTTATATAGCCATTGCAGAGCGAGCTGCTCATATTTTTAATCAAAATGATGTTGAAAAGAGAGCTGGTGGAGAATATTTATATGTCGCATTAAATGCATTGGGTATCACGTGTAATAAAAAAGATGCCTATATGGTTTGCTATTTAATGGATGATATTCGACATTATCCATCTCTTGCTCAGTTATTAGCTGGTAACATTAATGAAGATGATGATTTTACACCAATTGAAGGTGTGTATGATGAAGAAAATTGTGATGATGACGACGATGATTGGGCGGATGATGGTTATGATGATGACGAAGAAGATGAAAACGAGTGGGAAGACGATGACGATGAAGATGATAAATAAGTTATACTTTCTCAAATTAAGTGATAAACTCAAAAAAGTTAAATTCGACTAAAATCGATTTTTAATTAATGTGTAATAGTCTTTATTCAATCTGATTCTGACATTATTTTATAGCGTATAAAAAAGTGTCAGAAATAAATAAAAATAGCAAACTCATTAATTTTAAATTAGTGCTTTTTAGATGAATTAGCAACACATCTCGGTCATGTCAAAGCGGTAAAGTCATTGGATATGACCGAGTCAATTATTTTCGCTATAACTTTACGGGCTTAATACTATTTTATTAGAAACCGCATCAGGCAATATTAAAGCAAAAACTTTTATTAGTCTCTTTGGTCTTACTAAACATGTAAGTATAGATACGCTGTTTAAACGACAAAGCTTAAATTTTTTCAAGTTCTGTAATCAATTGTCTTTTAACTCCAAAGCTTTTTCTTATTTTTAAACCATAAGAAATCTATAATATTTTATCGCTAAAAAACTGCGCTAATTTATCAAACTGAAAAATTGTAGACTTTTACCTTATCTCCATAAAAATTAAATTTTATAAAAAATGTTTACATTATTTATTATTTCTTATAAGCCTTATTCTAAAAGGATTTAGACGGTAAACACTTTAGGATTAATTATTTACTGGTGTTCACTTTACGTATTCACTAAATAAAAAAACCGCTAAATAATAGCGGCTCATAGTTATGATAATGAGATTAATTATCTAATAAGTTATCCAACAAGTCAGATGGTGAAATATATGTTCTAACTTTGCTGTTTCCAATAAGCAATAATAGTCCATTATCTTCCAGCCCTTTTAAATCAGATCTTGCTGTATTTTCAGACACACTGTATTCAATACTTATCGATTTTGCAATAAATTGCCTACCCGGTTCTTTAGCTGCTTTTTTTAGAATATCAATTTGTCTAAAATTTAACTTTGATGCTATTTTAGAATTTTTAATTCTAGTTAAGAAATAGGCTAATTCTCGTTGCTTTCTATGTAGATAATTATTTAATTCGTCGATAGACCGCATGATAATATCAATTTGGTGGTATAGAAAATAAGTAGTATCTAATTCATCATCTTCTACATATAAATAAGCTTTTGCATACTGTATTGGTGCGTTTTTAATTAATTTACTTATTGATGTATATTCAAATAACCAATAACCAGACTTCATCATAAACCAATAAAATAAGGCTCTTGCAGTTCTTCCATTTCCATCTCCGAAAGGATGAATAAAGCCAATAAAAAAATGTAACAATATTGCTTTAATTACTGGATGTATAAAAAACTCGCCTTCTTCACAATCATGACGAGTATTAACAAAATTACATAAATCACTCATCAAATCATAAAGTTTATCTGCTTTAGGTGGCGTATAAATAACTTCTTGTAAATGGTTTCTAACATAAATATCATCTGTTTGTCTAAACTCACCACAGACAGCATTATTTTCTATTGCACCAGTTGTTGCTATTTCATGAAAACTGAGAATTAGCTCAATAGATAAACTTTCATTTTTCATTTCCAATGCTTTCTTCATTAATAAATAATTATTTAAAATCATAATTTCAGATTTATTTTTTGGTTTCCTATCTAATTCAAGCATTTTTTTGGCTATTCTTCTTGTTGTTGAAGCGCCTTCAAGCTGAGCCGATGAAATAGCTTCTTCCATAATTAAAGAATGAACTAAATATTTATTATTAACTCCATCCATCGATTCAGGATTATTCGTCCCTATATAACCACTGGATTTTTTATCTATTGTGTGGAGATCTCTTTGTAAAGAATCAGGAACACAAAAGCTAAATTGATATTCACCTATATTAATTTTTTTACTTGACTGTAACCTAGAAATTTTAGTCGCAGCCCATGCTAAATCAATATCAATATCTTCATCATTTTTTTTATATTTAAAGTCATTCCAATGGAGATACCGACCTTTTACATCAGTTTCCTTAAATTTACCTAAAACCTTAATTAAATCTATAGAATGAATAACTTTAATCATTTCTTTTAATGATTTAGCGTGTGATATTCTCATATTTAACTCATTTTTTAAAAATTGAGTTAAATGATATTATTTAATCACCATAAAGTAAAGGTTACATTTAATAAAGAATTTATCTTTACCGTAAAATGAAGGTTATTTTATAAAATCTTTAGTTCATGATAGCCAATCTTTATTCATGTCTCAATTTATTTGTAAATTTGATTCATCCCAGTATTAGTACGTTTTTTTAATATAAGTCTTTTGGTTTTCATTTATAGCCTAATCTAATGATGTGCCAAAGCCATTTAGTGAAAATGGGATTATTAAGCACTGAATTTCGGACATACTCAATATATGCATGATAAAGATATTTTTTGGAGTTAAAGGGTGTTATAGCTAAATTGCCATATTTTGTTCCTGTTGACTTGATTAGCAAAAGCAAAACATTTCCATCATAAATAGGATAATCCTTACTTTGTGGCTTGGCGTTCTTAATTTGTGTGTCAGTCATTGGAGCTATTTTTTAGGCATACTTTCACCTTTTGGGACTATAAAATTATAGGACTATGTCCGCGTAGTCCTTAATATAGTCCCAAAAAATATGAATGTAAATGTATCTTACTGATGCTTACGAAATAGCAAAATAGGTTTTAAGCCTTATTTATACTGATTTTGATGTGGTATAAAGGGTTTTGAAGAATATTACTGATTATTG
The DNA here is from genome assembly GCF_019641635.1 of Frischella sp. Ac48. NCBI lineage: Bacteria > Pseudomonadati > Pseudomonadota > Gammaproteobacteria > Orbales > Orbaceae > Frischella > Frischella sp. Ac48. The sequence continues at coordinate 20,687 of NZ_JAETXP010000013.1, forward strand.
AATTGGTGCCGTGGGCGGGACTTGAACCCGCATGCCCTTAGAGCACTACCCCCTCAAGATAGCGTGTCTACCAATTTCACCACCACGGCATCTAAAATTTATTCAGGAATATCAGAAACTGGATTGACTTGTTCTTGATGAATAAGCGAATCAGTTGTGACAGGCTTCTGACCATCCTCAGTTTGTTGCGTTGCAACAGGTGTATCATCCCCAATATTATAAAAGGTTTTGCCAGCATCATTTTTACTATCAAGATTAGCTAATACAATACTAAGAATAAAAAATAAAATACCTAAAATCGTTGTCGTACGGGTCAGAAAATTCCCGGTGCCAGCTGAACCAAATAGTGTTGCAGATGCACCAGCGCCGAATGAAGCTCCCATATCCGCACCTTTACCTTTTTGGATTAGAACTAAGGCAACAATTGCGACTGCAATAACTAAATATACAACGATTAAAATTCCGTACATATTAACCCACAGCTAATTTGATTGTCCTTTTTTAAGCTTTAACAACTTTGATAAAAGGAAAATAAAAATATTGATGCGAAATATTAGCGAAAGCTGACCAAACAAGCAAGCAAATTTTTATATTTTATTGTTATTTGCTTAATCTATAGTACGCATTTCTGTAATAAATCGGTATAATGTCGCGAATTTTTTATGCAGTGGTAATACAAATGAAATTTATTATTAAACTTTTTCCTGAAATCACCATTAAGAGTGATTCTGTCCGTTTACGATTTATTAAGATTTTAACCAGTAATATTCGTAATATTTTGACACATGACTTTGCGGTAGCTGTGGTTCGTCATTGGGACTATATCGAAGTCAGAGCAAAGAATACTCATGAAGAACCCGCTATTTTAGATGCGCTTTCACGTATTCCTGGAATTCATCATATTTTAGCTGTTGATGAATTACCTTTCACTGATGTACATGATATTTATCTAAAATCGCGGGATTATTATGCCCCATTGATTGAAAATAAAACCTTCTGTGTTCGTGTCAAGCGTCGAGGTAAACACGATTTTAGTTCAATTGAAGTTGAACGTTATGTTGGTGGTGGTTTGAATCAGTCGGTTGAGAGCGCTAAAGTCAAATTAACTAAACCTGATGTGACTGTTCATTTAGAAATTGAAAACGATAAATTGCTATTAGTAAAAGGGCGGTACGCAGGCATTGGCGGATTTCCAATTGGCACTCAAGAAGATGTATTATCGCTAATTTCTGGAGGATTTGACTCAGGCGTATCAAGTTATATGTTAATCCGTCGAGGTTCAAGAGTACATTATTGTTTCTTTAACTTAGGTGGCGCCAGTCATGAGATTGGTGTAAAACAAATGGCACATTATCTGTGGCATCGTTTTGGTCGCTCTCATAAAGTACGTTTTATTGCTATAAATTTTGCGGATGTGGTGGGTGAGATTTTAGAAAAAATTGATGATGGGCAAATGGGTGTTATCTTAAAACGGATGATGGTTAGGGCGGCATCTAGCATTGCTGAAAAATATGGTGTACAGGCACTGGTAACCGGCGAAGCATTAGGTCAGGTTTCAAGCCAAACGTTAACCAACCTACGTTTAATTGATAATGCAACCGATACTTTGATTCTACGACCATTAATTACTCATGATAAAGAGCAAATTATCAAATTAGCGCGACAAATTGGTACCGAAGATATCGCAAAAACCATGCCTGAATTTTGTGGTGTCATTTCGAAAAATCCGACCGTTAAAGCGATTAAAGAAAAAATTGAAGCTGAGGAATCCCACTTTGACTTTGCGATTTTAGATAAAGCCATCAGTGAAGCGGAAAATATTGATATTCGTGAAATCGCTAAACAAACTGATAACACTATTCGATCTGTAGAAACGGTATCTGACTTTGATGAAAATAATATTATCATAGATATCCGTTCTCCCGATGAGCAGGAAGATAAACCGTTACAAATGGAAGGTGTTGATATTCAATCCATTCCTTTTTACAAATTATCAACCCAGTTTGGCAATTTAGACCATCATAAACAATATCTTTTATATTGTGAACGTGGCGTAATGAGTAAATTACAAGCACTGTATTTAATCGAACAAGGCTACACTAATGTAAAAGTATTTAGACAGTAAATTCGACTTATAGCGCTATATTAAAAATAGATTAAGAAATAAATAAAACAGCTAACAAAAGTTAGCTGTTATAGCTTTATGTAAGCTATTTAATTTCGGCACTTGGAAGTAGACGAAATTGTTTTATATTCTTGCCAATAAATTGATTCGCAAGTTGATTCACTTTTTCTAATTTAATTGACTTAATATACTCTGGCTGATTAACTAATTGATCATAATCCTGATCATCTGTTGCTACCTGTGCGATCGCATTCACCCAATATTGTGCACTTTTAACCATTTGTTTATGGTTAACCAACCATGCTTGTTTAGCTTGAGCTAACTCTTCGCTACTTACACCATAATGCCGAATATTATCCATCGTTTTGTTGACTAATTCCGTTATCTGCGTTGCCCGTTTAGGATCGGTTGTGAAATTTAAACGTGCTAAATAATAAGCTGTAGGACGTTTAATTAACTGTTCTGAAAATACAATCGTATATACGCCAGAATGCTGTTCTCGTATAATCGTTCTTAAGCGTACATTGATAATATTATCTAACAATGCTAAAGCTAGTTGATCAGACATTTGCCATTTTGCATCGGTCGAATAAAGCATACTAACCATGGTTTTATTACTAGTACCATAAGGATAATCAACTCGTAAAACATCATGAATTGGCGTAATATGATTATCATGCCATTTTGTAACCGCATTTGCCTGATCTATTTGATGAATACCAGCTAACCAAGTTGTTATCAATTGTTTAACCTTATTACTATCAAAATTGCCAGCAATGACGACCGTCATCGCGGCAGGATTAGCATACAATTGGTGATATTGTTTTTTCAATTGATCAAGATTGAAGTTTTGCCAAGAGCCTTTAGGATCAACCGTTAAACGTTCACTATGATGGAATGATTTTTGATGAATAAAATCAAGAAAGTGCCGCTCAACAGGTTGATGAGCTCGACTTAACTGGGCATTTTGTTTTGCTGATATCAATTTATTTTCATCAAATTTAGCCGCCATTAATTTCATATATAATAGCTTAAATAAGGTTTCTAATTGATCTGCTGGCGCACTCCCCTCATAACCGTGATACAACAGTTCGGTATAAGGAGTTAATTCAATTTGACGTTGTTTGAGCTGCATGACATTAACACTTTCATTAGTTGAAGAATTGGCAATAAGTTGTGACCATGCAACTAATCCAAGTTGATCTTTGCTGTCAATCGATTGTCCGCCTGGCACGCGCAACTTAATCTGCACATTATCACTCAGCTTATTATCAGAATGTAAAATGACCTGCATACCATTCGTTAACTGCAGGTGTTCACTATTTATTGCTCCTATCGTTTGCGAAGCAATTATTTTACCCGTAGAAATTGGTGTAATCGCCAATTGAATTGGCTTTTTCTGATAAGGGAAAACCGTTAAATTTTGGTTAGCCCGAATGGAATCCCATGCGGTAAGAACAGCTTGTTTTGTAATCACTTGTTTATCAGTTTCAGGCCCAATAATCGCTACCCGAAGCTCACTGGTGGCTAATCTTTCTGCCACAACTTTTTGTAATTGTTGGGCACTAATACGATTAAATATCTCATTAGTCATGCGCCATTGTTGTTTTTTACTGATGATTGGCAAATGATACTGTAATGCTGTAGCGATCTGATCAGCCTGATAAGTATTACTATAATTGATTTCGTTTAGTGCTTGCTGAGATAACTGACTAGTTATTGCCTGCTTAGCTTCAAATAATTCCGCATCAGATACTGGTAGAGTTGCTAGCCGTTGCAATTCTGTAAATAATAGCTGCGTTGCTTCTAAATAATCATCCTGTTTAGGAACAGCGAAAAAGGTATATTGTTGTCTTTGTTGATCTAGTAATACGCTTTTATCTTGTCCTTGCATTGCTTGAATTTTCTGCTGTTCAACTAGTAAACCAAAACGCTGATTTAATATGTATAGCCATAGTTGATCAATCACATCGTCTTTAAAACCTGTTTGAGTATTTAAAGATTGTGGCAAGTTTTTTTGTAACATCACTTGAATCATACGTTGCCCTTGCTCTTGATCAAAAATCGTTTCAATTAATGGGGAGCTTTGTGGCTTGTAATAACGTAATGTTGGAATATCTTGGGGTGTATCACCTCTAGCTTGTTGGCCGAATAATTTTTCAATCGCCTGTTTCATTGATTGTTGATCAAATGAACCCACAATAACTAAACTCATTCTTTGTGGTTGGTACCATTGTTGATAAAAACGTTTAGCCTGTTCTAAGGGGCCTGTTTTAATAATTGATAGTTTTCCTATTGGGTTACGATCTGCATAAAGGCTACCTTGATAACGCAAATTTTCCAACTGACTATTGATGCGGTAAGCAACGCCTTGACGTAACCGCCACTCTTCAATGATGACATCACGTTCACTATCAAAATCTTGTTGATTAAATGCAATATGATAAGCCCAATCAGACAAAACTCGCAAACCAAGATTAATTGCTTTACCATCATCCGGTAAAGATAATTTATAAGTGGTGGCATTAAAACCAGTGACTGCATTAATATGCGATCCTAAGGTAATACCATATTTTTCTAAACGTTTGAAACTACTTTTATCGGGAAAATGTTGAGTACCTTTAAATGCCATATGCTCCACAAAATGGGCTAATCCAAGTTGTTGCTCATCTTCTTGTAATGATCCACTATGAACCACTAAGCGCATTTCAAGCCCCTCTTTTTCACGTGGGAAAAAGACCACATCTAATCCATTATCTAACGTAAATTGTGAAACTTGTGGATTTTGTAGGTTTGTCTGCTGGTTTGTACACGCAACCAGTAATGTCATAATTAATAGAAAAGTGATTTTTCTCATTTCTGATTTCCTGTACTCGTATCTATATCAATAATGGTATCAGCCAATATTTGTAATTCATTTTGGTGAGAGATAAAAACCATCGCACTGTTCGGTAATTCGCTTTTTAATAACAAAATTAATTGTTTTGCACTTTCAATATCTAAACTGGCTGTAGTTTCATCAAGTAACATTAAGGCAGGCCTTTGCAGTAATAAACGTGCAAATAATAATCGTTGCTGTTCTCCACCTGATAGAATCATTTGCCAGTCTGCTGTGCGTTGTAAATCTGATTTAAGTTGCGACAATCCCACTTGATCTAATACTAAAGCAATTTGATCTTGCTGATAATTTATTGATGCTTGTGGATAACTCACTAAATCAGCTAATTTTCCTTGACCTATCCAAACTTTTTGAGGTAACCATATAAAATCATAAGTACGAATAATCTCTCCCGTATAATCTTGCCAAAAACCGGCCAAACATTTTAACAATGTTGACTTTCCTATACCAGAGCGTCCTTTAATCATAACGATTTGCCCTGTTTTAACGGTAAAAGACGTAGTTAAAATTGGCTGCTCTTTGCTAGCCACGCTGATAGCTAAATGATTAACCGCTAATTTGGTTGGTTGATTGTCTGTTGTCGGGTTAATTGAATTATCAATCGGTTCCTCTAATAACTGCATAAAATGATAAAGACGAGTAACAGTAGCTTGCCAAACCGCAATATTTTTATAACTAAAGATAAACCAGCTCAAGGCACTATTAAGTTGCATAAATGCAATCCGAATTTGCATCAAACCACCTAACTGTATGGCTCCGCTAATAAATTTCGGCAAAGCAAAAAAGATAGGCGCTAAGCTAGATATTTGACTAAAGCCATTTATAAAAAACAGCAGATTACGCTCTTTACCAATCAAACGATGCCAGTTGCGTACGACTGCCGAAAACGTTATCTGTAAGCGTTCTTGTTCGACACTTTCGCCATGTTGTCCAGCAATACTATCACCATTATCACGACAGCGGATTAAATCACTACGAAAATTCGCTTCATTTTTTTGTTGTTCAATATTGATGGGATGTAATTTGCGACCAATAAAATGGGTACATAATGATCCAACAAATACATAAACTATGCAAACAAAAAACATATAACCAGGTATCGAAATATCCGAAGAAAAAACGGTAAACTGTAATGCACCAGATAATTGCCATAAGATGGTCGCAAACGAAAAAAAAGTTAGCGTTGAAGTCAAAAAAGAGATTAATAATTCTAAACTTTGACTAATTAATAAATTGACATCTTCAGCAATCCGCTGGTCAGGATTATCGGGCATTTTCCCTTGCAAGGTTAAATGATAATATTGTCCGTTATGAGCTAACCACTTGGCGGTGATAAATTGCGTCATGGCGTCACGCCATTTAATTTGTAGTTTTTTACGCAGAAAGTCAGCAAATACTACTAACAAAATCAATGCCACAACTAATAGAGAAAATTGCCACAATAAATTGATTATAGTTTTACTATCTAACAATTGTAACGCGTTATAAAATTGACCATTCCAATCAGCCAATAAAACATTTAGCCATGTAGTACTTAAACTTAGTGCTAAAGTGGCAATCAGTAATACCCAAGCTATTATCGCTTGGGATGAAAACCAAAAAGGTTTAATTAAATAAAGAAATTGTTTAAATTTTTGCATGTTGATCTAGAAAATTAAAAATCATAATTGAGTTGTAGCCAAAATTGTCTACCGACATCATAGGAATTAGCAATGATCATTTCTCTATTTGAGTTATAATATGCATAACGATCAGTTACATTTTTTTTATTCAAAACATTATCGATTTCAAGTGAAACGCTTCCACCATAAGCAAATGAAGGTGCCCAAGAAACTTTCATATCCCAACGTAAAGTGCTAGCAAAATCTTCACGTTCATATCGTGCCATTTGACCATGTTCTCTATCATTATAATATTTGTTGTCATAACGAACAGCTTGATAACGTCGTCCATGCCATTCTAATAAATTATAAACGGATAATCCCCAATCAGGAATCTGAGTTTTTAATTCGACATTTAAACGTAATGGCAAATTAAAATCGGTTGCCGGCAACTTTGATGCTTTAATGACTTTACCATTGTAGTAAACATAATCTTTACTAACTCTTCCTGAAGGATCATAACTTGCATATCCATTTTTAGGTTTGTTACTTTCATTTTTTTCCCAAATAATTGAACTTGTCAGCGTGTTTTCTGTAGTTCCTAACATCCACGGTTCAGGATTACTCATACTAATTGAAAAGCTATTGTGTGAACTTTCACCTGAATTATCAAAAATTTTCACCACTGAATTATCTATTTTTGGTCGGCTTATTACTTCATTACGTCCTTTACGATAGACATATTGGAATTTCCAAAGTGTATTAAGAACAACTTGTTCTAAGCCTAAACTGAACTCATCACTATATGGTGTTGATAATGAATTTAACCCTTCAAAATCACTTTGATGTTGCCAATTTTCATCTATTTCTGTTCCTGGTGCACAATCATCAATATCCATATAACCCGTACAATTTTTTAGACCTGCATTTTGAGCACCATATAATGCATATATCAACATATTGCGTCCATAATAGCGATTATAACCAGCAATAATATTGGTTTTCCCATCACCTAATACATCATAAGATGCTGTGATACGAGGTGCAAAATTAGCTTCTTTAACAAAATCATCATAATCCATGCGAATCCCTGGTCGTAAAGTCAAACGATGATATTTGATCGTATCATCAACGTATGCTGCATAATTCGTATAACTAGCGGAATGGCGACCCGCTTCAAAAACGGATGTAGACCAGTAATCATTCATCCACGGTCCCATGTTTAAATAATAAAAATTATAACGATAATAATCTTTATCCCGCTGATAAATTCCTTTAGTTTTACTATATTCTAGTCCTAGTTTTGGCTCATGAATTGTCCCAGATAGCTGTATTGGACGAAACTGTAGTTTAGTCTTTAAATTAGTGCTTTTTTGAGTTGTTTTTAAATCCCCTATTCCACCAGAATTATAACTTGCACTTGGATATTGTGAATAATCATTAAATCCAATAAAGTAGTTTTGATCGCTGGTACGCTTATCTTGTAATTGCTGATAACCGGCATTTATTGATAACTCTGCCATATCAAAATTACTGGTTAATTCAAACATCCCACCAATACCAGTATGATCTGTTTGGTTACCTGAGTGGTCTTCTTTAGGTGAAAATGAATAATCTTTATGTTTCGAATAGTTAATTGATAAATCTGCATTGGTATTTTCAGTCATGTACCAGCTAAGCTTGCCAGAAAAATTATCGGCATCTCGAGTTTGATTTTTAAAGCCTTGATAAGGTTTATTTGTGATGACAATATTATTATTTTCATCTAGTTCTGGTGATAGCCCTTGAAACTTGACCGCCGAAATATCAGATTCACGATGGGAGGCAGAAAATACAATCCCTAATGTGTCGGTAATGCCAGACTCAAACCAGCCGCCGAAGCTATTTTTTTTATAATGAGGCTGAAAACGACTAGGACGGCTATTATCATTGTTGGCAGTACTAAACTTGATTTGGTGATCATAATGCACTTGATTCCAACCCGAACGGGTAGTGCTATAGAAAACGCTTCCACCATTATGATAACGCCAACGTTTACTGGTGATATCAACAACACCGCCGGTAAAATTACCATATTCTACGGGAATGTTATTATCATATACTTTAATATTATCGATTAGTCGGCTATCGATATAATAACCCTGTTCACTTGATTCGATCGTTGTAGCAGTCACACCATTACCATCACTTGATGGATCAAAATCATTATTAAAACTGATACCATCGAGCATAAAATTATTTTGGTAACTATTAGCTCCCCGAATTGTCATTTTGGTCGGTTTGATTTCCCCTTGTTGGTTACCACTCATCCCACCATTTGACATTTGTACGGCAGGCAAGGTTCTTATCAAATCAGTAATATTACCATTGCCAATAGTATTGTTTTTGATGTCCTCAGACGTAATCATTTCAGGTTTTACCACCTCATTAATTGAGGCATTAACAACCATTACATCCTTAATGTCCTCCTCTTTTTCTTTTTTCGATTGCTCTGCTACGTCTGCTTGCATTTCTTCTTGTTCAGCCATGACTGGAGCAGATGCCAAGCCAAGGCTAATAACAAACAAAGAAAGTGAAGGGAATTTATTCATTATGACACCAAATAAAAATAAGTATTATTTATATAATAGAAACGAGAATTATTCTTGTTTTTATTAATAAGTCAATAACGGTACAAGATATAAGAGGCAAAGATTATATAAATAATGACAAATAAATAATGTGATGATATGGGTGAGTAAGATATGCAATAAGAACTGTAGTGGATCGTAAGATCCACAATACAATCGGCTAAAAATGTGTGAAACTAATGAGTATAATCATTAATACCAATAGGAAGCACTAATTCAGTTGCTACTCTATGCGCTGTTGATTGACCTAATAGAACAGTGATAATTTTTAATGCAAAATCAATCGATGTTGCAGGACCTTGGCTTGTTAAAATTCGATAGGTTTCGTCATAATAAACACGATCATCTCGCCAGTTTTTAAATGCAGCTTTAGTACTAGGATAGCCCGTCATAGCTGCTTTCGGAAATAAATTATGATGTTGTAAAACCATTGCCGGTGTAGCACAAATTGCCGCTATGATTTTGCCTAGCGCATGAGTTTGTTTTAATTTTTCGATTACAGTGGGGCTATCACGAAAATTCTCCGCACCTTTCAAACCACCCGGTAATACCAGCACATCAAACACTTGATCCTTAATTTCGGAAAAGGTTTTTTGCGCTAAAATTACGACACCACGCGAACAACGTATTTCACGTTCGTCAGTAATGCTAGCATAGGTCACTTCAATACCTGCGCGGGTTAGTAAATCGATTGTTGTTACTGCTTCTGTCTCTTCACAACCTTGTGAGAGTAGGACTAATACATTTTTTTTCATGATTGATACTTTAACCTTAAAATAGGATACAAAATCACTTTAACAATGAAATTGTCACACGTTTTAATATGCTGTTTTCCCTGTAAAACCTTTTATAATTGTGAGCAAAATTATTCTTATGTCTAAATTTAAACTCCAATTCTGAATATATTCTAAATCATATTTTATCCGTTTTTCCATTTTATCTAAAGTGTCTGTTTCACCACGGTAACCATTGATTTGAGCCCATCCAGTTATACCCGGTTTTACTTTATGTCTTAACATATAACCTAAAATTTCCGTACGATATTGTTCATTGTGAATAACAGCATGCGGCCTTGGTCCCACAATTGACATATCACCAAATAATACATTAAAGAATTGCGGTAACTCATCTAAAGAGGTTCGACGTAAAAAAGCACCAATTTTAGTTAATCTTGGATCATTTTTCGTCGCTTGTTTAACTTGATGGTCATTCTCCATCACTTTCATTGACCGAAATTTCCATACTTTGATAATTCTTCCATTCACTCCATAGCGATCTTGCTTAAATAACACAGGACCTTTTGACGTCAACTTAACGAGAATTGCAATAATGAACAGAAGCGGCGAAATGATTGTTAATATGATAATAGACCCTATAATATCTTCAATTCTTTTCAACAATACGTTAAAACCTTTAAGTGGAGTATCATAAATAGAGACAATTGGAATATTGTTAATAGTGTGAATTCTTGATCTTAATAAATCAAAAGTAAAAATATCAGGTAAGAAAATAACAGTACAAGTTGTATCTGCCAGTTTTCTGACTAAATCGACGAAAATCTTGTGGTGTTCAATAGAATCAGCTATAAAAATTTGATCAAATACGCCTTTTTTTGCATCTTGTAATAATTGTTGTAAATCACCTTTACAATTAGAATCATTACAAGAATATATATTTTCTTCATAATATCTCGTAATGTTATATTTGGTCCATGGTATTTTTTTTAAGTTTAAAGATAATAATCTTCTTTGTGCTCTACTACCAACAAAAGTTACATTTAATACTTTTTGATTAATTCTATTATTTAAATACAATTCAAATAAAAAATGAATAATATAATAAATGATGACGGCAATTAGGAACCAAATAATTAGAATTTCATACGATATAGAAAAAATAGTCACACTTTTATAAAAAACGAAAGCCCCCCAAAAACTAAAACACCATATTTTTAGTAAATCAATAAATAACTCTTTGAGTTTACTAGCGAATAATGAATAGTAAAAATCTCGCATATTAGCAATAACTAAAAAAAAGATAACAACCATTAAACAAAAATTGCCATCAATTTTTTGATCATATTTATCGAATAAATAATTTGTTATAATAAAACTAATAATAATAACTGCTATGTCAAGTAACATTTTGAAAACCGCAAAAGTAGGCATAGCAAAACGTGAAACTTTATTTTTTAACATATTATAACCTCAACACAGAGTTTTAAATTCAATACTTCTTAGCTACTAAAATGTTTATTTACAGTGATAACATTAACATTGTAACGATTTTATTTAGCGTATTATCCAGTTTACCTGGTATATAATTATAGTTACTGATATTTTTTTATCTAACACTGAATATGCAGGTCTTTTAACTAGTGCTGGATATTCATACGAGCTTAAAGCAGATAATTTTGGTAATTTTGGAATCATATTCAACTCATAAGCTTTGGAAATGATTAGTTTTGCAAAATCAAACCAACTCATTACCTCATCACCACAATAATGATAAATCCCAGGTATATTATTTTGTTTAATTAACTGAATAATGCAATATGCTAAATCACCGGCATAAGTAGGACAACCAATTTGATCATTAACAATTTTTAATTCACTCCGTTCTTTAGCCAGTCGAAGCATCGTTTTGACAAAATTATTACCATATTGGCTAAATACCCACGCAGTACGGATTATGGTTACATTCGGATTAACTTTTAAACATAATTGTTCACCCTGCAACTTGGTTTTACCATACACACCAAGAGGATTTGTTTGGTCTGTGGTCAGATACGGCTTAGTTTTTTCACCACCAAAAACATAGTCAGTTGAAATGTGATAAAAACGCGCATTATTTTTATTAGCAGCAATCGCGAGATTATAAGGACCTTGTGCATTTATTTTTCTGGCAATTACCGCTTCTGATTCAACTTTATCAACTGCTGTATAAGCAGCCGCATTAACAATAACATCTGGTTGATATTGTTTCACAAAAGATTCAACTTGTTCTGTATTAGTAATATCTAATACGTCATGATCAGCTGCTATTAATTGCCATTCATTAGGAACTATATCCTGGAAACAACGTCCTAATTGACCATTGGCACCAGTTAATAAAACTTTCACTACAATTCTCCTAATAATTTTCCAAGTTTATCTTTATCCGATAATAATGGACTTAACATCGGCCAGTTAATATTAACTGTTGGATCATTCCACAATAAACAACCTTCATCATGGGGATTATAGTAATCAGTACATTTATATTCAAAATCAGCAATATCAGAAATAACGACAAACCCATGTGCTAATCCTGGTGGAATCCAAAATTGCGTTTTATTATTTTCAAACAAATTTACTCCTATCAATGTGGCGTATGTTGGTTAATCTTTAAGAATATCGACAGCAACGCCGAAAACTTCACCTCTAACGACTTGAACTAATTTACCTTGAGGATTCTTTTTTGAAAATGCAATCCACTTAATACATTTTTTCGTGATCGGGAATGATTGTCCTGAACAAAATCGTAATCTATATTCAACATTTTTTGATAGCGACGTTTTTCAAATGTTTCTAAAAAAAACCTCGCTCATCACCAAAAACTTTTGGCTGAATTATCTTAACATCTGCAATTGCGGTATCTATAACTTGCATTAGTTTTATTCTCCTAACAATCTATATAGATATTGACCATATTCAATTTTATTGAGTCTATTAGCCGCATCCCTTAGCTGATCTTGATTTAACCATTTATTATTAAATGCTATTTCTTCTAAACAGGCGATTTTCATTCCCTGGCGTTTTTCAACTGTATGAATAAATTGGGACACTTCGATCAGGCTATCGTGTGTACCGGTGTCTAACCAAGCAAATCCTCGGTCTAGCATTTCAACATTTAATTGATCTTCCTCAAGATACATTTGATTTAGGGTGCTAATTTCTAGTTCGCCTCTGGCTGATGGTTTAACCTGTTTAGCTAAATCTACAACTTGATTATCATAGAAATATAATCCAGTAACAGCCCAGTTTGATTTTGGTTTTGCTGGTTTTTCCTCAATAGAAAGTGCCTTGAAATTTTTATCAAACTCAACTACCCCAAAACGTTGAGGATCGGTGACTTGATAGCCAAATATAGTCGCACCTTCTTTTCTATTAGCAGCTTGAAGAAGTTTTTTACCAAAACTTTGCCCAAAATAAATATTATCATCTAATACCAAACTACAATTATCTCTATCGATAAATTCTTCCCCTAAGATGAAAGTTTGAGCTAAACCATCTGAGCTAGGTTAAACATATTTAAAATTAACCCAAATTCACCACCATCACCTAAAAGGCGTTTAAAACCGTCAATATCATCGGGTGTAGAAATAATTAATATATCTCGGATTCCTGATAACATTAAAAATGATATTGGATAATATACTATCGGCTTATCATATATTGGCAGTAGTTGCTTAGAAGTACCTCTCGTTATCGGATGCAAGCGGGTTCCAGTACCACCGGCCGAAACTATCCCTTTCATTAAATACCTCCAATATTACTTCAATCTAATGTGATATTCCTATACGATCCATCTAAAATAGCCTGCCACCAATCTTGATTATTGAGAAACCATTCTACTGTTTTACGTAATCCGGTTTCGAAGGTTTCCTCTGGCATCCAATTTAATTCTTGATGAATCTTTGTGGCGTCAATAGCATAACGTGCATCGTGACCAGGTCTATCGGTGACGAATGTAATAAGCTCATGATAGCTGTTAATATTATTCGGATGTTTTGGACATAATTCATCTAATAACGAACAAATTGATTTAACCACATCAATATTCTTTTGTTCATTATGACCACCAATATTGTAAGTTTCACCAATTTCTCCCTTAGTAACAACCATATATAATGCACGAGCATGATCATCAACATATAACCAGTCGCGAATCTGTTGACCATCACCATAAACAGGTAAAGGTTTTCCTTGTAAAGCATTTAGGATGGTCAACGGAATTAATTTTTCAGGAAAATGGTAAGGTCCGTAATTATTGGAACAATTTGTGACAATTGTCGGTAAACTATATGTACGTAACCAAGCACGCACTAAATGATCACCCGATGCTTTTGAAGCTGAATAAGGACTACTCGGTGCATAAGGCGTCGTTTCAGTAAATAAGTCTGTTGTACCATGTAAATCACCATATACCTCGTCGGTGGATATGTGATGGAATCGAAATAACGCTTTTTTACTCGGATCCAAAGTGTGAAAATAGCTACGAGCTGCCTCAAGCATATTATAAGTACCAATAATATTGGTTTGTATAAACGCATCTGGACCATCAATAGAGCGATCTACATGACTTTCTGCTGCTAAGTGCATAACAGCATCTGGCTGGGATTGTTCGAAAATCTTTTTTAACTGTTCAAGATGACAAATATCAACGTGTGCAAATTGAAAACGATCGTTACCTTGAAATTGCTTCAAAGAGGCTAAATTGCCTGCATAAGTAAGCTTATCAACCACTACAACCTTATCATCTGTTTTTTGTAAAACATAACGTACGACGGCTGAACCAATGAAACCAGCACCACCAGTTATTAAGATTTTCATTTTAGTTACCTTGCGTTAAAAATTACATTAACGATAAAAGTTGTTGGAGTTTTTCTTCCATTAATTGCTTATTTCCACGTGCTTCTACATTTAGTCGAACAACAGGTTCAGTATTGGAAACTCGAAGATTAAATCGCCAATCAGCAAAGTCCATACTTAACCCATCAGTCATATCAATAGTATGAGGTACAGATAAAAATTGCTGTTTCACCAATTCAATGGCTTGATCTGGATTGGTTAAAACTCTATTGATTTCACCTGAAACAGGATAAGCTTTAATACGTTGATTAACTAACAAACTCAATGGTTGTTTTTTTACACATAATAATTCAGTTACTAATAACCAAGGGATCATACCACTATCACAGTAAGCAAAATCACGAAAATAGTGATGTGCGCTCATTTCTCCACCATAAATAGCATCTTCCGTGCGCATTCTTTCTTTTATAAAAGCATGGCCTGTTTTTGATTGAATGGGTATACCACCATTTTTTTCAACAACTTCAATTGTATTCCATGTTAATCTTGGATCATGGATAATCTTTGCACCATGCTCTTTTAATAAAAATGATTCTGCTAATAAACCAACTATGTAATAACCTTCAATAAACTGCCCTTTTTCGTCAAATAAGAAACATCTGTCAAAATCGCCGTCAAAAGCAATGCCCATATCTGCATTGTTATTGATCACAGCTTGCCGAGTATCTTCGCGACATTCAGGTAATAATGGATTAGGAATACCATGAGGAAAATGCCCATTAGGTTCATGATGAACTTTTATAAATTCAATAGGTATATTTTCTAGCTTAAAACGTTGTTCAATAGCATCGATCACATGGCCTGCTACACCATTCCCTGAATTGATAACTAATTTTAGCTTTTTATTTAAATTATCTCGTTTAATATAACTCATCAAGTGATCGATATAAGGTTTAATAATATCAATTTTTTGATACTTTCCTCTTGTAACAACATTGATAAATCGCCCTTTTTCAGCTAATGCACGTATCTCATTTAATCCTGTATCACCACTAATAGGTTTAGCATTTTCGCGCACTAGTTTCATCCCATTATAATCAATTGGATTATGACTTGCCGTTACTTCAATACCACCGTCAACCCCCAAATAAAAAGTTGCAAAGTAGACCTCTTCAGTACCAACTTGCCCAATATCAATAACATCGACTCCTGCATCTTGTAGACCTTTCGCTAATGCCATTTTTAACGATTCACTAGTCAAACGTACATCACTACCAACTACAACTTTTTTGGCCTGTAAATATTCGCCATAAGCACGTCCAATGCGATAAGCAATATCTTCATTTAACTGTGTACCCAACTTTCCTCGGATATCATATGCTTTAAAACAAGTTAGTTCCTCATGAGTATTCATTTTTGACATTCCATATATAAACTTATTAATAAAAATCTTCAAATCGAATGATATCATCATCACATAAATATCGACCGGATTGAATTTCAATCAATTCAAGATCAATTTTACCGATATTTTCAATCGCATGTTTTTGCCCCAAAGGGATATAAACAGACTGATTTTCGATCAACAATTGGGATTTTCTACCAATTGTGACTTTAGCAGTTCCCGACACTACGACCCAATGTTCAGAACGATGGTGATGCAACTGTAATGATATTTTACCACCAGGTTTAACTTTGGTATTTCTTACTTTATAAAATTTATCACTATCAATTAAATCTGTTTTACCCCATGGTCGGTAGGATTCGCGATTATCGCGATATTCGATACGATCACTCTGTTTTAATTTTTCAATAACTTGTTTGACGTCTTGAGAT
This sequence comes from Frischella sp. Ac48, assembly GCF_019641635.1. Taxonomy (NCBI): domain Bacteria; kingdom Pseudomonadati; phylum Pseudomonadota; class Gammaproteobacteria; order Orbales; family Orbaceae; genus Frischella; species Frischella sp. Ac48. Next base: position 37,351 of record NZ_JAETXP010000013.1, read on the forward strand.
TGCTCTTTATGCATGACCAATACCGCATCTTTGGTCTCAATAATAATTAAATTGTTAATCCCAACCGTAGCCACCAATTTATTTTCGGAGCGGATATAACTATCATTGGTATTTATAGCAATGACATCGCCTTGAATAACATTGTTGCTATCATCTTTTTTACTCATTTCCCATAGTGTTAACCAACTTCCTACATCACTCCATTGCGCATCCATTGGCACTACAACAGCATCTTGTGTATGTTCCATCACAGCATAATCAATAGAATTAGAGGGACATTTTTCAAATTCTGTTTTATCCAAACGAATGAAATCCAAATCAATAGATTGATGGCATAATGCAAGTTTGCAATGTGTTAAGATTTCAGGACAATATTTTTCTAACTCATCTAAATAACGCTGTGCTTTAAATATAAACATTCCGCTATTCCATAAAAATTGTCCTGATTGGAGGTAATCTTTAGCCGTTTCCAAATTAGGTTTTTCAACAAAATTTGCTACATCAAAGGTGGTTGCTGATACTTTTTTGCCCTTTTTGATATAACCATATCCTGTTTCAGGGTAAGTTGGTATGACACCAAACGTTACTAATTTATCATTACTTGCATGAACAACTGCATCTCGAATCGCGTTATAGAATGCCAATTCATTACGAATAACATGGTCAGCCGCTAATACCAATAAAATACCATTAGGATCTTTGCGCATAACTTCAAGTGCAGCTAAAGCTACAGCAGGTGCGGTATTGCGTCCACAAGGTTCTAAAATAATATTATTCGCTAATTGATCAATTTCTCTTAGCTGTTCAGCAACAACAAAACGATGTTCCTCATTACAAATGATTAAAGGATTTGAGCGATTTTCTAATCCATGTAAACGTTTAATTGTGGCCTGTAACATGGTATCTTCGCCAAACAATTGGATAAATTGCTTAGGATAAGATTCTCGTGATAATGGCCATAGCCTACTACCGGTACCACCTGCCATTATGATAGGATATATTTTATTCATTATCATTTACTCTTTGAAATTAATTCAATATATAAATCATCAACTAATTTATTCATCGTTAGCGCCGAAAAACGTGATGTAACAAAATCAATGCAATGCTTTTTCATCAAACGCCAATCATCTTCCGTTTTACTATTTAATAAGTTAATGATACTTAACATGTCACTTTCAAAATCAAATAAATATCCAGTGTTGCCATTATTAACCACTTCTGGTAGTGCACTACAGTTGTTTGCCAAAACCGGTAAACCAAAACTCTCAGCTTCTACTGCAACCAACCCAAATGATTCCCAACGACTTGGCATTACTAACACCATTGAATGCTGAAAATAAGGTATAATAGATTGATAATTCAGCCAACCTAAGTAATTGACATTATCTGCCTTTAAACGTTCTACATTTTCGTGAACACTATCTCCGATAATCGTAAATTGAAATTGGTGCTTGTCTAACCTTTTAATTAATTCAATTAAATAATCATAACCTTTTTGCCGGTCAAAACGACCAACAAATAATATTTTCCTTTTATGATTACAAGGGTCATATGGTGAAACCGTGTCACAACGAATAAAATCAATACCATTATATATGACGCATAATTTGGCACGATTTATGCCATAATTAATAGCTTGCTGCTGTTCAAAATAGCTAGTACAGATAATTCGATGGGTGATAAATTGTAAACAACGTTCAATAACAGCGTAACAACGGACTTTAAAACTGGTCGTCGCCATCAAAAATGAAAAAGCATGCGGACAATAAATAACAATCGGTCGCTGAATGGGATATAAAAATATTAATGAAATTCGACAAATTAAGCCAGCAAAACTACTGTGAATATGAATGATAGCAGGTTTATTTTTAAGTACTAAAACAATAAAATTTTTTAATAAAGATAGCAAGGATAAGCAATTTCGACCGGTGCGCTGAAACAAATATTTTTTTCCTTCCGGAACATGAGCCAATTCTTCTGCTTGACTATCAGGCACCAATACACTGACATCATATTTTTTTGCTTGATAAGCAACCAGTTGTTGCATGACTGAAGCAACTCCGCCCTTAATTGTTTCAGCAACATGTAGGATTTTCATTACTTATTCCTGGCTCATTAGTTGGTTAATGGTATCATTTAAAATTTGAGCAGAATCAGCCCAAGAAAATCTTGCCACATTCTGTAAACCTTTGGTTACTAATCCTTTGTATAATTGTTTATCTTGAAGTAAAAGATTTATTTTTTCTTTAATATCATTAACATCTTTTGGATTAAAATAAATCACACTGTCGCCTAATACTTCTGGCATGACTGACAAATTAGATGAGATAACTGGGCAACCACATGCCTGAGCTTCTAATGGTGGAATACCAAATCCTTCATATAATGAAGGAAAAACGAAGGCATAAGCATTTTGATAAAGTTCGATCAACTGTTCATCTGAAACACGACCTAAAAAATTAATGTTTTTTTCATTTTGATATTGAATAGCAATCGAACCTTTATTTCCCACAATTTTCAATTTCAATGTAGGATGATTAAGCAATAAAAAAGCTTTTACTAACGACTCGAAATTCTTATGTGAAAAATCAGAAGAAACCGCTAATAAATATAGTTCATTATGATGATTATCATAATGTGGTCTAAACTTTTTATCAACAGCATTGTAAATTACCTTAATATCACGATGATATTTTGGATAAAAATACAAAATCTCTTGCTTAGAAAATTGGCTAACAGTTAAAATTTTCTTTGCTCGTTTAATAAGGTTCGGCACCATTAATTTATAAAATAAACCAAATCCCAATGAAACAGTTTTAGGGTAACGTTTAAATATTACATCATGCAATACAATAATATTGTTTTTATAAAAAATAGGTGCTCGATTACATAAATTAATTAATAGATGATTGCCCTGTTTCTTGAGGAATTTTGGTAGTTCAATTTGTTCCCAGTAAAAACCATTTTTTTTACCTACCACTTGTACAGGAAAAGATCTTTCTAAAATAGCAATGTTTTCCACATTCGGTACTAAAAATACAAGGTCATGACGTAGCTTTAATAACTCCTGACAAATCTCTAAAGCAAAGCGTTGTACGCCTGTCATATTTTGAGTTAAAAAACGAGCATTAACATATACTTTCATAGCCATTATATTTTTTCCTAATTCATTTTTCTTTAGAATCTAACATAATCAAATAATAATATAATAGGATAATAAAATTATCGACTGTCAGAATATAAACCGTAGAAGTGAATAGTACTAAGATAAAAAACTTAAAACTATCTAATTTAAGTATTACAACCGAAAAACAAATTAAAATTATACCAAACAAGCCAAAATCTAAAATTAAACCAATAAAACCAATTGATGGATATAAATGACGTTCATTTACCAGATAATCAACTAATGCCATACTTTCAGAATTAAAACAATTAAAATCTACAGGACATCCTGAGAGCAAATATTTTTCTTGCATATTAAAGACCAGATAAGCAGCAGAGAAACGATGAGCAATAGATTCGTTATCATAAAAATAATTGGTCGATCCAATATTCAAATAAACAGCGATATAACAATAAACTAAAAACAAAACTAAAAATGTCAGAAATACTGGAATCTTATTAATAAAATTTTTAAATAAAAATAAAATGGGTAACAATAAACCTAAAATTGAAATTTTAGATAAACTAAATAGAAAACCGAGTAAAAAAATGACGTTTTCAACAAATGTCATTTTTCCATATTGTTTCCTTATTAAAAAAACAATACATAGTAAAGAAACAAAAAAACCAGCTTCGCGAGACAAACCAGACATTCTTGGAAATAGAAACAAAACATACTGATTTGTAAAAGTAAGAGTTGCATATTCCCCCCATAATGCCAAAGACATTTGCTCTGGACCTAACGAACTTGCTAGTACTGGCGAATAGAAATAAGTAACAAATTGAATAATACAAAATATTGCTGAAAATAAGAAACACGCATATATTTTTTTTATTATTGCCTCACCAATAAAGAAAATATAAGCAACACCTAAACATATCGAAAAACATTTAATGGTTAAGTTAAATTTTAAAGATAACAAACAACCAGTTAACCATAAAAATAATAAAAGAACATATTTTAAATTAATTCTTTCTATTAATTTAAGCACAAATTCTTTATCGCAACAGATCATTGGTAGCCAAAGATAAATTGTTGTGTCATCGATAGAAGGATTAAATGGCGTTGCTATAAAAAAGAAGGCGATTAACCATCTTAAACAAGATAAACCTGTACCTTCTTTCGCTACGATGCGATTAAAATGATTGTTTACAGAAACATTATTTACTTTTAGCATAGGGGTCACAATTTAGTTGATGGATTTATATTAATACGCCCACTTAAAAAACTTTTTAACAAAAGCGCTAAATTATTTATTCTTTCCTGATCATTTTTACCAGAAAACAAATGAGACTCAGGTAAATAATCCAACATACCATCTCTAGCTGATGATAAAACAGGAATATGATATTGTAAGGATTCCAACATAACTAAAGGAACACCTTCAAATCGTGAAGGCATAATGACTAAATCAGGTAAAACGTCTAGCTCCCATACATTGTTAACCCAACCATAGAAGATAACCTTCGTTTTTTTTAATTCATTAGCTACCATTGACTTTAATTTTTCTAAATCAGGTCCATTACCCACAATATGAAGACTAATTGTTTTTCCCGAAGGAAAATCTGGTTCTATTCGTGATAAGGATTTCACTAAAATATCATGACCTTTTTGGGAGAAAATGATACGGCCAATGATGAAAAGATTAATCGTTTGGGAATCATATTTAGTTAAAGAATGTGAATTTAAATCAACTTTTTTTAAAATAAAATTTTCAAGTATAAAAATATTTGCTTTGGGATTGTAGGCTTTTAATTTTTCCTTAAATACACGTGCAATGGTTATATAATTTTGGCATGACCGATAGACCCAGGGACTAAGAAAATCTTTGATCATCCAAAATTTACTTCCCATTTCCCGAAATGAATGTGTATAAGGGATATATGAAATAACATTTATATTTAATTTGTTAGCCATAAGAAGAAAAATACTACCTTGCTCAATATCTCCTTGAATGATAACTAATGAATCATATTGTTCATTCAATTCTAATAATAATTTTTCCGCTTTCTTACGATAAGAAAAATTAAAAAAAGATTGAACTATTTCCCCTTTTTTATGATTTACATTATGCAGTTGATAACTTAAATGATTCAATGCAAATGCTTTTTTCAAACTCTCATTTTTAGAAGGTATAAATGAATCGATAGTACAATTTTCATTAAATTTTTTTATAATATTGATTGCCATACTTTCATGGCCACCAATTATAGCTGTCACAAAAATAAATGCAGTTCGAGTACCTAGTTGATCCAATACTAATTGAGTATCATCGAATTTATGGTTAGCATAATTCACTTAATCAAACTCTCACTTATTAAAAAATTATACTATAATATCAAAATGTTGTATTAAAAAATACAATTTAAGTTTAATTCTTTTCTAACATAATTATAGGAACTAACTAAATATAAATAAAATTTAAATTTTATAAAAATTATTATTAATAGATTATTTTATTTGAAGAATTTTTGTTTTTGGCAAAAATATAATCGATGAGTAATTTCAAATAAATATGTCAAAACAGCTATGATCGTAAATTGATAAACTGCGTTAAAACCAACTAAAATATAGGTACCAAATATTAGTAACAAATAAAATATTGTTGTAAAAAAACAATTTTTAAGTACAAAATTATATAAACCAAAAACAATTAAACAATTACGTGCTAATGGAACACTAACAGCTAAAATAATTGGAGATAATAATAAAATTTCCGTTGGTAAAAGTGTCCCGGTTAATCCTTTTGATAAAAAATCAAGCATGAAAGGTAAAAAAGGTTGTATTAATATAATTAAACTTATTACCCCTATAAGAGATAAGTATATAAATTGCCTTACAAATTGCATATTCTTTTGTTTTGCGACCTTGGGATAAATAGCATTATTAGCTACAACAATCAATTGCATAAAGATATTCATAATTTTTGTTGCTAAATCGTAAATAGCCACATCAGTCATACCTAAAAAAGTACCAATGAATAGTATATTAAAACGATCCTTGACAGCAACAGCTATATTAGAAATAAAAATCGGCAATCCATCCTTTAAATAAAGGATTATTTGGCTTATTGGTTGGAATGAGAAATTATTTTTATGTTTAACTATCATAATAAACAATGCTATTAATCCACCAATGAAGATACCTATTGCATTCAATAAAGGTACATAAAGATAATCGTCAGGCTGATGAATAAATAAAAAAATCGCGATCAAAAATATACACTTAATCACTATGGTTAAATAAGTAATATATTTCATTTTTTCGATACCCTGAAAATACCAGATTGGTAAAAGCAGTTCATTAAATGTTAAGAAAAAAGTAAATATATAGAGCAGTTGGTATTGATGTAAAAAAGGAATAAAGTAAATCATTACTAGGAAGAAAAAAAAGAGTGTAATCCATAAGAAAAATTTTGTGATCATTATAGTTGAGATGATCTGAGATAGCTTTTGTTTATCATTGCGATGAATTGATATTGCTTTAGTCCCTGTTGCTTCAAATCCCCAATCAATCATTAAAGAAAAAAAACTACACAGCGATTGAGCAAATACCACCGAACCAAACATAGTGGCGCCTAGTGTTTTAATTAAGTAAGGATAAGTAATTAAAGGATATAAGAAATTAAATAACTGTGTTAAAGATAAAAATAAAAAATTTTCAAAAATCCCTTGATTTTCAGATAATTTGGTTTTAATAACACTCAATTTAATCATAAATTAATTAATCTCATCCAACACTTTATATTTTTCCCAATCCAAGGAGACAGTTAACTTAGTCACAAAATTTTATAAAAATTTGTTCCTTACAATTTCTGCAATTTTAAATCAGAAAAGTCTTTTATGATTTAATTGTTAAGAATTTCTTCTATTTTACGAATTATGAATTCTTGTTATATTTGCCCCTAAAATACTTAATTTCTCTTCAATTGCCTCATAGCCACGGTCAATATGATAAATACGATCAACAATGGTTGTCCCTTTAGCAATACATCCAGCCAAAACTAAGCATGCAGAAGCACGTAAATCGGTTGCCATGACTTCAGTACCTGTTAGGGTTTCAACGCCATGGGTAATAAGCGTATTACCTTCAATTTCAGCTTTTGCACCCATTCGAATCAATTCTGGAACATGCATAAAGCGATTCTCAAAAATTGTTTCTTTAATGATACCTGTTCCTTCAGCAACAATATTAAGTAATGTAAATTGTGCTTGCATATCGGTTGGGAAGCCTGGGTGAGGAGCGGTATAAATGTTTACAGCCTTGGGGCGTTTGCCTCGCATATCCAGACTAATCCAATCATCACCTGTTTCAATTTCGGCACCCGCATCACGTAATTTTGCAATTACCGCATCCAATGTAGACGGTGCAGTATTACGACAAGTAATTTTACCTTTAGAAATTGCTGCTGCTATCAAATAAGTACCCGTTTCAATTCGATCTGGTAAAATTTTATGAACACCACCACCAATTTTATCAACACCTTCAATCGTAATATGCTCAGTCCCTGCTCCTGTAATTTTTGCACCTAAGGCATTTAAGAATTTCGCAGTATCTGCAATTTCTGGTTCACAAGCAGCATTTTCAATAACGGTTGTCCCTTCAGCCAAAGTCGCTGCACACATGACAGTTACCGTAGCACCTACACTCACTTTATCCATAACAATGTGTGCACTTTGAAGACGACCATTGACTGTCGCTTTAACATACCCTTCATCAAGATGAATTGTCGCACCTAATTTTTGTAAACCAGAAATATGCAAATCAACTGGACGAGCACCAATAGCACATCCGCCAGGTAAAGAAACTTGACCTTGACCAAATCTGGCTACTAACGGACCTAATGCCCAAATCGAAGCACGCATCGTCTTAACCAATTCATAAGGCGCACAAAAATGATTAATTTGACTGGCATCAATTCGAATACCATCATTTCGTTCAACTTTCACACCTAAACGCTCTAATAATTCTAAGGTAGTATCAATATCTTTTAATTTAGGAACATTCTTTATTTCAACGGGCTCTGTTGCTAACAAAGAAGCAAATAAAATAGGTAGAGCAGCATTTTTAGCGCCAGAAATGATTACCTCACCATTTAAAGAGGTTGGTCCTATGATTTTAAATTTATCCATAAAATAATTATCTTTTATATGCAATGACCATGAAACGATACATCATTATAAATGGAATAACAAAATCTGTAATTATTAATTTAATTAAAACATGAAAATGTATGTTTAATAATAAAAAATATATTTTTTCAATCGCATTTTTCAAAACGAAGCAAGTGATTAGATTTAAAAAAAATGTTAATATTCACCTCATGGCGATATAGAAGGAAAACAAAATGTTTGATGATTTAGCTAAAGCAGGAAAATATCTCGGTCAAGCAGCTAAATTAATGATCGGTATTCCCGATTATGATAATTATGTACAACACATGAAATTAACTCATCCTGATCAAAAACCAATGACATATGAAGCGTTTTTTAAAGAACGTCAAGAAGCCAAATATAGTGGTAAAGGCGGCTTTAAATGTTGTTGATTTAGTCATTTCAAACAAATTTAAAAAGGCCAATAATGACAATAACAAATCACATGCCGGTGACTATTCTGACTGGATTTTTAGGTTCTGGTAAAACGACTTTAATAAATCATTTACTAAATCATAATCATAATCATAATGAGAAAATTATGATAATTGAAAATGAATTTGGTCCGATTAATATTGATGGTGGTTTATTAAAACACGATACCAATATCGATATCATTGAAATGACTAATGGTTGTATCTGTTGTAGTGTACAAGGCGAGTTAATTACTGCATTACATCAACTACATCAAAAAAGATTAGCCGGTGAAATTAATTTTGACCGTTTAATTATTGAAACAACTGGTCTTGCCGACCCTGCCCCTATTTTGCAAACCTTTTTTATTGATGATGTGATCCGTGAAACAATTCAACTTGATGCCGTTATCACTACAGTAGATTGTGAACACATCTCAACACACTTAAAAAATCATCGTGTTGCCGCTTCACAAATCGGTTTTGCTGATCGTATTATTTTAACCAAAACAGATCGTGTTAAAACGGCAGATAAATTATCGGTTATAGCTCGAATCAATGCGATTAATAATAAGGCCATGATCATTGAAGCTAATCATGGTCAAATTGCCAAAACACAATGGCTTGATTTACATACTTTTGATTTAAATGATGAATTAACGATTAGTAAAGGTTTTTTTACAGTCGATATGAGTAAACAGTTGGTAACTAAATTTACACCTTTTACATCAAAATTACATTCATATCAATCATATGATGATAATATTTTCTCTTATTTATTTGAAGCTACTGAATTAGATCTCAAAAAAATTGGCAGTTTTATTGAAAAACTGATCGAACAATATGGTAATGATATGTTGCGCTATAAAGGCGTTTTAGCAATCAAAAATCAATCACAGAAATTAATTATACAAGGAGTACATAAAGTTGTCGGATTTGATTATGGGTCTGCTTGGGATAACATAACGCCAAAAGAATCTAAATTCGTTGTGATTAGCCGTAAATTGCCTTTTGAAGAATTAAAACAACAGTTTTTAGCGACTATTGCCGATTAATAAAACTACCGAATGAATAAAATACGCCCTTAAATGGGCGCGTAAGATAATGCTAAGGAGAAAAATAATTATATAAATATTATAACAATTTAGTGTCAAAGTCCCAATAACTTGCGTTCACGTTGCCATTCCGCCGGTGTATAAGTTTTAATTGATAAAGCATGTATACGATTATCCGCAATATAAGGGGATAACGGAGCATAGACTGCTTGTTGTTTTTTTACTCGACTTAAATCAGCAAACATATCACCTACGGCAATCACTTGAAAATGACTTCCATCATCAGTGATAGCATATACCTCATCTAAATTGAGTGATTGTTTTAACTTCTCTTCAATTTCTTTCTTATCCATATCAGAAAACAACGCTTATATTATTTAAAATTTGAACTAATTGAACCGATAATATTAGATACTTGTTCAATTATTATAAATCAATTTATGGTAAAACATTATTATACTTAAAACACTTTAAGAGTAAATCTAAACTAATAACGCATCAAGATCATAGAGCACGATCAATGTTTTAAGCTGCTGATTTATTGCAATTAATTTAATGTTTTGTTTAATACAAAAATAAGTCAATAGCGCTAAACCGGCAGAATCAACACGGTTTAACGCTGACACATCTATACCTGTAATATCCTTAAGAAGCTCAGTTCTGTTATGCCAAAGTTGATTAAGTGTATCGCAATCCAATACGCCACTAAGATGTAATATTTTATCTTGTTTTTGTACTGTAATTACTTGCATAACAACAACTCCTTACCCTAAAACATGTTATTTTGAAACGGTACTTTTACTTTGATTAGCATTTGGATCAATTTTTTGGTTAGCTTGTGACTGCAATTGAGCAATTAAAGCTTTAATACCTTGCTGTCTAACAACGGTCGACCATTCGCTTTGTTTCGTTGTGATCATACTAACGCCTTCTGCCACCATATCATAAGCTTGCCATTCACCTGTCGCCGTATTTTTTCGCCATTGAAAATCTAATCGAATAGGTTGCTGAGTTTTGTCTGGGTTAAGTAATAGCACCCGTACTGAAACGATATTTTTGCCACTGATATCTTTTTCAGTTTCAACTTGATAAGTTTGACCGTTATACATCGATAATGCTTGAGCAAATGCTTGAACCAAGTATTTTTCAAAAACGTTAAAATAAGCTTCACGATCCTCTTTGGATACATCTTTATAATTATCGCCCAATGATAAAGCTGCAGCATATTTAACATGAACATAAGGTAATAAATCACTTCTTACCACATTTTTTAAAATGTCAGGATTACTTTTTATTTGAGCACTTTGTTCATTAATCGCCACAAAGATTTTATCTGCTGCATTTTGAGTTTTTTGATAAGGATTTTGTAAATCAGCTTCAGCTGCCATAACAAAAGAAGCTAAAAACAGGGAACAAATACAAATACATTTCTTTAACATTTATCATTATCCTCTTAATTAAAACGGTATTCTTTGATTTAAGCTTTTTTATCTTTTGCATTACCAGAGCTAAACAAGAATTGACCAATTAAATCTTCAATTACCATTGCCGGCGAAGTATTATGAATAACAAATCCTTCTTCAAAATAATCTGGTATTTTTTCTTCGAAATTTACAGATGGATCTTCATTTATACCACGATCCTGAGCATCTTCAATATCAAGTTCATTTTCGGAGCTTTTAGCGATACCTAAACTAATAGCAATGAATTGCTCGCCCAAAAGACCAGAAGTCTTAATTGATAAACTACTATTACTTGGAATACGATCATAGTTAGCATCAATATCCATCGTGACATAAGGTTTATAATTTTTCAAAGTGATATTAGCTATTCTTCCAATTACAACACCACCAATTTTAATCGGTGAACGTGCTTTCAAACCACCAACATTATCAAAAATAGCATAGACCCGATAAGTTGAATTTTGACTAAATGTAGAGACATCCGTTACTCTGAAACATAGAAACAGTATTGAACAGATAGCAATAATCATAAAAAATCCAACCATGATTTCGATTTTGCGACTCATGTTTATGTGACCTCGATTAACTAAACATTAATGAAGTTAGAATAAAATCTAACCCTAAAATAACCAATGATGAATACACAACCGTACTGGTAGTGGCTTTGCTGATCCCTTCAGAGGTTGGTAAAGAATTATAGCCATTGAATAATGCAATCCAAGTGGCTGCGATTGAAAAAGCAAAACTTTTAATGAAGCAATTGACAGTATCATGCCACCAATCAACATTATTTTGAATAGATGACCAGAAAAATCCTGAATCGATACCTTTCCAATCAACACCGACTAAAGCACCGCCTAAAATACCAACAGCGATAAATATTGCAGTTAAAAAAGGTAAGCAAAAGAATCCTGCCCAAAAACGCGGAGCGATAATTCTTCTTAAAGGGTCAACGGCCATCATTTCCATACTAGATAACTGTTCGGTTGCTTTCATTAAACCAATTTCCGCCGTTAAAGCTGATCCCGCTCTTCCGGCAAACAGTAATCCGGCAACAACGGGTCCTAATTCGCGTAATAGCGCTAAAGCGACTAACATACCTAAGCTGGCTTCAGCACTGAATGTGGTTAAAATAAAATAACCTTGCAATGCTAGAACCATGCCAATAAATAAACCAGAAACCACAATAATTGTTAGTGATTGCACACCTACAAAATAAAACTGTTTGACCCAAAGGGGGAACTGTTTTTTAAACTCAGGTTTGCCAACCAATGCACCAAATAACATGATTCCGGCTTGACCAAACAAGGCAATGAAATTAATTCCCGATTGCCCGATTCTGGCAAGAATATTTAACATTAAGATATACCTCGACTTAAATCGGTTAGATAATCTTCAGCAGGGTAGTGAAACGGAACCGGTCCGTCAGCTAAACCTTCTAAAAACTGTTTGACGCGCATATCGTCATTCTGGCGCAGTTCTTCTGAGGTACCACCAGCAATAATATGCTTTTCAGCAACAATATATGCATAATCTGCAATGCTTAACACTTCATTGACATCATGGGTAACGACAATACAAGTTAATCCTAGCGATTGATTTATTTCAGCGATTAATTTAACAATCACACCCATTGAGATGGGGTCTTGTCCAGCAAATGGTTCATCAAACATAATGAGATCAGGATCTAAAGCAATGGCACGAGCTAGTGCTGCTCGCCTTGCCATACCACCTGATAATTCAGAAGGCATTAAATTAGCCGCCCCTCGTAATCCAACTGATTGTAATTTCATTAAGACTAAATTACGTAACACGGGTTCAGGCAAGTTAAGATGCTCGCGTAAAGGATAGGCTACATTTTCAAATACTGTTAAATCCGTAAATAATGCACCAGACTGAAATAACATACTCATCCGTTTGCGAACTTCATATAAACGCGAACGAGATAAAGTGGGTATATTTTCGCCATCAAATAATATTTTTCCAGATTGTGGTTTAAGCTGACCACCGATTAATTTTAATAAAGTGGTTTTACCAATGCCTGAAGGTCCCATAATCGCAATGATTTTGCCCTTAGGTACCGTCAAATTCATATTTTTATAAATTGGTCTTGCCCCACGATAAAATGACATATCATGGATTTCAACCAAATTATCAAATTTTGTTGAGTTGCTTTTTAGTTCTGTCATCTGTAGTTTCTCAAAGTAAAGACCATCCAGTTAACAATATCACTTATTTAGTTTACATTATCTTTTTAATTTATGAAAATAAAACTAATATAAACAAACAATTCTATTTAAAATTTAATAGCGAACCATCGTATTATCGATGGTTAATGCCCAATCATCAATACCTTTATTTAGATTATAAATTTGTGTTTCATCAAAACCATTTGCTATCAGGTAATTCGCAACATTCAAACTCCTGATCCCATGGTGGCAATAAATAATAATTTGTTTATCATCGGGAATTTCATTTAAATATAAGGGAATCAGATTCATCGGAATATGATGGGCATGTGGCAATTTACAAATTTCAACCTCATTATTTTCCCGCACATCCAATAAAAAGATATCATTAGGTTGTTGATTTAATATTTGTGCTAATTGTTGGCTTGAGATAGGTTGAATCATATTATGCATTACTCCATTGGCTATATGAATTTTTTAATAATATAAACATTACAACAATCTCATAATCCTATTTTGAACACCACATGCAAGTCGCCACAAAAATTCTTTATGGCACACGGCATGTCATCTGGTGCTTATTTAAAAAAATCACCTATATTTATGATTAAACATTTTCTTTAATGAAATCTAATTAACCTTAAAGGTTATTCTAAGGCTTTGCTAATTTTTTCATAAAGATCATTAGATAAATTATCCAACTTTAAAAGTCGCTCCAGTGCACTACGCATTAACGAAGCACGTTGCTCATCATAACGTTTTAAGCGAATTAACGGATCAATAAGCCGCGAAGCAACCTGTGGATTTTTCAGATTTAATTCGATTAATATTTCAATTAAAAAATGGTATCCGCTACCATCTATCGCATGAAAAGCTGCTGGATTATTATTAACGAAAGCACCAATAAGTGAACGAATACGATTCGGATTATTCAACGAAAAGGCGCGATGCATCAGTAACTGTTTTACCGTATCTAAAGCGTGATCTGGACTAGTTGCTTGTATTATAAACCACTTATCCATCACCAAACCATCTTGATACCAACGTTCATCAAAATGAGCTAATAAACTATCTTTACACAATAATTGCCCCATAACCGCGGCTTGCAATGCTGCCAAACTATCTGTCATGTTATCCGCATGTTGATACTGTTTGTTGACTAATAAATTGACTTCTTTTTTGTTATCAGCAAAAGCTAGTAGATATAAACAACTATTTTTCAAAGCTCGTTTTGCCATATTCGCATGCTCAATACGATATTCAGACAAGCAATGACGATAAATGGCATATAATTCATCATATAATTCATTAGCAAATTGTCTCAGTAAAAATTGACGCACTACGTGAATGGCTTGCGGATCGACTACAGCAAACAGATTGGCTATTTCATTTTCGGACGGTAATGTGATAATTTGAGCAATTAATGCCGGATCTAGAGTATCTGAAAGCAAAATTGCACGAAAACCATCAATAACACTTTCAGGAAGCATCATCGCCTGGTTTTGTTGGTAATAACTCACATTAAGGCGTATATACTTGGCAAGCAACATTTGAGCTGCATCATAACGATTAAAAGCATTACTTGCCTTTTGCATCAAAAAGATCAACTCATCATCTTGATAATCATAATGTATTTTCACTGGCGCTGAAAAGTCACGCAGTAAAGCTATGATAGGTTTTTCTTGTACATGATCAAAGATAAATTGCTGTTCAGTTTGATGTAAATTAAGAACATGATTGATGGATTTACCTTGATACTGTAAATCTATGACACTGCCATCTTTTGCATATAATTCAATATCTAACGGTATATGCAAAGGTTGCTTTTCTGTTTGATCAAGCGTTGGAGGCGTGGTCTGTTTAACGGTTAAAATATACTGTTGATTTAATTTGTCAAATTGATCTGTGACGGTAACTTCTGGCGTTCCCGACTGACTGTACCATAATTTAAAATGGGTTAAATCTATGCCAGATGCATCTTGCATTGCTTGAACAAAATCATCACATGTTGCCGCACTGCCATCATGACGCTCAAAATAAAGTCGCATGCCGGCTTGAAATCTTTCTTCTCCCAGTAAAGTATGCAACATTCGAATTACTTCAGCACCTTTTTCATACACAGTAACAGTATAGAAATTATTCATTTCAATGACTTTTTCCGGTCTAATTGGATGAGCCATAGGGCTGGCATCTTCAGCAAACTGCACTGTACGTAATATTTTTACATCATCAATACGTTTAACTGAACGTGACCCCATATCAGCACTAAATTCTTGATCACGAAAAACCGTTAATCCCTCTTTTAAACTTAGTTGAAACCAATCACGACACGTCACGCGATTACCTGTCCAGTTGTGGAAATATTCATGACCAATTACACCTTCAATGCCTAAATAGTCATTATCTGTTGCTGTTTCTGGTTTCGCTAACACATATTTCGAGTTAAAGATATTTAAACCCTTATTTTCCATTGCTCCCATATTAAAGAAATCAACCGCAACAATCATAAAAATATCTAAATCATATTCAAGACCAAAACGTTTCTCATCCCACTGCATGGCATTTTTAAGACTGGTCATGGCCCAATGTGAGCGATCTAAATTGCCTTTATCAACATAAATTTCTAAGTCTATTTTACGTTGACTTTTAGTAATAAATTGATCACGTAATATATCAAAATCGCCAGCGACTAAGGCAAATAAATAACACGGTTTTGGAAAAGGATCTTGCCATTGAACCCAATGCTGATTATTTTCAAGATCGCCTTGGGCAATACGATTACCATTAGAAAGCAAATAAGGATATGAGTTTTTATTTGCAGTTATACGTGTCGTAAAACGTGCCAATACATCAGGTCGATCTAAATAATAGGTAATGTGGCGAAAACCTTCAGCCTCACATTGCGTACACAATGCTTCGCCCGAAACATATAATCCTTCTAAAGCTGTATTATCAATCGGTTTGATTTCATTAACAATCGTTAAAGTAAATTCACTCGGAACGTGATAAATTTCAATGCCAGATGCGGTTATTTTATAGTCTTGCCACGGTTGCTCATCAATATTCATTGCTAATAATTTTAAATCTTCACCATCGAGAATCAGCGTATTCGTCGCCTTATTGAGTTGCACAATATGGCTACGTGCCGTTACAGTAGTAATTTCAGGCGCAAGATTAAAATCAAGATCAATATCAGTAATGGTGAAATCAGGTTTTTTATAATCTAAACGATATTTTGCTATTGGGCTATTTTTGTTCATAATTCACTCGAATGTCCGACTTAATTACTAAAGTATATTACGCTTTATTAGGAAATAATATACTCCTTGATTTTTATTCTGCTATAATTTATCAAATTTGGTAGAACAACTCTCTGAACTTTATAAATTAAATGCAATCTCCAATATTAACATCATTGTTAGATACTGATGCTTACAAATTACATATGCAGCAGGCGGTATTTCATCATTATCCTAATGTTATTGTTGCCGCTGAGTTTCGTTGTCGAAATCATGAAAAACTTGGCATTTATACCGAAGCCATTAAGCAACAAATCCATTTTATGGAACAGCTTTCTTTAACCGATGATGAATTTAATTACCTAAATCAAATCAATTATTTCAAACCAGATTATTTAAGTTGGTTGAAAAATTGGCATTTTGATCATCGACTGGTTACCATTCGTAATGATAATGGTGATCTTTATATTCGTATTGAAGGCAGATGGTTAGATGTAATTTTATGGGAAGTCCCTTTATTAGCAGTAATCAGTGAAATAGCCCATATGGACAGAACCCCAAAAGTAGGTATTGAGCAAGCAATAAGCCATCTCGAAGCTAAATTGGCTAATTATCACCATAAAACTGCTGCTTTTGATATGTCACAATTTTTTTTAATGGATTTTGGTAGCCGTAGACGCTACTCTTATGCAGTACAAGAAGCCGTAGTTTGCTATTTAAAAAACCATTTTCCAAACTTTAACAGCACCAGTAATTATTTATTAGCTTATAAATATGGATTAAAACCAGTAGGAACGCAAGCGCATGAATGGTTCCAAGCGCATCAGCGATTAACAGATGATTTAGCAAATTGTCAGCGCAAGGCATTGCAAATTTGGCTTGAAGAATATCCCCATGATTTGAACATTGCTTTAACCGATTGCATTACTATGGACGCTTTCTTAAAGGATTTTGATAGTGATTTAGCAAATCGTTATCAAGGATTACGCCATGATTCAGGTGATCCCATTGAATGGGGAGAAAAAGCCATTGCACATTATCAGCAACTTGGTATTGATCCTAAAACAAAAATTTTAGTTTTTTCAGATAGTTTGAATTTTGATAAAGCAATCAAGATTTATCAACATTTTTTTAATCGTGTTAAACTATCTTTTGGTATGGGAGGGCATCTTGCCTGTGATATTCCAGCCACCTTAAATTCTCAGACTAAAGCATTAAATATTGTGATCAAATTAGTCGAATGTAACGGACAATCAGTCGCAAAGTTATCAGATAGTCCGGGAAAAACGATATCTCATGATATTGGATTTATTGAAGAATTGAAAAAAACGTTTAATGTAACAGGCAACAATTAAATATTAAAGGCTAAACAAAGCATAATGGAAATGATAAACATGAGTAATATCGCACCGATTACGGATATTTTACAAGGTAAAATTGCTGTAGGCAGTTCAATTACCGTACAAGGTTGGATTAGAACCCGCCGTGATTCTAAAGCAGGAATATCTTTTTTAGCTATTTATGATGGTTCATGCTTTAACCCAATTCAAGCTGTGGTTGAAAAAACCTTAGCGAATTACGAAAGTGACGTTTTAAAACTCACTACTGGCTGCTCGGTACAAGTTACTGGCATCGTCGTAGAAAGCCCTGGTCAAGGTCAACAATTTGAATTACAGGCCACTGCTGTTAAAGTATTTGGTTTTGTCGATGACCCAGAAACTTATCCCATGGCAGCTAAACGTCACTCCATTGAATACTTACGTGAAGTTGCACATTTAAGACCGAGAACCAATATTGTCGGTGCAATTACCCGAATACGGCACACATTAGCGAATGCTATTCATCAGTTCTTTAATGAACGCGGATTTTATTGGATTTCCACTCCAATTATTACGGCTTCCGATACTGAAGGAGCTGGTGAAATGTTCCGTGTTTCAACTTTAGATCTGGTTAATTTACCGCGAAATGACCAAGGTAACATTGACTTTGATAAAGATTTCTTTGGTAAAGAAGCATTTCTGACTGTTTCAGGACAATTAAATGCCGAGGCATATGCATGCGCACTCTCAAAAGTCTATACTTTTGGTCCTACATTTAGGGCTGAAAACTCCAATACAACGCGTCATTTAGCAGAATTTTGGATGATGGAACCCGAAGTGGCTTTTGCAGATCTAAATGATATCGCTAAATTAGCTGAAGATATGCTGAAATATGTCTTTAAATCAGTGTTAGAAAAACGTGCTGATGATATGCAATTTTTTGCCCAACATGTTGATAAAGAAGCCATTTCGCGCTTAGAAAAGTTTATAAATTCAGATTTTGCTCAAGTTGATTACAGTGATGCGATTAGCATTTTACAAAATTGTAATACTAAATTTGAAAATCCAGTAAGTTGGGGGATTGATCTTGCTTCTGAACATGAACGTTATCTAGCTGAAAAACATTTTCAAGCTCCGGTAGTCGTTAAAAACTATCCAAAAGATATTAAAGCTTTTTACATGCGTATGAATGATGATAACAAAACTGTTGCGGCGATGGATGTATTAGCACCAGGTATTGGTGAAATCATTGGTGGTTCGCAACGTGAAGAACGTTTAGAAATGTTAGATAAACGCATGTTAGAAATGGGATTAAAACAACAAGATTATTGGTGGTACCGCGATTTACGCCGTTATGGCACAGTGCCTCATTCTGGCTTTGGATTAGGATTTGAACGGTTAATTGTTTACATTACTGGTGTACAAAATGTACGTGATGTTATTCCGTTCCCAAGAACACCACGAAATGCTAATTTTTAATATTAAATTGACCACGCTTAAGTAGTAAACAGGCTAAAGCATGCTTATTTTTTAAGCAAACAAACATCGTTTTACGGTTAGACAACGGCTTTTATGAAAAGTTCACTTGATTTTAAAAAAAATTCAATATAATTTGTACGCATAAATATTCAAACAATGACTACTTATGCTGAGTGGTCATTCATAACAACTGACACCAAACTGTCAATGAATATACATAGAGCAGTGGCAGGTGTCTTAATAACAACACCAATGAGGGTATAAAATGAAACGTAATCTACTAGCTATCGCTATCCCAGCACTTTTAGTTGCTGGTGCAGCAAACGCATCTATCGAAGTTTGGAATAAAGATGGTAACAAATTAAGCATAAACGGTCGTGTATATGCATTAAACTATCTTGGTAATCACAACAATGGAGTTGACGGCGAAGGCGATAAAACCACTGCGCGTATCGGTTTCACTGGTGAAACACAAGTAACTGATTCACTTTCTGGTTACGGCCGTGCAGAGTGGGAAACTAAAACAGGCGGAAATTCTTTTAAAGAAACGCGTTATGCATTTGCTGGTTTAAACTTTGGTCAATATGGTTCTTTCGACTACGGTCGTAACGACGGTGTGTTAAAAGCAATCACTGCTTATACTGACGTTTTACCAGAATTTGGTGGTAATGCTTCTGATAATGGTTTATATGTTTTATCTGCTCGTACTAATGCAGTTGCTACCTACCGTAATAACGGTTTTTATGGTTTAGTTGATGGTTTAGATTTCGCTGTTCAATATGGTGACAACAAATCTGATAGTAGCACAAAAGGTGATTCAAAAGAAGCGTACGGTTTAAATGCACAATATGCTATTCTTGACACTGGTGTAAGTGTTGGTGGTGGTTATGCGACTACAACTAAAGCTGGTGATAAAGAACGCGTTAAAACTTACATGGCTGGTGTGAAATATGATGCACACAACCTATACTTAGGTGCTCTATACAGCCATTCTAAATATGACAATGAAAAAGTTAAAGGCTTTGAACTTGTTGCACAATACGGTATCGATTTTGAAGTTGGTCGTTTAACACCTTCTTTAGCTTATGTTCAACATAAAACTGATGAAAAGAAAAAAGACCAAATCGCGAAATATGTTGAAGTTGGTGTACAATATGATTTCAACAAAAACTTAACTGCTATTGTTGATTATAAAATCAATCTACTTGATGATGACAAGCTTTCTAGCAAAGTTTTCTCAACTAATACTGACGGAACTGCAAAAGGCGCAACAAAAGATACTTTAGCACTTGGTTTAATCTACCAATTCTAATTAAATCTGATAGAATTAATTATATTAAAAGGCACTCCGCGGGTGCCTTTTTTGCATTAATGTGTTTTTAAAATGGTCATAACACAATTATTTTTGTGTTTGATGTTGCACCAATGATTAAATTTTGATAAAAGGTTTACTCAAGTTGACTAATATTAAGACACTCTAATCAAAATGCAATTAACCACTCGTATTTTATCAACTAAAAAAAATATCGCTTTAGTTGCCCATGATCATCTTAAAGATTCCTTACTAAAATGGTGTACCGAAAATAAGTTGCAATTAGTGCAGCATAATTTATGCGCAACGGGCACAACCGGTACGCTTATTAAACAGCAAACTCAGTTAAACGTAACAACAATGCTAAGTGGTCCCATGGGCGGTGACCAACAAATTGGTGCACTTATTGCAGAAGGAAAAATTGATATCTTAATTTTTTTCTGGGATCCACTGAATGCCGTACCTCATGATCCCGATGTAAAAGCACTATTACGTTTAGCCACAGTTTGGAATATCCCTGTCGCCACCAATCAAGCAACCGCTAATGCACTGATTCAATCGCCTATATTCACGAACGAAGTGACTATCGATATTCCTGACTATCAACAATATTTAGCTGAACGGACTAAATAAAATGCCAATCCCTTCGCAGGCACGTAAGACAGGAAAAGTTATTTTATTATTCGATAACTTATTTATCGTGTTAGGTTTTTATATTGTTTTCCCATTAGTTTCAGCTCATTTTGTTAGCCAAATTGGTTGGAGTGCGCTATTTGTTGGTTTTGCACTAGGATTTCG
The DNA here is from genome assembly GCF_019641635.1 of Frischella sp. Ac48. NCBI lineage: Bacteria > Pseudomonadati > Pseudomonadota > Gammaproteobacteria > Orbales > Orbaceae > Frischella > Frischella sp. Ac48. Next base: position 58,940 of record NZ_JAETXP010000013.1, read on the forward strand.
TCAATTTGTACAACAAGGATTTGGCTTAATTGGTGGTGCCATTGCTGACCGATTTGGAGCCAAACCAATGATTATTATTGGTATGTTTTTGCGCGCTATTGGCTTTATCGCTATGGCATTAGCAACAACACCCTGGATACTCATTTTTTCATGTTTATTATCAGCTTTAGGGGGATTACTTTTCGATCCACCAAGAATGGGACTTGCCATTAAATTTACTCGCCCTCATGAACGAGGTCGTTTTATCTCATTATTAATGATTGAGGATAATTCGGGTGCGGTTATTGGTGCATTAATCGGTGGCTTTCTGATTGATTATGATTTTCAGTTCGTTTGTTGGATAGGTGCATTAGTTTTCATACTCTGTGCTATTTTTAATATCTTTTATTTACCTGCTTATCATATTGCATTAGGTAAAACGCCCATGATAAGAGGATTAAAAGATGTACTAAAAGATAAGCTATTTTCATCTTATGTTTGGTCATTAACTGGCTATTACATTTTATGGGTTCAAGTAATGTTGATGTTACCGTTAACGGTTACTAATATCTCTGGAAACCTTAGTTACGTAAAATGGATGTACGGTATTCAAGCAGTCATATCTTTGATATTACTGTATCCTATTGCGCGTTGGAGTGAAAAACGTTACCGATTAGATCAACGATTAAAATGTGGTTTATTGTTAATGACAATAAGCTTTATACTTATCGTTTTTGTCTCCACATTAGATTTATTATTTATTCTCATCACTATTTTCTATTTAGGCGCTATCATAGCAGAACCCGCCAGAGAAACACTCAGTACCATGCTAGCCAATCCAAGAGCAAAAGGCAGTTATATGGGCTTTAGTCGTTTAGGCTTAGCAATTGGCGGATTCATTGGCTATTCTGGTGCCGGTTGGTTACATGACATTGCCATTAAACTTGATGTACCCAAATTACCCTGGATTATTTTATCCTTAATTGGCACATTAACCATTATTTATCTAAATATACTCTTCAAAAATAAAGAATTAATGAGTAAAACAGATTTAACCAACCAACCTAATAAACTTAATAAAGTTTAATAAATTAAGTTAGCAATAAATGGCAATAAAACCTTTTGCTTAAAAAATTATTTCACCATTCTTGAATAATTTTGCCTGATTTACAGCAATTGAATGCCAAACTTCATTAGAAGTTAACGGCATTGTAGCGATCATGGTGACAACATCTGAAGGTGTAGTATGAATTTGAAAATCAATTTCAACATCTTCATCGAGTAATTTTGCTTTTCCAAATGGTGCTCGACGAGTAATCCAATGTAATTTGGTTGAGCAATAGGCAAATAAATATACGCCATCAGAAATCAACAAGTTGCACACACCAAGCGTATTAAGATAATCGGCGCATTGTTTTATAAATTGAAATGCATCAAATAAATTAAGTGGTTTTGCTGGGAAATGTTTAGTTAATTGTGCCAGTAAATAACAGAATGCATATTCACTATCCGTTTGACCTATAGGTAAATATCCTCCTGTTGCTAATCGTTCATAACCTGTTAACTGGCCATTGTGAGCAAATGTCCAATTATTTCCCCAAAGTTCACGGGTAAAAGGATGGGTATTTTCTAAAGCAATATTACCACGATTAGCTTGGCGAATATGTCCAATAACAACTTGTGATTTTATGGGATAATCTTGCAAAAGTTTAGCGATTGGCGACGAGCAACAAGGCTGCGGATCTTTAAAGGAGCGGCAACCTTTTCCTTCATAAAAGGTAATACCCCAACCATCTTTGTGTGGCCCTTTGTCACCACCTCGTCGGGCCAACCCTTTAAAACTAAAGCAAATATCAGTAGGAACATTTGCACTCATCCCCAAAAGTTCACACATCGCATCAACCTCATGAGTGGATTTAGTATTTATTTTGCCATCTCTTTTTCTATTAGCATAATCAAAATATGAATTACTTTAATATGAATTTCTTGTACTCGATCTGCATAACCAAAATGAGGAACGCGAATTTCAATATCGGCTAATCCATTAATTTTGCCACCATCTTTCCCTGTTAAAGCAATGACTTTCATTCCCTTCGCTTTCGCAACTTGTATCGCATTGATAACATTGGTTGAATTGCCTGAAGTGGATATCCCTAACAAAACATCCCCAGTCTGACCAACCCCTTCTACATAACGAGAGAAAATCGCATCATAACCGAAATCATTACCCACACATGAAATATGACTCACATCAGAAATGGCAATTGCTGGATAGGCAGGGCGATTTTCCCGATAACGTCCGGTTAATTCTTCGGCAAAATGCATTGCATCACAATGGGAACCACCATTACCGCATGAAAGCACTTTACCACCTTGTTTAAACGAATTAGCTATTAACAACGCTGCTTGTTGAATAGCCTGAAGATTATTATCATCTTCAACAAATTTAACTAATACATCAACGGCTTGATTTAACTCAGCGCGAATATCATTAACATACATAATAATTCAGCCTTTTAATTTCTGGAAAATAGCATTTAGGAATAATAATTTGTTCACTAAATGGTTTTTAAATGAAATTTTACGATATTTCTAATATCAATTGATAATTTATTATAGCGCAATGATTTCTTTTATGATATTTAAACGTTAGCTATAAGTATACTTTATTTATTAAAATTGAGAGTTACAGTTGGTAAATATTAGGAATGATATACTGTAATGTGAGTGGATAGGAGATTACTCGTGTCGTCCTGACACTCGCCTTTGCAAGGTCGTTGCTAAAGCAACATTCCAATTCGTTCCTGACGAATTGGTCGACCCCTTGGTCCTCATCCCTTTATAATCAATGTGGTTATTCTATAATGGCGGTGAGGAAGGGATTACTCGTGTCGTCCTGACACTCGCCTTTGCAAGGTCGTTGCTAAAGCAACGTTCCAATTCGTTCCTGACGAATTGGTCGACCCCTTGGTCCTCATCCCTTTATAATCAATGTGGTTATTCTATAATGGCGGTGAGGAAGGGATTA
>NZ_JAETXP010000013.1:61954-101348 GCF_019641635.1 Frischella sp. Ac48
GACGAATTGGTCGACCCCTTGGTCCTCATCCCTTTATAATCAATGTGGTTATTCTATAATGGCGGTGAGGAAGGGATTCGAACCCTTGATACGTTGCCGTATACACACTTTCCAGGCGTGCTCCTTCAACCACTCGGACACCTCACCATCAATTTTGATGGTGCATACTATAACGTCGGCTTAACATTAGGTCAAGCCATTATTATAGCTAGTTGCTGAATAAACTATCAATGTAGTGCAACAAAATAAGCAAAAATACCAATTACAGTAAAAATACTTACAACGGTAAATAAAGCAAGTTTTAAATCAGTATTCATAATTGTTAGTTCCTTTTATTTATCAAGTTGAGGAATAAAATCTAGCGATACCGCATTTGACGGCAATTTAGATATTAATCTTGGGTAATTTTCTGACAAATCGAGTAATATTTCAACTGCTTCATCTAAATATGAATCTTCAACTTTAAAATCCTTCGGTAAATCATCGAGTTTGGTTATCGCTGGTTTTCCGGCTCGTTTTAAACGTTCATTCATGCGTTGTAATTCTTCTTTATCGCTCTGTTTTTGAATTTTTTCACGTTCAGCTTTATTTAATGAAATAATATAATGCTTATCTTTTTCATCATTATATTTATTTATGTCCGCTAAAATATAATTAAACTCAGGGTTTGTTTTTATCCGTTCGATATGTCGCTGAATTAAATTTGGCAACAATGGTTTAATATCAAATAATACCTGATATTTTGCTTTGGTTACACTATCCCATGGTAATGCATTATCCTGAAAGCGTTCACCAGTATCATCTACATAGTGAATAGGTATCATTTCAATATCCGGCGTTACCCCTCTAATTTGCGTACTACCACCATTTATGCGATAAAACTTTTGAATAGTATACTGAATACCGCCTAATGTTGGCCAATCTGGATGCATTCTAGCATCTATTGGATAAGCAATACTCCGTGAGGTCTGCACCGTTCCCTTACCATAACTTTCTTCGCCAACGATAACTGCACGCCCATAATCTTGTAATGCGGCTGAAAAAATTTCTGATGCAGAGGCGCTGTACCGATTTATCATAACAACAAGAGGACCGCCATACTGAATAGTTGAATCATTATCTTCATATATAACCAGTTTTTGCATATTATCTTTAACCTGCACAACTGGTCCTTTTTCGATAAACAATCCTGTTAAATTAATCACTTCAGCTAAAGAACCACCACCGTTATTTCGCAAATCAATAACAATTCCTTTGACATGACTTGCATTAGCCTCAACGATAAGTTTTGAAACTCGGTCAGTTAATCCCATATAAAAACTTGGTACATCGATTAATCCAACTTTACCTTGATCAGTATCTTTAATAGTAAGTTTTGCCTCACGATCCTCAAAATGTATTTTATCTCTTTTAATTTCAATGATCTTAGATTTACTATTATTTCCCGCTGGTAAGATTTCTAGCCTAACAATCGTCCCTTTAGGGCCACGAATTTTATCGACAATATCATCTAAGCGCCAACCGATCACATCTTCGATCGTTTTACCTTTTTGACCAACACCGATAATTCGATCACCAACTTTTAATTGTTTACTTTTTTCAGCAGGTCCACCAGTAATAAACGACGTAATACTTGTATAATCATCTTCTTGTGTTAATGTTGCTCCAATTCCTTCAAATGAAAGACTCATTTCTGAATCAAATTCACGTTTGATACGCGGAGCTAAATAACTGGTATGAGGATCGATTTCACGCGCAAATGCATTCATAAAAACTTGAAATCCATCTTCAGATTTACTTTGCACTAATGTGCGTAAAATTCGATTATAGCGCTTCGTTAACACTTCTCTAATTTGTGGTTCCGTTTTACCTGATAATGCCAAACTAAGCTCATCAAATTTAACCCGTTTACGCCAATAATCATCTAATTCTTCTTCTGTTTTTGGCCAAGGTAAATTTTCACGTTTAAAATCTATCGATTCTTGTGCGGTAAAATTCATCGGTAACGCTAATTGCGTTAAAGCAAATTGATAACGTTTGAAACGTTTTTCCTGTGCTAAATTATAGATATCAAAAGCTGTTTTAAGATCGCCATTGCGCAGTTCTTGTCCTAATTGAGTTTGTTTATCTCTAAATATATCAATGTCGCTTTTTATAAAAATAGCTTTATTACTATCAAGTAATTTCAAATATCGTTCAAAAATCTTAGCAGAAAAAGCATTATCTAATTCAAATTTACGATAATGTGATTGGGTGAAGTAGTTAGTGACACGTTTAGAAACGACCTCATGAATAGGATCAGATTCCAGCTTGGGTAATTCATTAATTGAATATTCTTTTGCCTGAATTGATATGCTGAAAAATGCAGTAACAATAATTAAACTGTACAAATAGTTTTTTACAGACAAATATAGGTTTATTTTTTTCATTCAAAATCCCATTTTTACAAAGAGCTATACTAATATATGCTCAATTGTAACCGTTAGCTCCATACCAGAAGGTACTTTTACTTTAATATTTTCTTTTTCAATATTAGCTATAATTGCCGAAACTGGTTTGCTACCTAATATGATTTTCACATTACTACCAATTTGTAATTGGTCAACAGTTGGTTTATTTAATTTTGGTGTCGATTTAAACTTTGGACGGCTAATATTTGTAACATGTTTTGTTGATACACGTACATTTTCGGCAACGGATTTATTGGATGGTCCCTTCGGTGAACGTGGCGAATTCGCGGTAGCCTGTTCTTTATTTTTACTTTCTCGTTGCGCTTTGACCTTTGCTTTACTCGCTTTTAATAATTCGGCAGCATGTGAGGCTTGTTCACTCGTTACGGTATCGCAAGCGTTACCATCTAGATCAACACGGTTTGCACCTTCTTTAATGCAATAAAGATAGCGCCAACTTGCGGTATATAAACGCAATGCAAGTCTTAGTTTAGTTTTACTAAACTGAACGTTATCAGCAAACCGATCAATAATATCTTGAAATATACCTATTTTTAACGGTTTGGCATTACCTTCAGCTGTGAAACAATTAGGAAACTGATTCGCTAAAAAAGCAATAATTGTTTTACTACTTGATAATTCTGATTGTGTATCCATTATGAATTCCATAACAACGATTTTTATATTAATTAAAGTATTAGATGCTAAAGTATATCCTAGCTTAAATCTTTAGCAAATAATTATTATAAATATCAGCCGTAATATTATTCATTTTAAATAATACATTGATTATTATTACTCAGATGAGTAATAAGGATTTATCAAGAATCGCATATAATAAAAGCAATATTATCTAAAAGTTACATGCTCAATTCCAATAAAATCATAATTACATCAAGTTAAATTGATTATTTTTTAGAGTTCATTTGTTGTTCGACAACTCGCATGAGATCATTAATACCGTTGTGTATTAACCATGTTTTGACAAATTCTTTCTGCTCTTCTTTTAAGGCTATAAATGCTGAAATCCAGAGTTGCAAAGGTTCAATTTCACCGACCATATAAGCGGCCGAAATTTCTTTTGCTTGTAAGGTTGATTTAACAAACTCAGGTAAACTATCGATATGATATTCAATCGCTTTTCCCTGTATACCACTACGTTTTCGGCTTTTCCAACCCTCTACACGTGCTTTACGATTGATACCTTGAGGAGTGGAAGGTAGACCGTCGAACATAATCAAATCTTTTGAAGAAAACCATTGTTTTATCATTTTCCATCTCACTTTAAGAAAATAAAGAAAAAATATTAAACTTTTAAGAAAACATGTTACAATAAACTTATAAGCAACTTATTTTACCTATATTTGTAAATACGAAAACTTACTAAAATAAGTAATAAAAAATAGAGAATAACATAGATAGAAAATAAGGAAAAGACCAATGGAAAATTGCATACAAGACTGGCATAGTGCCGATATTATTGCCGCATTAAAAAAGCAAGGTTTAACACTTTCAGAATTATCACGTCAATCAGGTTTAAGTTCTACAACTTTAAATAATGCGTTAGTTAGACCTTGGACCAAAGGTGAATTAATCATATCTAATGCAATTGGTGTCAAACCAGAAGAGATCTGGCCAAGCCGCTATGTAAATATGTTAAATAAAAAACCGATAAAACGTGTATTGCGTGCAAAAATAACAAATCATCCCAAATCTTAATACTTAACCCTCTTTTACATCGTTTATTCAAATTACGAAAATATCTAAATAGTAGCAATAATAATTATTGCTACTATCGATTATTTATATAAAAACATTAGATCTATTATAAATTTAGCGTAAAATTAATTTAGCTATTCAACTTTCCACAAAGGTATTTTTTATGACACCACTAACGCAAAATTTAACCGATCTAACCTTACAACTGAAAAAAAACTGGGGTTGGTTTCTGACAATCGGTATTCTTTTAATCATTTTAGGTTTATTCGCCCTCACGTACCAATTTTTTGCCACAATATTTTCAACCTATTTTATTGGCTCTTTACTGTTAATCGCTGGTATTACACAAAGTATCCATGCTTTTCACACTAAAGGCATTGGTCAAACAACGCTTTGGGCGATCATTGGTGCATTATACATCATAGCGGGAATAAGCACTTTTATACAACCCATTACAACTTCGATTGCTATTACTTTAATTATTGCCATTTTATTAACTGCTAGTGGCATAACTCAGTGTATTGGTGCATTAAATAATCGTCATTTTCCCCGTTGGGGATGGTGGTTATTTTCAGGTATTTTAACATTATTATTAGGGCTTATCATTCTGTTTGGATGGCCTGCAGACAGTTTAACCATATTAGGTATGTTTTTAGGAGTCGATTTAATTTTTCAGGGTTGGGCCTATGTGATCATAGGGCTTGGATTGAAAGCAAATTAAATCATTTTAAAAGAAAACCGCAATATAGTTTGTTGCGGTTTTGGCTCCATTAATAAATTTCTTTATTCATGCCTTAAAGGTTTTGTTTGTTTTAACTTTTACGTCCCGTATTGTTTGTAAAATACGATGATAATTATCCAAACGCCATTGTGCAATTTTCCCATTGGCGACTGCTTTTTGTAATCCACAATTTTTATCGGTTAAATGATTACAATCACGAAACTGACAATCACTTAAGTAATCATAAAACTCTTTAAAACCTTGCATAATTTGTTGTGGTTCTAAATGCCATAAACCAAATTCACGAATACCTGGCGAATCAATAATATCCCCACCACTTGGCAGATGATATAAACGCGTTGCGGTCGTTGTATGCTGACCTAAGCCAGATACGTCTGACACCTCACCAACACTGACTTGTGTAGATAAATGCGGTAATAATTGATGAATCAAACTGGATTTTCCAACGCCGGATTGCCCTACTAAAATAGATGTTTTTGCTTGTAATGTTTGCTTAAAAATCTCTAATCCCTGTTGTTTAAGGCAAGAGATGAATAAAACTCGATACCCAAGACTTTGGTAATAAGCTAGCTGATTAAATACCGCTTGTTGTTGGATTTTATCTAACAAATCAATTTTATTTAATACAATGACAGGCTCGATCTTTGTAACTGCACAAGCGACTAAATAACGATCAATAATATTTAGAGATAACTCAGGCAATACTGCTGAAATAATCATAATTTGATCAACATTGGCGGCAACCGTTTTAATACCATCATAAAAATCTGGACGCACCAACTCGGAATGACGTGGATGAATGGCTTCAATCACACTATTAGTATGCAGATCTCTACTTTTCCGCCAAATAACGCGATCGCCTGTGACAATTGAAGCAAGTGTTCGACGAATATTGCATCGATAACTTTGCCCTTGCTTATCTTCTACCTCGGCTAACTTACCATACCGACTGATAACGATTCCTTCTTCAGGAGTCAGAAAAAGATTTTCATCATACTGTTCATGATTGCTTAACAAACGTTGCTCATGTTTAGCTTCAACACGACGTTGCTGAACTTTAGATAATCGTTTTTTTGCCACAAATCCTCATTATTACATTTCAAAAGATAGCTAATATTTCATTTTACAAGTAGACATTAATGAATAACATCACCACCATTGCTTAAGAGTATATTGCTATGAAGGAATAAGCAACCGTTTTCAGTCAAGCTAATTCTATTTTAGCCGTTTTTGATATTACCAATTGAGTACATAATCAATTTAATCGTTTTATTAATTTGTTTATCACTTACCCTATTTTTAAATCAAAGAAGAATATAAAGGCATAACTTTTCAGATTTATTTACTAAAAACGCTACCAAAAGTGATAGAATAATTAAAGTTTTATCGTATCTATTTACATTATTCAATTAAGAACAGTTATGACCATACAATTAAATAAAAACAATTTGATTTGGATAGACTTAGAAATGACGGGTTTAGATCCTAATCGTGATCGTATTATCGAAATCGCAACAATGATTACCGATTCCAATCTGAATATTCTCGCATCAGGACCGGTTTTAGCTATCTCACAACCCGATTCACAATTAGCCTTAATGGACGATTGGAATGTTAGTACTCATACCCAAACAGGTTTATTAGAGCGCGTTAAACAAAGTACGATCAATGAGCAACAAGCGGAACAACTGACTATTGATTTTATTTCACAATGGGTACCGGAAAACTGTTCACCAATTTGTGGTAATACCATCGGTCAGGATCGTCGATTTTTATTTAATTATATGCCCAAACTGGAGAAATATTTTCATTACCGTTATTTAGATGTTAGTACCGTTAAAGAGTTAGCTCATCGCTGGAAGCCAGATATCCTCAAAGGATTAAAAAAACAAGGTACGCATCAAGCGCTAGATGATATAAAAGATTCTATAGCTGAATTGGCTTATTATCGTAAATATTTTTTCAAAGAATAAAACATATGACGATTTTATATACTTGCCTTTTTTATGCTATCCAACCTCTAATTTGGTTGAGGTTATTGTGGCGTAGCCTGAAATCTCCCGATTATCGTAAACGATGGTTAGAACGTTATGGTTTTTGTAAAGGTAAAATACAGCCCAATGGTATATTGGTACATAGTGTTTCGGTAGGAGAAACGATTGCCGCAATACCGTTAATTAAACAATTGCAACAACGATATCCAGATTTACCTATTACAATCACCACTATGACGCCGACAGGTTCACAACAAGTGATAAAATCTTGGGGTAACCGTGTTAGTCATGTTTATTTACCTTACGATCTACCTGATGCAATTAGCCGTTTTTTAAATACGTTACAACCAAAATTAGTGATTATTATGGAAACTGAATTATGGCCTAATTTAATCACAGCATTATATAAACGCCATATTCCATTAATTATTGCTAATGCCAGATTATCCGCACGTTCAGCACGCGGGTATGCCAAATTTAAGAAAACGATGCAACTATTGTTACCAAAAATTAGCCATATTGCGGTACAAAATCAATTTGATGGTCAACGTTTTATTCAATTAGGTTTACCTGAATCACAATTAACAATTACTGGCAGCATTAAATTCGATATCCATCTCAATTCACAGCAACAGCAAGCTATCGCTCAATTAAAATCAACTTGGCAACTCAATAGACCAATATGGATTGCTGCCAGTACTCATCATGGTGAAGACGACATTATTTTAATTGTGCATAAAATGTTATTAAAGCACTATCCTGATTTATTATTAATTCTTGTTCCGCGGCATCCTGAGCGTTTTACCAGTGTTGAGAATCTGATCGTTGATCATGGATTAACCTATCAATTACGTAGTAAGCATGCTATACCAACAACACAAACTCAAGTTATTCTCGGTAATACCATGGGTGAATTAATGTTACTATATGGTCTTGCCAATATTGCTTTTGTGGGGGGCAGTATGGTCGATCGCGGTGGACACAATCCGCTAGAACCGGCTTTACATCATTTACCCATTATCATGGGTAAATACACTTATAACTTCAAAGTGATTTGTGAACAGTTAATTAATGCCAACGGTCTTTGGATAACAGAAACAAACAAACAAGATTTAGCTGAAAAAATTAGCACGTTATTAACTGACAATCAGCTACGCATAGATATTGGAAATAATGCTTACCAAGTTTTGAAACAAAATCAAGGTGCATTACAACGTTTATTAGACTTAATAGACAGTACGATTAATCCAATAAAAGGATAGCAATTTTATGACGTCGAAACAGGGTTTATTACTGGTCAACTTAGGCACACCGAGCCAAGCGACGCCATCAGCAATTAAGCGCTATCTCGGAGAATTCTTAACTGATCGTCATGTGGTTGATGTTAATCCAATTATTTGGTTACCCATTCTATATGGCATTGTCATTCCCAAAAGACTCAAATATATTACGCAATACTATGAGGCAATCTGGTTAAACCATCAATCACCATTATTATTTTATAGCCAGCAAATTTTGCAAAAACTTAGTAAAGCTTATCCGATGTTAAATTGCAAACTCGCCATGACGTATGGTGAACCTGATTTAGCATCAACTTTAAAACAAATGCAACAGTGTGAACAAATTGATGTTATCAGCCTATTTCCACAATACTCGACCACCACCACACTGGCCGTTAGCGACAAAATCCAATCCATCATAAAAGATTGGCAATCCCCACCAACATTAAATTTTATACGCGATTATGCCGATCACCCTAGTTATATATCCGCATTAGTACATCATATTGACAACCAAATTTGTATTGATCAACCCGATACATTATTACTGTCATACCATGGTATACCTATGCGTTATATTGCTCATCGTCGGGATGATTATGTTGATCGTTGTTTACTCACTACCGAATTACTAAAATCAAGATTGGCTAAATATTATCCCAATCTAAATATTATCCACTGTTATCAATCACGTTTTGGTAACGGTAAATGGACAGAACCTAACATTTGTGATGTCTTGATCGAATTAGCTAAACAAGGTCAATCTGTCACGGTAGTTTGCCCTGGATTTGCTGTTGATTGTATAGAAACTTTACATGAAATTAATATTGAAAATCGCCAATTATTTATGGCACATGGCGGAAAAAAATTTAATTATATATTGGCATTAAACGATAGTGATCAACAGATTGAGCTTTTAAAAAGTTTAATTAATCAAGATTAGCATTAATATATAGCAAAACAACTCAGCATTGCTAATCTGTTTTTAGTAAAGCGTATTTATAGCTCATTCGCATGATTAATAAAAAAACGTCTTAATCAACCATTCGAGAAAAACATCTACTGCACCATCAGTTAAGGTAAATATTTTCTTTTAAAATGTATTACACTAAATACCCCTAATCCTATAGCTACTTACTTATCTTATCGATAAGTAAGCAACATTTTAGTGTACAAATTATTATTATGATTACAGTTTGTAGCTAGCCGTGACTAAAAAAGCACGGGGAGTACCTGGCATACTACTTGAACGCCAATACGTTTTAGCTAACAAATTAGTTAATGCTAATGTGACATCAAATGAAGGAGATTGATAACCAACTGCTGCATTCCATAACACATAACCAGGGCGTTTAGAGGTGTTTTTATCATCATTATACATTGAACCTTTATAATTCACTTCTAGCTCAGTAAACCAATTTTCATAAGGTAAATAACGTAAATTAACATAACCACTGTGTTTTGCCGTATTTGGTAAATATTTATCTTCATTAGCTGGTGTCTTTTTATCTTTATGCACTTTCGCTTGTTGATAACTGATACCACTATTAATATACCATTGAGAACTTAACTGCCCAGTCACACTCAATTCGATACCTTGGCTGCGATCACTTCCTTTTACTTGCCAGTTATAAGGATCATTCACTGCATCAGGTTGATAACGAACATTATATAGTTCCAACTGATATACAGCAATTTGACTAGAAAGTTTATCATTTAACCAATCACTTTTGACTCCCAATTCATATTGACGTGAGTACTGTGGTTTATTATCAAAAACAGTTTGTTGATTGGTTGAAATGGTAATGATTCCTCGACCACCATAAGGCGCAAAATTCTTACTATAAGAGGCGTAAAGGCTATGTTGTTCAACCGGTTGCCAAATTAAGCCTACGCGAGGACTTAACGAATGCCCATCGTAAGAACGGCTTTGATGTCTAAGCCGGTCCTTCGAAGAAAAATCATAATTATCATAACGTAAGCCAGCTAAAATTTTCCAATGCGGATTAAAGGTGATTAAATCCTGCCAATAGAATCCTTTTGAGGTGGACTGATGATCGGTTTTAGTACTTAACTGATTATGATGTGGTTTTTTACTATTCCAATGTGGATGAAATGGATCAACCAACTCAGGATAAATATTAGTTAATGCTAACCGCGGTTGACGTTTTTCAATATTATATTCAATCCCTAACAACATATCATGATTAATATTAGCTGTATCAAATTTTCCTATTAAATCTAAAGTATTACCATACGTTTTATTGGCTGTTTCTTGCCAGGCTCGGCGAAATTGTATTTTACCTTGATACTGACAAGCTCTGCCATTTGATAATCTACCATTCAAATCACAATAATTTCCAGCATATAGATGGTCGAAATTTTGATCCGCTTTACGATATACATTGGTTAATTTCACTGACCAATTATGGTTGAATTCTAATCCTAAGACAGAACGCCAAGAATTAAATTTATCCTTTACATAGTCATCGGGATGCGCATATGCGGTCTTTTTGGAAACACCTTTCGGTAAAGTATAGTAGGCTGGGGCTCTATCCGGTTTACGCCATAGATGATCACTGGTATATTGTACTAACCAATTAACGCCATCTAAGTTATCATAAAAAATACTTGGTGAAACCATGGTATCTCGCTGTTTGATACCTTTACGGAAGCTTCCATCTGATTGGTGATCGACAGTCATTCGAATTGCCAACTTATCATTTAAGATTCGATTAATATCAACCATACCACCGTATTTATCCCATGAACCACCGCGTAAATTTAATGTTGTGGGTGAATCAAAATTGGCCTGTTTACTGATCATATTAATCATTCCACCACCGGAACCTCTACCATAAAGTACCGATGCTGGCCCTTTTAACACTTCTATACGCTCAATATTAGCTGTACTTTGTCTTACCTGCCCACTCGCTCGCACACCATCACGGTAGATATCACCGGAACTTGCTGAAAAACCACGAATTTTAATTCCTTCATCACGCATATCGTAAGTCGTATCTACCCCAGGAAGCCGATTAACAATTACCCCCAAGTCAGTCTGACCATAGACTTTTTGTTGTTCTAAATTAATCGCATTAATGGTTTGAGGAATATCTTTAACATCAAATGGCATTTTAGTCGCGGTAGATGAGTTTTTTAGTCGCTGATCATTATCATCTTTTATATTTGCTGTAACTTGCATGGTTTCAATATCGGTTTGCGCTAATTTTTTATCGGTTGCATTCACGGCTATTGATAACGTGCTACTTAAGGTCAATATAACAAATTGATTAAAATACTTTCGCTGCATTGTTATTCCCATTTTTTATGTTTTAGATTAATTTTTAAACACTCTAAATGGTAATGATTATTATTTATAAATGCAAATTATTTTTATTTATGGAAAAGTTAAGAAATCATATTTATTAAAAATATAGCCAAGTAGTAATTTTCATTAAAATCAAAAGCTAAAATTCAAACAAAGGGATTCAATTAAACTTCAGTGAATAAAAATTTTACATAATCATCGGTTTGAACTAATATGCTATAACATAATTAAGATATGTGATTTATTTTATGTATAAAAGCAATAAAACTCCCCGACACTTATTTATACAACAAGATCTACTTAACCGAATTCAATCAGGCGAATATAGCGAAGGTCAATTAATTCCAAAGGAAAATGAGCTTACTGAAATTTATCAAGTGAGTCGTCCTACTATCCGGCAAGCCATACAATCTTTAGTTAATCAAGGTTATTTAGAACGACGAAAAAAACGTGGCACCGTGGTATGCCAACCGAAAATCAAACAGGAATTTACACATGTTATCGAAAGTTATGATTCTGAAATGAATCGTAAAGGTTTAATTCCAAGAACCCATGTGTTAACGTTTAAAATTGATAGGGCCAATTCTGAGATTGCTACCAATCTTAATATTGCTCAAAACGATGAAATTTATAAATTAGTACGTTTGCGTTATGCTGGAAATAAACCGATTGTTCTTGTAACAACCTATCTACCGTTAACGCATTTACCTAATTTACTTAACATTGATTTTACTTCAGAAAGACTTTATGAAGTTTTAAAAAAAATGCAATTTCCTATTTTACAAATACGTCGCAAACTCGATGTATTAAAAGCAGATGAAACCACTGCCCATCTTTTAGATATAGACGAAAATGATCCTATTTTTTACTTTCATTCCTTAGGTTTTACTAAAAATCGTTTACCAATTGAATACTCGATATCAAAATATCGCGGTGATATTAATTCCTTTGTTTTTGAACTTAATAACAAAGTTGAATGAGATAGCCATTTATTTTCAATCACTTATATTGAATCGCTAATCAAATCCATTTGGTTACATTGATTTTAGCAACAGGTTATTAATGTAATAGTCTTAATAGGTTTAGCCCTGTTAGACAATTTCAATGGTATCTTTCGCTGCTATTATTAACTCCTGTTTAAGTTGTTCAATAATCTCGATACCTGCGCTGGTCCCAATCCGTTGTGCGCCAGCGGCGATCATTTGTTTGAAAGTATTTGCATCACGAATACCACCTGCTGCCTTAACTTTAACACTTGGATCAACATGTTGTTTCATCAATTTAACATCCGCTAGTGTTGCCCCTGATACACCAAAACCAGTGGATGTTTTAATAAAATCGGGTTTAACTTTACTGGCGATTTTACATAATGCTATTTTTTCATCATCTGTGAGATAACAATTCTCGAATATGACTTTTGATATCACATTATGCTGTCGGCAGATAGCAACAATTTTTTGCATCTCGTTTTCAATATAAGTAAAATTGCCGACCTTTAATTCTGTTATGTTAATGACATAATCAATCTCTGTTGCACCATTTTCTATCGCATTTAATGTTTCAAAACATTTTACTTCAAGGGTAACTTGACCTAAGGGAAAAGCAATTGCCGCCCCCACATCGACTGCTGTGCCACTTAAATATATAGCACACCGTTTAGACTGAACCTGATTAATCGCCACCATTTTAAACTGATATTCTTTCGCCTCCCGACAGAGCTTTTCTATGGCGTTTGGTGTAGCGTCTGGTTTTAAATTTGTATGATCAATAAATTGACAGAGTTGCTGTAAAGTATAGTGAGCCATAATACTTTCCTTTTACCTAATATGTAATGACATATAATATAAACTTACATGCTATTGTCAATAAAATAAAAGTATAAAAATGTGATAACAATCTCATTTATAAAATAATTTAATTTTTATCGTTTGTTATTAAATTTTTAATATGTAAAGATATAAAACATATAATACTTTTATTATATAAGGAAAAGTCATGAAAATCGTTATAACATCACACGGTGAACTATGCGAAGCAATATTAAAAAGCTATCAAATGATTGCCGGAAATCCTGATATTTTTACAGCTATAAAACTTGATGACAATGGTATTGCTGATTTTAGTCAACGATTAATTAATATGTTAGATCTTTTAACACAAAAAGAACCCGTATTAGTATTTTGTGATTTAATCGGTGGTACTCCCTATAATGAAAGCTATCGCTATGCATTAGCCAACCCAAATAAAATAAGAATTGTTACCGGCTATAACCTACCAATCTTAATAGAAGTTGGTACCGTCTCTGCAACAGAAACGGATATCGATAAACTCGTTAAAATCGCATTAGAAACTGGACATTCGTCAATATCCACACCTCCATTAACGAATAATTTTACCGAAGATTCGATTTTTTAGCTGTTATAAGCAGGAGAATTCATTATGACAATTACATTTACACGAGTAGATGACCGCGTAATCCATGGTCAAATTACCACTCGCTGGTCTAAAGTTAGGCCTGTTGATGGCATTTTAGTGATCGGAGACAACATCGCAGCTGATGAATTACGTAAACGAGTCCTTAAAGCCGCAGCAGGGAACCTTAAAATCGGTATTTATACGGTGCAACAAGGTATAGAAAAAATTCAACAAGGTATCGAATCATCAAAAAACTTTTTTTTAATTAGTGATTCACCACAAACTTTTGCCAAATTATTAGCAGCCGGTGGCAACATTGGCAAAACGCTTAATGTTGGCTGCATGAATACGCGTGCTGGGGCAAAAGTTATTGGTAGAACAGTCGCAATTGACGACAACGACTACCAAGCTTTCGACTACATTCAAAGCAAAGGCGTTAATATTGAATTTCAACTTTTGCCTGATGATGATGCTAAAAGTTGGGATAGCATGAAGAAAAAATATGATGCAGCTTAACCAATAACATAAAGGAAAATATTATGGAAGTTTCACTTTTTATTCCAGCTTTATTTACTGGCCTATTTTGTTATTTAGGTGCAATAGAATCACCTTGGTTATTTGGAATGTCGGGGGGATTCTATATTGTTGGTAGACCACTTGTTGCCGGGCTACTTGTCGGCTTAGCATTTGGTAATATACAAGCAGGTGTTATGTGTGGATTAGCTGTACAAACGGTATTCATCGC
Organism: Frischella sp. Ac48; assembly: GCF_019641635.1. Lineage (NCBI taxonomy): Bacteria > Pseudomonadati > Pseudomonadota > Gammaproteobacteria > Orbales > Orbaceae > Frischella > Frischella sp. Ac48. Next base: position 76,631 of record NZ_JAETXP010000013.1, read on the forward strand.
TAACTTATCCACTGGTGGCGCAACAAACAGCGAGATCACTTATGCCGCATATGGTGGTATTGGACTCGCGCTTGCTACAACCCAAAATCCCGCTATCGCTGTAACGCTATCTGTTTTGTTAGGACAAACCTTCGGGTTAATCTTTTATAATACTCGTATGGCACTCTATTCATTTTGGAATAACCGCGCCCAACAAGCAGCAGAAAATGGTAATAGCCGAGGAATTGTCCTTAATCATCTTATCTATCCTCAGATTACCACCTTCCTTATTCGTGCCGTACCGATATTTTTAGCTATATATTATGGTGCAAATCTTGTTGATTGGTTATTAAAAAACGTACCGCAAGTCATTACCCACATTATTTCAGTATTAGGAGGGGTATTACCTGCACTTGGTATTGCGATGCTGATGAATATTGTAATTAAGTCAAGGATCCAGTTTATTTTCTTTTTCTTTGGTTTTGTTCTGTTGGCCTTTACTGAAATCAGTATGATTGCGTTGGTATTTATTTCAGCTTTAATCGCTTATCTATACTTTGTTGCCAACAATAAAGTAGCTGCATCAAATGTACCAGCAACAAATACCAATAGTGGCAATACCGCCAATGAAGTTTTTGAAGATGAAGATCTATTCTGAGTGGAGAATCTATAATGGACAAGCAAACTGAAAAACCAAGGCTAACCAAAAAAGAATTACGTCAGATTTGGTATCGTTGGGGATTTACCCATCTTTCTTCAATGAGTTATGAAAAATTACAAGCTCATGCTTGGGCTTTTTCTTACCTTCCATTTGTGGAAAAATATTATAAAAATGCTCCTGATGCCAAAAAGCGATTACTCGTCCGTCATTCTATGTTTTATAATACTGAACCGCAAACCGGGCAAATTATTAACGGTATTGTGGCTTCAATGGAAGAAGAAATCGCTCTAGGTAAAGATGTCCCCGAAGAATTACCTATCAACATCAAAGCAACATTAATGGGTCCCTTAGCTGGGATTGGTGATTCATTAATTCAAGGAATTATTGTACCTGTGTTGCTGTCGATTGCTATGGGGATGGCGACAAATGGTAATCCTATCGGTCCCATCTTTTATATCCTTGCCTATGGTATTTTAGGACCTTTAATTTCTTATCTGAGTTTTTTCAATGGCTATCGACTCGGTCTTAACGCAATTGATAATATTATTGGTGATAATGTAAAACGTATCACTGATGCCTTTAATGTTCTGGGTATAATGGTAGTAGGTGGTTTGGCTGCTGGAAATATTATTTTAAATAGCCAACTAGAAATCCCAATGGGCGAGTCAATTAAACCATTACAAGAGGTTTTAGACGGGATTTTTCCGAAAATTTTACCACTATGCATGGTGTTATTAGCCTGGTGGTTAATTTCGGTTAAACAAATGACAGCCACAACTGTAATTTTAATATTAACCGCCATTACTTCTGTTGGTGTTGTAATTGGTCTATTTTAAATTTTAATATATATGCCAACCTAAAAGGTTGGCATTATTAAACTTTCGCAATTCACTAATCAAATTAATTGATTTTTCACCAGTTTTACAAAATAGGCTACCCCAGTCGTGAGAATTTCATCATTAAAATTAAACTGAGGATGATGTAAATTCGCGCCAGGACCGGTACCTAACCAAATATAGGCACCTGGCTTAACTTGTAACATAAAAGCAAAATCTTCCGACCCCATTGATGGTGGAATATCACAATGTACTTTATCATTACCAACAAGTGCAATAGCAGCATCAAGCGCTAAATCAGTTGCATATTCATGGTTTACAGTGGTTGGATAACGTCGTTGATAATTAACTTGTGCCGTAGCGTGAAACGTATTTGCAATGCCTTGCGCAATTTCCTTAATACGTTGTTCCGCTAAATCTTGTACCGCTGGTTTGAAGGTACGAACTGTACCACGAATCACCGCTTCTTGGGGTAAAACATTCCAGGTATCACCACTATGAATTTGCGTTACACTAATAACAATTGAATCAATAGGATTAATATTGCGGCTAACAATCGTTTGTAAAGAGTTAACCACCTGGGTTGCTGTGACTATGGTATCATAACCATTATGTGGTCCGGCAGCATGCGCACCTTTACCGACGATCTTGATGTCAAAAACATCATAAGCTGCCATAAATGGTCCTTTACGGATATAAAATTCACCAAATGCCATATTCGGTTGATTATGCAAACCATAAATTTCCTCAATTGGGAAGCGATCAAACAAACCACGTTCCACCATAACGCGACCACCACCTTCATTCTCCTCAGCAGGTTGAAAAATAACCACCACTGTTCCAGCAAAATCACGATGGCTGGCCAAATATTTTGCGGTACCTAATAACATGGCGGTATGACCATCATGACCACAAGCATGCATTTTACCTTTGATCTTTGAGCAATAATCTATTTGATTATCTTCAATAATATCTAATGCATCAATATCTGCTCGTAAACCAATCCATTTACCGGCTTTATTTCCCTTTATGATAGCTACAACACCCGTTGGCGCAAACTCCGTGTACAATTCATCGATACCAAATGATCGTAATTTTTCAATAATAAATGCCGTTGTGTTATGTTCTTCAAACGCCGTTTCGGGATAACTGTGAATATGGTGACGCCATTGAATCATCTCTTGCTTTAAACGTAAAATTTCTGGATGCAAATCTTGGGTCATATTTAATATCCTTGTGAGTATAAATTCAATAGATTAAATTGCTGGTTAATTAAACACTTTATCAGAATAAGCAAAATGGTTGTGGTTAATGAAAATCATCTCATTGCTTATCATCAAAGTAAATTTTAATACACACACTATAAATCCAGTCAAGAATAAATCAGAAATGATGAATTTGAATATATTTATGTTTATTTGTTATATTGTTAAATAGTTTATCTTATTACAAAAAAGACATCATAAAATTAACCATCAATGCCAGATAAAATATTGCCTACAATTTATTTGCGTCAAGATAAACCATGTCGACAACAAAAATAGTTTACATCAATTTGTAATGTAAAAATGACTTATGAGCGAGAATCAGAGAATATGAAAAACTTAGGATTGGTTGGCAAGAGCGGATTACTAATATTTTATGCTAGTACGGTGGAGCATTGCCAAAACCATTTTATCTTGCGGCGATTGGCATGAACTTCCTAGCGGTTTCAACCTATCAAACTATAGGCAATAAAAAAGCCCACTCATTAAGTAGGCTCTTTTATTTGAAATTGGTCGGCGAGAGAGGATTCGAACCTCCGACCCACTGGTCCCAAACCAGTTGCGCTACCAAGCTGCGCTACTCGCCGTTAGGATGCGCATGATATCTTGCTTATTTAAAACTGTCAATAGTTATTGATTCATTTTACATTAAATTAGCGTAAAAGATAGCAATTAATTGATAAGTATCAGAAAACTTACCACCGGCTTGAAGGAATAAATAAAATGCACGGCGCTTAAAATGAACTTATTACCACCAACTCATTAATATATCGGTGCCTATTTCGCTATATATGATTTAACCATTAACAACATGCTGTAATACTTACGCCAATAATTTGTGGTCCTTATTCCTGTAAAAACAAAAATCATCAACATTGTGTTGGATACAACTTTTATCATGACTGAAAATTGAGCTTCGATGGCGGGATTGTTATAAGGTAACAAATTATGCTGAATGTAGAACTCTGGTTTATCTGGTATTTATTCTTATTTCTATCTATATATACAGTGATAATCAAACATCATTATAATTGTGGAATGATATTGATTATATATCGACTAAAATTGAAACATTATTAAACAACAAATTTAAGGTAAATCATCGTGTGCATGATATCATAAAAGAACGACATAAAACGGTGTAATTACCGTTCTATGTACTTAAACCAATATGATATTAAATAATAATTAATTCGCCATTATTCCTGATGATTTAAAGGTGCTGGTGTTTTACCAATCCGTTGATAAAAATCACTGACAAATTCTTCATAACGTTTATCTGCCACTGCCTGTCTAATTTCAGCCATCAGACGTTGATAATAACGTAAGTTATGAATAGTATTTAATCTAGCCCCTAAAATCTCGCCACATTTATCTAAATGATGCAGGTAAGATTTAGTATAATTTTTACAAGTATAACAATCACATTCTGGATCGAGTGGTGTGGTATCATCGCGATATTTCGCATTGCGAATTTTAATCACCCCATTAGTAACAAATAAGTGACCATTACGGGCATTACGGGTTGGCATGACGCAATCAAACATATCAATTCCCCGCCGCACACCTTCCACCAAATCTTCCGGTTTACCAACCCCCATTAAATAACGTGGTTTATCGGCCGGTAACTGTGGGCAAGTACCCTCTAAAATACGATGCATATCTGCCTTCGGTTCACCAACAGCAAGCCCACCAACAGCATAACCATCAAAACCAATTTCGGTTAAACCTTTAATTGAAATATCACGCAATTCTTGATGAATCCCTCCTTGCACAATACCAAATAGTGCATTTTGGTTACCTAATTCATCAAATCGTCGACGGCTGCGTTTAGCCCAACGTAATGACATTTCCATCGAACGTTTCACATAATCCCAATCAGCTGGGAATGGCGCACATTCGTCAAAAATCATCACGATATCAGAACCCAGATCGTATTGAATTTCCATTGAAATTTCAGGTGATAAGAAAATTGCATCACCATTGATAGGATTACGAAAATAGACGCCTTCTTCTTTGATTTTACGTAGATCACCCAAGCTAAATACCTGAAAACCACCAGAATCGGTGAGAATAGGACCTTGCCATTGCATAAAATCATGCAAATCACCATGTTTACGCATAACCGCTTGACCTGGTCTTAACCACAAATGGAAAGTGTTACCTAATAAAATTTGTGCCCCCGTTGCTGCAACTTCTTCTGGGGTCATCCCTTTTACCGTGCCGTAAGTCCCTACTGGCATAAAAGCAGGTGTTTCGACTGTATATTCCACCCCTCGGCGATCAAATTTCATTCTTCCACGACGAGCGAGTCCATCGGTATTATCTAATTCAAACTTCATATCAACCTCTTGCAACCAAATATACAGTTTGGCGCGCTATTACTATTACTCATGAACTTATATTATAAAAACGCCTTTTATAACATAAAATCCCCTCAATTAAGCAGATTATGATACCATATTCACCATCATTTAACGATAAGGTACAAATGGAAAAAAATGAAAGGTTTGAGTTTTTCAGTTGTGTTAGCTTGCTGTACGATGATACTCGCATCATGTCAGGCTGATAAAAAAGTCATTATGAATCAACAACAACTCGCGCAATTAACGGAACAACAAATTATTCAATTCAATCAACAAAGCTGTGCCAGACAAGATCGCTATGAAGTTTTAACCAGCCCATCACATGCATTACAATTACAGTTGAATCAAATTACCCAATTATTACCCAAATCGATAAATGGAAAAGTGTTAAATTATCGAGTTTATTTAAATACACAACCTGCGGCCTGGGCATCATTAAATGGTTGTATCAGGGTTACCAGTGGATTATTAAAAACATTAAATAACAATGAAGTTCAGGCAGTTATCGCTCATGAAATTGGACATATTGCCTTAAACCACTCAATCAATGCATTCCACGCGGCTAAATCAGCCGAAATTATGAGTAATGGCGAAATTATCCTGCTTACCCCACAATCACTATCACAACGACAAGAGTTAGAAGCGGATGAATTTGCGATTCGTTTATTAAAGCAATCCCATATTGACCCAAATGGATTAATCACCATGATGGATAAACTCAATCATCATCAAAAACAAACCAGCTATTCACATCCCGATGCTATCGCTAGAAAGAATATCCTCATTGAGAAAATCCATTCACCATCAACTGATTGATACATTACGCCATTAACCTTATGCAAAAAAATGCCTAAGGTTAATATTGAATTACTTTTTGGTGATAAACATTGCATCACCGTAACTAAAAAAGCGATATCGCTGTTTCACGGCTTCTTGATAAGCGCACATGGTATTTTCATAACCGGCAAAAGCCGAAACTAACATAATTAATGTTGATTCAGGTAAATGAAAATTGGTAATTAATATATCAACAACTTTAAATTGGTAACCTGGATAAATAAAAATTCGGGTATCGGCAAAAAATGGCGCAATGTGTCCCGTTTTTTGCGCCGCACTTTCTAACGCACGCACTGACGTTGTACCCACCGCAATAACCCGATTACCTCGCTCATGACAAGCTTTGACAGCATCAACAACTTCTTGCGATACTTCAGCATACTCGGCATGCATAACATGATTTTTTATATTTTCAACTCTAACCGGTTGAAATGTTCCGGCACCAACATGCAATGTAACAAATGCCATTTCAATCCCTTTCTGTTGTAATTGCGCCAACAAAGATTCATCAAAATGCAGACCGGCCGTTGGTGCAGCAACGGCGCCGGGTACTTTATTATAAATCGTTTGATAAACCTCGCGATCGTGTTCGTTATCCGGTCGGTCGATATAAGGGGGCAACGGAATATGACCAATTTGATTTAAAATAGTTAACACATCATCAGGGAATTGCAATTCAAATAACGTATCCTGTCTGGCTATCATGATCGCTTTAAATTGCTCATTTTCACCTAGAAACAGTTCGGCACCGACTTTAGGTGATTTAGATGCTTTAATATGCGCTAATACACGATTATTATCCAATAATCTTTCGACTAAAATCTCAATCTTACCACCAGAAGCTTTTCGCCCATATAAACGAGCGGGAATAACGCGTGTATTGTTAAAGACTAATAAATCACCTTTTTGTAATTTATTAACAATATCGGTAAAAACACCGTTATCCAGATGCCCCGTTGCTCCATCTAAACTAAGTAAACGGCATTCACTCCGTTTTTCGGTTGGATATCGAGCGATAAGCTCATTAGGTAAATCAAAATGAAAATCTGAAAGCTGCATAACATAAACCACATATCAAAAATAGCTCACTAGTCTAATTGGCTATTTTTCATGATGCAAGAATAAAATTTTGACAATTGATAAAGCAATCGTGTGCAGAGGTATAATGATATTTAACCCAAGCAAATTTATACCTTATATATAACGTTAGCAAAAAATCGCCGTAATTAATTTCTCATTCAAAACACCTTTAACCTATTTATTATATTGATGAAAGTTTATTTTTTGTTAAAAAATAGATTCCAAAACACACAGAGTATTATGTTAAAATATATATAAATTAATTACATACTAAAAGTATGTTCATTTAACTTTGACTGATAGGAATGATAAGATGAAAGTAAAATTAATGGTTTTATTGATGTTAGGATTATCGACCACCGCCTGCCAAATCACCCCTGAAAAATTAGTAACAGTAGGGGCAGAAGCGTATGAAACAGCCACATTATCTAATCAAGATATTAAACAATTAAGCGATGATTCCTGCAAACAAATGGATGCAAAATCTCACATCGCTCCCGAAAATAGCCCTTATACTCAGCGTTTGAATCAAATTGCTAAAACTTTAGGCTATACGATTAATGGTACAAAAATTAATTATAAAGTTTATTTAACCCAAGATGTCAATGCATGGGCAATGGCAAATGGTTGCGTACGTGTTTACAGTGGATTAATGGATAAAATGACTGATAACGAAATTCAAGGTGTATTGGGTCATGAACTCGGTCATGTTGCGCTGGGTCATAGTAAAAAAGCTATGCAAGTAGCCTATGCAACACAGATAACACGCGGGCTCATCGCAACATCCACCAATTCAACCTTGGCAACTTTAACCGAATCACAAATCGGTGATCTGGCTGAGCAGCTGATTAATTCCCAGTTTTCACAAAAGCAAGAAACACAAGCCGATAATTACTCTTTTAATTTCCTGGTCAAAAAAGGGATCAATCCAATAGGCATAGCTAATGCATTTGATAAACTAGGTGGTGGCGATGCTTCGATTTTAAGCTCACATCCGTCGTCCAAACAACGGGCAGACAATATTCGGCAAAAAATTGCCCAGATGAAAAAAACGCAATAACTTCACTTGATGATGTTTAATTTACAAAGATTTTTTTGATCCCAATAAAGAGATAAATAGTTTGGTTGCAATATTTATCTCTTATATAGTAACGATGTTTACATATTAACGACGTGGTAAGCCACCACCAAAACCGCCCATACCTCCGCCCATCATACTTTTCATATTGCGCATCATTTTCATCATGCCACCACCCTTCATTTTTTTCATCATGCGCTGCATATCGTCAAACTGCTTGAGCAACTTATTTACATCTTGCACTTGGGTCCCTGAACCTTGTGCGATACGACGTTTACGCGAACCTTTAATTAATTCTGGATTTAAGCGTTCTTTGAATGTCATGGAATTGATGATTGCTTCCATTTTAACAGTAATTTTATCATCCATTTGCGCTTTAATATGTTCAGGCAATTGGCCGGCTCCTGGCAATTTAGCCAGCATCGCACTCATTCCCCCCATATTTCGCATCTGTTTGAGTTGGTCTAAAAAATCATTAAAGTCGAACTTATCACCTTTTTTGAATTTTTTTGCCATTCGCTCGGCTTTTTCACGATCAACTTTACTTTCTAACTCTTCAATTAAAGAGATCACATCCCCCATTCCTAAGATGCGAGACGCAATACGATCGGGATAGAATGGCTCCAAGGCGTCGGTTTTTTCCCCCATCCCTAAAAATTTGATCGGTTTACCGGTAATTTGTCTAATTGATAATGCTGCCCCACCGCGCGCATCACCATCGACTTTCGTTAAAATCACACCCGTTAATGGTAAGGCATCATTAAATGCTTTAGCGGTATTGGCAGCATCTTGCCCGGTCATCGCATCAACAACAAATAATGTCTCGATCGGCTGAACCGCCTGATGTAATGCTTGAATTTCAGCCATCATTTCGCCATCAACATGCAGACGCCCTGCTGTATCGACGATCAGAACATCAAAAAATTGTAATTTGGCGTGTGCAATGGCGCGGTTAACAATATCAAGTGGTTTTTGATTGATTTCTGAAGGGAAAAATTCCACTTGAATCGCATTAGCCAGTGTTTCAAGCTGTTTAATCGCTGCTGGACGATACACGTCAGCGGATACCACTAATACTTTCTTCTTCTGCTTTTCTTTTAAAAATTTAGCTAATTTTGCCACACTGGTCGTTTTACCGGCACCTTGCAAACCGGCCATCAAAATAACTGCAGGCGGTTGAGTTGCAAGATTTAAGGTACTATTAACTTCCCCCATCGCTACCGTTAATTCGTGCTGAACAATTTTAATAAACTCTTGCCCCGGTGTCAGGCTCTTATTGACATCTAAACCAAGTGCTTTTTCTTTAACTTGTTTAATAAATTCACGTACCACCGGTAACGCTACATCGGCCTCTAATAATGCCATACGCACATCACGGAGTGCATCTTTAATATTGTCTTCAGTCAAACGACCTCGACCGCTAATATTACGTAACGTTTGTGATAATCTGTCGGTTAAATTCTCAAACATAATGTTCTCAATCACACTAAAAAATTTTTGTACAATAATAACAGAAAATTATAATATTGGGTGATGTGATTGTGTTATCTGATCACATATTTTGCTTAATTTTAATAAAAAAAACTTGCAAGGAAAACCATGATGTCTGTAGAAAATTTTAATGAAATAAAAAAAACAAGCTTTTGGGTTAGCCAGCTGTTTATCTTAGTGTCAACCGTAGTCGGTGTTTTTTTAGCCGCAAATCAAGGTTATCAACAAGCGGTGCAATTTGAAAATATGACCAGCTACAAAGAAAATTATTATTTACAAAAATCGCTTCAATACGAACTACAAGATAATATTGCTATTCTTAAAGAGTTAATGATTCGCTTACAAGACCCAAATTACTTTGGTGCTCGCAATGAATCACCTAATTTCTACTCATTAGTTTGGGAAAACATGAAGTATTCTAAAACAACATTAGGTACACCGCCAGAATTTTTACGTCTTGCTCAACAATTTTACCGTAACATTGCCACAACCCAACAAAAAATTGCCAAAGGCGATATTTCCATCCCTAGTGGCATTAAACAATTTCAAGCGCAAATTGATATTATTGAACAGCAATTAATTCCCGCTTTGGAAAAAAGTACTGAACAAATCAAAAAAGAGCTTGATGGTACTAGTGTGATTCTATAATTTAAACTTTACTCACTAATTGGATATTGCAAAAAATCACTGCACTGATTTTTTGCAACCGCCCCTGTATTAACCCTATTTGGCTACTACCCATTAGTCTAAACTTTAAATAATATGGTTTGAAATTCATACTTATGACTGCCGGCGTTTTCGATGGGTGTACTCCATTTGCGCTTTGCCATCCGGCGTAAAATAGGTGCCATATTTTACCAGACCACCTTCTTTAAAATGACAGGTTAGCTCATAGCTTAATACCATTTTGTCATCGTCATCTAGTAGCTCAATCTCAACTGCTGATAAACGAGGTTCATACTTTAACAAGGTTACCTGCATGGCTCGCATTAACCCATAGGCCGATGTCGGTAAAGCTTGGTAGATCATCGACATATCCGGCAAACCATAGTCAGGTAAATGCTTAACAGCTCCCGCTCGGCTATTTAAAATACGACCAATATTATCCATCACACTGATAATCGTCTGCATTTTTTCATCAGTATCATTAACCGATGTGCCTGATTGAAAAAAACCAAATAATGTATCATAGATTGACGCGCCCATTTTATTCCTCTGCAACTAGCGTAATAGAAAATTTATTGGCAATTATCGACCGTGGACTATTGATATTAAGATCACCACGTTTTAGTAAAATCCGCCAATTATTAGCTTTAATATCCGGATCTTTGAAAAGCGCAATGATACCAACATAATCGGCCTCTTTATCAAAAGGCATATCGATCGAAATAGATGTCTTTGGCTTAAGTACAATCTCTTTTGTAGCCAATAATGATGCAGCTAACGTTTCTTGATCATTTTGAACTAACGAAGAGTACGTTGCAGATTCAAAGCTCTTGGGTTCTTTTAATTGATAAATGCGAATCATCACTGGTGATGATTGATGATTATCATCGATATTAAGTTCTGCGCGTGCAGTAAAATCCAAATGAACGGTTCTAACGTCCCAAATGAAAATTGCTTTCGCAACGTTTGCCGTTCCTTCCGACACCGATTGAGCCAACCCACAGCCTGTTAACACAATGCATAGTGCTAAATAAATGATATTATTAAACGCTTTCATGTTATTCCTTATTAAATATTATGCCGCCAACCCACGGTAACGCCCGATATTAACTCTAATCTCTTTTGGTTTAGTATTTAATTGAATTAAAGATGCTGTTTGCCCTAATCTCGCCCCTGCATGAACTAATCGGGTTCGGGGTAAAAAAATGCTAGAAATAGATAAAATCAAATAAGCATCAATCTGATATCCTAAATACAGTCGCAATAAGGTCATAATATCTTGGTGTAATTGTCCTGCAGGCAGTAACGATTCAACAATTGATGCCTTTCGTGGTTTAATAATGACCTTAACACTTTGGTTACACTCTCTGAAACGACGTCCTAATACCATATTGCCGTTTAAAGCCGTATTACCATCGCCTAATTTAGCTAAGTCTGGCGTATTGACCCAAACGGTATTGAATTCCTCAACTTCGACATCACAATCCGCCACCAACACCTTAATCACACCAATAATTCCGCCTGCGGTACGGGTGCGCTGTGTCACCAGACCTAACAGAGCTAAAAATCTTGAAATCGGCGTGCCAATTTGTTCATGTGTACCTTTAATACCTAATCCAGTTAACCCGAGCAAACAACGAGAAATAGGATCTTTACCACCACTTAAATAGCTTGCTGGGTAATGGTATTTCAACCAAATTCGATAAAACTGTGTCAAAATTCGGTGATTAAAAATATCCAGAAAATCAATAACAGTTTGATAACCATCAACTTTACACACAATATCATCCAATAAAATCGGCGGTAATACCGAATCCACCCCATATAAACCAAGAAAACGTGTTCTCACCGTTACTGGGCGATTTAAATATGGTTCCCGTTCAATACACAATAACTCAGCGGCAGGAAAACTCATTTCAGCAGACGGAGCAAAACGTAACGGATCATCTGCCGGCGATTCACTGGTACCCATTTTAAGTTCATAATCAGTCATTTGTTCTAATAATTGACAAAACCGGTAAAAATTGACTTTAGCTAACTTAGCTTCAAGTTGCTGCATCAAAGGGCTGGTCGTGATGTCTTGCTGCTGTTCCATGTCACCTTTTCTCCAGTGGGTAATAAAATCAAAACAAGTTTAGTAAATAAATTCATATCCGCATAAAGTGCAAAAAATTGATTAAGTAATTCGCCAAATAATCTAACGTCGCCTTCCCCGGTAAATTGATAAGTATTTAGGGTTACTTCAATCTCAACACCACGTTGCAATAGACCCTTTTCGATACGTTTAATTTCACGATGATTAACTTCCACAATACCTTCGAGGCGACGGCGATTAAGCTCGTTATCGGTCCAATCATACAGTGCGAGTGTACCGCGCAATACCTCAGCATTCATCAATGATAAGTAATTCGGCGCCAAATGTGACAATATACGCCAATGAAAGCGATCTTCGGTTGGTGGATAACAAGGTAATGTCAAGGCCGACAGATTCTTCACATTTTTGATGTAAGCTTGCGCACTTGCTAAGTGGTTAATACTGGCATTGCGCAATGCTTTACGCGGTAGCATACCATTGGTCCCAGTAACGCGTAGCGATAACGTTTCAGTTTCTAACGTTTCCTTTTTATCCCAAATTTTGCCACCTAAAATCAGCCAAGTATCATGTAAACCTGATGCACCTTTGCGAACGTGAGTATGATAATAACGTTCTGGTGCATCATGCCGTAACATACCGCCACGATGTTTAAAACTGGTAAAAGGCACATAATCATAACGCCCATTACGCGTAATTGCTTCAACATGTTCAATAGAATAAATTTCAACATGACCATCTTGACGCAACAACGGACGAAGCAAATATTCACTTTCTAATTGATTAACAATAATTGGATCGGCTTCAAGCGCAAACAAGTTGATCACGGGTACGCAATGTAAACAGATATTATGGTGATCAAAAGGCATATCTGACGGCCATGTTTCGTTTAACACTAACTCAATATCAATATAACGACAATACTCTGAAAGTTGCTGTACTTCTAAACCATGTAGATCAACAAACATGAATTTTTCACGGAAGGAAAAATACTCTAATAACAGTTGATAGCCTGCAAATGCGTTATCCGGTTTTAACCATAAACGTTCATCTTCAGCAAAACCAACGGGAGTAATATGACCATTAAACGCTATTCGGCTTTCTGGTTTGTCAGAATAACGTAAATGCATTGAACTAACTTGATGGGTAAACATATAATGTAAATGGCTGGCAATCGGCGCATCGGCATTAAAATACAATCGCAAACACGACAAGTCTAACTGTTCAAAATCAGCTAACTCCCCAAAACTCAAACGTAAGGATATAATACTTCGCCCGTCAGAACCGAACGAGCGTTTGGCTTGGGTTATTTCCAATGGCTGTAAATTGACGGCTTGAGTAGTACGATATTTACAACGTGTACTCGCTGGCCCTACAGCTTCGGTTTGTACCATTAACCCCGCATCTATTTTTTCCAGACGTGATAAAGTGGCACAATCAGGTTGTAACTGAACAATCGATAATGATGGTATTAACCGCAAATAGTGCGGCCAGAGTAAACTAACTAAACTTTCGGTTAGTTCAGGTAAATCATCATCCACTTTTTGCCGTAAACGCCCCATTAAAAAGGCGAATCCTTCAAATAAACGTTCCACATATGGATCGCGATCCCCTACTTTATCTAAATTTAATTGCGCGGCTCTATCAGGATGAATTTTCGCAAATTCTTTACCGGCTTCACGCAAATAACGCATTTCAGATTCATAATAACGCTGGATTAAATCGTTCATTGTTGTTCTCTATTATCTTATTTAGTAGTATTGATTGCTATTACGTGATAGCAAATTATTACCAAGTTGTTAACCGATAACCGTAATAGCGCGTGCCGGATCTAAATAGACAAGTTCCTGCTGTAATCGTTCTATTTCATTCATCAATAGTGTTCTATCGCTATCTTTATGTTGTATTTTCTGTTTAATTAAGCGAATTAACTGTTGCTTAATATCAAAAATTAATGTTGGTTCCCATTCACTCAAATGGATGTCGTGCTGTTTGTTGTCTAAACCAACTAATAACTTATAGGCAATTTCAACTTTACCAGCTTGTTCAGCAATACGCGCTTGGGTATATTGCAATAAGAAGATTTGTTTTGGTAAACGTATCGTTGGTAAATTTTGTAACCACACAAATGCCTTCTCTAATCCGCCACTTTCAGCTAATTCTAATGCTTGTTTTTCAATTTCATTCCAGTCGTTATCGCCAGAGACAATAATGGGTACTAGACTGGTATCTTCATCTAAATGATGAATTTTAGCTTGTGTTTCAATCCACTGTAACGTGTCAGCATCAGCAAATGGTACGCCATTATCAAAGGTTAATTGTTCAATGCCAGGTAGACGTTCTAAAAATAGACCAACATCTGTTAAAAAGATTTCTGCCCAACGCTGAAAATCTCCTCCTTTTTTATGTAATGCCAATACCGCTGCGCGCTGTAGATCTAACCAAAAATGATTTGCGCCTTCCATAAACGCAGCTTCAACGCGTTCAAATAACTCATCCCATTGTTGCGAAATGATTAAACGATTGATATTTTGTCTGACCTCAGTCCGTGGCGCGGGTAACCGAGTTTTACCACGATGATCCATTGGCGGTAATTGATCAATGATATCCCAACGCAGCGCACGTAACATTCGACCAGCAGCTAAATAACCACTCGGTTTCTCACGCAAATAAGCCGCCATTCGTCTGGCTTGTTCAAGCAAATCTCGCTGCGAACTTATCGTAAAATCACTCTTATTTTGGCTTGTTGGCAAAGGTGTTTCTTGCTGTTGAGCATCCGGCTGAATAGCTCGGGACGATTCGATTTTCACAGGTTGTTTGATACTATTAGCAAAAAATTGAATTAATGCATCTAAATTAGGTATTGATGATTCTGTTGCATTATCATTATGGAATAATGCTTGATTACAATCATTAATTAGATTGAGTGCAGCTACAATCCGCGTTAAATTTACTTCCGCAATGGGTTGTAACTTATTTAAAATGTCAGTAAATTTGGCGCTGGCTAACCACTCAATAGCATTTTTTCGAATATTGCTTCGTGATGGATAAAGCGTTAAACCAAATTTTTGTAATAACCCCGCTAAGAGTTCTAAACCATCGGCAAAACCAGATGCTCCATCAACTTGTAAGCGCGCTAAACAATAATACGTCGCTACACGAATATCTTTACTATTTTGTTTTAAGATATCTTCACTGATGCGGACAATTAATGGATAATCCACACCTGACAATTTCGCAACTTCTTCTTTAATTTCTTGAAAATTATCATGATAAGTTAAATCTTCGCCAGCAGGTTTTTCTGGACTAATCGGTAATAACCAATCCGCCCATTGCTCACTGAGCCGTGATTCTATCGATTGCTGCGCATCTTGTTTACTAAAGAAGCGACTAATTAATTGATTTAGCATAACGATTCCTTACATCTTTTATTATTATTTATCGTGTTATACTGGCAATATGCTATTAGCCTAATAATTTCACTTGATTGAGCAATTTTTTTCTAATCTTAATGATAACGCTTTCCGACTTCTGATAAGTTTGAAAAAACTAACTTGGCGTTTCCAATAGTTAACATAAACTTAATCATAATGTCATTTTCATTGTTTCATCCATTTTACGAATTTCAAATACATTTTCCGGTAAACTAAAATCACGCAATTTAAGTAAAATTAATGGACCTTCACCAGACTGACTACGCAAGATATATTTTAGTTTACCTCGATTTGGTAGCCGCCAGATTATTTCGTAACGACCTGAATCAATCTGACGAATCGTCGCCGATTCCAACAATCGAATCCATGCCCAATCTCCGGAATAATATTCATAAAGTTGTTGCCCAGTTTCATTACTACTCCAATTTATTTGAGCATATGGTGCATAACCATCACCTGGCCAAGTAAAACGTTGCCAAACTGGCATTTGATTAAAATAATCCAGTTTTTGTTTATCAATATGCAGTTCACTGCGCATCACATTGCCGCCACTTCGCGGCATTAAATCGAACGCAATTTTGGCATCGCCACTACTTAATAATTGATTGGATAATGCATTAAAAAGATTAAGGGTTTCAATAAATTTTGGTGAAAAGTTTAACCCTTGCGCATTAACGGAATTAATAACCCAATTATCACCCTGTTTTTCTAAAATGCCGCCCAATTCATTACTAATGAATCTATCAATCATACCGGCATTTGGACGTAAAAAGCGCGCCAGTTCAGCTAGTGATGCATCGTTATCACTATCTTTAAATGGATAACGTCCGGCAAAAGTTTTTTCCCATTCATAAACGATTTGCGATTTCCAGGTATCATTAAAGCTGCTTGCTGCTGGTGTTAAGATTACCTGCCATGCTTGTTCCAAGGGGTGTTTGAATAAACTATAGCCAAAACCAGACCACTCTTCCCCTAAATTAGCGGCAATCAAATTACCGTAGTCACGAGTTTCACTTAAATCAACAGAGGTTCCTTGAAGTACACTTTTGGCTAACAATCTGGCCATTGCTTGTGGATTTGCACTACTAGTAATATTTTGCAGTTTTAAACGTACTTGTGTAACACGCAGCAAGTAGGTTTGTAGGCTTAAACCATTATTATCCGTTTCACTATTTAATAGATTTAACACCACACCAAAAGTTGGCGTTAATGGGCCGGAGGCTTCCACTTTAACATTTAACTTTGCTGGATTTTTTTCATGGATTAATTCTTGTGCTGAACGAATTAAATTATCCGATATTCCCCGACCGGTATAAGCAACTTCCGCATGGTATTTAATAACATTCATCAGCGCAATAACTGGCGATTGTCGCACATCGGACATTAATGTTAATTGTTCAATCACATCCGCAACATTATTTGCCTGACGCCATTGAATGTTATTTAAAAATAGCAACCATGCGGCACTATAATCACTAAAATAACGCTCAGTGAGATGTTGACGCAATACTTCTGGTGATACTGTTGATGTTACCTTCTCAGCACTATCAGTTAATACCCAGTCAATTTGCTCTTGACGCAATTTCGCCGCATTGGCTATTTCGTCTTTAATAAAGCCTTCCCATGCTTTACGAGTAAACACGCCTGATACTTCATCATCTGATGTAAATAACATCCGACTATCTATCTCACCTAACATTATATTAAGGTTTTGGTTAGCATAATTTTGACTAGCCCGCTGCAAAATGGTTTGATAAATAGTGTTTTCAGCATTTTGGATCCCAATTTGATTAATCAGTATTTGCCGAACATCTTTTACTAATCCTTCAGACGGTTTTTGAGCAAGCTCAGGATGACTATGTACTGTGTCACCATAAAACACCACCAATTCTGGCATCATTTTTTGCCATTGCTTGCTATCAATATTAGGTGGCGCCTGCCACATACGCGTAGCAAAATCAGCAAGATAATTCACATCGATTTTATCTGGATGACTTAACATTAAATACGCTTTCAATACCTCATAACTGGAATTAATCACTTTTATGCGAGAGGGATCGCTTGGTGACATTGCAGTTAATCTATTCAAGTAATCGGTTTGCCATGAAAAAAAAGGTTGTGCGATATTACGATTGTTAGCTGCAATATAATGGGGCCAAAGCGCAACTAATAGCCTATTATTTTTATCTAATCCAAATCGATAACTAATTGGCGCACCATGCGCTTGGCGATAAATAAGCTGCGACATTTTAAGTTGTAGCGCATATTGAGCTTCCAGTTGCTCGCCATAACTATTTGCAATCGATTGGTTAACCTTATTAACTAATTGCGAACTTTCTGTAATTAAATGAAGATTCTGGTGATAAGAGGTTAGCTGACCAACCCCAAGCACACCGGAAGTGAATAATACTAGCGAACATAACACGGTTTCCCAACCAATTCCAATTCTTGAACCAGATTGCTTAGCACTGTCATCACTAATGGTTCGCCAGGTAGGTGACATTGTTAAATAATGTTCAGGTAAATAATCAGCTTCTTCAGCATCTTTGGTGATTGATGGTAAAGGTGAAAATAACAGACCGCGTGGCGAAACAATTTTTGGCAAAGATAGCCATTTAGTCAACCATTTTTTAATGCGATCTTTATCACTTGTCACCAGATTATGGCTTAGCTTTAATAAAAAATCATAACGGGTATCTTGCATAACCTGCTGCATGCCTTTTTCGCAGCAAGCGTTGGCTAACTGATCAATTAGTGAATCAATATGATTAAGATCAGTTAACTTTAATTGACTAAAAAATAGTCCTACACTTTGCTCAACTCGTCCATTTTGTTGCCATTCACTGGTCTGAGTTGAAACTAAATAAATCGGTGCCTGCCAGCCTAAAACCTGATTACGCGCCTTAATTTGCATAGCAATTTTTTCTAATTTGACTTGTTGCTGGCGTGTTAAGTGCAAATAATCAGCCGGCAGTAACCAAATAATGGCATCAATCGGTTTACGACGTATCCAAATTAGGCGACCAAAACTTTTTTTAATCGCAAGTAGCCAGTTTGTATTCGGTTCATCAGCTAAATCACCACCATATAACATTAACGTGGTATCACAGTATTGCCAATGTTCAGTTGTTAAATTAGGTAATAAACGTTCTGTATCGACCTGGGTTCCAACAATCAAACATTTCCGGATTTTACGGCGCCAAAATAGACCATATTGTAAACGTAAACGACTAACAATCTCATTAAACGGACCTTGCTTTTTCTTTTTAGTTGTTTTTTTATCATCGGTATCAATATGGCTATTATCGTTTAGCTTAAAGTTAAATTTAATAACTTTGTTTAACATTAAAAAAACTAAACTATGTAAATGCGATAGCACAAGCACCATTATTAATACAAATGCGGTCCCTAGCCATTTATCGTCTGTAGTACTAATAAATGAAAAGCTGCCTTGCCAGATAAAGAAAATTAATGTCAGTGCAATTAATACCAGCAGGACAATCCATCCTATAATAATTTTTTTCATCATATTCCTATTTTCTTGCTATAGTTGTCACTACGGATGCTGTTATTTTAGGTTGACCAATAATAATCAACTGTTTATTGTTAGTTTCCAGTGCATGTTCAATGGCTAATGCCGTTGCAAGAAAGTATGCACTATTTTGCGTATTACCGATTGACGTATCAATATTGAAGATATTACCATGCTCAAATTCAATGTAATTAAAATGATTCATAATCTCAATATTTTGTTCTGTCGTTACACCACTGTACCAAACACCATCATAAGGTTGATTATCTTCTTGTCCCCACAATAATGTATTATCGATGGTTTGCTCAAGTGTATCGGTCTGCTCACTACGGTAGATTTTAGCTAGCATATCTTGCTCTTTTAGTGAGGTTAAGCGATTTATGACTTGTTCACCCACCAATAACATCAATACCGCTGATTCAGCCTCATTTTGTTTTGGTGAGCTAAATAGATGAACATTAATTAACAACAATAAATCATCATCGTGTTCACTATTATCTAACCACTTTTCAATAAAAGTTGAATTGTTTTTGTTATCTTCTACACGAAAACTACTAGAGGATATCATTTTACCAAATGTTTTCCGCCATAGCTTTTCAAGGTTATCCACTGGCGTTGCGGTATCAATGAATAGTCGAACATGGATATTCAAATCAGTAGGAATCAGCGCAAATAACGATTTACACTCAACACACCAATATTTAAAAATAATTTCAAGTCTTTCATGAAAATAACTACTTTTAATATTATCCGGTAAAGGTAAGGACGTATGAGCAATGGCATGACTTTCACCATTGGGTATTTTAGCTGTGATAACATTTTGACAACTCACCACGCTATTAGCATTTCTTTTTTGACCATATTCAGTAGTCAATGAGTAATGTAATACATACAACCCACGCCTTGCATAATCAATCAACTGTTGACGGCGTTTTTCACGATACAAATTCCATTCTTTGATATATGCTTCGCGATAACCTCGATAATAGAGACCATATAAAAACACCAATAACCAAATCGTAGCGGGTAAAACTAACGCATAAAGTACAAATGATAAATTAGACTGTGGGTAAAAAAAACTCACAACAATGGTGATTAGGCAACCGATAACCATAAATACTAAGAATAAAATAGCCCAATAACGCCAGCTAAATTTTTTCAATGGTGGCTGGATTTGAGGCAATTGAGTTAAATCTACCGGCATTAACCTTTACCTACATCTGATAACGATGAAATCAATACACAACCACAGCCAGCATGGTGACCATCTAACGCAACAGGTTTACCCTGATCTTTGAACGTTGATTCACCTTCAATAATCGGCGTAATGCCATGACCTTTTTTAGGGCAGCTAACCATATCACCTACACGCGCTACCGGTTTGCCCCGTATTACAGTAGTGGATGATGCTGAAATCACCTTACCGCCATGATTAGTCGCATCCCCTAAACGAATTACACATCGAAGTATTCCCATTGGAGTATTCCTGTTATTGTTATTGTTATTGTTATTGTTATTGTTATTTTATACACTAAAACTACACATTTCACAAAAACACTTGGTATTTTTTAAACATTATTTATAACAGCTTTTATCACAGTATGCATCATAAAAGACAATTAATAATCATTTTTTCATACCCTATCCTTAAAAGTGAGTGAATCCGTCGCATAAACAAATTCAATGGTAACCATTTTGCCTGTTGCTCTACCGCTTACCGAACTGGGCAATTGCCAATTGCCCTGAATATTGCGTATCACCTCATAACTACCACCTTGAACATTCAGATCCGGAAAACGGTAGCTATTAATACCCTGAATATTGCTAATTTCTTCATACCCTATCCTTAAAATATTCTTCTACCAACACGTCCTCCCCATGCAACTTCCCTTTTATCGGACGTTAAAAATATCATTCCCGAGCGCCCTTTGGTTTCCGGCGTTAGTGCTATAATTTTCCTAATCACCGAATTAATTTCATCTAAAAGAGGATTGTTGGCCCAATCCGGTACATTTTCCAGATAATAACGATAAGTATATAAACGCTTGCCATCTTGTTTTTTCTGATATTTCATATCCACTATCACTACCCGACCAAAACAGAACCGATTATCCTTATAAAGATAGTTTGAACCCAGTTCGGTTAGGGTATAGCGATATTGACCATTGGCCAGCGCTTGCTGATTAAGTAATCCCAGCTGCGCAAAAATGGCTAAGCGCTCATTAAGCCAGTTATTGGCTACAACTAAATGATTGTAATCATCCGTACCTGGAATAATGTCATGGGTTATATAAGGCTCGGTTAGATTGATCGAATCAGATGGGTTTAAGCCACTGGATAAACAAATCGCACGATCACCCGAAGGATTAGACTCATCAAATCGCGTTTGTAAGACCCGTTTTTCTTGCTCGGTGCCACAACCGATTAAACTAAACACCAATAACCACAATATCGCTAATTTTTTCATCTGTAACTCCTTAACAATTGTATTTATACTCAATAATCATCGGGAATTTGCCCTCGCCTTCCCCTTCCGGATAGTAGTGGATAAAAGCAAACACCCCATAGTTGCCGTTAATTTCACACAGTTTTTGCTGTATATACCAACTGGTTTCAATCGGATGTTTTTCTCCATCGCCAAAATCATAATATTCTTCGCGAATTAATTTAGTACGCAAATTATCAATCATAAACCACTCACTAATATCTTGCGGCGTACTATACGTTTGCACCACCTTTGCCAAAGGGGCCTTTGTATCGATGGCACCCTCTTTCTTTTTCGGCTCAACCCGTAATGTCACAGTTTGACCAGGATGATCTTTCGATTGCAGTGTAATAGTTATACGAAAAAAACTCTTATCTCTTATAAAATTCGGCAAGGAAACATTAATATAACCGGCTTTTCTGGCCAATTTACCCAAGAATAAATCACCCACAGCCCTCCCGATTTTCGCCTCACCATCCTCTGCACTCATAAAGCCGTACGGATTATTACTTGTGTTTTGAGGACGGTTGTGGTCTTTTTCGATAAATAGCCTATCGACATCATTATCACAATCTAAATCCGACCAACTAAAATGATAACCCTGAACAAAGCTATAAAAATCGGCTAAACATTGGTACATCGCTATATGGGTTTCCGGATAAGGTGGCTGCTTATCCACGTGATCATGTAACCCATAGGGACAGCGGTTAAACCACCACTGCATCACGTCCCAACTATCTGAATCATCACTAAATTGACCCTTTAATAGCATTCCCACCACCGCTAAGCCAAGAATCACCCAACCTATTCCCGGAAAACACAAGCCGGCTAAGGCAAATAATCCTAACACCCCGGCGGTGATCTCCATAATACTGCCAATTTGAAATCCCAATGCGCCACTATCACCAGCATAAAATCTCGGCAAATCTTTAACACATGCCACAAGGCCATCCACGATTGCAATAAATGACGCCGCGGCTCCGGCTACTTTACCGATTAAATAAACCCCTTTCATATTACTTAATAATTCGGTGCTGGCCACTAAGTTGATATTGTTTGCATGTTTATACCCCATCAAAAATATCGACAGTGACGAGGCAATTTGCACACCGGATAGCACTGAATTAACCAATATTGAACGGTTTTTCATCCGCAGAACCTCTTTCATATGCACTGGAATATCGAGATCTTTAATCAGCTTACTATTCGCTTGGTAACTGATGTAGTTCAACGCCATACTTATCGCCTGAACGACCAACAGTTGACCATTTTCCACTTTAATTTTTGAGATTGTTTTATGGGTATTAAATATGGCACTTAATTCTTCCAATTCCATTGAGATTCTTGGTAATTGTATTTTGTCATTGTTGTTTTTAAAAAACCGTAACCCTCTACGAAAAATATTGCCACTTGAGCTGGCTTTCAGCGTATTTAGCTCTGTGAGTGAATCCGTCGCATAAACAAATTCAATGGTAACCATTTTGCCTGTTTCTCTACCGCTTACCGAACTGGGCAATTGCCAATTGCCCTGAATATTGCGTATCACCTCATAGCTACCACCTTGAACATTCAGATCCGGAAAACGGTAGCTATTAATACCCTGAATATCGCTAATTTCTTCATACCCTATCCTTAAAATATTCTTCTACTACCAGCAGGATCTCCCCATGCAACTTCCCGTTTATTGGACGTTAAAAATACCATCCCTCCGCGCGCTTTAGTTTCTGCTGTTCGAGCTATAATATCCCTAATCACCGAATTAATTTCATCTAAAAGAGGATTGTTGGCCCAATCCGGTACATTTTCCAGATAATAACGATAAGTATACAAATGCTTGCCATCTTGTTTTTTCTGATATTTCATATCCACTATCACTACCCGACCAAAACAGAACCGATTATCCTTATAAAGATACTTTGCCCCTAGCTCGGTTAGGGTATAGCGATATTGACCATTGGCCAGCGCTTGCTGATTAAGTAATCCCAGCTGCGCAAAAATGGCTAAGCGCTTATTAAGCCAGTTATTAGCCATAACTAAATAATCGTAACGCTCTATACCAGGAGTAATATCATAGGTTGTATAGGGTTCGGTTAAGTTGATCCATTCACGTGGGTTTAAGCCATTGGATAAACAAATCGCACTATTACCCGAAGGATTAGATTCATCAAATTCCGCTTGTAAGACCCGTTTTTCTTGCTCGGTGCCACAGCCAATTAAACTAAACACCAATAACCACAATATTGCTAATTTTTTCATCTGTAACTCCTTAACAATTGTATTTATACTCAATAATCTTCGGGAATTTGCCCTCGCCTTCCCCCTCCGGATAGTAGTGGATAAAAGCAAACACCCCATAGTTGCCGTTAATTTCACACAGTTTTTGCTGTATATACCAGCTGGTTTTAATCGGATATTTTTCTCCATCGCCAAAATTATAGTATTCTTCGCCAATTAATTTAGTACGCAAATTATCAATCATAAACCACTCACTAACATCTTGCGGCGTACTATGCGTTTGCACCACCTTTGCCAAAGGAGCCTCTGTATCGATGGCACCCTCTTTCTTTTTCGGCTCAACCCGTAATGTCACAGTTTGACCAGAATGATCTTTCGATTGCAGTGTAATAGTTATACGAAAAAAACTCTCACCCTTAATAAAATTCGGCAAGGCAACATTAATATAACCGGCTTTTCTGGCCAATTTACCCAAGAATAAATCACCCACAGCCCTCCCGATTTGCGCTTCACCATAGTCAGCACTCATAAAGCCGTACGGATTATTACTTGTGTTTTGAGGACGGTTGTGGCTTTTTTCGATAAATAACCTATCTAAATCATCATCACAATCTAAATCCGACCAACTAAAATGATAACCCTGAACAAAGCTATAAAAATCGGCTAAACATTGGTACATCG
>NZ_JAETXP010000014.1:0-74701 GCF_019641635.1 Frischella sp. Ac48
TCGGTACAACCCAATAAGCCGCATGCCAAGACTACGGCGCTGATTAATTGACCATATTTCATCGGTTATTCTCCTTTAGTTAACTTAGTATTCATAATCTAGGATCAGCGGTAATACCGTTTGACCATTGTTAGCCTGTTTGCCATTAGGGTAGTAAAATAATTTACATCGGATTACCATCTGACCTGACAAAAATTCGCCCAATTTATAGCGGATTTGGTAATGGGGGCTTTCACCTTTATTTACGGCTTCAGGATCGATCCCAACTTGTTCGCGATACTTCACTTTGGTAGTGTTATTTAACTCATCGTCGTCTGAAATTGGCTTTAAATAACGCGCATCGCGTTGTACAAATATAGTTTGTTTGCTCGCTCCCGGGTGATCAAGCTGGTATTGCTCACCAAGCTGGATTATTGGGTAATATTTTCCGGTGGTTACCGATATATTGACCGTGGCACGGCTGCCACATCTTTTTTGCAAGCGAACCGAACACTCATAAACACTTTTTTTATCTACAAAACCAGGAAGATGCAAATACAGATACAGCCCTTTGACGAAATTAGCACGTGTTTGATAATGAGATTCGTTATATTCAATAAATGGGTCGTGTTCCAGCGGCATTAGCTCATCAACATAATAGCAATCATCGTAAACTTGCACATTACCATCAATCCCTAACCGCGCAACAAAATAGTCATTAGCTGAAAATGCAATACCTTCAAAGGTGGGTGGGTAAGGCTGACCTTTATCACGATGCCCCCACAACCCAAATAAACAGCGATTAAACCATGTTTGCATTCGATTCCACTTATCGGATTCATCTTCAAATAGCAGGCTATATATAGCAACGGCAATCCCCATTACAATGCCAATAAAATAAATAACCGCCCCTGCTGGCCCTAACATCGCCAATATCCCGCCAATTTTAGCTAAACAAATTAAAGCCGAAATAACCATTAATGTACCGCAAAGCCTATACTGACTACGAATATGGGAAGGTAGATCTTTGGTCGTGTTAGCCTTAACGATCAACATTACACCGTCATATAATGACATCATTGGTCCAATGACCCCCAAAACGGTAGCCATGGAACTGAAGGATTTAAACACATTCTCCACGAGCAACGCCTTTACTGAGCCAAGAGAAAAAAATGAATTTATAAAAGCACTTATTTTAAGTTTACTACATAAATCACTCATAATGGTAATCGATTTGACGATTAATTGAGTGAAGTTTTTAACAATTTCCCTTTTTAACTCATCTTGGCGAGTTTGCCCAATACCCAGCCCATCAAGAATTTTATAGTTATGCGCTATTAACATGTAATGAGAATAGGCACTAATCCCATTTAACATGGTCGCTACGCTATCAGAGGATATTAATTTAAATGAACTGCTTGAAGTTGGATGCCATATTTCTTTGATATCATGTACCATTCCCGCCAGTTTGGCTTGTTTAAATTCAGCCCATGGCACGGTATTAATCATATGCAAATCGTTAAATAAACCAAATGTATCATCAGCGATTTGAAAATAATCAATAACTACCGGTTTATCTTCACTGAGTGGCAAGTCCTCGGTAATCGGTGGTAGGGATAATTTGTTATCAGTATCTTTAAGAACATTGGCCGTAAAGAGCTTAGCGCAGGCTCCTAACCCACGCAAAACAGACTTTAATTGCGATGCGTTGACTTGAAATGAAAAAACCTTGCCAACTACACCGGCAATGACCATCGCCGCTTCAAGAAAATGCGCTTGAATTAATTTATCATTAATTAGGCTGGTGGTCGGTTCACGTTGTGCTACGGCGCTGACGGCTCGAGAAATCATTATTTGATATAAATTTAATATGTGGGCGCCCTTTTCCAGAAAAAACAAACTATCGAGATCATGTTGATGCTGTTCTATTAACAGATTTATCGCTTCAGTAGCGCGCGCTGCGTAATCAATTATATCCTCTTTGGGTTGAACTCCGGTTATACTAGCCTGATATTTTAATTCCGAATATTTTTCATCCAACTGCTGCCGGATGTTAAGCAATGCCGACCAAAAAGTTGGGGTGTTATCTTTAGGATTACCATTAATTAAATGAAAATAGATGGTATCTTCATCGCGCAGTAAAATATCCCATAAGCCATATTGATAGTCTAATTTTATATTGCCTAAACTAAGTGTACCAATGATGTTATTAAAATCAGTTAAATAACCTATATGGTTGTTAGAACTATTACTATCACATTCTATTTTCCAAAATGGGACTTGATTGTATGTTTTAACTGCTTGAGGTGTGTGAACTGAGGTAGTTCCTTTTTCACTATAACCAAATAACCATGTAGTATAGATGTAGTAGTCGATGGAGTGAGATTTAATTGCGTCAATTAGTTTATTGTAAGCCTTTTCTTCTTCGCTCATAAATTGTGTTATACGATAATCGGCTAAGTTAATCTTATACTTTTCTATCTCTTTGGCTATTTTTTTTTCTCGCTCGGCTTTAGCTGAATTAGGCAGTACAAATTTTCTAACATCATAATATTCAGTGGTTAAATTGCTATCATTAATTCTTGCTAAAAGATCTCTTTTTTCTTTTTCATCAATGGGAAGTTCAATATACCCCTCACGTAAATAGGTTGCTGCATGCGGATAAATCGTTGGCAAAACCGGCATTTCTGGGTTATAGTTCGTCTTACAATAGTCATAGACAACTTTATCACCGGTATCGCTAAATCGCTCAGCAATTTCATTATAAAAACAATCAATATACGATTTATGCTTACGCATATGCATTAATTTTTCATTAAAATATCGATAGGGTACCCCGGAAGCGACTAAATTATCATAACTTGCATAGTATTTTTCATGCAAAAAATCGTCATTAATGGGTCCTTCGGCTATTTTATTACGTGTATAAACCTGCCCATGATAACCTTTGACTTGAGAGGTCTGAAATGTTTTTCCATACTGTTCATCAAACAAAATTTTTGCTTCTTCGTTATGCGATTTTGCATAGTCTTGTTTAAGCTTTTCAAATTGTTCTGACATACTGGCAGTGGATAGATATAATTTTTCATACTCTTGTTGCATCTTGGTGGTATATTGCTGTTCTGCGTTATAGATAAATTCGAGAATTGGGCCAATTTTCATTTGCCTTTGGTAGCTTAGTTCCTCGGCAAGTCCGAAGGTATCTTCAACAACTAAAGCGCTCACCGCAACCTTCACAGACTCTGAAATATCTCGACTATTTTCTTTTCGAATTAATCGGCTAATTAAGCGACCTTGTAAATCAATGAAATGATCATATATCTGTTCACGCTCTACCTTCTTCTCGGTATTTTTCTTTGTCATAAATGAGCGAAAAGGATGATAAGTTATAAATAAGTTCTTAGATAAAGCCTGATTAAACTGTTTATCGTTTTTGGTGTTATCTGTTTCTGACTGATTATCACCAGATGAATGAGATAATGATTCATTTGGACAATAAACTTTCTCTTGGGGTAATTCAAATTCCAGCAGTTTAGGCCCTTCCGGCGTAAAAAATTCACTAAATGCAAAACTTCGTTGTTCGAGACTTAATTTTGTTGAGTTAGAAATCCCCTCAGCAGTTAACATTATTTTTGAAAATCGCGCCAAATGAATATTTTTTGGATCATCTTTTGCCATATCTAAATAGGTTTGTATCGTTTTGTCAGACCACGCTCTACGGGTATAAGCGACATATGCCGTATCACTATAAACCGTCGTATCAATATTAATAAAATAACCTGGAATTCTGTGTGCTTCTTTGGTACATGATTCAGGAATTTCTTTAATATTGCGTTCTTTCATATCATAGCGTGTTTTATGCCTAAAGATGCCTGATGGCGTAACCTCATAACCAATAGGTTCATAATTACCATCAAACCTTTTTGCCAGAATATAAACATACCCTTTGCGTAAAGTTCGATAAACATATTCATGAGTTTGTAACGAAACTTCATTAGCGTCAGGCTCTCTACGACCCAAGGATATTATCTTATTAGACCAGTAATTATCTTTGTTATTATATGCTTTAGGAATGATAGCTTTACGCACTAAAAAAATCGGAAAACCTTGACGTTTACACGCAGCACACTGACCATTAGCTAATGCTGAGATTGAAATTGAGTCTGATTTTTCGTAAATAAGTATATCATTAAGTTCTTGTTGTCTTTCTGCATTTAAATCTATATTCTTCATTGATTGCCATCCACTCTTTATTCAATTTCTTTTTTGACCAGTGATAAAAACACACCTTTATCAATTGCTTTGAAACGATCAGATAAACTGCCCGGTTCAAGCACCGCCGCTTCGACAGCCGATTTTAGTTCAATATTACTTAGCAAATGATTACCATAACGATAAGACATTAATGCAAAAATAAACCTATCATTAACTGCCTGCAAACCATATTGCCATGCATCTCGATAGTATTCGGCAAGTTCGAGTAAACTAATTTGATTGGTGTCTTTTTTTATCTCTTGATAAATCTCATATTGAGCGAGATAAAGAAAAAACAATTGTTTCGCTTCTTGTTGATAAAACTTAGCTTCTTCAACCATAAATAAGTCAATATTTTTTGGTTTATAATTTAACTGTTTAATATTTCTTAAGGTATTTTGTATGGTTGGATAACAATAATTGAGAAACATGTTTAACATATCAGCGATAAATTCAGGGCAAATGGCATTACCCTCTTGTAATAATTGCATCCTAAATGGCTCATAAAATGGTACAAAACCCATTGCGCAATATTTACTTAGTTGCTTACCAATATTGACCATCTGTTCGGTGATAATTTCAGGCGGGTATTGACTTACCATCCAACCACAGACATAACTTTTAGTACTTAATCGTTCATTTTGAGCCTGCACTACACTAAAATGTAACAACCTTTTATCCAGTTCTTGATTAGGTTTAGCGATGGTTATTAACTTAGGGCACGAATTTAAATCATGAGATATATCGGGCCTTATAACAGTAGCGATTGCCTGCTCACCAAGTAAAGCCTGTATATTATCTAAAGCGATAAAATCTATTTCGCTCACTGTGGTTAACCCATCGATCAATAAATAACGATACTGCCGGCTACTATTGTCATTAGCCAATATATTTAATAATTGTTGTTCCATTAACCTTCCTCCGTACATTTCACTCCTGCCGGCATTTGTACGGTTGAAGAATTGTAACTTTCAGGACTAACCACACCAAAGCTCGCCGCCAGCGCGGTGACATCGCCCGGTGCATAAAATTTAATCCCGCCGCCTTCTAGAACAATTGCCACACCGTCACAGACTAAGGTTAGTTTTTTACTGGCTGAGATAATTACTTCGCTATCCGTACTAGTGATTTTCATTGCTTGTTTTGATGATAGGTGCATTTCGTTATTTTGGGCCTGAATATCGACATTGCCTTTGGAAGCAAAGATTTTTATCCCCATCATGTTAGCAAATAGACTTATCATATTGCCGGCTGTCACCATAAAGCGTTTAAACGCACTGATGTCAACTGTGCTTTGCGCGGTTTGTATGATGTTTTCACCTGCGGTCTGCTGGATCGAGCTTGGCGTGACATCGGCAATACCCGCTGGCGCATAGTTTAAAATGGCCGGTTGGTTGAGTTGATCGAGATTTTGTTCCAGCAGCTGTTTCTGCGTCTGTAAATCAGCCAATTCTGCTTTCGCTGCTTGTGCCAATTCATTAAGCCGTTTCACCATCTGCGACGCTTGCTCAAGCTCTTTTATGGCACTGTCCATATTGCATTGTAGATCACCGGCTTTGTACTGTTCTTCGGTGGTAACATACAATCCTTTGCCGGCGCGAATTGCCCCCCACTCATCGGTACGCAATTCAAAACCATGGCCGCGATTCTTCTTTGTTTCATCAACTAAATGACCAATGTTAAGCTGTGTTTTGCCATACTCTGTCGCTAATTTAATATGTTCTTGCCCGCGCTGGTCATCCATCCGTAGTTTGTTATTCGCCGGCGTTCGAATAACATTTCGGTGCTTATTAGCTGTGCTGACATGGTCAGGATGCGTACTATCATGCATTGCATGGGCAATATAGGGGCGATCAGGATTGCCATCGGTAAAGGCTATCGCAACTTCGGTGCCATCAATTAGCGGAAAATGAAAACCATAGGTATCGCCAGCATATGGTTTAGCCAAACGTACCCACAAGCTCTCTTCGCCACTGCGCCAAGTTGTTAAATCAAAATCAAACTTAACCCGGTAACGCCCTTTTGTATCAATATAGCCATAAGTATCATTAGCCGGACTGCTGACACGGGCTGGTAATGTACCGCCAATTTGTGGCCAGATTTTCGGTTGCGGACGGTACGGTTTTAATACCGCGTAAGGGATGGCAGTAAAGCTCAGTTCATAAGCATTACTTCGATCACCATCACTTTGGGTACTTAAAATAATGATTCCTTCGCTAATCTCCGCCAGCGGACTGTCGTCGATTACGATCCGTTGACCAGGTGCTAGGTTATAGTCATTACTTTTACCGTGAATAATAACTTTTTCACTGATGTGCTGCTCATGGCGAATTTTGGCATACCAATGACCACTTTCTACCTGTTGATGATCTCCTTTTGCTTTATAGTGCTCACCATAGCGGTAGTTCGTACCTACCGTTGTGCTATCTTTCGGCTCGGTATTGACTAACTCATAACGATCTGCCTCAGCATCACGATAGTTATAGTCATTCACCACCACTTGACGGGTCACGGTTTTGCTGGTTAACTGTAAATTCCATACACTGTGGCGGCTGTTATCCCCCATACCGCTAGGAACTTTATACACAATATGCCCAGCATCAGCTAGACCTTGTTCAAAATCACTGATCACCAATACATCACAGTGATGCTCTGCGTGGCTTTCAAAACGTAACCATATTCCCACATCGGCAAGCAAACGTTGCACAAAAGCTAAATCGGTTTCCTGCCACTGTGTGATAAATTCCCGTGCTGGATAAGTCTCCTTTAGCGCTAAGCGATAATCCACGCCAGTAAAACCATGGCGACGTAGCACGCTTTCGACCACATTTACCACACTTTGATTTTGATATATGGCAGATGAATGCTCATTGGCAAGCAACGCCAAGCGTGGGGCTAGCACTACCCGATAATGTGCTTCGTCTTCATTGATGGATAACTGACTAAATGCCGTTACCACCCCATATAACGTGCGTGGCATGGCCGGGGTATCGAGAGAGCTGATATGTTGTAACATATCACTAACGCTTTGCGGTTGAAATGAAAAAGAGGCAGATTGCGTTAAAACGGAATCGATCTGAATATGTTTATCATTACTGGTGAACGTCACCTCATAATACCATGGTGCATCTATCTGTTCGTGACCTTTCACTGATAAAACAGATAAAGGGGCCGTCAGTCCAGTAATGTTTAAACTATAACGGTTATGATTTGGTTGAGTTATTTTTGTAGTAAAATTTTCCAGTTCCTGACTGATATCTTTAGTCACGGCGTTACTCCTGTATTCCTGTTAAATCTATGGTTTTACATCATATTTTGGTTTCACAACAAAACTTGATATTTTGTCGCCATATTCTGGTACCATGCTCTAATAATTGATATTAGGCTAATGAGTAAAATCACGATCCTTTTGTTGATTTTTTATTTGTTGGCGATGATATTTTTTTTGCTTTAGGTTTACTCGTTAATTGCTGTGTATCCATTTTCCACTCTAATACAATTCCCTCACCATCAATAAAATCAAGACACAATACTTGACTATTGATATCACGTTTTAGTAACAATAGATTAGACACTGCTGGTAAAATTTGCTGATTTAAAATACTGTCAATATTACGCGCACCGGTATCCGGTAATAAACAGGCATCGACTAACTGTTTATAAAGCGCATCACCCACCTTAAATTGAATGTGATAATGTTGATTGAGGCGTTTTGCGACTTTAGCTAACTTCATTTCAACAATTTGTCGCATAGCATCTCCACTTAATGGAGTAAAGATAACGGTTTGGAAACGAGCTAATAATGCGGGTTGAAAATGTTCACGAATGATAGGGCGCAATAACTCTTGCTGTGTGGCAATTGGTGCATCTGGCATTTCCTCAAATAGTGCCATCAATTGATCACTGCCTAAATTGGAGGTCATTAAAATAAGGGTGTTGCGAAAATCAATTTCACGCCCTTCACCATCACGCATAAACCCACGATCAAACACTTGATAAAATAGATTAAGAACATCACGATGGGCTTTTTCAACTTCATCCAGCAGCACAACACTATATGGTCGTTTTCGCACCGCTTCGGTTAATACGCCACCTTGTCCGTAACCAACATAACCGGGTGGCGAGCCCTTCAGTTGTGATACCGTATGCGCTTCTTGATATTCCGACATGTTAATTGTGACTAAAGATTGTTCACCACCAAATAACGTATCCGCAAGTGCCAGCGCACATTCGGTTTTACCAACACCTGATGGACCAACCAATAAAAATACGCCCAGTGGCGCATCTTCAGCTGTTAAGCCGGTTTTGGCTGCGCGAATACGTTTTGCCAGTTCCGATAGTGCGACATCTTGTCCGACTACGCGTGTACGCAAATCGTCCTCAATGTGTAATAGATGACTTTGCTCATCTTTTAACAAACTTTCGAGTGGCACGCCTGTCCAATCAGCTATGACGGTCGAAACCGTGCGACTATCTACATCAAGCGATAACAGCGGTGCACTAGCTTGCAATTCATGCAGTTGTTGCTGAGCGTCACTGATTTGTTTCATCACTTTTTTATTTTGTGCGTTATCTTGAGCACGTAGTTCTATCAGTTTTTCTACCCATGCTTTTTCTTGTTCAAATTGCGCTTTAGTTTTCGCAAGCACTTTCGTCACCGACGCAATTTGTGCATCAATTTCTATCACTCGGGGTTGTAGATCTTGTTCACCCAATGCCTGATCGGCAATCAATGCTGCCTGTTCCAATTGTAATGAGGTGATAGTTGCTTCAAGTTTAGTAATCGACTCAGGGATGGTATCTAAGCTCATTCTTACTCGAGCTGATGCGGTATCTAATAAATCCACTGCTTTATCCGGCAGTTGTCGACCACTGATATAACGGCGAGAAAGTGTGACGGCGGTTTTTACGGCCTCATCTAAAATATGTACGCCATGATGCTTGGCATATCGTGATTTTAGGCCACGTAACATTAAGCAAGCATTATCATCATTCGGTTCATCAACTTTGACCATCTGAAAACGACGTTCTAGTGCTGCATCTTTTTCAAAATATTGTTTATATTCAGACCATGTCGTTGCGGCAATCGTACGCAATTCACCACGCGCTAGAGCTGGTTTTAATAAATTAGCCGCATCAGCGCCACCAGCTGAATTACCGGCACCGATAATAGTATGAGCTTCATCAATAAACAACAAAATCGGTGTTGGTGATTGCTGTACAGCGTCTATCACGTTTTTTAATCGTTGTTCAAATTCTCCCTTTACGCCAGCACCCGCTTGTAATAAGCCTAAATCAAGTGTCATTATCGTGACATCTTTTAAACTCGTTGGCACGTTACCTTCGACAATTCTTAAGGCGAGTCCTTCAACTAATGCCGTTTTACCAACGCCAGGTTCACCGACTAAAATTGGATTGTTTTTACGACGGCGGGATAAAATATCAATCATTTGGCGAATTTCACTATCACGACCAAATACAGGATCGATTTTTCCGCTATGAGCTTTTTCAGTAATATTTTCACAAAAACGATTAAGCGCTGCTTGGTGATGTTTTTGTTGTTCAACTACCAAAGGTTGAACCTTTGAAGCGGTTTGAGTGTCTTTATGATTTTCAGGTTGTGTTGCAATCGCATTTTCAATATTTTCTGATACTTGTTGATGATTATCCAAGGGAGCCAGAACGTTTTCATCAGAACTGTCATCTAACATTGGCCGTAAACGTTTTAAAGCAACCACTGATAAGCTTAATAATTGCCAAGCATCCTGCGCTTTTAAACTTTGTGGTGATTCTTGTAAAGCTTGCAATAGATGGATAGAACGGATCTGTTCTTCATGATCTTCGAGAGAGGCTTTTAACCACGCAGCTTGTAATAGTTCCATTAATGAGCTTGAAAGACTCGGCTTTTGATTAATGCTATGTGGCAGTGAATCAAGATAATTTAGCAATCCTTGCCAGATGCCATCCATGTTTAGCTGATAGTGACGTGCAATAATAGTA
Organism: Frischella sp. Ac48; assembly: GCF_019641635.1. Classification (NCBI taxonomy): domain Bacteria; kingdom Pseudomonadati; phylum Pseudomonadota; class Gammaproteobacteria; order Orbales; family Orbaceae; genus Frischella; species Frischella sp. Ac48. The sequence continues at coordinate 10,234 of NZ_JAETXP010000014.1, forward strand.
ATATCACTATTACCCTGTTCAAGTAATTTTAATAACCAGTGCGCTAATGTGATCTCACTATGTGCGCGCGTTTGGCATAGCCCAGCGGCAGACTCTAACGCTCTAGCACAGTAAGGATTGAGTCGTCGTAATAGTGTAGATGGATCAGTTATCATCGCGATTCCTTTTTAATTTATTATAATTATGTTTTGTTATTTAAATTGTGTTAACGATTAGCGTCATAGCGGTAAAATTTTATAAACACTATCACATCGACAAATCCGCTAATCAGTTTTTGCTTTGATACTACTTAAGCAAATGTATTTAATTTCCCTGTAAACATGATGCTATTGCGGTCAGTAGGTCTTGGTGTTTAAATACATTTGATTAATTAGTCTGTATTTTAATAGTGCTGTCATTGATAAAACTAAATAGTTAAAGATGCCATCATTGCCATGATGACATCTGATTTTTAGTAAATTAACTTCGGCTTTCTACCCAGCTGTCTGAGTGAATGATGTTGCCATCTTTGAAAGTCCAAGTAATTTTTTCATAACGCAGTTCAACACGCTCTAAGTGATTGTATTGTTCTTTTGTTGGATCTTTGATGTTGTGCATTTCTGGTTTAACAGAAACAACTTTTACCCCTTCCATGAAAGTATTGAAATATTCAACTTCCTGACCCGCGTTATCAATTTGATACCATTTAATTTCAACAGATTTTAAGTTTTGACCGGTGGTTACTGCTTTGTAAAGATAAGGTGATGAAGAATCAACCTCTTTAACAAACTCAAGGGCTTTGTGTACACGTGTACCAGTTAATTTACCAGTATTACCGTCAGTAGGAATGTAAACTTGATGATCAAATTCAACAACTTCAACACTCCCCTCACGGCCTTCTACTGTCACTGAACCTTTAATTTCAGAACCACCATCATCTTTTAAAAACATATATGCAGGTACTGCCATAGTATTATCTCCTTATTGTTATTGTTAATTACTTAATATTTAGTTCTCATCTAGCAATTGACATGTTGTTATTTGAGGAACCAAATTTATTTCCACCCGTCGATTTTGTGAACGTTGTTCAGGAGTATCATTACTCACCAACGGTTTTTTTGCGCCATACCCTTGTATAGCAAAACAGGTTTCCGGAATGTCACTGGTTTTAATCATCCAATCCCTTACTGCCGCAGCCCGTTCTAATGAAAGCTGCTGGTTTTTATTTGCATCACCCGTTGAATCGGTATGCCCTGAAATTAAGACTAACCAACCTGCATTATCGTTTTGTCTAATTTGGGTTTTAATTTCCATAAGCGCATTGATTAAAACTTTGGTCGATTCAGGTTTTAACAAAGCTTTACCACTTTCAAATAACGATAAACTATCAAGCCGAATCACAGGATATTCTTTAATAACGACCTCTTTTTCTTTAATGATAATTTTTTCTGGTTCAGGTGGCGGTGCTGGGGGTGGCGGTGGTGGAACATAACGACCAATCGCACGATTAAGTGGTACCAGTAAATCTTGACCATGATAAAGCCCTAGTCCTAATTTTACCGGCACGCCTTGTTGATTGTAGTCATTCAGTAAATGACGATCTGCTTTCAAAATTGCTAAAGCTCTATACTTTTCGTCATAACTATCCATGGCAATGAGATCATAATGTTGAATATCATTGTTAATCTGCTGTGCTAACTTGATATTATTCCAATAAGAAGCACCGAGACCCGCCATAAAAAATAAGGAAGTGATCATTATCATATTGCAGATAGCTTTTCTCTTCGGCGAATATGGATAAGCAATCGGCATATATTTAACCAACCTATCTGGTGGGGTAACAATTTCCGCAATCGAATAATGATTGGGAATATCAAGTGTTGTCCGTCGATTGATAGTGTGGCTGAATAAATTGTCATGAATAAAATGTGAATTTAATGGATAAATAGCTATCCCTTCTGGTTCACATTTAGCAATAGTTTGTTTATTATCTGTCAATACACTTAAGACATGCGCATTCAACCACTGCTCATATTCTTGCAACATGGCACGAAGCGATAAACGTTGTTGACGTTCCTGTGAGTTAAGTTTTTTATCATTTATCCAGTTATCAATCGGTGATAAATACTCATCCATTAAGTAAATTTGGCGCGCTACAATTTGATACCAATATACAGGTAATGTCACATCATCATGATAATGGATATTATTTAAACCAATATGCGCTGAGACATATACTGGCAGTTGATATTTAGCGATCCGACAAGTATCCACCCAAGATTGTCTGAATGACTGTAATTTAGCTGTAAATAATCCCTGTTTATTTTCTAACTCAGGCGTGATAGCCAACAATAAACCGATACGGCCTAACATATCTGGCCAACGCGCTATTAGTGAATCAAAAACGATTGGTAACTCTGAATATTCTTCGACATATACCCAAACCGCTTCTGATGAAATAATAATATTGGACTCAGCTAAAGTAAGATCCTCGGGAAAATATTGTTTTGCGCAATTACCGGTCACTAACAAAATAGGTAACCGATAGCGTTGCCTAGCCGGTAATAACGATAGTTTTTGAGTTAAGAAATCAATATTTTTAGTGCAAGCATTTAATTTTTTTCGGTAAGAGAGCTGGCGATAAAATAATAAACTTGCTACACCTAAAATCAATATTACACCGATAATCTGCCAACCAATTGCAATTGGTAAGAAGACCAATAGTAAAACTAAACTTAGAATAACACTATAAATAATCTGTAAACGCCATGGATAATCGTTCATTATTAACCTCTTATCCTTTATTGAGTTAATGGCTTAATAAGAGCATTGAGCCTATCATCTAAGAAAAAATACAGACCAATAACCAATCCAATTGACAGCAAGGTAAAAAACATCAGCAGGGTTTTGCGCCCAAAATAGCGAAAACTTCGGTTTTGTTCAATAATTGCATGTTCAAGTTCTGGCTCGTGATAATGCAAAGCTTCTCTAAGGGCAATAATTAAATGTTCGCGCTCCATTTGCGGCTGATTTAAATAACAACCTTGAAACCCTAATCCTAATACCCGATCAAAGCAGCTTAAGATTAAATACTCTTTTTTGTCGGCACGTAGTCGATTGCGAATTTTTTCAAAGAGATCATGACCAGCATTATTGGTATTAAAAAATACGACTTGTAATGGCGCACCTAACCATTCATCATAATTTTGTGCTTGTTTATTATTTTGACTACATAACAGTACTGTTTCATCCAACAGTGCACATTGCGCATAACTAATATCATCAATCACCTCCTGACTGAAATGCGCGGCATGTAATTGTTCACGTAGAATCATCACTTGTTGTTTACATTGTTTATAAAGATTACTAACCGATGAAATTACTGTTCCTTCTTTTAGTTGCACTACCGTTAAAACGGTTTCTCTTAATAATTCATCAATTTCTATATTTTGTTGTTCAGTACTCATAATGCTAATCCTATGTACGTAGTACCGCAAAAAGCTCTAACGAAATATCGGGTATCGATCTTGGTATATAAAACTCACAACATCTTGCCAATAACATGGCTTTTGCTGAATCATGTGAAAGATCTAATGCAAAATACTGATTTTCTAAACGCATCGGTATCGCTGCCGGAACGTGACTTAATGCTTTAATCGGTATTCCTGATAGTGCAGAGTGAATAATTTGTCTTACATCATCCGGTGCACCAGCCTTACATAAAATCGGAAACTGTGATTGAAGTTGGTGACCAGGCATACTGGATCGAACAGATAAATAAAAATCAGCTTCTTCAACTAAACGTGCATCATGTAAGCGACCTGTCCAGAAAGTATCTTTATCATGTACCAAATCAATTTTAATAACACGTGAAGGTAAACTTTTTTCGAGCAAATTTCGCACTAATTCAAAAAGTGGAGGAAATACGGCATTTAAATTATCGTGTTGATAAGCAGGAATACCATCCACATCATGTTCCAGAGAGAAGGTTAATAACGCACCAGTAAAAGCGACCAATTTTTGATATAAATTTTCTGGATGTAACGATGGGTTATCGCGCAAAAATTTCAGTTGGGGTTCAAAAGTATTTAACGCATTAAGTAACCAGAATAAAGACACATCAGCAACTGCAAATTCGGCCATTTGTTGATTACGTTCATGGCGCATTCCCATTAAACGTTGGCGTTTAGCTTGAACTTGAATACATAATAATTCTAATTCTTTAAGTAACGTACTGTTTTGTTGATGTAAATTTAATACTGGTGGCAGATATTGATTATCTAACACAAATCGACCATTTAAATCGCGTTTTAACACCGCTATCGGACAAGTGAGGTATTCACTATGATCTTCAAAATCAAATAAAAAGCTTAAGGCACATCGTTCAACCGCTATGGTTTCTTGACCGCTGCCGAGTAAATCTGAAACTTCCACCCATTCTTGACGGAATCGGGTTGGTTTTTCAATGAGCTTTTCATCATAAGCACAATTTTCACCATTCGCATTAAGTAATGGTAATCCAATATAAACTTTAACTTCATCAACAGCTACCGGAACCTCTGAGGCTAAATTTCTAACCATAGGAATGTTATCTGAAACATCAGTATCAATAAGTACTCCATCTGTAAAACGCATGCTCAATGTTTCTACACTAAGGCGATCAACTAACAACATTTGTTGATCAATTTGCAGACGGTCAATCCCCCAAGGATTTGCAAGGTACAGTTTAGCTAATTGTTGTTTATTATAAGATTCCCACAATGTTTGTTGTTGAAATTGTTCAGGTGTTAAAAATACACCTTCATTCCATAGCGGGCGATATATTTTCATTATTTTGTTAAGCTCCACTTATGTGATCGTTTTATGCAATACTAAAAGCCGTTCTCACTTTATTAAGAATCATTTAGTAGCACGCATTTATAATGATGCGAACGATATTATTAACTTATAAATCTCATACCTGTTTGACAGTCATAAACAAATTTAAATATAAAATTTAAAAATAGGCTTTTTAACTCACCTCACTGACCTTATTAGACCGGTGAGGTGGCGAACTCAAAAGTTTATTTCTGCATTTAACATAGCATTGTTCTCAATGCTTAAGCTTTTGCTTTAGGCATTTGTGATACCATTGATAAATTAATATCCATTCCCTCGATTTGGAAATGTGGCACCAAGAATGTTTTGACTCTGAAGAAGCCTGGGTTATCCTCTATATCTTCAACAATAACTTGTGCTTGACGTAATGGATGAGAAGCTTGCACTTCATCGCTTGGATCTGTCATTTCTGTCACCAAGTTATTAATCCATTTATTAAGTTCCAGTTCAAGAACTCGGCGATCTTTAGTTGCACCAATATTTTCACGTTGTATCACTTTAAGATAATGAGCAATACGTGAAAGTAAGAAAATGTAAGGTAAACGTGAATTAATACGGCTATTCGCTGTCGCTTCTTTGGTATCATATATCGCTGGTTTTTGTGCCGAGTTAGCAGAGAAGAAGCAAGCATAATCACGGTTTTTATAAAAAGATAGTGGAATAAAGCCAAGATTAGCAAACTCAAACTCTCGGGTTTCAGGAATTAACACTTCGGTTGGAATTTTAACTTGATTACCCGTACCGAGATCATATAAATGAATTGGCAGATCTTCAACTAAACCACCAGCTTGAGGACCACGAATTTGTACACACCAACCATTGCTAACAAAGCTTTGTACCATATTGGCAGCAAAAGCAAATGATGCATTTGCCCATAAATAACGGTCATGATCAGGACCTTTAACATCTTCAACATAGTTAAAGCTACGCACCGGCACAGTTTCTGGCCCATATGGTAAACGCGCCAATACTCTTGGCAAGGTTAAACCAATATAACGTGAATCATCGGTTTCTCTAAAACTATTCCATTTGGTGTATTCTGCACGATCAAAGTAGTTAGCGATGTCTTTAATTGCAGCCACTTCATCCATATTTTTCTTACCGAAGAATTTTGGACCAACCGATGCAATAAATGGCATATGCGCTGCCGCAGCGACTTTTGATACGTTTCGTAATAGAGCAATATCTTGTGGACCACGATCAAATTCATAATTAGAAATTGTCACACCAAGTGGTTCACCACCCGGCGTATCATATTCTTGAATGTAAGTATGACGATAAAAACCGGTTTGGTTAATTTCTGGCGCATCTTCAAAATCTTGACGCAAGTCATCTTTTGATACGTCTAATAATTCAATTTTTACATTACGACGGAAGTCAGTACGGTCAACTAAAAATTTTAAGCCACGCCATGTTGCTTCGATTTCTTGAAAAACAGGATGATGCATAATGGCATCGAGTTGCCGACTTAATTTTTGGTCAATTTGACTAATATGATAATCTAGAAGATGCTTGTCTAATTTTTCAATTTTTTGTGAAGAATCTTGAATCATTTTTAGTAAAATATTGACCGCCATTGTCACGCGTTCATTGGGTGAAGATTCCGATAAAGTATCATTGTCTTCATACTTATCCATATCCTGTGCTTTATCGATCGGATTTAAATTAATTTTATTAAACAAGGATTGATATACGCCACTGGCGTCTTGTGTCACCGTTTGAACTGATTGTTCTACTTTTTGTTCTGACATAGTTCTATTCCTTTTATCATGATCCAATTTTGATCATCAGCTTTTCTTGCAAATTAGTTAATTACAGCACAATTACGACTGCTAAATTTATTCTTGAGTATTTTGGGCAACAATGGCATTTAATTCTGCGCGAAGTTCATCTGAAAGTTGTTCATCTTTAACGATTTTTTCCAACTCATGACGAAATGTTGCATTATCCATCAAGTTAGATTTGAGATCTCTCAACAGGTTGCGCATAGCCAGCAGTGAACGTAGTTGGGGAATTTTTTTAGCGACTTGTTCTGGCTTAAAATCATTCATCGATTGAAAATCGAGATTAACGTTAACTTCAGAATTGTCACCGGCAAGCGTATCCTGAACTGAAATCGTTGCTTGAGGATTTAATTCTTTTAAAACGGCATCAAAATTATTTTTATTGATTGATACTTTCTGTCTCTCAATAAGTGGACGAGTATCCTTACCATGACTGTAATTTCCCATAGCAAGAATTTTTAAGGGTAATTCAACCTTCTTTTGAGCCCCACCGGTATGAAGGTCTAGTTGAATATTAACACGTGAAGCGGGAACTTCATTTTGATAGCTATTTGACATAATTATTCCTCTTAGTAAATTCAATTGTTAACTTTACGATGACGAGTATATATAAGAGTAGCCATATCAACAACCGTATTGACGTATCAAAATTTATACTAAAATGAATTATTTTTTATGCGATTTTTGATTAAATTTTTATTATTTATAAGGTTAACGGTTAAGATTAATGGTGAAGATTATCTAAAAAGATTATTTATAATGCATTTTATTGTGCAAAAAATAGTCACCCATTTAAAATAAATATGCAATTGATCAGATTTTTAAGATACGAATTTAGATTATTCGATAATAACCATTGGTTAAACAGCATTAAAATTATTTGCACATCAGCATCGAATTAATAAGCGTTTATAACAGACTTTTTGCCAAACTGGCTTAACAAACCTTGCTTTTCCATCTAGTTTGCAGACGATCAAATAACACTCTGTCAGTGTATTATCCCCACTTTACCTGATTAGCGAATGTATTATCCTATTCCATACTATCTATGACAATGTCTGAATGTGGTGTACAGACCGTCGGAATAACATACCAATGCTTTGTATTTATGATCAATTTGATGAAACTATTGCTTACGCTTAAATTAGCTGTACACTATGATTAAAGCTTTTATTATCAATGATTTTTCTTCATAAGTTAAATTCAACAGAGTGAGTTAATCGGCAGCGTTGTTACATTCGCATACACTGTTTTGCTGGCTTCAAGCACAATGTGCTCTATCACAAGCTTGCGCAACGCTATTATGTTTAAATTCACCATAAAACCTTGCTGAATTATTGTTATTAACTTCATTTTAATGAGGTTATTTTATTAGACTGAAATCATTAACCCACAATAGAAATTTTTCAATTATGGTATGTCACACTATTTTAGCATCGATTAGGTGAGTTTATGTAAAAACTGTTGTAAAAAATTGATACCAGATTCGTCAAAATTGCCATTATCATAACGGGAAAAGACGATTAGATTAATGCAATAGTAAGGTCTATTAAGAGGGGATATTATGCGTATCATCTATGCAAAAATACCCTCTTATGAGGGTATTGCAAGTATTTAATTGATCATTAAACATAATCAAGTTGTTATTGTTTCTGCATAAAAGCGTTCTGTTGAATTTTCTGATCCAAATTTGCGACCCAACGTTGATAATTGCGATGCACTTTACCATTTGGTCCTTTTAAATTTTCGCTGGTAGAAGCATATTTAATCGTATAACCTTTTTCAGAATAGATTATATTAACGGTAACATTATAGCCTCGATTATAGAGTGATGCTTCAATAGTATTTTTATTAATAGCATGCATATTCCATGAACCAAAAGCACGTTGACCTTTTGTTGCAGCTGCTAAAATGGATTGTTTTACTTGCTCTTTGGTTAAGCCAGTTAATGCAGTATTGTAGTCTTGTGGTTCTTGGTATTTTCCCGCACAACCAAATAAAGATATAGCTAAAACAGCTGATAATATGATTTTCCAAAACTTCATCTGTTACTCCTTGATATATTATTAGTTTAACGTTTTTTACAAATAAGTAAGGTATGACCTAAACCTAGACCATCAATATCTTGTTCAACATGAAAACCCGCTTTATTCAAGCATTGGTAAAATGTTTTAGAATGATAAAAACGGCTATTTCCATTAGCAAAGCAAGTAAAATAAAGTGATGAAGCATTCAAACTTAATGCTCCTGCTTCGAAAGGTTGTCGATCCCAAAACATTTCCATAATACAGACAACTGCGTCATTTTTCATGCTAGCGTGAATCAGTGACAAAATTGCGATAATTTGTGCTTCGCTAAAACAATCGAGAAATTGACTCATCCACCATAAATCAGCTTGATTAGGTAATGACTCCGCCGACAATAAATTAACCGGATAACCTGTAATACGAGACGCAAATCCCGCTGCCTGAATGTTTTCTTGTGCTAGCTTAATTTGTTGCGGTAAATCTAGTAGTGTAATTTGGATATTAGGATCTTGATTAGCACAAAATAAAGCCCATTTACCGGTATTACCACCAACATCATAAATATGTTGCGGATTAAGTGATTTAATTTGTTTAAATGCATCAGGAAATGAACTATCAGAATAGAAATGATCGAATTCAAACCAACTTTTTTTCGCTTTAGTTGGCAATTGACTTAAGTATGGATAAATACTTTGCCAATCGCCAAATACTTGTAAACCTGAAGGCTTGCCTTCTACTAGCGCTTGCTCAAGATATTGCATTCCTTCGTAGCACACATCTTGAGTGAAATCTATATTAACATTGGTCATTTTATCATGTAACAAATAATGGCCGATTTTTGCCAAAATATAATGATCATTGTGTAAATAAACAATATGCATACTTAATGCAACATCGAGCAATAATTGAATTGCGTAGGGTGATAATGCAATATTTTCACATATTTGCTCTATTTTAACCCCTTGCTGATGAAATTGATCCAAATAAGCTAATATACCTTTATTTCGCAAACATAATACAGCTTGAAATAAAATAGGAGAAAACGCAATTTTCTGGGCTTCGGTAATGGCATCTAATGCTGTATAAATCTCTTTGTCATATCTATATTTTTTTGGTTGTTTTGTATCCACTAATCTTCCTTTTTAATTTTAATTATTATTAGGATCCTTGATAACAAGAATAAGAGATTGCTATTTATAGTCTATTTAGGGTTTGAATTAGCGCATTATAATGGGTTTAATTTCAAAACCCAAATAATTAATTGTGCTATAATTGTAAAGTTATTAATTATCGTAAGTTTATTAAGTTAAAAAAATTAAAAAGGGTAATTGGTTAGAGATTGATTAATTTAAAATAGCACTTTCAAATTTTTTATTTTGGAAATCATTTAATCAACGATATAATATTTAATCTTTTATGATTGTTGTAAAATAATAAAAATAATGGCATGAAACTTTCTTTTTCAATTGAAAATTGGTTTGCGATATCTTCTGGTTTATTAAATCAGGCTCAATGGCTTGCATGGTCAAATAAGCAAAACCATGATTGGCATTTACCCTTACCTAAATTGACTAAATTACCACTCTTACAAGCACGCAGGATGAGTATTCCTTCTCGGCTTGCTGTTGAAGTTGGATTAGAATTAATTAAAGAAACCCAAGTTGATTTTGCTATTTTTATCAGTCGTCATGGCGAATTGGAAAGAACCTACAAAATTCTTGATACATTAAATCATAATCAAGATATTTCCCCAACTGACTTCGCTTTATCGGTACATAACACCGCTGCTGGATTATTATCAATTATTGCAAAACAAGCGATCCCGATTAGTTCAATTTCTGCTGGACAAGATGGATTTCATCAAGGATTAATTGAGGCGATATCGCTAATAACACAAGGTTTCAAACGTATTTTATTAATTGATTTTGATGGTGCGATTCCTGATTGCTATCATTCCCAAATTACGGTTACCGTGCCCGCTTATGCTACAGGTTTCATCATATCACAAGGTAATACGTGCGAAGCGGAATCTTTGGTTAATCTTGCCAATGAAGTTGTCCCCTATCAATCCGGTTATCCGCAATCACTCGCTTTTTTGCATGGTTATTTAAATAAGCAATCCTCTTTTTATCTAGAAGGAAATAAACAACACTGGTTATGGACGATAAACTAACGATAAAAAGATTACTAATCAAAATTAATCAATTTTGGCGAATCATTGCTACGGCAATTGGTTTTAGCTTATTTGGGTTAGGTGGATTATTTTTTTTGTGGCTGATATGGTTTAACTTACTCAGAATATTCGTTTGGAATAAAACCCAACGTGCAATTATTGCCCAATATAGTATTAGTTTAAGTTTTAAGCTTTTTTTATGGATAGTTAAATTACTGGGAATTATTAGCTACCAATTCAATGGGTTAGACAAACTCAAACAGGACAAACACTGTTTAGTGGTAGCAAATCATCCCTCGTTATTAGATTTTGTGTTATTGGCATCAGTTATGCCGCGTTGTGACTGCATGGTCAAGGAATCACTATTAAAAAATTTTTTTATCGGTGGCATTATTAAAACAGCGGATTATATTCCCAATACTGAGGCAAGCAGGATGCTACCTCATTGCCAACAAACATTAACAACAGATGGCCGGATTTTAATATTTCCTGAAGGGACACGTAGTATACCTAATGAGAAAATTAAACTTCAAAGAGGTGCGGCGAATATTGCATTACGCTGTCAGGCTGACATTAGGATTATTAACATAGAATGTTGGCCGCCATTCCTCATTAAACAACAGAAATGGTATGATGTGCCATTAAAAAAGCCTGTGTTTAATATTACAGTAGGGGAAAAAATCCCTATTAGTAATTATCTAAGTGAAAATCTTGCTCTTTCAGCAAGAGAATTAACTTATGACTTAACATTAAAACTAAGTCCTAAATAAAATGACATAGCAAAGATAAAACAATAAATACAAGGAAAATACATGACTCAATTACAAGAAGAAATAAAGCAACTTATCATTGACGTTCTAAATCTAGAAGAAATCACCCCTGATGATATTGATACCGATATGGCCTTGTTTGGCGATGGTTTAGGTTTAGATTCTATTGATGCTTTAGAATTAGGATTAGCTATCAAGAATCGTTATGGTATTGTACTCTCAGCCGAAAATGAGGAAACTAAACACATCTTTTATTCAGTAAAAACATTAGCTGATTTTGTCGCTTCCCAACAACATTAATAAAGGAATTTACTCAATGGATAAACAACAAATTTTTAATGAAATTCAATCAGCTTTAGTAAAACTATTTGAACTATCACCGGATGATATTAAACCTGAATCCAAATTGTTTGAGGAACTAGATTTAGATAGCATTGATGCGGTTGATCTGGTTGTTCATCTACAAAAAAAGATCGGTAAAAAAGTCGATCCAGAAACTTTTAAATCGGTCAGGACTGTTCAAGACGTTGTTGATTCTGTTGATAAATTGGTAAATGGTTAAGACGCATTTTTTCAAACTTGCAAGTATGACTAAGTTAATGGCAATCATAAAAATAATGATTAATATTTTATTAATCGGTTACCCTTTTATCATCTTTTTTTCATTACATCATGGTCACTTAAACTTAGCCATTTTAGGTCTGTTCATTATATTTATATTACGTTTATTAACATTACCGGCAATGAATTCACAACTATACTGGTTTAGTAAAATCATGCCGTTTGTCGGGTTGTTTTTAGCTAGTGTCAGCTGGTTATTGTCAGAATATCAATTATTACTTTATTATCCGGTTATGGTAAACAGTATTTTATTGACAATATTTGCCTATTCTTTAAAACATACACCGACTATCATCGAACGCTTTGCCAGAATAAAGCATCATAATCTATCAACAGCTCAAATACACTATACTCGCAACGTTACGATTTTTTGGTGTTATTTTTTTGTATTTAATGGCTCAATTTCTTTATTTACTTGCTTAATCGATGATTTACAGTGGTGGACATTATATAACGGTGCTATCAGTTACTGTTTAATTGGATTATGTATGGGGGGAGAATGGTTACTTCGCCAAAAATATCGCAATTAATACCACTAGTAGAACAAATAGATCGTGATGATAATGATGTGATTGCTATTCGCCAACATCAAGCCTTGTATGCTATTGATTTTAAGAAGTATATTGCTTCATTATATCAACAAATTAAATTATCGCCGGCAACACATTGGGCGATTGCTATGCAAGATAGTTTTTATTTTGTGGTTAGTTTGTTTGCCATACTTTATGCAGGTAAGCAACCTGTATTACTGAATCCAAGACAGAAAGAGATGACGTCTTTTTACCAAGCGTTAATCACTGACCACCTTACTTCAGAATGTGTGCCGTTAACGCCAGATCATCTGATTAATATTCACCATTTAAATACCGATACCGTTATTGATAATTTGCCATCAATACTACCGGCAACATTTGTGTCAGATAGTTTAACCATATTCACGTCAGGTTCTACTGGATTACCCAAGCCTGTTAGCAAAACCATCGCCCAATTGGAAACAGAAAGTCAAATCTTAACCAACCAGTTTACCCCATTATCCGATTTAGTCTTTATTGCTTCGGTAAGTCATGAACATATGTATGGCTTAACGTTTAAAATTGTCTTGGCGTTGATGAATCAAGCACCTTTTATTTGTGAAACCATCAGTTATCAAGAACAATTGGCTAGTTATCGTTACCGGAATATTCTGTATATTACAACACCATCTATTCTTAAAATGCTGGATGCCAATATTGCTCCAATTAGCTGTAACAAAGTCATATCAGCGGGTGGATTACTGACATTTCAGACGGCAAACCTTTGTTTAAAATGCTTTAATCGTTTACCTAATGAAATCTATGGTTCGACTGAAACTGGCATAATTGCCACACGTAGCCAATATCAAAGTGAAACGCCATGGCAGTTATTTGCTCCTATGAAATTAACATCACATCATGAAAATGAGCAAGTCGTGTTACACTCACCGCTAATTACACAACCGGAAATACTTAATGATAAAGTTGCAATCATTGACGATCAACATTTCTATCTTCAGGGACGGACAGATAAAATTGTAAAAATCTCAGAAAAAAGAGTATCTCTAACGTATATAGAACAACAGCTTGAAATACTTAACGAGATCACCCATGCAACAATTATCCCTCTTGAACAGAAAAATCGAACTATCTTAGCTGCGGCTATAATCTTATCTCAAATAGGTCAAGAAAAACTGCAACAACTGGGTCATTTCCAATTGACCCAATATTTTCGCCAACGATTAAAAGATAAATTATCTCTGGTAACTGTGCCCAAAAAATGGCGTTTTGTTAAACAACTGCCAGTTAACCAGCAGGGCAAATCCACCTATATTGAAATAAAAGCCCTATTCGAAAATCCTGAGTTAATAATGAAAAAATTACCCAAAGAACTTAATATTTCTGTGAATGACAATACCGCTGAGCTTGAACTCATAGTTCCAAATGATCTTTTTTGGTTTAATGGTCATTTTCCTACACAACCGTTATTACCTGGCGTAGTACAATTAAATTGGGTGATACATTATAGTGAAATCCTATTTGCCCAAAAATTTAATATTCAATCGCTTGAAATCATAAAATTTCAAATGCCTATACTACCCAATGACACGTTAATTTTACACATCAACTGGCTCAAAGAATTCAACAAATTACAATTTACATATACAGTTGCCAATAAAACAGCTAGTAGCGGGAAAATAAAACTATGCCAATAGATAGTGAAAATACTGATCATTTAACTCAGTACTGTTTCGTCATTCCATGCTTTAATCATAGCTATAAGATTTTTAACGTGCTACAGCAACTCGCACATTATCAACTACACTGTTTTATTATTGATGATGGTAGCGATATTGATAAAGCGGAAATGCTAAAAAATATCAGTCAACAATTTACTTGGGTTACCCTACATCGTTTACCAACGAATCAAGGTAAAGGTGTTGCAGTAATGACTGGAATGAAATTAGCCTATTCGCAAGGTTATAGCCATGCTATTCAAATCGATGCGGATGGACAACATAATAGTCATGATATTGCTAAGCTGATTGACCAATCATTGTGTCATCCAAAGGCTCTTATTTCCGGTAAACCGGTTTATGATGATTCGGTACCTAAACATCGCTTAATCGCACGTTATATCACGCATTTTTGGGTCTGGATAGAAACATTATCTTTTACAATTCAAGATAGTATGTGTGGATTTAGAATTTATCCACTTGAACAAACCATGCAAATAATGAATAAAAATAATATCGGTAATCGAATGAATTTTGATACCGAAATTATGGTGAGATTGTATTGGGATGGTGCTGAGGTAATTTTTATCCCAACAAACGTGATTTATCCCGCAGATGGGCTATCACACTTCAGGGCCGTTAAAGATAACTTACTCATTTCTTGGATGCATACCAAACTTTTTTTCGGTATGTTGCCGCGTGCTTATGCTTTGATAAAAAGAGATAATTCCCAACAAATGCCACAACAACATTGGTCACAAGTCAATGAACGTAAGGGGTTGTGGGGCATAAAGTTTATTTTAACTGCGTATCGTATTTTGGGGCGTAAAATAGCACAATTGATTATGCTTCCAGTCATTCTATATTTTTGGTTAACTGGCACAACACAGCGTAAAGCTTCCAAGGCTTATTTACAATTAATTAAACAACAGTATCCATCTGTTCCTCTGGTTAATAAAAATAAATTGACTACTTTTCAACATTTCTATCGATTTGGTGAATCGTTAATTGATAAATTAGCCAGTTGGCAAGGTGATATCACCATCAATGATCTCTATTATCCACATAAAGCCCTGTGTTTAGAGGTTATAGAAAAACGACAAGGCATTATTTTATTGGGATCACATCTTGGTGATTTAGAAATGTGTCGAGCTATTGCCAATCTATCCCACCACGTCACGATTAATGCCTTAGTGTTTACGCGCCATGCGACACGATTTAATCAGATTCTTGCTACGATAAATCCTAAAGCAACCATTAATTTAATTCAAGTCGATACACTTAATGCTAATAGCGCAATACTGCTTAAAGAAAAATTAGATCGCGGTGAATGGGTCGCCATTATGGGCGACAGAACGTCAACTAATCCTCATCAACGAACCGACGATGATGCCATCATATGGGCCAATTTTTTGGGCCAACCAGCACCTTTTCCCAAAGGTCCATTTATTCTATCATCGGCGCTAGGTGTTCCTGTTTACCTTGTTTGGGGATTAAAACCAAACGGACGTTATCAATTCTATTTTGAACATTTTAGTGAACAATTACGCTTACCACGTAAAGAACGACAGCAAATCTTACAAGCTACCGTACAGCGTTATGCTACACGTTTAGAATATTACTGTTTAATGTCGCCACTTGATTGGTTTAATTTTTATGACTTTTGGCACTATACTAAGCCCACACAACTGACAAAAAAAGATAATAATTATGATAAATAATACAATTCACAGTGCCACAATCGAAGTCATCACTTCATTTCATGATACTGATGCCATGGGCGTTGTCTGGCATGGTAATTATTTAAAGTTTTTTGAGAAGGCCCGTGAAGCTTTGTTTAAAAAATTTAATTATGGTTACAAAGAGATGCTTGATTCCGGCTATGTTTGGCCCATTATCGATACTCGCGTTAAATACGTTGTTGCCACCATAGCAGAACAGACCCTGCAAATAACCGTGCAATTAGCCGAATATGAAAATCGTATAAAATTAAATTATATAGTAAGAGACGCTATAACAGGTAAAAAAACGACCACTGGATATACCATTCAAGTTGCCGTTAATGCCGTGAATAAAGAGATGAGTTTTGTTACGCCACCAATCTTTTTAGAACGTTTTGGATTAATCACATGAAAAATTTCCTGATACTCTGTTTTATTCTTCCTTCGATATTTTTTGTCAGTAATGGTCAGGCCATAACGCTGGATGAATTACAACAAAAATTTAGTCAATATCCGGTTACGCGTGCTAATTTCACACAAGATAGATATATTCAAGGTATGAACAAGCCCTTACATTCAACGGGGCGAATGATCATATCACAACACCATGGATTATGGTGGCAACAGTTGACTCCATTTGCCTTGACGCTAAAAATGAATGATCAACGTATGCAACAAATCATTGGTCAACAACCACCACAAATTATCAGAGCGGATGAACAGCCACAATTATTTCAATTTAATACCTTATTAGCCGCAATTTTTAATGCTGATAAAATTACCCTTGAAAAAAATTTTCAACTGAACTTATCTGATTCTGATAATGCACAAAAATGGCAACTGATATTGATACCGAAAATGGCTCCTTTAAATAAAATTTTTCATAAAATTACCTTAATCGGTGACCAATATTTATTACAAATTACCATTGATGATAAGCAAAACGATAAAACATTGATTGTTTTTACTGATCATCAAACATTACCCTTAACTGAAAATGAAAAACATTTATTCGATTAATTGTGATACCTTGAAAAAAGCAGCTGTTTTATGGGGGCTAATTGTTCTTGGACTATTAGTATTGGCAATATATTTACTGCCAAAAAGTAAACTTAATACCAGTGTACTATCATTATTACCTCAAACACAAAATACAGCTGTTCCTGCAGAGTTAATGACAGGTTTTCAAGAACGCTTAGATAAGCAATTAGTGTGGTTAATTAAACCCAAACTATCCGATGACCTTGAACCAGTAAAATGGTGGTATGACAACTTAACCCAGCAAAAATTTATTGAAAAAGTCAATGGGTTAATGGATCAACAATTTCAGCAAGAATGGGCTAAAACAGCGTATCAATATCGTTATCAACTTATCGATACTGATACCCTAACAAAGATAAAAAATGGCACACATTTACCTTGGATATTAAGTCAACTTTATTCGCCATTTAGTGGCTTAACCATGAATGAACTTAATCATGATCCATTGCTCATAACACGTTCAACACAATTAAATCAACTTAGTCATAGCGGTAATTTAACCGTTAATAATCATTGGCTGACAGCTAAAGATGAACAAAATAATACTTGGTATATGATCTATGCTCAACTGCAAGGTTCCTCATTTAATATGCAGCAATCACAGCAGATTATTAAACAACTCGATGAATTAACGCTGTTACTTAAACAACAATGGCCAGATACAGAAATTATCAAACGAGGCGTATTGTTCTATAGTGATTATGCCAGTTCTCAAGCCAAAAATGATATCTCAACGATTGGTAGTCTGTCGATTCTCGGCATTGTAATCCTCATTTTAGTCATTTTCCGTTCTATACGTCCTATTTTATTGACACTTCTGTCGATTTCGATTGGTATTCTTTGTGGAATAGTTGCCGTAGTAGCGCTATTTGGTGAAATACATATTATTACCCTCGTTATGAGTACCAGTATTATTGGGATTGCGATTGATTATGCCCTACATTATTTAACCGAGCGTATGTTACATGGGAATCAAGAAACCGCGTGGCAAAGTCTTAACAATCTCCTTTATACCTTAATAATTGCTCTGACGACTAGCTTAATTGCTTACGTTATTTTGTTGTTTACGCCCTTCCCGGGATTAAAACAATTAGCAACCTTTGCGATTTTTGGTTTAATGGGAGCTTTTTTTACCGTTATATGCTGGTACCCATTTCTCGTTAATAATTTGCCGGTAAGATTAAATATTGGCGAACGTTATTTAACGGGTTGGTTAACATTATGGCAAAAAAACAGCATGCAAATAATAATGACATTAATGATGACTACTTTTATTGCCATAGGGCTCACACAATTAAAAATTGATGATGATATCGGACAGTTACAAACATTACCTACCGATTTATATCAACAGGAACAAAAAATTATAGCTATAACAAAGCAAAGTCATGATCAAAAATGGTTTGTTGTCTACGGCCAAACCCCGGAACAAACTTTACAACGACTCGAAGCATTCATCCCAATACTAAATCAGGCCAAACAAGATGGATTAATCGGCTCATATCAAACGATAAATTTATTCTCACTCCAGCAACAACAACAGAATATTGATACTATCAAACAATATGCACCTGCTATTATAGACGGGTTAGAAGATATGGGTTTAACGCCTGAGAATAGTCGTCTAAATCTCAATGAATTAGCGCTTATGACCCCACAACAATGGCTAAATAGTTCAATCAGTGAAGGACGCAATTTACTCTGGCTTAGTTTAACTGACGGGCAAAGTGCAACATTAATACCGATTAGTGATATTAAAAACATAACCAAGTTAAGTGACTTATCTTCTGGAATATCAGGAGTGCAGTGGTTAGATCGACGACAAGAATTTAATGATATGTTTACGCATTATCGTATTCATTTAAGTGAATTATTGGTTTTTGCCATTATCATAATTTGTGCTACTTTTATATATCGGAATCGTAATAATGGTTTGTTTATGGCCATTAAAAGCACGTTACCGACCTTATTATCGATTGGTGCCTCATTGGCTATCCTCGGCATAACTCAGCAATCACTTAATCTATTTTCGATGTTAGCATTAATTTTAGTTATTGGTATTGGTATTGATTATAGTTTATTCTTAAGCAATACCAAGAGCCAAACAACTGGCGCATTATTAGCTGTATCGATGGCAGCATTAACCACCTTGCTATCGTTTGGTTTGTTAGTATTAAGCCATACTAACGCTATCGTTGGTTTTGGTTTAGTACTCACTGGTGGCATTTTTACAGCATACTTATTTGCGCCAATTTGCCAACCGCAAAATAAACAACACTAATTAATCAAAATAAATAATAATCAAATAATTAGGTAGCAAAATGAAAAGAATTCAATATTGGCTAATGTGCTTTATAACATTATTACTCTGCTCATGTGCCAACAAACCTATCAGTCCCGAAACTTGGTTAACCAAAGGGGTTAAAGTGAATTTACCAGCCCCTCATTTCGACCAAGTTTATCATGATCAACAATTACTGACATTTAGTTATAACGGTCAACAGCATTCATTAATCACAATGATTGATGCACAAAATGATGCATTAAGTGTAGTTGGTTTATCAACACTAGGCATTCGTCTATTTAAAATTGACTACTATGGTAAAGTAATTACGACTGAACAAAATATTTTTATTAAGGAGCTACCATCCGCGTCTCAAATTTTATCTGACATTATGTTCAGCATTCTACCTATAGAGCAGTGGCAACCTTTATTACCCAAAGGTTGGCAATTAATTGACACCACCGAGCAGCGTTTACTGATTGATGAGCAGCAACAAACAGTGATTGAGATCAAATATCGTCAGCCACCTTCATCGCAAATCCGTAAACCAACAAATATCAAACATCATATTTTTGGGTATCAAATCGCAATTAGCAGTATGGAGTAGTTATAATGGTTTATATCACCGCGTTAGGAGCGATCAACTCTTTAGGCAGTAATATGACGCAAATTAGTCAAAATTTAGCTAAATATTACAATGCTACTCATTATTTAGAGGAAAATAACGGTTGGTTATTACACAATAAAAGGACTTGGTTTGGCAAAGTTAAAACACCATTACCAACAATTCCCCATCATTTAGCGGCATATAATAGCCGAAATAATCAATTAATCTATGCCAGCTACCTTCAAATTGAGTCACAGATACAACAGATTATTGCAAAATACGGTAAACAAAGAATTGCGGTAATTTTAGGCACAAGTACTTCGGGTATCCATGAAGGTGATTTAGCTATCAAACATTATTTGCAATCAGGCCAGTTACCGGGAAATTACTATTATAATCAGCAAGAATTAGGTGATCCATCTTGTTTCTTAAGTACCTTATTACACCTACAAGGTCCAGCTTACACTATTTCAACAGCATGTACATCCAGTGCCCGAGCAATAATAAGTGGCAAACGTCTGATTGAAAGTGGTCTTGTTGATGCTGCCATTGTTGGTGGCGCAGATAGTTTAAGTAGAATGCCAATTAATGGATTTCATGCTTTAGAATCACTATCAGATAAACCTTGCACGCCTTTTGCACAACATCGCTGTGGTATTAATATCGGAGAGGCAGGCGCCCTATTTGTACTGACTAAGGAGCAAAACAGTGAAATAGCGATATTAGGTATTGGCGAGTCTTCCGATGCGCATCATATTTCGGCGCCTCATCCGGAAGGTATTGGCGCACAAAAAGCAATGGCAATGGCTTTAACAGATGCCCAACTGACCGCAAGCGATATTGGCTATATTAATTTACATGGCACGGCAACACCGTTAAATGATCAAGCTGAAAGTAAAGCAGTTTATCGTTTATTTGCCCCATATAATACACCATGTAGTTCCACTAAACATCTCACCGGTCATACCCTTGGAACAGCAGCTGCAACCGAATTAGCGATCAGTTATTTATTAATAGAGCAAAATATCCCGTTACCCCAACAGAATTTCTCGGTTTCACCGTTTGATCCGCAATTAGATAACATCGCCATGGTGACACAATCTATGAAACTTGAAAAACCAATTATAATGTCAAACTCATTTGCATTTGGTGGTAATAATGTTTCTTTAATTATTGGTAAAAAATAATGGAATACGAATTAGCAAAACACTATTTACCGCATGATACGCCAATGGTCATGATACAAAATGTACATTTGATCGATAATGAACAGTGCATTTGTAGTGTTGAAGTGAGCCGCCAAAGTATTTTAGCACCATTCCTCAATGATCAATTTGCTTTACCGAATTATTATGCTATTGAACTTATGGCGCAAACAATTGGAGTATGGAATGGTTATCACGGTCAAAAAAATGAACATCAAACTAAAATTGGCATGCTATTAGGTGGTAGATCGATCGATCTTTCCGTCACGCAATTTCCATTAAATAGTCTGTTAATGATTCAGGCAAAATTAATCTTACATGATAATAAATTGGCCAGTTTTGAATGCCAGTTAACAATCGATGACACATGTGTTGCCACAGGAAGACTCAACGTTTATGAACCGGATAAATCCGAATTGGCAGTGTTATTTGGTAAACCCCGTTTAGGAGAATAATAATGACAAAAACAGTCCTTGTAACCGGCGCAAGTAAGGGTATTGGTAAAGCTATTGCCATTAAACTTGCCCAAGATGGATTTAATATTGCTGTTCACTATCATAGTGACGAAAAAGGAGCACAACAAACTCTGCAAACTATTGAGAATAATGGTGGCAAAGGAAGGTTATTATCTTTTGATGTCAGTAATCGCGCTCAGTGTCAACATATTATTGAATCTGATATTGAACAAAATGGTGCCTATTATGGTGTAATCAATAACGCAGGTATTATTCGTGATGGTGCTTTCCCGGCATTAACTGAAAAAGATTGGTGTGACGTTATTCATACTGATTTAGATAGCTTTTATAATGTCTTACATCCGTGCATTATGCCAATGATCGGTCTACGTAATGGTGGACGTATTATCGTGATTTCATCGATTTCAGGTGTTGTTGGTAATCGGGGGCAAGTAAACTATAGTGCTGCTAAAGCTGGTCTCATTGGTGCAAGTAAAGCCCTTGCAATAGAATTAGCTAAACGCAATATTACCGTTAATTGCATAGCACCAGGTGTTATCAATACTGGTATTTTAGATATCGATCCTATCGTCTTTCATGAAGCAATGAAATTAGTTCCTTTAAAACGGATGGGCAATGTTGAAGAAGTAGCTGGATTAGCCAGTTATCTTATGTCAGATATTGCCGGTTATATAACGCGTCAAGTTATTTCAATAAATGGAGGTATGATATGATTAGACGTGTGGTAATAACTGGCATGGGCGGGGTCACGGCATTTGGTAGCAATTGGCAAACGGTTCAGGCACGCTTAAAACAAGGGCAAAATGCCGTGAGATATATGCCCGAATGGGAAATTTATGATGGATTGAACACTAAACTTGGTGCACCTATCGATGATTTCGTACTACCAGAACATTATACACGTAAGAAAATACGTTCTATGGGACGCGTTTCATTGCTGTCCACACAGGCTACAGAAATCGCGCTGAAACAATCAGGTTTATTAGAAGAATCAGTGCTTACGGATGGTCGTACCGGTATCGCTTTTGGATCATCTACCGGAAGTACAGCGCCTGTCGCAGCATTTGCGACGATGTTAAATGAAAAACACACCAATAATATTACCGCCACCACCTACGTACAAATGATGCCACATACTACGGCAGTAAATACCGGGTTATTTTTCGGCCTGAAAGGACGCATCATCCCCACATCCAGCGCTTGTACTTCAGGCAGTCAAGCTATCGGTTATGCATATGAAGCAATAAAATACGGTCTGCAAACCGTCATGGTTGCCGGTGGCGCGGAAGAGCTATGCCCATCGGAAGCAGCAGTATTTGATACTTTATTTGCAACAAGTCAGAAGAATCATAATCCAAAAGATTCACCACGACCATTCGATCGTGATCGGGATGGTTTAGTGATTGGTGAAGGTGCCGGCGCCTTAATTTTAGAAGAATACGAACATGCTAAAGCTCGTGGAGCAAAAATTTATGGCGAAATCGTTGGTTTTATGACCAATTGTGACGCGAGCCATATCACTCAACCACGTAAAGAAACCATGAAGTTTTGCATTGAACAAGCATTAAAGCAAGCCAATTTGCCATCTTCTGCAATAGGTTATATCAGTGCCCATGGTACAGCAACAGATCGTGGCGATATTGCTGAAAGTCATGCTACTGCTGAAATTTTCAATCATCAAACACCGATTTCTTCATTAAAAAGTTATTTTGGTCACACTTTAGGCGCTTGCGGTGCGCTTGAAGCATGGTTATCTATTGAAATGATGCATTCGGGTTGGTTTAACCCTACCGTTAATCTTGTTCATCCTGATCCACAATGTGGTGAACTTGATTATATTATGGGAAATGGCAGAGAATTAGATATTGAATACATTCAAAGTAATAATTTTGCCTTTGGTGGCATTAATACTTCCATTATTATTAAACGCATGTAGTGAAACGATAAAAGCTTATGTTATCAGTCAGTAATCATTCATCGGTATACGCCTAATTTTTGATTATAATCTTATAACAAGCTCCCCATTTGAGGGTCAAGTACCATTATCAATGGCTAGTAGATTGGCTATGGCACTCTGACCCGATCGTGATTGTTTTTGCTCTTCTCAATATAGAGTTTCTGCCTGCACTTATCATAGGATATATCGTCAGCATCACTGAATCGGATCAGTGAAGATCATAAAATTTCTCCGTTCAGTTAATGTTGATAGAGATCATCTAGACAGGTAGATAGACCATTATCATAAATGAACTATCTGATTAATTTATCTTATATCAGTTTACAAGTAGAACTTTGAGTAAAAAATTTTACCTTGAGAGCATTTGCAACTGATTTCATAAAATAATACCAATAGTTTGTACTAAATAGATAGAATGCTCATCTCTACCGTTACATCTTTGCTTCGTAAATATTATAAAAATAAGTTTATTATGCCCAATGATTGTTAACGCTTTATCGAATTTCAAACTTTACCTATAGACTTGGCTACAGATTTATGCTGGATAAACTGATTTTGTCAGTATTTATTCACTTGGTAAATAAAGTGCTAACACACTATTGATTAGACGTTTAAATTTATCTGTAACTTTTTTATTTTATTTACTTTATATCATTTTAATGCGCTTACTTCATTATCTAATCGGGTATTAGAAATGATATTGAACGACTTAACAACGGATTACTCGATCTATCAATCTATATTATTAGTAGCTTTCATTCTAATACTTCATTTGTGCCATTAGCATTGTGAGTTTCTTTATTAGCCATTTGCTCGACTGATGATTCATCTTGCAACATGATTTGCCTAATTTTAAGGGAGTAATCGGTTAATCTGGTCTCTTTCGGTCTTGGTTTACCTTTTTGACCAGCCTCACGAATGACTCTTGGCCAACGTGCTTGCCAACATAAACATTCTGAGACGAAATAACCTATTATATAAAACGGCAACATCACGATAAATACTGGAATCATAATGATATAAGTTGCTATATGCGGTAAACTTTGGCAAATTTTAACTAAAGGTTTAATTTGTTGCTTAAGTGCACGACCTGGTAACGGTAAAGTTGTGGTTATGCGTGGTTTAGGTAATTCATCCATACCGTTTTCCATATAACGACGAATAAATTCCCACTCATCACGATGATCTGCAAGACTATTGGTGTTTTTACCAATACCAAAGCCATCAATAAACGGTAAACCGGTTTTATAAGGGTGAAAATAGAATACATTTACTAAATTTTGAGGATTTTCGTTTTCCTCATCTACACAAATAGGCATGATATCTTTCCAACGAAACACTACCGTTCCACCTAAGTATTTTGGTCGTTGGATATAGACCTGCTTTGTAACACGGTTAAATCTGACCCGAATATGGCGTAGCGTAAATAATTCAAATCGACCGATATGGCGAAAATAACGAACAAAAAAATAAGCAAACACAATAAATAGAATAAAATTGAATGAGGCGGCCAAAATGACTAAAACAAAATCATCTTTGTGATGATTAAAATGTTTAATAAGAATATCAATTGCGAAATAAGCATTAGATAACGGTATGAGAAATAAAAGCAAACTTATCCAGGTAATAATTCCGCGAAAATTTTCAAACATGCCACCACGAATCTCTAAATAATGTTCATTATAAGCATAATATGGCCCGATAGGGCGAGGGGTATCGCTCATTGACTTTTTAGTATAATTTTTACGTAATTCACTTGGGCGTAAATTTTTATCTAATTGTGGTATTTGAAAATTTCTTAGCATCGCAGATGAAACCGAATTACTAAACCACATTAACCATTCGCCAATATACATCTGAATGTTTCCCCCTGTTATCTATTTCATCTTTTAATTATTGTTGCCGTAATATCAATATCGTTACCGATTTATTATTCTCAATAAAACCAAGGCAACTATCACATCGAGTCTGTTGAACTGAGACAGGAGATCAAATAACCTTAACACTATGCTCACTATGTTTGTTCGCTACAAACAAAATGCTAGTAAAACCTCTTTCTTAATAGCAAATAATGAATGGATAATGCTATGATAGCTTAATTTGAACCTGTGCTATCAGCATACATATATGATTATGAATAAATAGAAATTGTTTAATATTTAATTCATAAACAGATATATGTGCTTATATCATTCGTGCAAAAGAGTAGTTAATTAGATCAGTTGGCAATTTATTCTTTCATCTTTCTTCCTACTTCGAACAGTATTTTATCGCTAACAGAGCGCTATTAAACTTATTTTGATGTGAGAAGAACAATTATCGAATAAATTAAAAATTTTCCATTATTTGTTATTGGATGAAAGTTTATTATTTATATCATTTATTTTCAAGACACATATAATAAACAATCAATTAAATTAAAAATTAATGTTCTAATTATCAACACGTTTAAATAACTTAAACGTGTTTTTCTATTATATTGATCATTTAGATTTCTAAATAATCAAGAATGCCTTCAGCAGCCTTACGACCTTCCGCAATAGCAGTAACGACTAAATCAGAACCACGCACTGCATCACCGCCTGCAAATATTTTTGGATTTGAGGTTTGATAACCTCGATTCGCAGGCGCAACAATACGTCCTTGTAAATCCAGCTCTACGTGATGTTCCGTAAGCCACGGCATAGCATGTGGTTTAAAACCAAATGCCATAATGACAGCATCAGCAGGTAACACAAACTCTGATCCTTCAATTACCATTGCAGCGCGACGTCCATTAGCATCAGCCTCACCCAGTGCTGTTTTCACCATTTTGATACCGATTACTTGCCCTTGGTCATCAACTTCAATACTTATCGGCTGAACATTAAATAAAAAAGCTGCGCCTTCTTCTTTAGCATTTTTTACTTCACGCTTAGAACCAGGCATATTAGCCTCATCACGACGATAAGCACAAGTTACCTCAGTTGCACCCTGCCGAATGGAAGTACGCACACAGTCCATAGCTGTATCACCACCACCTAAAACAACAACGCGTTTATTTTTCATATCAACATAGGGTGCATCTGCTGTTTGTGGATGTTGCATAATATGTTTAGTATTGGCAATTAAAAATGGTAAAGCTGCATAGACACCGTGCGCATCTTCATTTTCTAACCCACCACGCATTGATTGATATGTTCCGGTACCAATGAAGACGGCATCAAATTCATCGATAATCGACTGCAAAGAAATATCTTTACCTACTTCGGTATTTAAGCGAAATTCAATCCCCATATCAGTAAAAATCTGCCGACGATTGATTAACACCGCTTTATCTAACTTAAAGGCGGGAATACCAAATGTTAATAAACCACCAATTTCTGGATGACGATCAAATACAACTGGTTTAATACCATTACGAACCAGCACATCAGCACAAGCTAATCCTGCAGGACCGGCACCAATAATGGCAACCCTTTCACCACTCATCTCAACATGATTGACATTGGGTCGCCAACCTAATTTAAATGCTTCATCGGTAATAAACCGCTCAATATTCCCAATGGTTACCGCACCAAATTCAGCACTTAATGTACAAGACCCTTCGCATAACCGATCTTGTGGGCAAACTCGCCCACAAATTTCAGGTAAGCTATTGGTTTGATGACATAGCTCGACAGCTTTTAAAATCTGCCCTTCATTGACTAATTTTAACCAGTTGGGAATATAGTTATGTACTGGACATTTCCATTCACAATATGGGTTTCCACAAGCTAGGCAACGATCTGCTTGTGCTGTTGCTTGCGATTGAGAGAATCCTTCATAAATTTCAACAAATTCAATTTTTCGAATTTTTAGCGATTTTTTTGGTGGATCAATCCGTTGCAAATCGATAAATTGATAAACATTCTGACTCATTGCATATTCTCCCTATTGCGCCTGTACTCGTAATTCATCGGCCGAACGACTACGATGTCCCAGTAATGCTTTAATATCGCTTGATTTTGGTTTCACCAATACAAACTGTTTGGCATAGGTTGCCCAATTCGCCAGAATATCCTCTGCTCGTGATGAATGTGTCAATTGCGCATGCTCCATAATTAAACCACGTAAATGCTCCTCATGAATAGCGAAATCAATCACGTCAAGCATTTCAACGAGCTCCTTATTCATACGTTGATTAAATTCACCATCTTCATCCAGAATGTAAGCAAAACCACCGGTCATACCCGCACCGAAATTAACCCCTGTTTTTCCTAAAACACAAACAATACCGCTCGTCATATATTCACAGCCATTATCCCCGATACCTTCAACCACACTGATTACACCTGAATTACGTACTGCAAATCGTTCTCCAGCTTTACCCGCAGCAAATAATTTACCGCCGGTCGCACCATATAAACAGGTATTACCAATAATGGTCGCTTCATGACTTAAAAAAGCTGATCCAACAGGTGGTGAAATCACAATACGCCCGCCGGCCATTCCTTTTCCAACATAATCGTTAGCATCACCTGTTAAAGTCAATTCAACACCATTGGCATTCCAAACCCCAAAACTTTGCCCGGCAGTGCCATTAAAATGTAATTTAATCGGACTATCAGTAAGACCTTGATCACCATATCGCTGGGCAACATAACCAGATAATGTTGCTCCTGCAGAACGATCGGTATTTTGAATATCAAAATGTAATATTTTTGACTGTTTTGCATCGACTGCATCTTTTGCTTGCAGCATGATTTGGTGATTTAAAACCCCTTGGTCAAAAGGTGCATTTAATTCCGTATGATGCACAGCACATCCTTCTAAAGGTGTAGCGGCTATCAATAAGGCGGATAAATCTAATTTGTTTTGTTTAGCAGTAAAACCTTCAATCTCAGTGAGTAAATCCGTTCGACCAATTAAATCGGTAATTCGCGTGACACCAAGTTGTGCCATAATTTCCCGCGTTTCTTGAGCGATAAAACGGAAATAGTTCATCGCTTTTTCCGGTAGCCCATGATAATGATTATTGCGTAACGTTTCATCTTGCGTTGCCACACCTGTTGCACAGTTATTTAAGTGACATATTCGTAGATATTTACAGCCTAATGCCACCATGGGTCCAGTACCAAAACCAAAACTTTCCGCACCTAAAATGGCGGCTTTAACAATATCTAATCCCGTCTTAAGCCCACCATCTACTTGTAACCGTATTTTATGTCGTAACCCATTGGCAACTAGAGCTTGTTGTGTTTCAACTAATCCCAATTCCCAAGGTGAACCAGCATATTTTACCGAGGTTAATGGACTGGCACCGGTTCCCCCATCATAACCGGAGATGGTGATCATATCGGCATAAGCTTTAGCCACACCGGTTGCAATCGTACCCACCCCAGGCTCTGACACCAATTTTACCGAGATCATTGCTTTAGGGTTGATCTGTTTTAAATCAAAAATCAATTGCGCTAAATCTTCGATTGAATAAATATCATGGTGTGGCGGCGGTGATATTAATGTCACACCCGGCACCGAAAAGCGTAATTTAGCGATATAAGGTGTGACTTTGTCGCCTGGCAATTGCCCCCCTTCACCGGGTTTTGCTCCTTGTGCTACTTTTATTTGAATAACATCAGCACTCATTAAATATCCAGGAGTGACACCAAAACGTCCAGAAGCAACCTGCTTGATTCGGGAAACTTTATTAGTATTATAACGAGCAGGATCTTCTCCCCCTTCACCAGAGTTGGAATACCCCCCTAAAGTATTCATCGCTTGCGCCAATGATTCGTGAGCTTCTGGGCTTAATGCCCCAATCGACATGGCCGCTGAGTCAAAGCGTTTGAATAATGCTTCACAAGGTTCAACCTGATCCAGATCAATCGTTTGTTCTTCAGCCAGGTTTAATTTGAGTAAATCGCGAAATGTTGCCACTGGACGACTATTCACCACTTGGGCATATTTTTTATAATCTTCATAATTACCATTATTCACCGCTTTTTGCAGTGTCTGCACCACATCTGGATTATAAGCATGATATTCACCATCATGAATATATTTGAGAAGGCCACCTTGATCTAAAGGTTTACGTTTTAGCCATGCTCGCTTCGATAAATTGAATAAATCTTGTTGGAAGTCTTCAAAATTTGCGCCACTAATTCGGCTAGTTACGCCAGAAAAACACGTTTTTACGACATCTTCATGTAAACCAACAGCTTCAAATAATTTGGCGCAACGATAAGAGGCAACGGTAGATATCCCCATCTTAGACATAATCTTATAAAGCCCCTTATTGATACCATTACGATAATTAAGTATCACATTACGGTAGCTTTTATTGATTGTTCCATGATCAACCATTTGGGCCAGACTTTCATAAGCTAAATAAGGATAGACGGCTGTTGCACCAAAGCCAATTAGCACTGCAAATTGATGCGGATCACGACAGCTAGCCGTTTCAACAATAATGTTGGCGTCACATCGTAAATTTTGCTCTACCAAGCGCTGCTGTACGGCACCGACAGCCATTGGCGCTGGAATCGGTAAACGGTCAGCGGCTATATTTCTGTCAGATAAAACTAACAGAACCGCGCCAGCACGAACTTTATTTTCCGCATCACCACATAGTTGTTCAATAGCATCACTTAAGCTGCCATCAATTTCATAAGTGATATCTAACACATCGGTTTGATAATATTTCGATTCTAACGAGGTTAACTGTTGGAAATCGGAATATAACAGTACTGGCGATTTAAACGATACACGGTGCGCTTGCCCTTCCGCCTCAGCAAATACGTTCATTTCCCGCCCAATGCTGGTTGCTAACGACATAACATGCGCTTCACGCAACGGATCAATCGGTGGATTGGTTACTTGAGCAAATTTTTGACGAAAATAATCGTAAATGATACGTGGCCGACTAGAAAGTACAGCAAATGGTGTGTCATCCCCCATAGATCCGGTAGCTTCATAACCGTTTTCCCCCAAAACTCGCAATATTTGGTCAAGTTCTTCAAAGGAATATCCAAATTGTTTTTGATAGGTCGCCAGAGTTACATCATCAAATTCCCGTTGTCCAAGATGTTCATCAGCCAAATCTTCAAAAGGGGTTAATCGTTTGACATTTTTTGCCATCCAGATTTTATAAGGGTGTCGTTTTTGTAAATCATTATCAGTTTCTTCGGATTGTAAAATTTGCCCTTTTTCGGTATCAATTACCATAAGTTCACCCGGCCCAACACGACCTTTTTTGACAACTTCATCGGGTTGATAATCCCAAATACCAATTTCTGATGCACAGGTAATTAAACCATCAGTGGTAATCACATAACGTGCCGGACGCAATCCATTACGATCTAAGCAACATGCAGCATAACGACCATCAGACAGCACTATGCCAGCTGGTCCATCCCATGGTTCCATATGCATTGAGTTAAAGTCAAAAAATGCTCGCAGATCTTCATTCATATCAGGATTATTTTGCCAGGCTGGCGGAACCAGTAATCGCATAGCACGCACGATATCCATACCACCAACTAAGAAGAGTTCTAACATATTATCTAATGAACTGGAGTCTGAGCCGGTGACATTGACAAATGGCGCAGCATCTTGTAAATCGGGAATAAGTGGCGTTTTAAATTTGTAAGAACGTGCTTTAGCCCATTGGCGATTTCCTTCAATTGTATTGATTTCACCATTATGCGCTAAGTGACGAAATGGCTGTGCTAATGGCCATCTAGGTAATGTATTGGTAGAAAAACGTTGATGAAATAAACAAATTGAGGTTTCCATACGCAGATCAGCTAAATCCAAATAGAATCTCGGTAAGTCTTTCGGCATACATAAGCCTTTATAAATATTGACTTGATTTGAGAAACTACAGACATAAAAGGTATTATCGGTAACCCGTTTTTCAATTCGACGACGCACCATAAATAAACGGCGTTCTAAATCGATTGTACTCCAACCTGCCGGCGCATTAATAAACACTTGTTCAATTCTTGGTAAGGAAGAAAGGGCGATTTCACCTAGCACACTGACATCAATTGGCACCTCACGCCAACCGACCAAAGAGAGTGTTTCTTGCAGTAATTCTTCTTCAATAATTTCGCGACTAAGTTGTGCTTCCTTTTCGTCTTGACTGAGAAACAACATCCCAACCGCATAATTTGTGGCTAATCGCCAACCAGTTTCTTGAGCAACCAACTTAAAGAATCGATCCGGTTTTTGTAGTAATAGACCACATCCGTCACCGGTTTTACCATCAGATAAAATTGCTCCACGATGTTGCATTCTTGCCAAACCGTGAATTGCTGTACGCACCACTTTGTGACTTTGTTTACCTTCTATATGAGCGATTAACCCAAAACCACAATTGTCTTTGTCATGATGCTGATCATATAACATATTATTGCCTCTTAATCATTTTATTTTGTCATCGCCTAGCGTATTGCTATTAAATCTTTGAATACCGCGATATTGAGACAGAAATTAACGATAAAAGCAGTTTCGGTCAAATAAATTCTACTTATAAGTCAAGATTATAATAAGTGTTGATTGGGTATTAATAGAACTAATGAATTTTGCGGATAAAACCGCGTTATGACTAGCATTATTCCTTCAATAATACCCAAAATTTAACCATCCTGCATAATAAGCAAGTTGACCTTCCCGAAATAACAGAATTCGGTTACCATGAATGCAATTTATAATCCTGTTAAAACTCATAATTTTTTGATATGCAATTACATCTTGTGGTAAATACTTTCGGAGCAGATCTGGCTCGTCGTTATGGTGAGAAAATTTATAAACTGACCCTACATGGCGGTTTTAGCTGCCCTAATCGCGATGGTGAATTGGCTAAAGGAGGATGTACATTTTGTAATGTTGCCTCAATTATTGATGAATCCATACAGATTAAATCTATTTCCGAACAATTAGCCTTACAAGCATCGCAAATGAAAAAATCAAAACGTTATTTAGCTTATTTTCAGGCTTATACCAGTACTTATGCTGAAGTGACAACATTGAGAAAAATGTACCAAGAAGCGCTAGAAAATGCGGATATCGTTGGACTGTGTGTCGGTACTCGACCAGACTGCGTACCAGATGCAGCATTGGATCTGCTTGCTAGTTATCAAGATCAAGGGTATGAAGTTTGGTTGGAATTGGGTTTACAAACCTCCAATGACAAAACGCTACGCGAGATTAATCGTGGTCATACCTTTGCTGATTATCATATAACAACCCAGAAAGCGCGGAACTTAGGGATTAAAGTTTGTACACACTTAATCATTGGTTTACCGAAAGAGACCAAACTAGATTGTTTTAATACACTTAATCAAGTACTCGATACCGGTGTGGATGGTTTGAAGTTACATCCGTTACATATTGTCGAAGGCAGTATAATGGCTAAAGCTTGGCGTGCCGGTCGACAGTCTGTCTTAACATTGGACGAATATGTAGATATTGCCGGCGATTTAATTCGCCATACCCCAAAACAGATTTTATTCCATCGCATTTCAGCCAATGCCCGAAAACCAACTTTGCTTGCACCAGATTGGTGTGCTAACCATTGGCAATCAATGAATGCTGTTGATCACAATCTGCGCCAATTTGGGGTACAAGGTAGCGCATTAGGTGATAGCTATCAATTTTTTGAAGACGTTTAAGGTTGTCTTCGTAAAATACACCGCAAGTCATTACCAACCATTGTAACAGAATGGTAAGCAAATTGGGGGGCATCGGCAAGTAACGTTAAATGTGGTAAAACTGCCAAATCTTGTGCATTGTGCCCTAATAGTTTTGGCGCATAATAAACAATTAATTCATCAACTAAATCTTGTTCAATTAGCGCACCCGCTAAATGCGCACCGGCTTCTACCCATAACGAATTAATTTGGCGTTTCGCACATGCTTTTAATAACAATTGAAGATTAATCTGGTTGGGTTGATCAGGGATTAATAGTTGTTGACAATTTATTGGCATAACGTGGCGTTGTGTTTGACTCACGATCCATATTTCACCTGATTGATGAAAAAGGTTTTCATCGCCGGTCAGTTGATTTTGCCGATCAATAATAATCCGTATCGGTTGACGTAACGTCGATTCGGGGTAGATGGTCTGTATTTCTGAAGGTAACTCATCATAACGTACTGTGAGACTGGCATTATCTTTTTTCACGGTAACATGCGTGCTAAGAATAGCAGAGGCTTGAGCACGAAAACTCTGCACATCTTGTCTGGCTTGAGATGATGTAATCCACTTACTTTCCCCCGAAGCCATGGCAATTTTACCATCTAAAGATGCGGCAAGTTTTAATTGAACGTAAGGTAATCCTGTTCGCATGCGTTTAAAAAATGCACGATTTAATTGCTCGGCGGCCTCAGCACATAAGCCTACATCAACCCGTATACCAGCCGCACGTAATCGTGCAATACCTTGGCCAGCAACCTGAGGATTAGGATCTTGCATTGCAACGACTACTCGGCTAATCCCCGCATCGATCAACGCATTAGCACAAGGCGGGGTTCGTCCATAATGGCTACAGGGTTCCAGCGTCACATAAGCTGTAGCATTTTTTGCTAAACCGCCAGCCTGCTGTAACGCATAAACTTCAGCATGAGGTTGACCGGCTTGCTGATGATAACCGGTGCCAATAATTCGATTATCTTTAACGATAACACAACCCACATTAGGATTAGGGTGAGTCGTAAAACGACCACGCTCCGCCAATGCAATGGCTTGCATCATAAATTGAAGATCATGATCGTTGAAAACAGTCAGATTATTCATGATTATTTCTGTTGTAATTTAGCAATCTCTTTACTAAATTGTTCAATGTCATCAAAACTAAAATAAACCGATGCAAAACGGATATAGGCCACTTTATCTAAATTTTTTAATTCTTCAATCACATAATCGCCAATCAACTTAGTCGGGACTTCACGTTCACCGGTTGCCCGTAATTTTGATTTAATTCGTGTTATCGCATCTTCTATCGCATCAAAACTGACAGGGCGTTTTTCTAATGCTCTTTGCATACCGTTACGCAATTTTTCGTCATTAAACGGTTCACGGACATTATTACTTTTTATAACATTAGGCATGATCAGTTCAGCAACTTCAAATGTGGTAAAACGTTCATTACAATCGGTACATTGTCGTCTACGGCGAACCTCGTATCCTTCACTTACCAAACGTGAGTCAATCACCTTAGTATCATCAGCATTACAAAATGGACAATGCATATATTGATCTCCGTTATTTATGTTAAACGTTATTACAATAGCTTAGATAATACTTTTAGACAATAGTCAGAATGCTGTCTTTTAATAGCGAATTGGTTTTATCTGGTATATTAGTTTAATGATTAAAAAAGAAATGTGATAAGCTCATCCTGGTGAATTAAGTTTCAAAACCGGCGAGAAATAATTATTAGGGGAATTAATATTCCCCTTTTATCTTAATTTACCACGCTAAATTAACTAAAAAAGCCTTCAATTTAGCAAAATCATCTGTCATCTTATGCGATAACAGTGGCATATCGGCACGATCTGCTAATTCTTTTGGTAGTGGTATCGCTTTACCAAGAATATTTTCAACTACCTCTTTAAATTTAGCTGGATGAGCGGTACCTAAAAATAGACCATACTCACCAGCTTGTAATTGATCACGTAATACGCGATAAGCAATTGCACCATGAGGTTCAGAAAGATAACCTTTTCGATCAAGTTCCCGCACAGTTGCACTCGCTACTTCATCTGAAGCACTACCATGTCCTAAAGATTTTAATACCCAACCTTCACGTTGATAAATCTCTTCAATTCGTGGCCAGTTATTTGGTTGGCTGACATCCATTGCATTAGAAATCGTTGCCACCGTTTTGTGTGGCTCCCATTTCCCTGTATCCAAATAGCGCGGTACCGTATCATTGGCATTAGTTGCAGCAATAAAGCGTTTAATCGGTAACCCCATAGTTTTTGCCAATAAACCTGCTGTCAAATCGCCAAAGTTACCACTTGGTACAGAAATGACCAGTTGTTCACGTTGTTTTGGCGTTAATTGTGCAAATGCCTCGAAATAATAGCAAATTTGGGCTAATAATCGGCTAATATTAATTGAATTAGCTGAATTTAGACCAATTTTATTTTTTAGTTCTGTATCATCGAAGGATTTTTTTACTAGCGCCTGACAAGCGTCAAAGTCACTCTTAATCGCAATCGTATGAATGTTATCCCCTAAGGTGCAAAAGAGTTTTTCCTGTAACGGACTAATCTTACCTTCAGGATATAAAATAACCACACGAATATTCGGTAAATGATAAAAAGCGTGAGCAACTGCTGCCCCGGTATCGCCAGAGGTTGCTGTTAAGATTGTTATTTTTTTATCATCTGCCACTTGCACTAATGCTTGCGCCATAAAACGCCCACCAAAGTCTTTAAATGCCAAGGTTGGTCCATGAAAGAGTTCTAAAGTGCCAATGTCAGATTCAATAGCTTTGACCGGGGCGGGAAATTGAAATGCATTGTTTACCATACGCAATATATCATCATAGCTAATCTCGTCACCAATATAAGCTGATAAAATTTTGGCGCTACGTGTCACAAAATCAATTTTTAATAAAGATTCAATTTCAGTGGCGCTAAATTTTGGTAAATCTTGTGGGAAGAACAGACCTTGATCTTTTCCTAATCCTTGTTGCACTGCTTGGGAAAAACTTACCTGTTCCGAATGATCTTTTAAATTGTAAAGTTTCATATTACTGTTCCAATTTTATCTAGTTATTCAGCAAATGTGGGTTATTCATTCGCTGCGTGATATTTTGCTATCGCACGACAGAACTAAATTGTTCTGGCACCTTGTTGATCAATTTTACAAATATGTGTGAAGCCGTCTTCATTTTGTAAGTAATGGTTTTGTAACCATAATTCAATCTGTTGCGCGGAGGCTAAATCATCGCTGACCACATAAATCGTTGGGCCAGAACCCGAAATACCCGACGCTAATGCACCTAATTTTTTTACTGCTTTTTGGGTTTCATCAAAATGAGGTAATAACTTTTTACGATACGGTTCAGCAATATTATCCTTTAGCATTGCTGCTGCCAGTTTTGGTTGCTGGCTATAACACGCATGAACAAAACCACCAACATAACGTCCATGAGCAATACAATCTTGTTTTTGATATTGTGCTGGTAAGATCGCTCGCGCTTCGGCCGTTGAAACTTTAATCCCCGGATATGCCATTACCCAATACCAATTATCAAAATGAGGAATTGACTGACTGATAATACCCATCTCATCTAATATCAGTTGCATCCCCCCTAAATAGCAGGGCGCAACATTATCATAATGTACGCTACCAGAAATACGCCCTTCCAATTCCCCCATCATCGTTAACATTTGTTGTTCATTAAATGGTTTATCAAAATATTCATTTAGTGCTACCAGTGCGCCCACTACCGAACAAGCACTCGATCCCAAACCAGAACCAATAGGCATATTTTTTTCTAATGTCATCGCAACTGGTAATTCTTTCCCTATTGATTGACAGAAAAGTTGCCAACATTGGTACACTATGTTTAGTTTCGGATCCTTAGGCAATTTTTTAACAAATCGGCCTTTGTTCTTTAACTGAAATTGCGTAGCTGTTTCAACGGTAATGCAATCCCCTAGCATGTTACCATCAATAGGGTTGATAGCCGCACCTAAGATATCAAAGCCGACACTAATATTCGCCATAGATGCAGGCGCATACACCTTTATTATTTTATTCATTTAACCACCAATTTTACTTGACGTTGTTCGCAAAATATCAGCAAAAACCCCTGCCGCTGTAACATCATTACCCGCACCATATCCGCGTAAAACTAACGGAATTGGTTGGTAATAACGGGTATAAAATGCCAAGGCATTTTCACCATTTTTAATTTTATAGAGCGGATCATCACTATCGACAGCGGCAATTTTAACACTGCATTGCCCATTCTCAATGCTACCCACATAACGTAATACTTTACCTGCTTTGGCAGCATCATCAGCACGGGTTTTGAATTGCTCATCAAGTTGCGGTAATTTGTTCATAAATGCCGTTACATCACCCTGTGAATAGGATTCAGGTAATACCGATTCTACATGGATATCATCTAATTCCAACTTTAGACCTGATTCACGTGCTAAGATCAATAATTTACGCGCGACATCAGTTCCGGATAAATCATCGCGAGGATCGGGTTCAGTAAAACCTTTTTCTTTAGCTAACTTAGTTGCTTCAGATAATGTCATGCCTTCATCAAGTTTACCAAAGATAAAGGATAATGAACCTGATAAGATACCCGAGAACTGGATTAATTCATCTCCAGCGTTAAGTAAATTCTGTAAATTTTCAATGACAGGTAAGCCTGCTCCAACATTTGTATCATATTGGAATTTACGTTTACTTTTTGCCGCTTCTTGACGCAAACGCAAATAGTAAGCCATTGAACTGGTATTGGCTTTCTTGTTCGGCGTAACGACATGGAAACCATTTGCCAGGAAATCGGCATATTTATTGGCGACATCACTACTTGAAGTACAATCGACTAGAATTGGATTAAGTAAACGATTGTCTTTTGCAAATGCGATTATATCATCTAGCGTATAGTTATCCTGACTTTGTTTAATTTGTGTGCGCCAATCATTCAACAAAATACCATCACGATTTAAAACACAATGTTTGGAATTAATTAGACCACAAACTTTTAAGTCGATTTGTTTATTTTTAAGCCACACTTGTTGCCGTGCAATTTGATCGAGTAATGCTCCGCCTACACCACCAACACCGATAACAAATACATCAAGAATTTGATCAGTACCAAATAGCATTTGATGAGCAACCCGAACTCCCATTACCGCAACATCATTATCCACAACAACCGAAATCGACCGTTCAGAAGACCCTTGAGCTATGGCTACGATATTGATATTTGCCCGTGCTAGTGCCGCAAAGAAATTCGCTGATAATCCTCGTAAGGTGCGCATTCCATCACCGACCACTGAAATAATTGCAAGTCTCTCGATAACTTCAATGGGTTCTAATAATCCGTCTTTGAGTTCCAAATAGAATTCATCACTTAGTGCTTCTTCAGCACGATATAATTCTGCATGAGGAACACAGAAACTAATACTATATTCTGATGATGATTGGGTGATTAATACCACAGAAATGCCAGCATATGACATTGCGGAAAAGACACGAGCCGACATACCAACCATGCCTTTTAGACCTGGTCCAGAAACATTAATCATTGCCATATTATTAAGGTTTGTAATGCCTTTCACGGGTGTCGAAGAATCAACAATATTTGCGCCAATTAAAGTACCTGGCGCATCAGGATTATTGGTATTTTTAATTAAACAGGGAATTTGGAATTGAGCAATTGGTAAAATGGTTCTTGGATGCAAGACTTTCGCCCCAAAATAGGACAGCTCCATTGCTTCTTGATAAGACATCGTTTTAAGCAGTCTGGCATCTGGTACTAAACGTGGATCACAGGTATACACGCCATCTACATCAGTCCATATTTCACAACTATCCGCTCGCAAACATGCCGCTAATACAGCTGCCGAGTAATCAGAACCATTACGTCCTAATACAACTAACTCTCCTCTTTCATTACCTGCAGTAAAACCTGGCATTAAAATAATATCCTCTTTAGGAATATTTAACGCTTTGATACGACGAGTTGATTCATTGATATCAACCGTTGATTCTAAATAACCCCCATTAGCTAGTAAAGACTCAACCGGATTTATGACGGTAACATGATAACCTTTAGCATTAAGTAATGCTTTCATGATCGCAATAGATAGCTTTTCACCTCGACAAATAATTGATGCATTAATACTGTCAGGACATTGACCTAATAAACGAATACCATGAAGCAATTGCTTAATGTGTTTTAGCTCATTAAGCGCAAATGACTGCAATTCTTCATAAGCAAAATTGGGGTGTGCTTCAAATAACCCAGTTAATAGATCAGCAAAAATCTTTTCAGCATCATAAACATTGCTGTTAATGTCAAGACCAGCAACTGTCTTATCCACCATTGCAACTAAATGATTAGTTATTTTTGCAGGTGCCGATAACACGGTAGCGGTTTGTTCCTGTTTGGAATTATTTTCAATGATTTCAGCAACCCGAAGAAAACGCTGTGCATTAGCGACGGAAGTTCCACCAAATTTTAATACTTTCATATCGCACCTTTATTATTTTCCATTAAAATTGAATATTTTCAAACTTACCCTTTTTGGCGACGATGTCGCTCAATAATTCATTATAATTGCCCTGTTACAACAATATCACTGATCTAACAATCACTACTTATAATAAATGTCTAAGCGTAATCATTCAGCTTAGGTATAAAAAAACCCGCTTATTTTGCGGGTTCTTCTGATATTCTTTAGGAAAAATTAACCCGCTCTGTTCCTAATAGTGCCAGAGGTGCCAATAATAATGTTAATCATTGTTACTGTTTTCATTTTACCTAAACCAAATTCAATTATCTTTATATACCCAAAAAAAACAGCCCGACATTTTAAGTCAGGCTGCACATTTTAAAAAACTTTTTTGCTATTTTCGTATTCGTT
Organism: Frischella sp. Ac48; assembly: GCF_019641635.1. Taxonomy (NCBI): domain Bacteria; kingdom Pseudomonadati; phylum Pseudomonadota; class Gammaproteobacteria; order Orbales; family Orbaceae; genus Frischella; species Frischella sp. Ac48. The sequence continues at coordinate 50,598 of NZ_JAETXP010000014.1, forward strand.
AACCACACGATTTAGTGCTTGGTATAAATTCGCCGCATCACCTTTTTTAAGTGCTTCATCAAGTATAGTCAGATAAGACAACATTAATTTCTGGTTGTCTTCAGCAAACTGTGGTGAAACTTCTTGATCTTCGTATAACATAACGTAAGTGCGCGCAAAACCAAAAATCAAAAAATAAACTGAAGCGTTATGAGGATCTTCTTGAATTAATTTTCGCATTGCTGTACGCAACTTCACATAGGTGTCAGTTCCCGGAAGACTTTTGGCGAATGTTGCTACTACTTCAGAAAATGTCATTATTATCAGACCTCAATTCATTTTTCCAAGGCAAGAGAATATCAATCACTGAACATAAGTGCAAGTGGATTTTATTACTATGTTGTCATTTTTTTTATATTATTAATATTTATTATTAAAAAGGCTATCTCGATAATAAAATACTAATAATATGATAGAATGACAAAATTATTTTTTCTCTATTTGGAGATAAATGATGGTAAACAAGCTTCGTTAGATTATATGTATTTCAACGATTAATAATTTAAGCATTCCTTTGCTAATACTCTTAAGATGTTTTACATAACTTTGCGTAATATTAGTTACTAATTCATATCCTTAACGACTGCAAGTCCCCCCGAAGCTTGAGCAGTTGGCATAATTTCTATTGAATTTACATTAAAATGTTCTGGTGTATTTACTAACCAAGAAACCGTATTGGCGATATCTTCAGGTTTAATGTACTCGACCCCTTGATAGACATTCGCTGCCTTTTTATTGTCACCATGAAAACGAATATTTGAAAATTCAGTATCGCCACATAATCCTGGCTCAATATTAGTGACTCTAATTTTTTTACCTAATAGATCAGTACGTAAATTCGCACTGAATTGCTTAACAAATGCTTTTGTTGCCCCATAAACATTGCCTCCTTTATAGGCATAACTTCCCGCCGTCGACCCAAGATTAATAATATAACCACAATTACGTTCGACCATTGTTGGTAAAATGGTACGCGTTATATGCATTAAGCCAATAATATTGGTCTGCACCATCATTTCCCAATCATCATAATGAGCTTCATAAGCTGGTTCCATACCCAAAGCAAGTCCGGCATTATTAATTAATATATCGATTGGTTTAAAATCTGTTGGAATACCAATTAATAAATTTTCAACAGCATCTTTTTTGGTCACATCTAATAGTAAAGGTAAGAAGTTGTCACCAAGTTGCACTGCCATTTCATTTAATTTTTCTATGCGTCTAGCACTACCAATTACTTTATAACCATCGGCTATCAATTTTTGACAAATCGCTTTACCAAAGCCAGACGATGCCCCTGTTACTAAAACTGTTTTCATCATTCATCCTCCAAATTATTTAAATTACCTTTTTGAGTCTATACTCAAGATAAATTTAATTATAGTCAAAAGACAACTGACAGTTAATCGATCTCTATGTGCTTATACTGACGATGAAGGGAAATATGATCGAGACTTGTGCCAGATGATAAAATTTGGTGAGTTGGTTATTATGTTTTAAGCTTATATTTTTTATCAACCAAAAGGATATCAATATGGCAATAGTTTATATTGCTTTAGGTGCCAATCTTGGCGAACCAGAAAAACAAGCACAAAATGCGATTTTAGCTATTAAGCAAATCCCGCAAACACAAATTGTTAACGTATCGCCTTTTTATCGCAGTAAACCACTTGGTCCACAAGATCAGCCCGATTATCTTAACGCGGTAATCAAGATCGATACATTATTATCCCCATTTACCCTACTTAAGGCATTACAAACCATTGAAAAAGAGCTCGGTCGTGAAAGAAAAGCTGAACGATGGGGGCCTAGAACGCTCGATTTGGATATTCTGTTATATGACAACATGACAATTAATACTGAAACACTCACTATTCCACATTATGACATGTATAATCGAGAATTTGTCTTGTATCCTTTATTTGATATTGCACCTGATCTGATATTTCCTGATCAAACATCATTAAAAGAACGTATAAAAAAAATTCCAATAAATAACATGACTTATTGGTAAGAAATTGTTAATATGCCGTCACACATAAAGCTTAACTGTTTGATTTTTATTGAAATAAATGATTTTATTTAATATTTACCGGATTATCAAAATTAAATCTTAATAATAATAATATTTTTGCATCGTTTATTGCTGCATTGTTTTAAATCAAATACGGCAAAATATTTTATTTTTAGTAAAAATAATTAAAAACGATTTGATAAAGCAAAATTTGTTGATATAGTTTAGCGTTTTTTAATTTGTTATGTAGGAGATCGGGATGACCAAGGAAACCAAAATCAATACTTCTTCCTTAAGTCTTTTAGCTATGGCGGGTCTTAAACCTTATCAAGAGGCAAAAGATGAAGAGTATATGAATCCTAAGCAATTGAAGCATTTTCGTCTTATTCTTGAAACTTGGATAAAACAACTTCGGGGCGAAATGGGTAAAACAGTTACTCATATGCAAGATGAGGCGGCAAATTTCCCAGATCCTGCCGATAGAGCTACACAAGAAGAAGAATTTAGTTTAGAACTAAGAGCGCGAGACAGAGAGCGCAAATTAATTAAAAAAATCGAAAAAACGTTATTAAAAATTGATAATGATGATTTTGGTTTTTGTGATTCTTGCGGTATTGAAATTGGCATTAAACGTTTAGAAGCAAGACCGACAGCTGATCTTTGTATCGATTGTAAAACACTGGCGGAACTGCGTGAAAAACAAATGGGTATGTAATATTATACCGTCGATATCATATTGGCGGTTTTTTCTTGTCTATATAAAAGAATAGTTTTGTCAATGTATAATGTTGGTCGTTTTGCGCCCACGCCTTCAGGTCAATTGCATTTTGGTTCTTTTATCACTGCTTTAGGTAGTTATTTGCAAGCAAAATCCCAAAACGGCGAATGGTTAGTGCGTATTGAAGATATTGACCCACCACGCGAGGTTGCCGGTGCAGCCAACCATATTCTATTCACGCTTGAACAATTTGGTTTAAATTGGGATCGCGAAGTGTTATATCAATCAAAAAGACGAGAACGTTATCATGCAATTATTGAATCATTAATTGACTGTCAGTTGGCATATTATTGTGATTGTACTCGCTATCGGATACAACACCTACCCCATCATTGCTATGATAATCATTGTCGAAATTTAAAGCTAGTTGCAGCAAATGACCAGCCAATGGCTATAAGACTTAAACAAACTCAACCTATTTATCATTTTGTTGACCAAATTAGAGGTAAACAATCGGTTAATATTCATCAAGCCATGGAAGACTTTATTATTTATCGTAAGGACGGTCTTTTTGCCTATAATTTAGCCGTTGTCATTGACGATTATGAACAGGGTGTAACAGAAATTGTTCGAGGAGCTGATTTACTTCCCGTTACAACAAAACAATTGTCGTTATATCAATTATTCAACTTTGAAAAACCCCGGTATTATCATCTTCCATTGGCTTTAAATAGCGATTTAAGTAAATTATCTAAGCAAAATCATGCTCAGCCTATTACTATAAATAATATTCAACAATTAACCATTAAAGCCTTACTTTTTTTAGGACAAACCATCCCCGATAACTGGCAAGATAGTAGCCAAGAACAGTTACTCCAATGGGCCATTAAACATTGGCAAATTAGCGATATTCCCAAAAACGATTTCGTTTTTTGTGATTAATTATTTTTCTGCCATTCTTGCTGATTAGTAAATCTAGCATCAAGTGAAGCTTAAATTAGTGAGTAATTACTAACCACCAATCATGGAAAGCGTTTGTATCATCCCGGCATTATGTTGATGAAGGTAATGTGTTGGCGGTTTTATTTTTAAGGTGGTGAGAATGCGTTGTTTTAACAAAGCAGATTGGGCATGATCTTGTAATAAATCACGTAAATCAATCGCCGCAGCACCAAATAAGCAGTAATGTAATTTTCCAGTAGCCGATATGCGTAAGCGATTGCAACTTTGGCAAAAGTCTTTACTATAAGGCATAATTAAACCAATCTTACCTTGATAATCGTCATGACAATACACTTTAGCCGGTCCGGCTAAAAATTGTTTTAGTTGCAACTGCCAACCTTGTTGTATGAGTTGTTGTTCTATACTTGCCCCAGAAACATAATAGCGCGAAAAATGTGAGGCACTACTGTTAGTCTCCATTAATTCGATATAGCGTAATTCAACGGGGCGATGTTTAATCCATTGTAAATGCGTACTAAGGTTATCATTTAATCCTTTCATTAAAACCGTATTGATTTTCACCTTCGTCATACCATTTGCCAGTGATTTTTCAACACCATCTAAAATGGAATGTAACTTATTTTCACCAGTAATGAGTTGAAATAATTGTGGTACAAAACTATCAATACTGACATTGAGTGACGTCAACCCTGCATTATGCCACTCTACAATACGTTCATTAAGACGATAACCATTCGTCGTTAATGCAATATCCTTAATCATTGGATATTTGGCAATTAATTCGATGATTTGGGTTAAATCACGACGCAATGTTGGTTCACCACCGGTTAAGCGAATTTTTTTAACACCTAACTCGCCAAAGGTTTTAATAAGCTGGTTTATTTCATTGTAGGTTAAAAATTGTTGAGAATGATGAGATTGATAACCATTAGGTAAACAATATTGACAGCGAAAATTACACAATTCTGTTATGGATAAGCGTATGTACTCAAACCGTCGTTGATAATTATCAACTAATAATGAATCAACTAAAGAATTTTGCATCAAAAGCACCTTTTAAAACAGGTAGCATAACCCCATTTATATTACACCGAATAAAAATCGATGATAACAATTCTATCCGACCATTAAAACTTAGCGATTTTAATGTATAAGTTAACACATTATCAGTCTCTTTATGTTTATAAAGACTCAGATAGGCGTGAAAATCATAATTAATTGGCTAAGATTGTTCAATATATTATTTCTAATAAATAATTTATAGCTTATTAATAGATAATAGCTTTCAATATAGAGTAATTCCAAACATTTTAAAATAATTTGATAGGGTTTAATAACGTTTTCATGTAGTATATATTTAGATCATAGCATAAACAGTTTAATTTACTTGCTATCCTTGTCTGAAATGATAATAATATAGTCGGAATTATCTGCTTATAATGCAGCAATGGCATCAGACATTATAAGTAATTGGTTGAATTTAAATAAATTTTATTAACACATAAAGTTTACAGAATAACAAATTGATTAGAGCTCATTTTAAATAATGGCACAATAAAATTTAAATTGAAGGGTAAATCAGGCTTCGCTTGATAAGGTATGGAACATTCAATTTAAAATACAAATATCACGTTTTTGAAGTATGGGTTGTTTACTAAAAATGCCCGTATTTATGATACTAGAGCATAATATTCACATAAAATAATAACAACGACAATATTAATAAAATAATGAATATTTGGTATGTGTATTTAATACGTATTTAAAAATGCAATTAAAATAAGTTCTCTTTTCTAGTTTGCTTTGTTCTGTGACTTTTGAAAAGTACAGAGTGTAGAATAATGAAAAGAATGTTAATTAATGCAACGCAGCAAGAAGAGTTGCGTATTGCTCTCGTAGATGGTCAACGTCTATATGACCTTGATATCAAAAGTTTGGGTCATGAGCAAAAGAAAGCAAATATTTATAAAGGGACCATTACTAAAATCAATCCAAGCCTAGAAGCAGCATTTGTTTCATATGGCGGTGAACGTGATGGTTTTTTACCTTTAAAAGAAATAGCGAAAAGTTATTTTCCTAACGATATTACAGAACGTCGCAGTATAAAGCATCTTCAAGAAGGTCAGGAAGTTCTGATTCAAATTGAAAAAGAAATTCGAGGTAAAAAAGGCGCCGCTCTAACAACTTACATCAGCCTTGCTGGTAGTTATTTGGTTTTAATGCCAAATGATTCTAAAGCGGGTGGTGTTTCAAGACGAATTGAAGGCGAAGAGCGTGCTGATTTAATACGCAATATTGATGCCCTAGAGAAACCAGAAGGTATGGGTATTATTGCTCGTACAGCTGGCGTAGGTAAATCACAAGAGGAGTTACAACAAGATCTTGATGCGTTAATTGCCTACTGGAATGCTATTCAAACGGAAGCTAAAAATCATCCTGCTCCAAGTCTTATCCATAAAGAAAGTGACGTGATTACGCGTGCTTTTAGAGACTATTTACGCGATGATATTGGTGAAATTCTAATTGATAACCAAAAAGTACTTGAAGCAGCCAAAAAACGTTTAGTAGATTTAGGTCGGGTAGAATATTTAGATAAATTAAAACTTTATACCGGTGAAATTTCACTATTTAGCCATTTCCAGATTGAAGGACAAATTGAGTCAGCCTTTCAACGTGAAGTTAGATTACCATCTGGTGGATCGATTGTTATAGACACCACTGAAGCCCTCACTGCGATAGATATTAACTCAGCTAAATCGATCAAAGGTAGTGATATCGAAGAGACCGCATTTAATACAAATCTTGAAGCTGCTGATGAAATCGCTCGTCAATTACGCCTACGTGACCTAGGTGGTTTGATCGTTATTGATTTTATTGATATGACCCCCATCCGTAATCAACGTGAGGTTGAAAATCGGTTAAAAAAAGCAATGAAATCCGATCGTGCTAGAATTCAAACGGTACGTATTTCGCGTTTTGGGTTGCTCGAAATGTCGCGACAACGACTCAGTCCGTCTTTAAGAGAAGCAACTCATCATATCTGCCCTCGTTGCCAAGGCACTGGAACTATTCGTGACAACAATTCGTTATCGCTGTCAATCCTGCGCTTAATTCAGGAAGAGGCGATGAAAGAAAATACAACGCAAATTGATGTGATAGTGCCTGTAGCAATCGCCAGTTATTTATTAAATGAAAAACGTCGTGCTATTACTAACATTGAAAAAAATTATCCTAATATCAAAATCGTTATTGCTGCTGATAGTGAAATGGAAACACCTCTTTATAAGGTTATTCGTAAACGTAGTGGCGAAGAAACAGACGTATTAAGTTATAATTTGCCAAAACTCATTCGTGAACTTGAGGAAGAAGAGGAAGAACAAATTACCGAAATCGTTTCCGAAGAGGCGATTTTGTCAGGTGTTAAGGTTGAACTAAATCCAGAAATTAACAAAGCTAAACCAGAACAAATTCACCCAGTCAAAACGGGTTTCTTTAGTTCTCTTATGAAAAAATTAGGTGGTTTATTTGCTGCAAAACCTAACGTTGAAACAGCAAAAAATACCTCAAATAAAACCGAACCGACAGCTAAAAGCCGTAATTACAAACGAACGCCTAATCCTCGACGTCAATCGAATAGAAATAATACTAATATTAGTGATATTAAAGAAAAAGAAGCCAACAAAAACAATCATCGCACACGCGCTAATAGCAAAGTAGCGACACAACCAATCGCAAATCAAGCCGTATCATCAACTACGATTGATGCTATACCACAGCCAAAAGCAGAAGTTAAACCAAGACGTCCACAACGACAATTGGTTAAAAAAGTGCGAGTGACACGGGAAGAACAGGATGACGCAAGCCAAAATAGCGTCCCATCTGAAGCTTTAATCGCCGTGCCAATGATTGCCACTATTTTACAACCTGTTTTGTTAGGCAACTTACCTAACCCTAAAACTAATCCAGAAGATAATGTCAATCCATTTAATCGTCGTACACGCAAGACTTCGCGTCATTTAAGATTAAATGGGCAACGCCGGAAAAAAACAAGAAATACAGCCCGAACCAACTCGCCAATGCCGTTAACAATGGCAGTTTATTCGCCTGAATTGGCTTTAGGTAAAATTAACATTGATTATAGTTTTGTAAACGATAGATTAAGCACTAAGCAAGATCAGAGCCAACCTGCACAAAATGCCAGTAACTGTGTGGATCATATGATTATTCCAACGTTATTAACGCCAATTGTATTTAAAACAGCAAATGTGCAACAAGCTGTCGTTAAAACAGAAATGTTTATAGCACCAACGCTTGAAACAGTAACTCATATAGAGGTACATGAGGATAAGGTATCGAATCAAGACAATATCACTTTACCCAAAATTGTCGGATTCTCCTCCTCATCCATGACAAAAGCACCTGCGCCAAGTGTTAATTCTGAAACATCACCGCTAACGATTGTTCATCGTGATGAATCTAACTATCAATATCTTGGTAAAGAAAAAACAAACGGACTCAATACTAAAAATCATGCTTACTCAAGTGCTGCTAAACCAACACATTAAGTGATTACGATCTTGGTGTGGTATTTACCACACCAAATCGGTTTTATTAATTGAGTTTGTTTATGAGGTAAATTCGCATAACATATTAACGGTTATTCATTGTTGATATTCAATTTTTATATTTAAAATGATAATTTCTAAATGGAAATAAATGTTTTTGGTTGTGTTAAACGTTTTGCGAGCTATTAAAGAGATCGATAATGCTAATTTACATCATAAAGAAATTGTTTTCATTTTTAATTTTGTTTTTTTTATTATCTTTAGTTAGTGTTAGTGTATTATATTTTTCTCCCAATAATTCACTTCATCATCTAACCTTCTATCAATTTTATTATGATTTTTATTATCAATTGCTTAGTAATCATCCGTTATCATTACCGTTATTTGATTACAATATGTCTGAAATTTTACAACATGTTTTCTTACCAACCACAGAATTAGGCTTATTGGCAATTTTCTGTGCCATTATTATTGGTTTTCCGATTGGTGTTATATCGGGGTTATCGAGCAATAGTCGTTTTATTCATATCTTACGTTTACTATGCTGGTTGCTCTATGCTAGCCCATTAGTTTGGATCGCTATTTTAATTATTAGGTTATCAACAATTGATTGGCATTTTACGCAGCATATTGATTATTCATCAACCATTGGCAATTCATCTTTGATAACAATATTATCAACTAATAATGACCATAAACTACCGTTGTTAGTTAATCATATTACACCGTTATTGCTTCCAGTTATCATTTTAACAATCCAACCATGTATTACTACCATTCAAATCGTTAGTGAGCGAGTAAAACTGATCGCTAATCAAAACTATATAAAAGTCGCGTATATTAAAGAAAATGCATCATGGAAGGTGCTATTCAGGCATTTATTACCAAATGCTATTCCCAAAATAATTCCACAATTAACCGCTAACATTACCACCTTATTGTTTTCAACAATGGTTATTGAAATATTATTAAATCGGTCAGGAATGGGCACATGGTTACTGTATGGCTTCTATCAACACAATTTTAGCATCTTAGCATTAACGTTATTAGGCTGTGGTATTATCATTAGTTTGTTGATGCTGCTAAGTGAAATTCTAGTAGTTATAATCTATCCAACACAATCAAGGCCATTGCATGAATAAAATAAGCAATTTCCTTAGCAAAATTGGCAATAGTATTGTCAATTTTAAAAACACCATTCATAGCAATATTTATCTTATTATTGGTTGCTATGGTATTTTAACCATAGTTTTTATCTGTTATTCAACTAAATGGCTATTTCATGCCACGCTCGCGCCGATATATGAAAACTTATTACCTCCAGCTTGGCAGAATAAAGGCGACATTAATCACATTCTCGGTACCGATGAACAAGGTCGAGATATCTTCAACTATTTATTATTAGCCTACAAATCTTCAATTAAATTAACGTTATCCGCCACCGGTTTTGTGGTCATAATCAGTGCAGTAATTAATTACCTTTTATTTTTTATCGCACCATTACGTCCATTATTTTCAATGTGTTTTAGAGTTATTATCTCGTTTCCGCCAATCCTCAGTGCAATCGTCGTCGCGCTATTTTGGGATAATGATATCGATGCAATATTGATCATTATTGGGTTAGCCTATCTGCCCAGATTTGTCCATAACATTGATTTACACATTATGCAAGAATGGCAAAAAACTTATATCACTGCACATCGTTTAGATGGTATTCCAACGGTAAAAATTATTAATTTTTATATAATTCCTAATATCTTACCGGCTTATCTGACCGAAATCACCAACCTTTTTAGCAATATCATTTTGGCTTTAACGGTACTAACTTTTCTTGGTTTTGGAAGTAGCAATTTTCGCCACCCTGATTTAGGGGTGATGATGAATAACATGTTGACCATCATCCATGATAACTATTGGGCTTTTTTTATCAGTGGTATCGCTATAATTGTCACGATTTTACTTATACATTTGGTTAATTTAGGGATCAATATTATCTTAGCTAAAAAAGGTGAAAGTTAGTTATGGCATTATTAGATATCCGAAATCTTACCATTGAATTTATTACCTCTGACGGATTATTACGTGCAGTAGATCGCGTAAATTTAAAATTAAATGAAGGTGAGATCAGAGGATTAGTTGGCGAATCGGGATCGGGTAAAAGTCTCGTTGCGAAAGCAATTTTAGGTGTTACAAATAAAAATTGTAAAATCACCGCCGATCGTTTCTTTTTCGATGGTGTTGATTTACTAAAATTAACGAATAAACAACGTCGAAAAATAATTAGCGCTAATATTTCGATGATCTTCCAAGAACCACAATCTTGTCTTGATCCGACCATGAAAATTGGTCGATTACTTATTCAATCCATTCCATCGTGGACATTTAAGGGGCATTTTTGGCAACGATTATTTTGGCGTAAAAATCGCGCTATTGAGTTATTACATCGGGTTGGTATTAAAGAGCATAAAGAAATTATGAATGCTTATCCATACGAACTGACTGAAGGTGAATGTCAAAAAGTAATGATCGCTATCGCACTAGCTAATCAGCCTAAATTACTAATAGCTGATGAACCCACCAATGCAATGGAATCCACCACGGAAGCACAAATATTTCGTTTATTAGCCAGTTTAAATCAGAATTCAGGTACCACGATTTTATTAATTAGCCACGATTTACAAATGGTAACCCGATGGACTGATCGGATTAATGTCTTGTATTGCGGGCAGACCGTAGAGGTGGCTAATAGCGAAGAGTTGATAAAAAAACCTTACCACCCTTATACACAAGCATTGATTTTTGCAATACCTGATTTTGGCAAGGCTATGCCACATAAAAGTCCATTAAATACTTTAGCCGGTGTCATTCCGCCTTTAGAACATTTGCCAATTGGTTGTCGATTAGGCCCACGCTGTCCTTATGCTCAAAAAAAATGCATTGAGACCCCCGAATTGATCACCATTAAAGATCATGCTGTTGCCTGCCATTTTCCACTTAATATAGAATTACCGGATAATAAATCATGAATCCAGCGCTAAAAGTTCGTAATTTGTCGAAACGATTTGCTATACCAAAAGGATTATTTGGTCATCTTTATATAGATGCGGTTAAACCGGTGTCATTTTCGCTTAATGAAGGCAAAACCTTAGCAATAATCGGTCAAAATGGCTCCGGTAAATCAACGTTGGCTAAAATGTTAGTTGGAATGATTAAGCCTGATAGTGGAGATATTTGGATTGAAGATCAAAAATTAGAATATGGTGATTATCATACACGTAGTAAGCTTATCCGTATGATTTTCCAAAATACCGATAGCTCATTCGATCCGCGTTTGAAAATCGGCAAAATACTGGATATTCCTTTAAAACAAAATACGCGACTGACGGCCTACGAAAGAGAACAATTAATTTATGATGTATTAAAGCAAGTAGGGTTATCCGCTGAACATGCTAACTACTATCCTTCCGTCATGGCTGTAGGGCAAAAACAACGTGTGGCGCTAGCCAGAGCTTTGATACTAAAACCTAAAGTGATTATTTTTGACGAAGCCTTAACGGCCTTAGATATTTCAATGCGCTCACAAATTATCAATTTAATGTTATCGCTGCAACAACAACACAATTATTCCTATGTTTATGTTACGCAAGATATCGGTATGATGAAACATATCAGTGATCAGATTCTAGTAATGCATAATGGTGAAATTGTTGAAAGTGGTAATACTGCTGAAGTACTTGCTTCGCCATTAAGTGAGATTACACAAAAACTTGTCCACAGTTATTTTGGTGAAGCACTTACTGCCGATACATGGCGTACCGATACTCGCGCTTTTTAATTAAAGTGATTTGGCAAGATTGAGTCATTCCCTATGACTATTATTTTTTTGCTACTAAGTGAATTGACTCAAAATTATTATTTAATCCAGCTAGTTAAATTGCTACTCATAGGCAACAGTATTAAAGATAACGGCATAAATACGCTGTTGGTTCAGCAACTTGAACACTGAATTCACTTTTCCCTTGAACATGGAAGACTTGACCCACCTGTAAAATTTGCCAATCTTTTGCTATTGGTAATAATACATTTAACGAACCAGAAATAATGGTGATTTCCTCAGGAAAATTAGTACTAAAAGTATAATCCCCTGGTACCATTACCCCTATACTGGATTCACCACTATTGGCATTGTGAAAATGGATTGATTTTACTTTACCGCTGAAATATTCATTGATTGTTAACATAAAAACTATCCCATTATTTGTTACATGAGATATGAGTATACAAAAAAAACGTATTAATCTGAAGTCAGTTTAACTCGTTATTATTAATAATTAACTTATTGATTTTTTAAATAAAAAACATATACATGAGTATATTTTGAATAATATTGAGTAATAAGAGCAAATTATCATTGATTTAATTGATAAAACCGTCCAGAATTAACCACTGCAGCATGTGCTGTTTAACTTAAAGGTAACCACCTGCTTTATGGAATGGATCATGGATCCAACAATTTGGATTGGTCTTTCGACTCTGATTGTTCTTGAAATCGTCCTCGGCATTGATAATATCGTTTTCATTGCTATTCTTACTGAAAAAGTTCCGCCAGAAAAACGCGATCATGCGCGTATTACCGGTTTATCTTTAGCATTAATTATGCGGATAATTCTGTTGATGTTTACTGGTTGGCTCGTTACATTAACCGATCCGCTTTTCACCCGATTTGGTATCACATTTAATGCGCGCCAACTGATTATGCTTGTCGGCGGTATTTTCTTATTATTCAAAGCAACAATGGAACTTAACGAGCGATTAGAAGGATCGGCACAAGAAAATGACCGACAAAAGAAAACCTCTCATTTTTGGACTGTCGTTGCACAAATAGTAATACTCGATGCAGTATTTTCATTAGATTCAGTTATTACCGCTGTTGGCATTGTTGAACAAGTTCCTATTATGATAATCGCGGTCTGTATTGCGATGGTTATCATGATGTTAGCCAGTAAACCGCTAGCCTATTTTGTTAATTCTCACCCAACTATTGTTATTCTCTGTTTGAGTTTCTTGTTAATGATTGGCTTTAGCTTAGTTGCTGAAGGGTTTGGATTTGCAATCCCGAAAGGCTATTTATATGCTGCAATTGGGTTTTCAATTCTCATCGAATTGTTTAATCAAATTGCTATTTTCAATCGTCAACGTTTCCTTAATAGTAAGCCATTACGACAACGCACAGCTGAGGCAATTTTAAACTTGTTAAAAGGCGATAACGAAGATGAAGAACTCACTACTAATACCAGAGATAACCTGGCTGAGAATAGTAAAAATACCGATGTTTTTAATGCACAAGAATTAAGTATGGTGGAGCGCGTTCTAGGTCTGGCACAGCGTTCAGTGAGTAGTATTATGACATCCAGACAAAATATCAGTATGATTAATATTAATGATAAACGTGACGATATTTGGCAAGAAATCAATGAAAACCAACATACACGGTTAATCGTCACTGATGATGCGTCAATCGATGAACCTTTAGGTATAATACAAGTAAATGATTTAGTTAAAGAAATTTTAAATAATCAACAAAACTTTTCAATTGCAAAGTTGATTAAACAACCGCTTATTTTTCCAGAAACGATTTCATTATTAACGGCTTTAGAACAGTTTAAAACCGGTAAAACACATTTCGCATTTGTGGTTGATGAGTTCGGCTCAATGCAGGGCGTGGTATCCGTGACTGATGTCATGGAAACAATAGCTGGCGAATTCCCAACAGAAAATGATGAAGTTGATGCAAAACATGATATTCAATGTCAGGGAGAAGATTGTTGGATTGCTAATGGGTATATTCCACTTGAGGAGTTAGTACGCTTTGTTCCGATCGAATTAGACGAACGCCGAGAATATCATACCTTAGCGGGTCTATTGATGGAAAAATCACAACATATTCCAAGTGTTGGAGAAATCATTAAATTAGATGATTATCTATTTGAGATTCTAGAAATTGATAGCCATCGCATTGTTAAAGTTAAAATTAGTCATATCGCTCAACATCATTAATCTAATTTTCTGCGTCAGGGGCAACAAATGCCCCTTAGCGATATGATAACGAAACAATAAACAAAAATTTCAAAATATTTAAACCAATAACTAAAAAATACGCTAAAATAAATATCGAAATTTTTTCATCCATGAACAACGCTAAATGAGGTGGAGATGCACGATACTGGGCCATTACTTGCTGCAATCATCGGTGGTATCGTTTTAGCCGCTATTTTAGGTATGTTAGCCAACCGATTGCGAATTTCTCCATTAGTCGGTTACCTTATTGCAGGTATTATTTTTGGTCCATCAACCCCTGGCTATGTTGCTGATACGGCGATCATAAGTCAATTAGCTGAGATCGGTGTAATTTTGCTCATGTTTGCGGTCGGCTTGCACTTCTCTATCAAAGATTTACTCACGGTAAAAGCTATTGCTATTCCTGGTGCAATCACACAAATAGCTGTCGCAACCTTATTAGGGATGGGGCTATCGGCAATCATTGGATGGTCAATCATAACCGGTCTCGTTTTTGGTCTCTGTCTTTCAACCGCAAGTACAGTGGTTTTACTTCGTGCTTTACAAGAAAAAAATTTAGTTGAAAGTAAACGCGGTCGCATAGCGATTGGCTGGCTGATTGTCGAAGATATGGTAATGGTATTAACGTTAGTTTTATTACCCCCAATTGTTACTATGCTAAATAATAGTGATGATATCAATTTGTGGTATCTAGCAATGCAAATCACTAAAACTATCGGCTTAGTGATTATCTTCATTACTTTTATGATGTTAATTGGTAGACGATTAATCCCATGGTTATTAGCCAAAAGTGCCAGTACAGGATCAGAAGAATTATTTACCGTTTCAGTATTAGCGATTGCATTGGGTATTGCCCTAGCTGCGGTACAATTATTTGGAGCATCGTTTGCTTTAGGAGCCTTTTTTGCTGGAATGGCATTAACTGAATCGGAATTAAGTCACCGTGCTGGTAATAATATCTTACCGCTAAAAGATGCTTTTGCCGTGCTATTTTTTGTCTCGGTTGGTATGCTGTTTGATCCGCATATCTTAATTGAACACCCATTATCGACACTTTGCACCGTAGTTATTATTATTTTTGGAAAATCCATTGCAGCTTATTTTATCGTCAGATTATTTGGTAATAGTAAACGGACGGCTTTAACGATTTCTGCTAGCCTTGCTCAAATTGGTGAATTTGCCTTTATTTTAGCAGCATTAGGTAAATTATTAGCTGTGTTTCCTGATGATGCATATAGTTTAATTCTGGCTGGAGCAATAATCTCAATAGTGATTAATCCAATTATATTTAATCTGATTGAAAGATATTTATCGAAAACCGAAACCATCGTCGATAAAATGATTGATCCGATAGCGGTAATTAATCAACAAGTCCCTCAAAACCTAAAAGATCATGCCATTCTAGTTGGTCATGGACGCTTAGGAAGCACTATTGCAGCACAATTAAAAAACCAAGATATCCCATTTGTGGTAATTGATAATTCATTATCACTTATTGAACAATTGCGTCATGATCATATTGCCGCAGTATTTGGTAATGCATCTAATCATGAAATATTAGATATAGCGCAAATTAATACTGCAAAATGGTTAGTAATTTCAATGCCTAATGGCTATGAAGCGGGTGAAATTTGTTCACTTGCCCGAGAAGCAAGGACTGATCTTGCGATTTATGTTTGTGCTTTCTATGATGATGAAGTGGAATATATTGTTGAACATGGTGCAACAGGGGTAATTACTGGTAAGCATGAAATTGCAAAACATATCCTAAATTTAATTAATCTTTCACCTGATTCTTTGTCTTCGAATACTGAAAATATGGATAAAAAACAAAACATCAGCAAGAACAAAATGAACATTTCAATCAATGCTAACTTACCAGAAGGAAATGGCAGTCCAATCGAATAATTATTTGACTTTACTAAGTTATTTGTCATAGTAACGTCGCTTTATTTAATTTATTAATCAATTAGGTTTTAATATGACTCATCTGAAATCGAATAATCAGCAATCTTTATTTGAAAAAATATTTCAATTAAAAGAAAAAAAGACAACCGTAGGTACAGAATTTATCGCTGGATTCACGACATTTCTTACCATGGTGTATATCATTTTTGTTAATCCAACCATCCTTTCTGCTACAGGAATGGATAAAAATGCCGTATTTGTCTTAACCTGCCTTGTCACCGCATTTGCTAGCATTTTAATGGGTCTATTTGCCAATTTGCCCATTGCTTTAGCCCCAGCTATGGGCTTAAATGCTTTTTTTGCGTATGGGATCTGTATTGGCATGGGTTATTCATGGCAAGTCGGTATGGGGGCTATTTTTTGGGGTTCTTCAATCTTTTTCTTATTATCGATATTTAAAGTACGTTACTGGCTTATTTCCAATATTCCGCATTGTTTAAGAATTGGGATTAGTGCTGGTATTGGATTATTTATTGCTTTTATGGGCTTTAAAAATATGGGTTTAGTGGTTCATTCTGAAGCTACTTTGTTAACCATTGGCGATATTTTATCTCTAAATGTATTACTTGGCGCACTGGGTTTCTTTATCATTATCATCTTAGCTGCTCGTAATGTTCATGCTGCGGTATTGGTTTCCATCGTTGTTGTCACGTTATTAGCACTTTACTTAGATCCGAATATTCATTATGACGGTATCATTTCTATGCCACCGGATATTTCAACTGTTGTTGGGCATGTTGATCTAACGGGTTCATTAAACTTAGGCATAATGGGAGTTATTTTTTCTATTATGATCGTGAGTTTATTTGATTCTTCGGGAACCATTCTAGCCGTTACCGATAAAGCAGGAATTGCCGATGAGCAAGGTCGTTTTCCTAAAATGCGCCAAGCATTATTAGTTGATAGCTTCAGCTCTTCATTAGGTGGTTTATTTGGTACATCATCAGTATTAACCTATATTGAAAGTACCGCCGGTGTTTCTGTTGGTGGTCGTACTGGTTTGACTTCTGTTGTTGTCGGTTTATTATTTTTAATTGTTATCCTCTTTTCACCACTCGCCCACTTGGTACCAACTTACGCAACATCTGGAGCATTAATTTTTGTTGGCATTTTAATGGTATCGAGTTTAGTTAAAATTAATTGGCATGATTTAACCGAAGCTACGCCAGCATTCATTACCGCATTAATGATGCCTTTTGCCTTTGCTATTACCGAAGGCGTAGCATTAGGTTTTATTTCTTACGTTATTCTTAAGTTATTTACTGGCAAATTTAAAGAGTTAAATATTTGTGTTATTGCGGTAGCAATTTTATTTATCCTCAAATTTGTCTTTATTGATCATCACTGATGCCATTTTTTCTATTTCTACCGTTAATAAACGGTAGAAATAGTGTCCATCAAAGCACAACATGCTGTTGTATTGAGGCTTGATGCCTATTCCAGTCTATTACGTTTCTAGCATTAGAGTCTTATTTTAATGATACACTTTTGATAAATAATGATATGCAAATAATCAATCTCGATTACCCATTTTATATAGTTTGATCTATTTCACAAAAAACAAAAATATATGCATATAGATTACAACATTTATAATCCCTCTAGACTACAATCAATCATGACAACAAAACGATGATTTTACCAATTTACTAATGCCATTTAGAGGAATATTATGAATGAAATTAGTTTAGGTTAAACGTTGGGCGAGAAGCGATATGTTTGATTCAAGATCAGTTAACGATTCTAAGTAAGCGAGTGCTGATCGGATACCAAATAACGTTGAAGAAAATACTTTGGATATGTTTGAATTAAAAACGCCGTTCTAAAACTGAGAATTTAATTTCAATTACTAAATTACGACGTCAAAGAGTGGATAAATATGATAGTTACAGCCATATCGCTACAATTGATACTATGGCATTAGTATTAAAAAGGCTAAAAAATTTTAGCTGATAAAACATTCAATCAAAAATTAATCGCTCGTTATACAAGCAAGACTGAGAAAATAGGTTAAAACATTTTAGAAGGTAGGCTATTACTACAATAAATCGCAAAATATTATTTACTACATGATCTCAATCTAAATGTTATAGCAGTAAACAAGAAAAATTAGAAAATCAAGTTAACCTGTTTATTTTGGTCAGACTGTCTTTTATATAACAAGGAACAAGACAAATTAATATGTCGTTTTGTTCGCATAACTATAGTGGGGAAATAATATGTATATCGGTATTGATTTAGGTACATCAGGCGTCAAAGTGATTCTGATGGATGAACAGCAAAACATTATAGCTTCCCATAGCGAAAAACTAACAGTATCGCGTCCTCATCCATTGTGGTCAGAACAAGATCCACAACATTGGTGGCAAGCAACAAATATCGCCATGTTGGCACTTAAACAGCAACATAATTTGCAGCATGTAAAAGCAATGGGTTTAAGCGGGCAAATGCATGGCGCGGTATTATTAAATAAACAATCTCAGGTATTAAGGCCTGCCATCTTATGGAATGATGGACGCAGCGATACCCAATGTCATGAATTAGAAAAACAAGTGCCAACATCAAGAAAAATTACGGGTAACCTTATGATGGCAGGTTTCACAGCACCGAAACTTAAATGGATACAACACAATGAACCTGACATTTTTACACAAATTGATAAAGTCCTCTTGCCTAAAGATTATTTACGTTTGAAAATTACTGGGCAATTTGCATCAGATCTATCTGATTCAGCAGGCACAATGTGGTTAGATGTTGAAAAACGTGATTGGAATGATCCGTTATTAGAAGCCTGTGGTTTAACTCGACAGCATATGCCTACCCTATTTGAAGGCAATCAAATTACTGGTTATGTCAATGATGATATCGCACAAAGTTGGGGAATCAACTCAATTCCTGTTATCGCTGGCGGTGGTGATAATGCAGCCGGTGCAATTGGTGTAGGACTTTTTCAACCTGGTCAGGCAATGCTATCACTTGGTACTTCTGGAGTTTATTTTGCCGTTACTGATCACTTTATTAGCCAACCTGAACAAGCTATTCATAGTTTTTGTCATGCCTTACCCAACCGTTGGCATCTTATGTCTGTAATGTTAAGTTGTGCCTCTTGTCTTGATTGGGGGTGCCAATTATTGAAGCTAGAAGATGTTCCAACCCTATTATCTTTAATTGAAACTGAAGCATCCAATAATAAACCACCACTACACTTTTTACCTTACCTTTCTGGTGAAAGAACTCCTCATAATAATCCACAAGCGAAAGGTGTGTTTTTTGGATTAACTTATCAACATAGCCAAGTAGATTTAGCTAGAGCCATTCTATGTGGTGTAAGTTATGCCCTTGCTGATGGTATAGATGCCGTTAATCAGACGGGCGTTACACCCGAAAAAATTATGGTGATTGGTGGTGGTGCACGTAGCGCATATTGGCGCCAATTAATTAGTGATGTTTCAGGCTATACTATTGAATATTGCGAAGGTGGTGAAGTTGGGCCAGCTCTAGGCGCAGCAAAACTTGCGCAAATTGCTTGTCATCCCAATATTCCGTTGGAAAAACTATTAACGCCTTTACCCGTGATTCAAATTCATCAACCGAACATGATCCACAATCAATATCACCAACAACAACGTGTAATATTTAGAAAACTATATCAACAACTTAAACCATTAATGGTATAATCATAATGAAGCAGGAACTGTTTATTATATGCTTTCCTGCTTTTCAGATACTTTGATAGCGCCGATTTTTCCTTCATAAATTACAAAGATATTTTTTTCATTATACTCATCTTAAATTCATTTTACGCAATCGATTGTGCTGGAGACCTGTCAAAATCACTAGCTTAAATCTAATTTCCTGTTACTAAACATGGATTACAATAACTCTATCTCATCAGTCAGCTCATATTTATAATGACATTATTAAGCATGTAACCCAAGTCACATTAACTGAAATTC
Source organism: Frischella sp. Ac48 (assembly GCF_019641635.1). Taxonomy (NCBI): domain Bacteria; kingdom Pseudomonadati; phylum Pseudomonadota; class Gammaproteobacteria; order Orbales; family Orbaceae; genus Frischella; species Frischella sp. Ac48. The sequence goes on from NZ_JAETXP010000014.1 coordinate 70,899, forward strand.
ATAAATTTAAAACCAAATTTTATAATAATATAATACCAATCAATAACTTATAGTAAAAAATAAATCATGATATTTAACAATATCCCACATCCGTTTTTTATTGTCGTTAACCGACCGAAACCTAGCAAAGAAAATTGGAAATCGATTAAAACGCCGTTCAATAATTTTTTGGGGTTAATTAATAGCTCATACTGCCGACTTTAATAACTAGTATTTCAAACAAAAGCTGATAGTTACTTTTGCAAATTATTTACCACTAATTTTGGTCAAAAAATTTACCAAACCCTTCTAAAAAAGTAATATCGAAGATTTTCACTATATTTTTTAATAGATGATAAATAGTTTAATTAACCAACATAGGGTAATACTTGACATTATGCCTCATCAGGACTAGAATCTTGCGACCCAAATACTATATCTTACGGTATTATGGGTACAGTTGTTTTTACGTATCTAAAAAGTAGTTTTAATTATTTATTAAATAAATCAGGAGCTTATTAATGGCAACAATTAATCAGCTGGTACGCAAACCAAGAGCACTAAAGGAAGCAAAAAGTAACGTTCCTGCGCTTGAAGCATGCCCGCAAAAACGCGGTGTTTGTACTCGTGTTTATACTACAACACCTAAAAAACCTAACTCAGCATTACGTAAAGTATGTCGTGTACGTTTAACTAACGGTTTTGAAGTGACTTCTTACATCGGTGGTGAAGGTCACAACCTACAAGAACATAGCGTGATTTTAATCCGTGGCGGTCGTGTTAAAGACTTACCAGGTGTGCGTTATCACACCGTGCGTGGAGCGCTTGACTGTGCTGGTGTTAAAGATCGTAAACAAGCCCGTTCTAAATACGGCGTTAAAAGACCTAAAGCTTAATGGTTCTCCGTTAAGTAAGGCCAAACTATATCATTCCATTTAACTCATTTGAGTTTTGGGTAAACCTGAAAAATTATTGAAAACGGAGTAATCCAATGCCACGTCGTCACATTGCTGGTCAGAGAAAAATTCTACCTGATCCTAAGTTCAGTTCAGAATTACTAGCTAAATTTGTAAATATTTTAATGATAGATGGTAAAAAATCTGTCGCAGAATCAATCGTATATTCAGCTCTTGATACGCTTGCAGAACGCAGCGGTAAAGATCATTTAGCTGCTTTTGAAGTTGCACTAGATAACGTAAGACCAACTGTAGAAGTTAAGTCTCGCCGTGTTGGTGGTTCTACATACCAAGTACCTGTCGATGTACGTCCTGTACGTCGTAATGCACTTGCGATGCGTTGGATTGTAGAAGCTGCACGTAAACGTGGCGATAAATCAATGGCTTTACGCCTTGCGAATGAATTAATGGATGCTTTTGAAAATAAAGGCACTGCTGTGAAAAAACGCGAAGATGTTCATCGTATGGCTGAGGCTAATAGAGCGTTTGCACACTATCGTTGGTAATCTTGCCACTGGTATTAAGTGGCTTGAAATTAGACTGATAGCACATATCTACTGTCAGTCAACCTAAATGATATTTTATTAAGCAAACGATTCTAAATAGAGGATTAATATGGCTCGTACAACCCCTATAGCACGCTACCGCAATATCGGTATCAGTGCACACATTGACGCAGGTAAAACGACAACTACTGAACGTATTTTGTTTTACACTGGCGTAAGTCACAAAATTGGTGAGGTTCATGATGGCGCAGCCACCATGGACTGGATGGCACAAGAACAGGAACGTGGTATTACTATCACCTCAGCAGCGACAACTGCATTCTGGTCTGGTATGGGACAACAATTTGAACCACACCGTATCAATATCATCGACACCCCGGGACACGTTGACTTCACCATCGAAGTTGAACGTTCTATGCGTGTTTTAGATGGTGCAGTAATGGTTTACTGTGCGGTTGGTGGTGTTCAACCTCAATCTGAAACAGTATGGCGCCAAGCAAACAAATATAAAGTTCCGCGTATCGCATTTGTCAACAAAATGGACCGTATGGGTGCTAACTTCTTACGTGTGGTTGAGCAAATCAAAACACGTTTAGCGGCAGTGCCTGTCCCATTAGTATTACCAATCGGTGCTGAAGAAGGCTTTACTGGTGTTGTTGATTTACTTAAACGTAAAGCAATTAACTGGAATGATTCAGACCAAGGTACAACCTTTACTTATGAAGATGTGCCAGCGGATATGGTTGAGCAAGTTGAAAAATGGCGTGCAAACTTGATTGAAGCTGCTGCTGAAGCTAACGAAGAGTTAATGGAAAAATACCTTGGTGGTGATGAGTTAACTGAAGAAGAAGTTAAAAAAGCACTACGCGAACGTGTACTTGCTAATGAAATCATCTTGGTAACATGTGGTAGTGCCTTTAAAAATAAAGGCGTTCAGTTCATGCTTGATGCGGTTATTGAGTATCTACCTGCACCAACTGATGTCCCTGCAATTAAAGGTGAATTACAAAATGGTGAACCAGCAGAACGTCATTCAAGTGATGATGAACCATTTGCTGCACTTGCATTTAAAATTGCAACTGACCCATTTGTTGGTAACTTAACTTTCTTCCGTGTTTACTCTGGTGTAGTTAACTCTGGTGACTCAGTGCTTAACTCAGTTAAAGATCGTAAAGAACGCTTTGGTCGTATCGTACAGATGCATGCGAACAAACGTGAAGAAATCAAAGAAGTTCGTGCGGGTGACATTGCAGCAGCAATCGGTCTTAAAGATGTCACAACAGGTGATACGCTTTGTGCTGAAAATTCACCAATTATTCTTGAAAGAATGGAATTCCCTGAGCCGGTTATCTCGGTTGCAGTAGAACCTAAAACTAAAGCTGACCAAGAAAAAATGGGTATTGCTTTAGGTCGTTTGGCTAAAGAAGATCCATCATTCCGTGTCTGGACTGATGAAGAATCAAACCAAACTATCATTGCTGGTATGGGTGAATTACATCTTGAAATCATCATAGACCGTATGAAACGTGAATTTAACGTTGAAGCGAATGTTGGTAAACCTCAAGTTGCTTACCGTGAAACAATTCGTACAACCGTTAAAGATATCGAAGGTAAACATGCAAAACAATCTGGTGGTCGTGGTCAATACGGTCATGTTGTTATCGACTTGTATCCATTAGAAGCGGGTGGTGCTGGTTACGAATTTGTTAACGAAATCAAAGGTGGGGTAATTCCTGGTGAATTTATTCCTGCAGTAGATAAAGGTATCCAAGAGCAATTGAAGTCAGGTCCTTTAGCTGGTTATCCGGTAGTGGATCTTGGTGTGCGTTTACATTTTGGTTCTTACCATGATGTCGACTCATCCGAAATTGCCTTTAAACTTGCCGCATCAATGGCATTTAAAGAAGGCTTCATGAAAGCTAAACCTGTACTTTTAGAACCAATTATGAAAGTAGAAGTTGAAACCCCTGAAGATTATACGGGTGACGTTATGGGTGACTTAAACCGTCGTCGTGGTATGATCGAAGGAATGGATGATACTGCAACAGGTAAAACTGTTCGTGCACAAGTACCTCTTTCTGAAATGTTTGGCTATGCGACAGACCTTCGTTCACAAACACAGGGTCGTGCTTCTTACTCTATGGAGTTCTTGAAGTATAACGAAGCACCTTCAAACATCGTAACAGCAATTATTGAAGCCCGTAAAGCAAGATAATTATTTATATATAAATAAAGTAACACTTCCCTACAACATGAGGGAAGTGATTTAATAAAGGAACATTAAGATGTCTAAAGAAAAATTTGAACGTACAAAACCCCACGTTAACGTAGGTACAATCGGCCACGTTGACCATGGTAAAAC
>NZ_JAETXP010000015.1:0-7024 GCF_019641635.1 Frischella sp. Ac48
GTTGTAAATTACAACGATATACTAAAAGGCCGCTTCATGCGGTCTTTTTTGTCTATTCAATAAATAACAGCTTATTTTATCGATAAAAAAACTAGTATTAAAAATACTAGTTAGAAGAGTAAGTGAGAACTAAAATTGAAATAACAAAAATATTATTCTTCATCAATGGTTAAAGCAATTTCTGACAAAATAATTCCGGTATTATCAGCATAGACAAAATCATCAGTAAAAAAGGTAACACCACCAAAATTGACCCGAATATATGTCTCACCAACACCCTGATCTTCAGCACCAACTGGAATTGAAGCTAAGGCTTGGATACCAATTTCTGCTTCTGCAAGGTAATCAACTTGTCTCACAGCACCATAGACAATTATACCTTCCCAGTTATTCTGAACTGCAATATCAATCAATTCAGCATCTAGTAGCGCTCGACGTACCGAACCTCCACCATCAATAACTAATACTTTACCAGAACCGTCATTTTGCAATACTTCAAAAAGGAGACCTTTGTCTTCAAAACATTTCACTGTTACTACTTGACCGGAAAAAGATAAAACTCCACCAAAATTAGTAAATAACGGTTCGACAACGTTGACATCTTCTGGGTAATAATCACATAAAATAGAAGTATCAAAATCCATATAAATTCCCCTTTAAGAACTGTTAATAGGTTAAGTATAATGCAAAAAGCGTTTATCTAGCAAAATACCTTTTTATTTTTTTATAATGTGAATCAAATCAAACTTTCGATATCAACATATATCCGTATAAATAACTGTGACGGATAATTTATTAAAACATTATAATAAATAATAGTCATCAATTTATTGATTATTTATAGAAATATTTAAACGAATAGCGTTTAAAAAATGCTCGTGCTCTTCCCTCTCGAACCATTGCAATAAATATACCTAAGAATGCATAAAAACAACCTAATACCATTAACATAAATAAATTAAATAAATTGTCTAAAATAGATAATCCCATTTGATTAACGCCGGCAATCATATTAGTCGCCCACGTTGAAGGCAATAATTTCGCGATACATTTTACCCAATTAGGCATTGCTTCGAGTGGCCAAATGGTACCTGAAAGGTAAAATACTGGCGTGGTCATAAAGGATAAAGTCAAATATATCATTTCAATTTTTCTTAAACTTTCAGTTAATAATTTAGCCAATCCCAATACAGCTAATAAAAAAGGAAAAGTCATTAATAATATTTGCGGTAACGTGGCTAATTGACGATAACCTAAGATCCATGGCCACAAGCCAAATAAAACGATCGATAGAAATAACCAAATTGGAATTAAAGCCGATAAACTTCCCAAAAAAATAATTGCTGGCGGTTTACCTTGAGGAGAAGCGCTGAGTGCGATATGTGTTCTAGTTGACACGATCAATAATGAATGTTGCAACAGCATAACTAATAAGCCGGGAAATGTGATCGCAGCAAAGCTGATACCCGCATTATACAAAGGATCAATCTGACTTTTAATTGGCATTAAAATGATGTTAACTTGTTCAGCCGTTAAGCCACTATTACGCATAAGGTTTGCATTATAACGACTAAGAAATTGTTGGTAAATGGATTTAAAATCTTGTTGAATCATTCCATTTGCTAACCGGCTGGATGCATCACCATATGCGGGAATAGTGATCGTTTCACCTTTTAGTAAACGTTTTTCATAATCATGAGGAATCGTTATAACAGCAAACAATTTTCGATCATTAATATCTTGATAAGCATCTAAAGAATTTTCATAAATGGTAATATTAGCTTTAGCACTAGTATCTAATACCCGAATCAATTCGCGGCTAGAAGCACTATGATCGAGATCAACCACCGCTACAGGTAAATTATTAATTGACCCATTAAGATAGACCAAGCTCATCAATACTACCGAAATCATCAACAGTAACCATTTTGGTTCGGCAAGAAATCTTAGAGTAACACGTTTAAATGCAGTCCAATACAATATAAACATCATGAAGTTCCTTCTAGAATTAAACGTTTAACTAAGCGTTTTCTTACTAAGAACGTAATAATGATCGGATAACTAGACAAGATTAAGCATGTTTTTACTACAGATAATAAACTAGCATGACGTAAAAACAGATCAAATAATTTATTTAAAGCATAAGTTAACGGTTCGATTGACGATATAAACCTGGCTATCCAAGGCATAGATAATTCTGGTACAACAACACCGGAATAAGTCAACGCTAAACCGACCAATAATCCGATAAAAGAATAAGCATCAATTATTGAGCGAGTAAAAGTAAATAATAAAATACCAAGACTTTGTGCTGCAATGACATAAAAGAATCCGACAATCAGCATTGAAAAAGGATTACCAGAAACTCTGGCTTGTGAATATAACACTAGTAAAGCAATTTCAAAAATGAGCAGCATGGTATACCACAAAGTATAAGGCGCCAGTTTTCCTAAAATAAATGGATAACTTAAACGCGTTTTTCGTGGTAATTTACCTAAAACATGAATGGTTAAAGCAACAACAAAAAGCTGAATTAAATGTACCATTGCAGAAAATTGCTGAAAATACATAGAATTACCACTAGCATTAAATAACCCATCATAATTAAGATTAGCCTGTACCAACTTGGGAATTGCCAAACCCGCTTTTGCTGCTAACAGTATTCGTAATTCACTATTGAGTTGTGCGATTAAACCTGAATAATCCATAATTGAGTATAATCCAGCACTGTAATATAGGGCATTATAATAAAAAATAGGTGTCGGTTGACGCCCAGCTAGCACATCGGCTTCAAAGTTAGGGGGTATATAGAGTAATGCATAAATATTCGCTTTAGCTAGCGATTTTTCGGCTTGATTTAACGAATCTTCATAATCAATGATATTCGCATGTGCACCTGCATTGAGATCACGTATAATCGTTTTTGAAAGAACACTCTTATCTTGATCGACTACCCCAACAGGTAAATCATAAAGAACCCCTTGCGAAAAAATATTGCCAATTAAGACAAATATCAGTAAAGGTAAAATCCACAATAACCAATGATGAGTAAAACGCCGAAATATAAATTGTAGCTCATCATCAAATGCAGCCTTAAAGCGTTTAAAAAAAACGACAGCTAATTCTCTAAGGTCCATAAACAACTCATACCAACACGTAAATTTTTGATCGGTTTGATCGGATATAATCGTACTTCAAAAGTTTTAAGGTCGAAGTCACCCGTCGCTCGAGTGGCACGTTTAGTAGTAAAATCCCCCATTGGGGCAATATATTTAATTTCGGCTTCAATTTTCTCTTCTCCCAGTGCCGGTACCGTTAAGAAAACATGATCACCTTTATGAATATTGACTAAGATATTCTCACGAATATTATACACAAAATAAGCATCTGGCAGTTGTACAACTGTTAATAATGGACTAGTGGCATTGAATAATTCTCCGACTTCAGCAGGAATTGATCCTACTTCCCCATTAACAGGAGATTTAACTTGTAAATCATCATACTGAATCATTAATTGTTTTAATTGCTCCTCGGCCTGCTGTAACTTAGCTTGATAAATTTGCTTTTGTTCAACCCGATCGCCATTGAGTGCTTGATCTAAATTTGCTTGTGCCGATTTTACTTGCTGATAAGCCGCATCGCGAGCTTTCAATGAATTATCTAAAACCGACTGTGAAACAAAACCTTTACTCGATACTGCTTTATTTCTTTCATAGTCTTTTTGGGCATTATCATAAGTCGCTTGTGCTTGAGCTAATAAAGCTTGGTAGTAACGGATACTTTCTTCACGTGTGCCATGCAAAGACAGTTCCAGTTGTGCTTTAGCTTGATCACGTTCTGCCTGAGCCGCTTTTACCTGAGATAATAATTCAGGGCTATCAAGTGTAATAACAATATCACCCTCTTTAACATCATCACCACGATTGACATGTATAACTTGTACACGTCCTCTGGCTTTAGAGGATAAATTGACATTCGGTGCATCAACTTCTCCTTGCAATATTAGATCACTGTTATGTGAACGAATTAATATTGTCATGGAAATCGTCAATACAATAAACAAAACTACAAAAAAAATCTTTTTATTCATAATTAAACAACACAGTTAGAATGAATGTGATAAGAAAGAAACCTTTAATTTTATATTCTTTTAAATTACAGATACAAAATCAGTAGTTCTTATTATAATAGAAAATGACACTAATCAGCGTAATACAGACATAGATGTCAAAGATGATATAATCCGTATAATTGATTATATTAAACCTATTATTACTTAACGATAAGTATTAACAATAGGTACGAACGAATGAAGTACGTTACTAGTAATATTTATTATACCATAGTATATGAGAGTAGAGCAAAATACTATAACTAAATTGTACTATTTTTTACCTTAGATTAATAGTTATTACCTATATTATATATTGAACTAAATCGATTAATAAAATCTGACTTATTTAGTATGATATTCGCTATTATAACAATATTTGTTTATAAAATATTTTAATAAGGTATAAAAAAGATGAAAAAAATCGTTATTGTTGGTGGCGGTGCCGGAGGTTTAGCGCTTGCAACGCAACTAGGTAAAAAGCTAGGTAAATCAGGTAAAGCTGATGTAACTTTGGTTGATAAAAATACCAATCATTTATGGAAACCGCTACTTCATGAAATTGCTACAGGTTCACTTAACGATGAACTTGATAATGTCAACTATTTAGTCCAAGCTAAAAATAACTATTTTTCATTCAAACAAGGTCAATTAATCGATATTAATCGTGAGCAAAAAACGATTAAGTTGAATAATATTAATGATCATCAAAATCAAACGATATTCCCCGAAACAGTACTTAATTATGATATTTTAGTTATGGCAATCGGTAGTACCTCTAATGATTTTGGTACACCAGGTGTTAAAGAAAATTGCATTTTCTTGGATGACCAAGAATCGGCAAAAAAATTCCGTAAATCATTCCTTTCGACTTTATTCCGTATTTCATCAGGCCTAGATACAAAAGACAAACTAAATATTACTATTGTTGGTGCTGGAGCCACTGGTGTTGAGATGACAACTGAACTATTTAAGATGGTTGACACAATCGGCTACTATGGATTTAAAAAGTTATCTTCGGAATTATTGAATATTACCATAATTGAAGCAACTGATCGTATTTTAGGGGCATTACCAGAGAATACGGCTAAAGATATTCATCTCAAATTAGAAGAGTTTGGTGCTAAAATTCTGACTAAGACTAAAATTGTAAAAGCCGATGAAAATCATTTCTATCCTGAAGGACAAGAGCCTATTCCTGCCGATATTATGCTATGGACAGCTGGTGTTAAAGCTCCCGATTTTCTAAAAGATATTGCTGCTTTAGAGACTAATCGGGCAAATCAACTTGTCGTTAAATCAACACTACAAACTAGCCGTGATGAAGCTATTTTTGCTATTGGTGATTGTGCATGTTGCGCTAAATCTGGTGGAGGATTTACCCCAGCTACCGCACAAGCAGCACATCAAATGGCTGCGATTTGTTATAAAAATATTGTTGCCCTTATAAACAATCAGCCATTAAAAACGTTTGAATACAATAATAAAGGAACAATTATTTCACTGGCACATACCGCCCAAGGTGTTATTACGACTATTGGGGAAAAACAAATGGGAGTCAAAGGATGGTTTGCATCTTGTATTTATACAATGTTATATCGCTTCCATCAAATCTCTTTATTTGGGATATTTAAAACATTAAGGTTAGTGAGTGCCAACAGAGTATACCGTTCTATTAGAACAAAAATTAATATGGAATAATTTGGCTCTTTTTCACGAGTATTTTTATAACATCGCAAAAAGAAAAACCGAGCTAAAGCTCGGTTTTTTAAATACATTAATAAGTTAAATTAGCTTTTTTCTACCTGACTAAAATCAAGCTCGACTGGTGTTGAACGACCAAAGATAGATACCGACACTTTTAAACGGCTCTTTTCATAATCAACTTCTTCCACTACACCATTGAAATCAGCAAAAGGCCCCTCATTAACACGTACCAATTCACCTGGTTCAAATAATGTTTTAGGGCGAGGTTTGTCACCTACCTGTTGTAGGCGATTCATAATCGCATCAACTTCGCGTTGGCTAATGGGCGCCGGACGATCAGATGTACCACCAATAAAACCCATTGTTCTTGGCACGCTACGAACGAGATGCCATGTCGCATCATTCATCGCCATTTCAACTAAAACATAACCTGGAAAGAACTTTCGTTCACTTTTACGGCGTTGACCACCTTTCATTTCAATAACTTCTTCGGTTGGGACAAGTACTTCACCGAATAAATCTTCCATATTATGTAATTTTATATATTCACGTAATGATTGTGCAACACGCGCCTCATAACCTGAGTAAGCTTGAATAACATACCATCGTTTTTTTTGTGTTTCACTCATACTAATGCCCTAATACTGTTAAACCAGAAACTCCCCACGAGAACATAGCGTCGAGTCCCCATAGACATAGACCAACAACAATAGTTATAACAGCAACTAACACTGTCGTTTGTGTGGTCTCTTTTCTGGTTGGCCAAACGACTTTACGAAGCTCGATTCGGGATTCCTTAGCAAAATTGATAAAGATTTTACCTTTAGTGGTGGTTAATACAATAAATAGTGCCAAAGCAGAAATCGCAATCACACCAACTAAACGAACAACTGTATTGGGTTCATAAATTGCATTTGGTTCCGAAAAATAAAAATTACCCCAAACAATAAAAGCTACAAGTAAGATAAAAAATATCCACTTAACTTTATCAAGCGATCCCTTCGCTTCTTGATTTTCGCTATTAGTACTAGTTCGCATATAAAACCCGTCATCTATTTTTATTTCTGAAAATAATTCACTTCATAAAATGCTCTTTAATTGCGATAAAAACATTTTACTAAATAAACTATTATTAACCAAATAAACTTAATAAGATAAGAAAGGGTATCTTAAGACACCCTCTCTTATTAAACTCATTATTAAAAT
>NZ_JAETXP010000016.1:0-169666 GCF_019641635.1 Frischella sp. Ac48
CACGTTCGATTTCTTCACGTTTAGTTCCTCGTAATAAGATACCAACGTTTTCTCCCGCTCGACCTTCGTCTAGTAATCTACGGAACATTTCAACGCCTGTACAAGTTGTTTTTGTGGTCGCTTTGATACCCACGATTTCAACTTCATCCCCAACCTTGATAATACCGCTTTCTACACGACCTGTTACCACTGTACCACGACCCGAAATTGAGAACACGTCTTCAATTGGAAGTAGGAATGGTTTGTCGATATCACGCTCTGGTTCCGGAATATAAGTGTCTAACGCTTCCGCTAATTCAACAATTTTGTCTTCCCATGCTGCATCGCCTTCTAACGCTTTTAACGCTGAACCACGAATAACTGGCGTGTCATCACCCGGGAAATCGTATTGAGATAGAAGTTCACGGACTTCCATTTCAACTAATTCTAATAACTCTTCATCATCAACCATATCACATTTGTTTAAGAATACGATGATGTAAGGAACACCTACCTGACGACCTAATAGAATGTGCTCACGAGTTTGTGGCATCGGACCATCTGTTGCTGCTACTACTAGGATAGCACCGTCCATTTGTGCTGCACCGGTGATCATGTTTTTAACATAGTCAGCATGGCCCGGGCAGTCTACGTGTGCGTAGTGACGATTCGGTGTATCGTATTCAACGTGTGATGTATTGATGGTAATACCACGTGCTTTTTCTTCTGGTGCATTATCGATTTGATCGAATGCACGTGCTTGTCCGCCGTATTTTTTAGCAAGTACTGAAGTAATTGCTGCTGTTAAAGTTGTTTTACCATGGTCAACGTGGCCGATTGTACCTACGTTAACGTGGGGTTTTGTACGTTCAAATTTTTCTTTAGACATTAATTGTCCCTCTAATGTAATACAAATCGGTGTTAAATCACCACATTAACCTCGTATTTTTAACTGTTCTTCAGCTTTTTAATATTTGATAATAAAAAACGTCCAAAAAGTAAAAACACTCACTTAAAAATCAGCTCTGAATGATAACAGATAAAAGTACCTTGTTACAAGCTTTATAGTATAATTTTGCTTAAGTAAAGAAAATTAATTTTGACAGGTCGAGATTAAGTATAAAATTAAGGGAAGACATTGGTGCTGATAGGCAGATTTGAACTGCCGACCTCACCCTTACCAAGGGTGCGCTCTACCTACTGAGCTATATCAGCATTGGAGCGGGCAGCGGGAATCGAACCCGCATCATCAGCTTGGAAGGCTGAGGTAATAGCCATTATACGATGCCCGCATGTTCAACATTGGCTACCTAAATGCTTATATAGTTAGATATTGCATACTTTACGCGACCTTACTAATTTTCGCACTTAGCTGCATAATTATAAAATAGAACTGGCTATCATTCTACTTTATTAAAAATCTATTAACCTGAATAATATTATAAATTATGTAGTTTTAAAAATTATTTATCTTACAATAAATGGTGGTGGGGGAAGGATTCGAACCTTCGAAGTGTGACACGGCAGATTTACAGTCTGCTCCCTTTGGCCGCTCGGGAACCCCACCCGAAACTACAACTTACTTTTTAAAATATTACTTAGGATAATATGGTGCCGGCTGCCGGAATCGAACTGGCGACCTACTGATTACAAGTCAGTTGCTCTACCTACTGAGCTAAGCCGGCCTAAGTGCTGCGCATTGTAGATTTATTTAAAAGCCATTGCAAGTGCTAATTGCAATTTTTTTTCCAGTTGCTTAAAAAGCATTCAAAGATATTCAATTACAGATATTTTTTTATATAAATTATAACCTGACTTTGGCTGTTTTTTCATCTTAATTATGTATTGCATTGGCTTTTTTTAAATAATAACATCGAAAAATATATCGATAATTATATGTTTTATATAATATTTTTACCAACATATCCAATAATATGCTAAGGCAACAATCTAACAAAATGAATTTCATACACTTTTTTTAATTCTAAAAAAGAATATGACAAATTTCGCAGCGAGATAAATTGCAAAAATTCTTACCAACTCGAAAAAAATAACCGTCATTTATCATCGATAATTTTAGGTTAACGGCTAAATTATTTCCAATGGTTATATTGTGTTTATTAGTAAAATACGCATAATGGATCAATTATACTCGGTTATTATTACATCCATCTCTTAGGCACATTAATCAAACATAATAATTCTTTTGCAATATTGGTAAAGTATTTAGAATATAGGAACATCACAATGCACATTCATTTTATTATTCACGAAGCATTTGAAGCACCCGGTGCCTATGAACATTGGGCAATCAGTCATAAACATATTATGAGTTATTCTCGCGTTTATTTAGGAGAATTACTACCAGATGACATAGATAACCTTGATTTTTTAATTATCATGGGTGGCCCACAATCACCGTCGACCACCCAACAAGAATGTGCCCATTTTAATTCTCTTGCAGAACAAAGCCTTATTCGGTCAGCAATTAAAGCTGGTAAAGTGGTAATTGGGGTTTGCCTTGGTGCACAATTGATTGGTGAAGCTTTAGGCGCAAAGCATGAGCATAGCCCTGAAAAAGAGATTGGTAAATTTCCAATTAAGTTAACCCAAACGGGCAAAAATCATCCGTTGTTTTCTGAGTTTGGTGATGAACTAGCAGTAGGGCATTGGCATAATGATATGCCTGGTCTGACTAAAAATACCCAAATCATTGCCTACAGTGAAGGGTGTCCTCGTCAAATCCTTGCCTATGATAAATTGGTTTATGGTTTTCAATGTCATATGGAATTAACTAATGAAGTAGTTGAACAACTTATTTGCCATTCACAAAACGATCTCAGCCAAGCAACTAAATACCGCTTTGTTGATACGCCTGATCAACTTCGTGCACATGATTATACCGAAATGAATCGAAAACTTTTTACTTTTCTTGACAAGTTAACTCTCGACTATTTGTCGAGCTAAAAAACTGTTTTCGATTGAATAATTAGGCGGGAATAAACTAAACGAAAATATTATTGATGGCCAAACACAGCATTGTCAGTTAAGGTTTAAACTGACAAAAAATAGTTTGTTTTAAAACGCAAATCGAATTGGTGGCGACAGCACAAATCCTGTTTATGCATCAATAGAATTTTTTTGGCAAGTCAAATCACCAGCAAACAATAAGCATTATTTTGAGTAATATTGCAAAATAATAAGCCATTATTGATAAATTATGTTTATTTAAACCTATTTTCTGATTGCATATTCCAATATCAAATGATAAGTCATGATTAATATTCTAATGCATCAGGATCAATTCCCAACTTAATCATCATTTCTCGTGCCTGAACAGGAATACCATCATCACGTTCTTTATTTAGATCATTGTCACTTGGTAATGGTTGACCGGTGAAAGCATGTAAAAACGCTTCACATAACAATTCACTATTCGTTGCATGTCTCAAATTGTTAACTTGTCTTCTAGTGCGTTCATCAGTAAGAATTTTTAAAACTTTCAAAGGAATTGACACAGTAATTTTTTTCACTTGCTCGCTTTTCTTTCCATGTTCAGCATAGGGACTGATATAATCACCGTTCCATTCCATCATACAGCTACCTCATCATTTGGTATTAATAACAAAATATATGTGATTAATTTTATCGTCTTTTTTTAATCGTCGCAATCTACACATCGAAGTATTTAGACATCTAGACATGTTGACGTCTTATACTGGTGTGCTATATTTGAACATATATTCTTATAAAGGTTGAACATTATGAAAAAATACAGCGATCAGCCCGTTCTTTCTCAAAGAACAATTGCCGTAAGGAGTGGATTAAATACCGACAATCAACATGGTGCCGTTATTCCTAAAATTTCTCTAACGACTTGTTATCGTTTTGAAGAATTTGCAAAACCAAGACCATTCGATTATGGTCGAAAATCGACACCAAATCGAGATTCAGTACAAAAAACGATTGCCGCGCTCGAAGGTGGTGTTGATGCCATTTTAACAAATTGCGGTATGTCGGCCATTCACTTGCTTTCGGTTGCGTTACTTTCTCCTGATGATTTAGTTATTGCTCCCTATGATTGCTATGGTGGTAGCTACCGATTATTTAATAGTTTAAGTCAAAAAGGCTATTTTAAAGCAAAATTTATCAATCAGGCTGACGATGAAGCGGTTAAACAAGCATTAGCTTTGCAGCCAAAATTAATTTTAATTGAAACACCAAATAATCCACTATTACGCGTAGTCGATATAAAAAAAATAGCTGATTTAGCTCACCAAGCAGGTGCATTAGTGCTTGTCGATAACACCTTTATGACACCCATCTTACAACAACCCTTTACACTCGGTGCTGATATAATTATTCATTCATGCACTAAATTTTTAAATGGTCATTCTGATTTATTAGCTGGCGTTTTAGTATTTAAAGATCAACAGCTTGCTGATGATGTTTTGTGGTGGTCAAATAATATCGGAACAGCTAATTCATCGTTTGATACTTATTTACTCCAACGTGGCTTAAGAACATTAGCGGTGCGCGTTTTAGCACAGCAAGAAAGTGCTATGAAAATCGTCGATTTTCTCTCACAACATCCAAAAATCGCAGCTGTTCATCACCCATCTTTAACCTCCACTTTGGGACATGATATTGCCAAGAAACAACAAAAGGGTTATGGTTCGTTATTGAGTTTTGAGCTAAAAGGCGGAGCAGAAAAAACACCTATTTTTGTTGAAAAACTAAAGATTTTTACCTTAGCACAATCATTAGGAGGTACCGAAAGTTTGATTTCTCATCCAACTACTATGACCCATGCGGGTATTAGTGCTCAAGCTCGTCAGGCCGCGGGAATTTCGGATCAATTGTTAAGAATTTCAGTTGGCTTAGAAGATGTTAATGATCTGATTGCCGATTTAGCTCAAGCGTTAGAGCAGATTTAATCCAACGTAAGTGGGTTAAAACCCACTTATCAATTTGAATTATAATAAAATGACCAATATCCAGAATCAAAATGTTTTATGATTCTAATCAAATTGCACTATGCGCGTATATTTTTTACTTATTATCACAATCCCACTCGCATTGTTTAATGCTAATATCACTTCATTACTGATTCGTCGTGACAACTTACCTGACTAGGTTAGTTAGATTTTTGTCTCACGACTTCAAACAAACAAATACCAGTTGCCACGGAAACATTCAGCGAAGAGACCATCCCTGCCATTGGAAGACTGACAAGCTCATCGCAATGTTCTTTGGTTAAGCGTCGCATTCCCTCACCTTCAGCGCCCATTACTAAAGCAAGTGGCCCAGTTAACTTACTCTGATATAAGGTATGGTTGGCTTCTCCTGCTGTACCGACAATCCAAATCTGAAACTCATCTTTTAACATTCGCATGGTACGTGCCAGATTGGTGACTCGAATAACCGGTACTCCTTCAGCAGCACCACAGGCTACCTTTTTAGCTATAGCATTCAGTGGGGCAGATCTATCTTTAGGTACAATAATAAAATCCACACCCGCAGCATCAGCACTTCTGATACAAGCACCTAAATTATGTGGATCGGTAACACCATCTAAAATTAAGATAAAAGGTGTCGCTACTTTTTTAATTAAATTTGGCAAGTCATTTTCATGGTAATTTTGGCTCGGTTTAATTTCTGCCATAATACCTTGATGAACGCCTTGTTTCGTTTGTTCATCAAGCCATTTACGCTCAACAAATTTAATCACAATACCGAGTGATTGTAATTCTTCAATTAATGGTATTAATCGTTTATCTTCACGATTTTTTAATAGATAAACTCGCAAAAATTTTTCTGGCGAGCGGGCTAAAACAGCTTGTAAGGCATGAATGCCGTATATTATTTCACTCATTTTGATTGACTACTTAGTTTTCTTCTTAGCTGATGAATTCGTATTTTTTTTCGCTTTCACAGATGATGTTCCGGCACGTTTACGTTTTTTCTTGATCGATTTATCAAGATTAAGTTTAGGTGCAGAACGTTGTTGTTTATTACCCCGTTCTTTGCCAGTTTTTCCGTAACGACGTGGCTTATTATCGCTGCCAACTAAACTAAAATCAATTTTTCGCTCTTCTGGATTTACCGCCTCAACTTTCACTTTAACCTTATCACCCAAGCGATAACTGAAGCGAGTATTTTCACCGATTAAACGACTTCTTGCAGCATCAAAACTATAATAATCATTTTCTAGAGATGATACATGGACTAAACCGTCAATAAACAGATCATCTAATCGCACAAAAAATCCGAAGTTAGTCACACTACTAATAACACCGTCGTAAACTTCACCAACATGATCTTGCATAAAATCACACTTTAACCAGTCTACCACATCTCTAACCGCTTCATCTGCACGACGTTCAGTCATTGAACAATGCTCACCAAAATAGAGCATTTCTTGCATACTATAGTGGTAACCACCTGTTTTGCTATCACAATGCGCTTGATTAGCTAAAATCCATTTAATAGTGCGATGTAATAATAAATCGGGATAACGCCGAATTGGTGAAGTAAAGTGAGCATACGATTCAAGAGCTAAACCAAAATGCCCTCGATTTTCTGGATCATAAATAGCCTGTTTCATTGAACGCAGTATCATCGTCTGCAACATGTCATGATCAGGGCGTTTAGCGACCAATGCCATTAATTTAGCGATATCTTTCGGTTGCGGCTTTAACCCACCTTCTAAAGTTATCCCTAGTTCATTTAGTGTGGTTCGTAAATTATTTAAACGATCTTCATCAGGCTTATCATGTACACGATAAAGCGATGGAACTTGTAAGTGCTCAACAAACTTTGCGGCGGCGACATTGGCTAAAATCATACATTCTTCAATAATTTTATGGGCATCATTTCGTTCAGCCATTTCTATTCGCTCAATGCGTTTATCGGCATTAAAAATAAATTTTGGCTCTGCCGATTCAAATCCAATTGCCCCTCGTTCATTACGTTTTTTATCGAGAATTTGATAAAGATTATGAAGATTTTCTAAATGTTTAACTAACGGTTGATAATGATCACGTAACTGCTGATCACCATGTAACATTTTATGCACTTTAGTATAGGTTAATCTTGCATGAGAATTCATTACTGCTTCATAGAACTGATAAGACGTTAAATTGCCTTTTAGCGAAATAGTCATTTCACACACTAAACATAATCGATCTACTTGTGGATTTAAAGAACAAAGCCCATTAGATAATACTTCGGGTAACATCGGCACCACTCGAGATGGAAAATAAACTGACGTTCCTCGATTACAGGCCTCTTTATCTAATGCGGTTTTAGGTTTGACATAATAACTGACGTCTGCTATCGCTACCCAAAGTCGATATCCACCACCACGATTTTTTTCACAATATACTGCATCATCAAAATCACGCGCATCTTCCCCATCAATTGTCACCAAAGGCAAATGTGTCAGATCTTTTCTACCTTTTTTAGCTTGAGCGGAAACGGTTTCAGATAATTTACTGATGGCTTTTTCAACTTCAACAGGTAACACATGAGGAATATCATGATTGCGAATGGCAATTTCAATAGCTAGACTGGTACCCATGTTTTCGCCTAATATTTCGGTAATTTTGCCGATGGCTTTTTGGCGCTGTTGTGGCCTTTTGAGTAATTCAACCGCAACTACTGTCCCCATACGTACCGTTTTAGGTGGTTTTTCAGCAATTAAAATATCAAAATTTAATCGGTTATCATCAGGAACGACAAATCCAATGCCTTCTTCAATAAAATAGCGACCGACAATTTGATCACTACGAAACTCAAGCACTCTAACAATACGCGCTTCGGTTTTACCTTTATATTGACTAGCAATCGGTTGAGCGAGAACTACGTCACCATGAAGTGTTTTTTTCATCTCTTGGTGCGATAAAAAATAATCATCAGCCTGACCTTCAACCCGTAAGAAACCATATCCATCGCGATGAGCTAACACCAATCCTTTGACCATTAATAATTTTTCGGGCAATGCATAACATTTACGGCGAGTAAAGATGACTTGTCCATCACGCTCCATGGCCCGTAAACGACGATGCAATGCTTCTTTTTGTTGTTCATCAAGCAATCCCATTGCTTTAGCAATATTTTCCAGATTAGCTGGTTTAGCAATATTTTCTAAATAGTTGATAATATGTTCACGACTTGCAATCGGTGATTGGTATTTTTCAGCTTCGCGATCATAAAAAGGATCTTTGATTACCATTTGTTTATCCATTATTGATAAAATTACCTAATAGCATAGCATACTTTCATCAACTCCATATCGATTAGCTATAAGTTTAAGCAAATAAATAATTAATCTTTACTGTGTTATTTAGCCGTGATAACTCAAGTATTGTTCGATTAACTTTAATAGCGAATCATGATAGATATGATATAATTTAACAAATGTTTATTAAGTTGTTAGTAACACTCATTACAATGAATAAACTTCAAGCTGAAGATTATTCAATGGAGAATAACGGAATATGATGGAAAAAATTCGTACGGCAGGTAATAGTACTATTGTTAAAGTAATATTTGGTTTAATTATTATCGCTTTTATTTTTACTGGGTTTGGTAATTTTTTGCAATTTGGATTTTATAGCTCAAACGATAGAAACTTATATATTGCTAAAGTTAATGGAGAAGGAATTAGTCGGGAAGTTTACGAAAAAGAACTCCAGATGGTCTTGAAAGAGGCAAAGAATTTGAAACCGGATGATCCTCTGCTCGAAGAGGTCAGTAAATCAGTTCTATCTAATATTATTAACGATGTGTTATCATATGAATTTGCCAATTCACTTGCCTTAAATATCACGGATGAGCAAATCAAAAATGTAATTCGTCAACAAAAGATTTTCTTTGAAAATAATCATTTTAGTAATCAACGCTATTTACAATTACTAGCAGAAAACAATCTGACACCGGACGTTTATGCTGCAGGATATCGCACTGAAATGAAAAAAAGTCAGTTAATTAATGGATTAATTACTACTAATTTCGTTGTTCCCAAAGATTCCGAGATTTCTGCATTGATTAACCAAACTCGAACTATCTACTTAACTGATTATAGTTTATCCAATTTAAAAGAAGATTTTTCGGTTTCAGATCAAGATATTGAGAACTTTTATAATATTCACAAGCAGTCATACACACATCCTGCTCGATTAAAAATGAAATATCTTATTAATCCTTATCCGGAAATTGAAAGAGATATTACTATTTCTCAAAATGATATCCAAGAATACTATAATGAAGGTAAACCGGGAACGATGTCATTACCAAAGCAATCCTATAGTATTTTGTCATTTAATTCACTAGCTAAAGCTCAAGCTAGCTACCAAAGTCTGATTGCTATGCCAACTCCCAAACGTTTGGCGGTAAAAATGGATCATTTAGGATGGTTTAGTAGTGAACAATCGGTTAATGAGCTTTTACAAAATCAAAAGCTAACGAAAGTTGGCAGTATTTCTAAACCCATTAAGCAGGCAAATTCATACTATATTATTCGTTTAGATGAAATTCAAGTAGCAAAAAAATTACCTTATGATTATGTTAAAGCTAACATAGAGAGTGTGTTAAAAAAAGAACAAGCTGATAAAATCTACAATGAACAACAAATCCGTTTGGAAAAAGCCGCTAAGCTACCTACTTTAGAGGAAATATCCCGTGCATCAGGCCTTCACATAAATGAATCAGAATGGACAACCGAAAATGAGATATACTCAATCGGCAGATTCCAAACAATTCGTAATATCATTTTTAGTGATTTAATGATAAAAGATGGCAAACCAACCAATGCCATTTCAGATATTATCTATGCCCCTGAATACCAAAGTAGTTTTATTGTCCAAGTGACTGATTATCAAGATGCTGGCATTAAGCCGTTTGATGAAGTTAAAAATCAAATTAAAGACTTTTTAATCACACAGAAAAAGAAAGAGCATTTTTCTGAAGCTGTTGATACAATTGTTACACAAATGAATAACGAAAATTCCAATGGCGATATCGCCTTTGCGCAGCGAGTAACATTAAAACGCACTAATAATGAAAGTAACTTACTTGATCAAAGCAGTGTCGATAAAATATTTGCCATGGTGCCAAACGCCAAAACAGGTAGAATTTTTGGCGGATCTATTGAAACCCCAACAAATGCTAAACTATATGTTTTAATCAACGTAAAAGATGGTGAAGTTGCTGATTTGTCAACGCCATTACAACTTGATTATACAACCATCAATTATGATTATGTACTTGATGAACTTCGTTCAAATGCAAAAATTGAATTGCTTTCGCAAAAATAACTATGTTATTTAATGTGATTAATTATCGTTATTTTCAAAACCATCCTGACGGATGGTTTTTTATTGCTATTACTGATTAATCAACCATTAACCGCGGCAAAATCAACCATTGATATATGGTCATTGAATAATTAATAATGATGTTAGCTATAGGAAAAATTAGCACGTTTATAAAAATAAGATAATTAACTTACGTAACCCCAAAAAAATGGGTAGGAAAATCTTTTTATCAATTTTAATGTTGTATTAGAATCGGTCATTTTACTTATTATACTTTCGTTAATAAGAACAGAAGCGGTTTGATTTAATTTTACCGATATATTAGTTGGTTTGTGATTTTACAAAACTATCGGGCAAATAAAAGTTAAATTGTATTAGCTTAAATTCAAGCTGACACTTTTGCAACTCATAGATATATCTAATCTGACAGTCAGTTTAATGTATAGTTATGCTGGTTAGTCCTTTTTGCTCATCGTCACGGATCCATACCATAAACACTCGAGTTGAACACGATAGGCCACTGTAACCAACTTCGCCACCGCCGAGGAAACATGTAAGAGCAGCAAACTCCCCTGCATCATCCATAGACCCAGCAATTTTACGTATAGTTAGCATCTCCATCTGATATTGCTCACCAAAGTTCCGTACTCGCCGAGCAAACGCACCTAATGGTTCGCTTACTGATGGGTGATCCCTCCCCAATAACCAAGTGCCATCTTCAGTATCGTAAGTGCCGACTACTTGCACTGGTTGTAATTATAATCAAATCCTTTGCGTCATTGATAAAAGTGATCATAGCTAAATCAAGAGTAACTTTTTATGAAACTGTATCAAGGTCCTACATATCTATTGCTACTTGTCTAGGCAACTGTATCTCATGCTTCGACGTGTGCAATAGTCAGATCTGGCTCTAAAAGCACGACCGTAATGTTACAAGAACCTTTTCCTTTGCAGCTAAAAGTTTTTAAAAACAGATTATTTATTCTTTTTAATGTATTAATTTATGTTAATGAACCTTATAAATGTTCAATATTGGCAGTAGGATGACATACATATGCAGCATCCATTGAAGCACAATATTTTTTATATTAGATTAGAATACAATTATTGCCATTCAAGTAGATAATTTTTTGTAGATATTCGATCGTTCACAACTTGACCGAAAATTAGTGGCTTAATTTATTCTAGCAACAGAGCAACCCATATCTATCAGATATTTTGACTCTTAGTTAGATTAATTAATCCATGTTCATTTTATTATTTGCATATTTATTTCATACCGATTTATTAGGAAAAGGTTTTTAAAAGCAAATTTATCTTATCAATTTTACTATGTGTCTCTCCACTAATAGCTTTGAAACTTCACTTGATTGGCTAAAGAACAAAAGCTAAATATAATAGCGATTTAGCAAAAAACACCTCGAAAGGTGTTTTTGATTAAGAGTTTAACAATAGATGTTGGCAGCCTAATAATAATTAAATTATTCCTATTAGTTTTTATTAATCACTTAATAAACGTCTAATAAGTTCTGGACTATCATCCAATTGCGTTGTAGTAGCTGAAGTTCTAATTACAGCAGTATCGTTATAAGTTGCATCAACGCTTAAATAATACCCTTGAGCACCTGCATAACGAAGTTGTACATCAGAACTATTCTTAATTTTCAAATTACCATTTACCGGAATTTGATAAACAATACCATTTATAGTTGGTCCTTGTTGATCCATAGTTGTATTAATGCTAACCAAATCTACCACATTATCTTGGGCGGATGTAGTGGCGCCTATAGCATTCACGTCTTGATTTACCAATGACCATTTATAGTTAAAATATCCGGTTATATCAGTGTTGTCTTCTGACATTACTTTTACCGTGAAATATTCCAACACTTTTGGAATTCCATTCCCTAATTCATCTCCGATGGTAAACGTACCATTATTAAAATTTGCGCGATAAATCTTAATCTGCGCCCCGTCCTCAAAACGACGCACAACACCGCCGCTAACAGCTGTACCACCAGTACCATCATTAACGCTAGGTTCGGAAGATGAATTTTCATCAATAAGACCTGGCGCTGTAATCTGGTGAACATAACCAACCACTACTTTATCAAATTTTGATGGATTACCGTAAGGTGTATTAGGTTGAATTCGGTAGGCTAATAATGAACCTACTGCAGCTGCAGGAATCTTCCATTTAACGGTACCGGACGATAAATCTGGATTTTGGTTGTCTTCGAAGGTAATACCACTATCCGACCAAACAAATTGTCCACTAGTGCTATCTTTATATCCAAACTTTACTGTTTGGCGTGTTTGTTTACCACCTTTATCTTCGTCAAGATCTTTATCAACCACTACGAATTTTAGCGTAAGCGTATCACCAACTTTGAGTGGCTGATTATTATTCCTGCTACTAGTGATATCCACAGAATTAGCAGTAAAAATTGATGTATTATTTACCATCTTCGATGGCGCATTAACTAACGGTGCATGACCACGTATAATGCCTGTTGTCGCAGCGATATCGTTTCCACTGGCATACGCCACATTAAAAAAATAGCCTGTTAAAAGCATTCCTAAAGCTACTTCTTTTAATATTATATATTTCATATAGAAAATACTTCCTTTGTGACGATCATTTAAATTATATATATATTCTGTTTAATAACATTAGTAGTAATTTTATGAATGCTCTTATTCATTTTCAGTTAAAACGTAAACTCAGGTAGAAGAAACACCGATTAAGGTGTTTCTTTATAACAAGTACCCTATATTAGTTTAGTTCGTAGGCGTTGCCTCAGAAGCAATTACCTTAAGTTTATATCCTTGCGCTCCTGCCACCAAGTTTTGTACAGTTTGTCCACTAGCACTCACTAGACCATTCACTGGGATCTGATAGTATAGACCTTCAATTTGCTGTCCACCTGATGACTGTCTCGCATTTACAGCATCAAGTTGAGTTATGTCTGGTTGACTTGGCGTCGGAACATTAGCCGGCTGACCCGAATTAACAATGTCTTGTCGGTTGGTGGTAAAATCAACTAAATTCCATTCGAATTTAAATTGATTCGTTATATCCGCATTCGTTATTTCGGTAGAAGTAACTTTTGGTGCATATAATAGACCAACAACTGGGGAATCATTAGCACCAATCCTATCAGCGCTATAAGTTATGACACCACTGTTAACCGATATTGCGTAAAGCTCAATCGTATATGAGTCACTATCTAGACCAATTTCACCATTGGTAATGGACGGAATATCAGTACTACCGGAACCTACATTAGTCGCAGCTGGTGTGTCCCCCGAATTATCTTTAAGACCTGCATCGTCTGATTTAAATACATCACCGTATACATACTGACTTGCTACGGACGGATTACCAAAATCTGTATTTGCAAGAATTTCATAGTAAATACGAGATCCAACCGCATCTTGTGGTATGACCCACTGAGCATAGTCACCATCATTGTCCGTACCAACACTACCACTTGCTACCCAAACAAATTCCCTAGAACGATCTTGTTTAAGCTTATTATAACCAAATTTAATCGTTTTAGCAGTTAGCTGTAAGCTATCTTTATCACCATCTTGGTCAACAACATTAAAGTAGATTCTAATTTTATAACCATTAGTTACTGTGTTGGCCTGCGCAACTGCATTATCGTTTTTGTCAAAAAGTTTAACAGTAATACTGTTTTTATCATAGACCGCTGTTGTTTTGTTTTTAGCATTAACGAGCGGTGCACGTCCTTTAATAATTCCAGTGGTAATACTATTTGCTGCATATGCTCCACTAATGCTATAACCTGCTAACAATAAGCCTATAGCGACTTTTTTTAACGTTAAATTTTTCATAAATTAAATTTCCCATTTATCTTCAACATATTGTGTTGTATTTATATAAATACACCACCTGGTGGTGTTTGCTGCTCAATAGCTAAGCTTATTTGATGATATAAACTTAGCTAAACTTATTAACTTATTTTTAATAAGTTGTTACTTGTAATTGAAAGCCTTGATCCCCGGCACATGCTGCTGGTGAAACAGGAGGATGCGCTGCGCCCCAAGTTTTCCCCGCCACGGCTAAACCAGTTGAACCATCACTTGCCAAACTGATTTTACCATTTACTAAACCTTTAATCGTATAGGTATCACTTAAACTTACATTAAACCATGGTCCATTCGGATTACCAATATAATCATTTAATTGCGTATTATTTGATCTAGAACACGCTGCATTGTTATCACCAACCAATGACCAAACAAAATTAGCTCTTATAGTAATTGCCCCATTCTGACTCGGATCAATATTATATGCTTTAGCTTCATAAGTTGAATCAACCACGAATGGATGTGTGCTATCTGGCGTCACAATAATTGAACTAGTGTTATAACTAAGTCTACCTGAAGCAACCATTTCACCGGTATCTTTGTTATATACCGCAAGCCAATTTGCCGAATTATTACTATCCACGAAATAAATCGGTAATGTTGCCGAACCATATGGAGCCACTTTAGTTGTGATATTCACTTGATTCAAGGCTGCTGTTGTTGCGATTTCTAGCAAGTACTTATCAGGTGTACCAGCTACCGGATTGATGGATTTAACTAATAAACAATCCTGATCACTCGGACATTGAGCTCCTGTTGCTGAACCATCAATAAAGTTGATGCTTCGATTATCAGTAGCGGTAACCGCTGACCAATATTGATTAATTTTATCAATATTATATGAATTAGGATAATCACTTAAAATAGTTGGATCATTAAACGATGAACCTACCTTGTTATCAAATAAGGTAACTTCTAACAATACTGAATCTACACCATCGTTTCTGGCCGCTGTTTGTAGACTTGAACCAACTGGTTCACCTGTACCGACAACAGTGGAAATGTTACGTAACTTTATTTCTCTGCGCGTAATTGATGGCTTAATGGATAACCAAGTTGTATTAGATTGAGCTATTTTTCCTTTACCATCGGTAACTTTAACATCAATTTCATAACGGCCCGCTGTTTTCGTTGTTGATGGCGCTGGATTGCGTATACCTTGTTGATTAATATACGATGGAACAAGAATTGACCAATGTTCAACATCCTTAACCGTAATAACCTTAGCACTATTACCGGCTTGACAAGGACTATTATTAACACGTCGTTCGTAACAAATATCACCACCATCATTAAATAATGCATTAAAATCGAGAATACCACTCACTGTGTTCCAAGAAGTTGGTGATATTGTAATACCATCTTTGGCATTATGTACTGCAATAGAAAGCGGAATGCTGATACCTTCCTCAAATTCACCCAATGCAGCGAGATCAACACTGAATTTTTTCTCTTTATACTCCAAAACGATAAAATTATTACGATCAACCAGATCATAACGGCTACCCTTAAGTGAACGAGCCACCTGTACCATATCTGGATCCAACTGATCTTTTAATGGTACGCCAATGCGATAATTCATCGTCATTTCAACTTTAGCTTGTTTCTTAGCGTCTTTACCTTGTTTATGTTCACCTTTAATGGTGAATAATGGAACAGGTGTATAATCAATACCGACTGTTAAAGCATAAGGATCTTTTTGTAAATTATCTTTACCAAATAAAGCAACTTTTTTACCATAATATTGCTCAAACATTAAAGATGCACCAAAATGCGGATAAGATGGTAAATACCCTTGGAATCGAATATCAAATCCTCGTGCTGCACGTTCTAGATAATCATCAAAATCTTTAGAATGTTTCCAATCGGATAATGGCATATAGTAGTTAGCCGCAAATTTCATATAATCCGACCATGCTTCCAAACCAAGACCTAAACGATTGTGATTACGTTTAAAATCATGGTCAAAAAATACGTTATAACCCAATAACCAACTCTTATCAGCCACATCCCAACGCTGACCAATACCAAAGTTAGCAATCCGGCGATCTTTTTCGTATTCCTGATAGGTTAATTGTGAAAAGATCAATGTTCGATCAGAATCGTACCAAGGACTAAATAATTTTACATTTACATTATTTAGTCTGGCTTGATCGCTCACATCGAATGATAATTGTGCTGTTCCAAAAAGACCTAAAAAGTCTTGCGCAGCTGTTTGAATAGGATCGATGACTTGGCTATGGACTTGGCTTCGAATATAGCTTTCAGCATAATCTTTAGCATTAGTGTGTAACTCATCTTTTATTCTACTGGAAGACATATTTTCCCAATCTTGTTGCCCCAAGAATTGCAATGCATTGGCTAAATGAGTTTCGATGACTTCATTATCTGAAGCTTTTTTATTATCTACCGTTTCGGAAGATCCCAAACTAGGGAGGTTATATTTATTTTCGCTCTCAATTTTACTTTCCGCAATAAGAGGTGGCAATAATGGCGAATTAGCGGGCAATATAATGCTTTGACCTTCTTTAACTACATCAACATTATCATATTCACCTTTATTAAGTTCACGTAATTCCATAATGGAAATACTACTCAATAGCGCAATTTGATACAGGCTGCGTTGTTGATCATTGATAAAAATTCGCACAGCATCTTCAGTTTTTTCAGAACTGTTAGTATAATTATTGGTTATTGTAGAATTAGCACTTATTTTAGCATAAGCAGCATTATAACTTAAAGTCACAATCACAAATGTTGCAACAGTAGTTAAATTAAAATACTTCTTTATCATAGTAATTCCTTAACTTTGCTCATGTTTTTTTATAATTATGTGCTTTTATCAAAAATTCATACAAAAATTCTTATAATTTTCCGTCAAATTTATAATATTTTAACAAAACAATCAATAACTATTTTGTTATTATTGGTATTAATTATAAGCGACAAATGATTATATTCCTTATAATTCAACTGGTTACGATTAAAAAAAATATGACATATTTGTAATTTAGTAACATATTTTTGTAAAAATTACTTAACAAATATTTAATAATCTAGATAAAATAATTAATTCTAATAATAACTTAAATTTATAAAACTGATTTTTATTTCTTTTTTGAAAACAATCCGTTTACTACCTTATTGATTTCGCGGATTGTTTATTTATGAATAGTGGTTTAGTGAAAATTGAGATAAAAATTAACCAAATTTATTTTATTCCTTTATCAATAATACTATTGACGCGATTTTGTATTTTTAATCGTGAAATAAATTATAATTTTATATGTCAATAATCTTTAGTTATTGATCGACATTATAGATTTCTAAATTTTCTGCTTCTTTATTAAACAATGTTGAATTTTTCTGACTCCTGGTTAATTCAAGAGCAGATAAATAGGATTTAGTAATATCTCCTGTTATATAATGACCATCAAACACAGAACATTCAAATTCGGTAATTTTAGGATTACCTTCATTGACCGCAGCAATTAAATCTTTTAAATCTTGAAAAATAAGTTTATCGACACCTATTTTTTGTGCTATTTCATTAATCGTCTTATTATAAGCAATTAGTTCTTCTGCTGCTGGCATATCAATTCCATACACATTTGGATAACGTATTTCAGGGGCAGCTGAAGCCAAATAGACTTTTTTAGCACCGACAGAACGAACCATTTCAATAATTTCTTGCGAAGTGGTACCACGTACAATGGAATCATCAACTAATAAAACATTCTTACCTTCAAATTCAATCCGATTAGCATTTAACTTCCGTCTTACTGAACGACGACGAATTGATTGACCTGGCATAATAAATGTACGTCCTACATAGCGATTTTTCACAAATCCTTGTCGATAAGGTTTGTTTAAAATTCTGGCTATTTCTAATGCTGCATCACATGATGTTTCTGGTATTGGAATAACCACATCAATATCTAAATCATGCCATTCACGCGCGATTTTTTGACCTAACTTTTGTCCCATTAAAATTCGTGATTGATACACTGAAATCCCGTTCATCAATGAATCCGGACGAGCAAAATAGACATATTCAAAAATACATGGACAAAATTCAACTTGATCAGCACATTGTTGTGCAAAAAGCTGCCCATCATAAGTAATATAAATCGCTTCACCCGGTTTAACATCGCGCATAAATTCAAAATCTAACGTATCTAATGCAACACTTTCAGAAGCCACCATATATTCTGTATGCCCATCAATAACCCGTTTACCTATGACCAATGGACGAATCCCATTGGGATCACGGAAAGCAATCAATCCATGACCGATAATCATTGCCACGCATGCATAAGCACCTTTAATGATTTTGTTAAGCTGATAAATTGCCGAAAAAATATTATTTGGGGTTAATCGCGCAGTAGAAAACTTATC
This sequence comes from Frischella sp. Ac48, assembly GCF_019641635.1. Lineage (NCBI taxonomy): Bacteria > Pseudomonadati > Pseudomonadota > Gammaproteobacteria > Orbales > Orbaceae > Frischella > Frischella sp. Ac48. The sequence continues at coordinate 18,594 of NZ_JAETXP010000016.1, forward strand.
GAGTTCACTGGCAAAAATATTTAATAATACTTCGGAATCAGATTGTGTGTTAACATGCCGTCTAACTTTTTGTAATATTGTTTCTCGCAATTCACGAGTATTAGTTAAATTTCCATTATGAGCTAGTGTGATACCATATGGAGAATTAACATAAAATGGCTGGGCTTCTGATACGTTAGAACTACCTGCGGTTGGATAACGCACGTGCCCTATTCCGATATTTCCTTGTAACCGCTGCATATGTTGCAATTGAAATACATCTTGTACCAATCCATTGGCTTTACGTAATCTGAAATAATTATGCTGATCTATGGTTACAATTCCTGCTGCATCTTGTCCACGATGTTGCAACACAGTAAGAGCATCATAAATAGATTGATTGACTGGACTAAAAGCAACAATTCCTACAATACCACACATAAACTAACCCTCAATAAATTAATTATTATCATTGATGCGCTGCTAATAAAGCGGTTGAACTTTAAAATACTCCAAAAAACCAATGAATTAAATATTCAAAATGGGGAATTAAAATTGAATTTTGCCACATTAAACTCTGTGATAATGAGGTAAATGTATCACAACAGAATAATATTGCTGTAACAATCAATATACCGCGTAACACACCAAACACCGTACCCAAAATCCGATCAATCGTTGATAACCCCACATGTTGTATAATTTCGCAAATGATATATCTCACCACGCTACAAACTATCATTGTTGTAATAAAAAGCACAATGACAGCGATAATATTACGAATATATCCATTATCAAAATAGGTTAAATAGTCAGCAATATGATAGTAAAACTGACTGGCAACAAAACATGCACAAATCCAACTGATTAACGATAACGCTTCTTTAACAAAACCACGTAATAGGCTAACTAAAGCTGATAAGCCAATAACACAAAGAATAATAATATCTATCCAATTCACTACAAATAGATTCCTCTAAAAAATGACAATTTTATTGCTATTCTACTGTAATATATAGCCTTTAAGTTTAGTCAAATTCTCTAAATCAATAATAACCATATCAGCCTGTTCTCGGGTTTGATAATTTCCAACTAATAATCGTGTAAGCTGACCATCTTTAACAACTTGAGGAACGGTGTAAACATCATAATTATTTAAACGTAAAAGAGCGATTAATTCATCAATTTTTTGTTTATTTTTTAAAGCAACTAATTGTATAACATAGCCTTTATCACTCGGTGAATAGCTACTTTGATTATTGGCAGGATATTGTTCATGTTGATCAGAATTATTCACTTGAAAATCAATATTATTTCTATTATCAAGTGATGCAGACGGTGATAACTGGTTATTGTCTGTTTCGAGATTATTCGTTGAAGGGAGTAAAGGAATCGTAGTGGTAGTTTTTTTGGTTTTGTCAGTTATAACATAGGGGGCAATAATTAAACTAAACAATATTAAAGAGATAATCCCGATTAGTCGATTTCTAATTTTACTGCTCATCATTTTTAACGATTCCTAAAATATCTGATACGGTATGAAATGAACCACAAATAACAATAATATCATCATCATCTGCATCCGATTTTACCTGCTCCCAAGCAGATTTTACGGATGGAAAAGTAAATACAGTCGCGACGGATTGATCAATAAAGGCAGCAATATCACCAGCCTTTGCACCTCTTTCACCATACAATGATGCACAATACCAATAATCAGCATGCAGAGCAGCAATAGTCGATTTGATATCTTTATCTTTTAGCATCCCAATGACAAACCGTAGTTTTTTAATGTTGCCACGTTGTATAATGCATTCTTGCAATTGATTGGCTAAATACGTTGCAGCATGAGGATTATGTGCAACATCAATAATAACTAATGGTTTTTCTTGAATAACTTGAAATCTGCCGGTTAATGCGGTATTAGCTAAACCTTGATAAATACTCTCTGAATCAATATCTAATTGTGAATAACTTATCGCAGCTAAGGCTGTTGCTGCATTCGCTAAAGGAATTTTTGGTACTGGCAAATTATTATAATGGTTTTTTGATGATTGAAATTGCCAAATCCGGTCGTTAATTAAACGATATTGCCAGTCAAAACCTAAGTTAGGCGCGCAAATATGCAATTGAACATGTTTTTTCTTTGCACATGCAATAATAGATTGAGGTGTATTAGGTTCACCGACAATGGCAATACAGTTTTGTTTAAAAATACCGGCTTTTTCTTGCCCGATACTTTCAAGCGTATTACCCAAATAATCTACATGATCTAATGCGATTGAGGTTATGACCGCTACATCAGCATCAACAATATTGGTAGCATCTAAACGTCCGCCCAAACCGACTTCTAAAATCACAACGTCAAGATTGGCTTGTTTAAACATTAATAAGGCTGCAAGGGTCGAATATTCAAAATAAGTCAGTGAGATATCCTGACGTTCCTGTTCTATGAGATTAAAGGCATTAGTATGCTGTGTATCAGGTAGCTCCTGATCATTAATACGAACACGTTCGGTATATCGTAAAATATGAGGAGAACTATAAACGCCAACCCGTAAACCTGCAGCTAATAAAATCATTTCAAGGGTACGGCAAGTTGTCCCTTTACCATTAGTACCAGCAATAGTGAACACATAAGGAGCCGGTTTGCCTATATCTAATCGTTGAGCAACTTGACTGACTCTTTCCAAACCTAATTCAATTGTTATAGGATGAATTTGTTCCAAATAACTAAGCCAAGTTTCTAACATTGACTTGGCATTTGGTTTTTCTGACTTCGCTATATTCATGATATAAGCTACAATTAATTTTGATCCACTGAAACTTCCACAGCAGCGGTATTAAAAGGATCAGGTAATCGCATCAATTTAGCCAATATACTAGCCACTTTTGTTCGCATATCCTTACGATGAATGATGAGATCTAATGCACCTTTTTCGAGTAAGAACTCACTTCGTTGAAAACCGGTAGGAAGTGTTTCTCTTACCGTTTGTTCAATAACGCGTGGTCCGGCAAAACCAATTAAAGCTTTAGGTTCAGCAATATTAATATCACCTAACATGGCAAGGCTTGCTGAAACGCCACCCATTGTTGGATCTGTCATAACAGAAATAAAAGGTAATCCTTCATCTTGCATTTTGGCTAAAATTGCACTGGTTTTTGCCATTTGCATTAGTGAAAATAAGGCTTCTTGCATACGAGCGCCACCACTTGTTGAAAAACAAATTAATGGACACTTATCTTCAATCGCTTGCTCTGCTGCTCTGACAAACATCGCACCGACCACAGATGACATTGAACCACCAATGAAAGAAAATTCAAAAGCTGCGGTTACCACAGGAATACCAAATAAAGTGCCCTTCATAGCAATCATGGCATCTTTTTCATGGGTTGCTTTTTGTGCTGCTGTTAAACGATCTTTATATCTTTTCGAATCTTTAAATTTTAGTACATCTTTGGGTTCTAAATCGGTACCAAGCTCAATATCAGAACCTTCATCTAAAAAATAATATAAGCGAACACGTGCAGGCATTCGCATATGATGATCACATTTAGGACAGACTTCTAAATTGCGTTCAAGTTCTGCTTGATAAATAATTTGTTCACAACTAGGACATTTAGTCCAAACCCCACCAGGGATATTTGCTTTTTTATGATTCGACGAGATATTATTCTTATTCAGAATTTTTTCAATCCAACTCATTATTAACCTTCTAGTAGCATATTGAAAGTACTATACAAGCACATATTGTAATAACATCAACTTTAAAATATTTCCTATTGTATATTATTTTAATCCGTTACTTAATAAATATTTTAAATTTAGCATAATTTCTAAGCAAAAATTAACATCACTTTCAGATACCAGACTTAATCAATAAATTCATAAAAATAAAGGACCTAATGAATTTTTAGGTAATTGGAAATGATCAGGATAGATCACATCGACTAAATAGAGTCCTTCTGGTTTAGCTGTCGCAGCGGCTAATGTTCGATCTTTTGAGGATAATAAAAATTGTATCCATTCTTCAGATTGATGACCATTCCCAACTTCAATCAGACTACCAACTATATTTCTGACCATATGGTGCACAAATGCATTAGCTTGAATATCAATAACAATATAACGTTGTTGTCTAGTTACCCTAATATGATGTACATTTCTAAATGGAGACAAAGATTGACATTGGGCAGCTCTAAATGCGCTGAAATCATTTTCACCTAATAAAACTTGGGCAGCTTTATGCATTTTATTTTCATCTAAGTCTGGATAATAATGGCTAATCCCCTTATTGAGAATGCCGTGCCGAAGAGGATGATTGTAAATAATGTAGCGATATCGACGAGCCAATGCACTAAATCTAGCATGAAAATCATCGTCAACAATTCGTGCCCATTTAACCGCTATATTAGCTGGTAAATTAGCATTTACACCAAAGGTCCATGCAGTAATCGATCGTTGTGTTTGCGTTTCAAAATGAACGACTTGCCCAGTAGCATGGACACCAGCGTCAGTTCGACCGGCACAAAAAATTGAAATAGATTCGTTCGCAATTTTACTCAATGCAGTTTCTAATGTTGCTTGAATAGAAACAACACGTTGTTGTTTTTGCCAGCCAAAATATTGGCTGCCATCATATTCTATACCTAATGCCACTTTCATTATGGTAACTCGCAATTATAAATATTCGGTAAGTAATTTTTCGGCCGTTTCTAATAAAATTTGTGCCCCTAAAAAACGAATATTATCACTCACGCTAAAACATTTTATTTGCTCAGAATGACCATGATTATAGCGAATATCAGCAAGATGAATCGATTGCAACCCTTCTTGTTCAGCTTTAACTTGTGTTACTGGTGTTGGATAATCAGAAGTCATAAGCGTGACACCATATTCCAAGCCAAAACTATCATCGTAACCAAAATCAATATTGACAGGTGTTGAAGAAGTAAAAGTCAAGGATTGGGTTAGGCCATAAAATACTGGGACCAACATTGCATCAATCGTTATTGATAACTGGTAATCACCGGTTATTTTTCTAATTTCCTCAATAATAGTCACCTCATCTGCCAGCGCATTATTTAGTGGCAAAATATTAAATGCCATTTGTTTATTAAAAAGTTCATTTTCAGCCGGTAATCCATTAAGCAAACGTGCGCTTTGATTGGCTAATTGTTCAACTCCATTTTTACCATAAAATGAGGCCGGAATTAAATTAGTAATATGCAATTGTAATAACTGCCGTATATCTGTTAATGTTGCAACTGTTCTCAGCGCCTGACTAACAACCGGATTAGCTACCGCAATAATATTTTCATTACGAAAATCCGCTAATAAACTATCATTAATCCTCGGTAAAACTAAGGGAATATTATCTTCTTGTGCAAAACAACCAGAAGCATCAATTACTATACATCCAGACTGTGCAACTAAACGAGCATATTGTTGAGAAACAGACTGATTAACGGCAAAAAATGCAATATGATATTGTGACCAGTCAACTGTGTTAATATTTTCAATCGTGAGATTTTTACCTGATACACGAACGGTTTCACCTTCACTATTATCACTGCCAATTAATCCAATATTATCAATCGATAAGTTGCTAAATTGTAACAAATCAACTAAGGCTTTTCCTACCTGACCACTCGCACCAACTACGGCAATATTCCATGATGACATAATTTACTAACCTATTAATAATTTAATCAATTTCGGCTGATTATACTGACTATTGTAACTAAGATACAGTGGTAATCCATTATTAAATAATGATACATAAAATTCCTAACGGTTATAGGATTACTTAAAAAGTCTTATACAACAATTTGAATCTAATTCATTAAAGAAAATAACTAAAAATATCATTAAGATCATACTATTTACAGTTGATTATCGGTTTTATTTAAAATATGGAATTACCCTCATATTCAATGAATTACGCTATTAAATTTATCCAACTTAATAGCGTTAATTTAATTTGAATTATCAGTATATTACAGCGAAATTTTACCATTGTTTCTATCAAGTATCGATTGACCAATTCCTGATACTTCTTTAAGTTGTTCTATTGTAACAAAGGGGCCGAACTTATCCCGATATTCAATAATTTTTTTTGCTTTATTTAAACCAATGCCATTTAGTCCTTTTACTAATTCTTCTGCTGAAGCAGTATTAATATTTACCGTTGCCATTTGCGCAATTTGATTAGGGGGATTATTTTCTGATGTTTGTTGTTCAGCCATAGCTGTAGGAGATAAGTTAATAGTTAATAATAATAAAATAATAACATTAAAATACACTTTAAATTTTTTCATAGTTTTTTCCTGAATTAGTAATAATTGGTAAAAAGACTATGCCATGAATAAATATTTAATAAGACAATCAGTGATAGTATTTCCTAATAGTTTGAAAACCATTTTGTTATTTTTCTTATCATTCTTAATATTTGTGATTTAACTAGCAATATAATATGTGGTTTTCCATCTTGTATATCTGCTATACCTAATGATAAGTTTAGATATTTAATCAAAAATGACATTACAAAAAAACCAGCTTTTATGCTGGTTTTTTAAATAGGTTTTTGATTAATTTAATCTTCCTAAGTTGGAAAGATCATTCTTTGATTTTTTAGTTGTCCGTTTAATTGACGTTTTAGCAACCTTCACTGGTTCACTTCCGAATGGATTATTAAGCAGTGCGATAGTCAATACCTCATCAATCCATTTCACAGGATGAATATCCAATGCAGCTTTAACGTTATCCGGGATATCTTCTAAATCTTTAACATTGTCTATTGGAATAATTGCCGTTTTTATTCCTCCACGATGAGCAGCTAAAAGTTTTTCTTTTAAGCCTCCGATTGGTAAAACTTGTCCTCTTAGTGTAATTTCTCCAGTCATGGCAACATTGGCTTTAACTGGATTACCCGTTAAAGTAGAAATCAGAGAAGTACACATCGCAATACCAGCACTTGGACCATCTTTTGGCGTTGCGCCATCAGGTACGTGAACATGAATATCACGTTTTTCATAAAAATCGGTATTAATACCTAACTTTTCTGCGCGAGATCGTACAACTGTTAATGCTGTCTGAATCGATTCTTGCATTACCTCACCTAACGATCCTGTATAAGTCAATTTACCTTTACCTGGCACACTTACCGATTCGATTGTTAATAAATCACCACCTACTTCAGTCCATGCTAAACCATTCACTTGCCCTATACGGTTTTCACTATCAATTTTGCCATAGTCAAAACGCTGTACTCCCAAAAATGCTTTTAAATTGTTTTGATTTACAACTACTTTCTTCTGTTTTTTATCTAACGATAATTGCTTAACCACTTTGCGGCAAATTTTGGCGATTTCACGTTCTAAACTTCGAACGCCTGCTTCACGGGTATAGTATCGAATAATACCGATAATTGCTGAATCTTCAATAATAATCTCACTAGGTTTAAGACCATTATTCTCAATTTGTTTATAAATAAGATGCTGCTTAGCAATGTTTAGTTTTTCATCCTCGGTATAACCTGATAAACGAATCACTTCCATTCGATCTAACAATGGTCCTGGAATATTCATTGAGTTTGCGGTTGCCACAAACATCACATCCGATAAATCATAATCAACTTCTAAATAGTGGTCACTAAAAGCATTATTTTGCTCAGGATCAAGAACCTCAAGCAACGCTGAAGCAGGATCGCCACGCATATCGGAAGCCATTTTATCGATTTCATCCAACAAGAAAAGCGGATTTTTAACACCAACTTTTGCCATTCTCTGCAACAATTTACCAGGCATTGAGCCAATATAAGTTCTTCGGTGCCCACGAATTTCAGCTTCATCACGCACACCACCTAATGCCATACGGACATATTCACGTCCTGTGGCTTTGGCAATAGATTGCCCCAATGAAGTTTTACCAACCCCCGGTGGTCCAACTAAACATAAAATTGGACCTTTCACTTTATTTACCCGGCTTTGTACAGCTAAATATTCTAATATTCGGTCTTTTACACGTTCTAAGCCATAATGATCACGATCAAGAACTTTTAAAGCCTCTTTTATACTTTTCTTAACTTTGCTTTTTTTATGCCACGGTAACTGTAACATCCAATCGATGTAACCTCTAACAACAGTGGCTTCTGCAGACATAGTTGGCATCATTTTTAATTTGTTAAGCTCAGCCATAACCTTTTCAGTGGCTTCTTTTGGCATTTTAGCTTTTTCAATTTTCTTTTTTAGCTCTTCATATTCATCAGGTTTATTTTCAAGATCACCCAATTCTTTATGAATCGCTTTAATTTGCTCATTAAGATAGTATTCTTTTTGCGCTTTTTCCATTTGCTCTTTAACGCGCTGGCGAATATTTTTTTCAACTTCTAATAAATCAATTTCAGATTCCATTAACGAAGCCAAAAGTTCAAAACGTTTCTCTAAATCCAGCGTTGCTAAAATTTCTTGTTTTTGATCAACTTTAATAAATAACGTTGCGGCAATAGAATCGGCTAATTGATCAGGTTCCTGAATATGATGAATAGAATCTACAACTTCGTGAGTGATTTTTTTATTTAATTTGGAATATTCTTCAAAATTCGATAATACTACACGTATCAATGCTTCATTTTCAATACTTTTAGTGGCTATTTCAGGTTCGATACGTCCAATAAAAAATTCTTCTTTATCTTGATCAACGATTTCAATAAGTTTAGCTCTTTGTGTCCCTTCAACTAAAACTTTAATCGTACCATCAGGTAACTTTAAGAGTTGTAAAATTTCAGCGATTGTCCCAACTGTATAAAGATCACTTTCTTGTGGATCTTCTTGCGTTGCATCTTTTTGAGTTACTAAAAAGACTTTTTTATCCATTTCCATTGCTTTTTCTAAACAACGAATTGATTTTTCTCTTCCCACAAACAGAGGCATAACCATATGTGGAAAAACGACCACATCTCTTAATGGCAATATTGGTATCATCTGTTTTGATTGTTTTGTTCTCATATAACTCTCTCTAGTAGCGTTACTTAATATTAAGCTTATATTGGGGTCAATAATGAATATTCAAGTCTATTTATTGAATCTCATATTATTCTTGTTAAAATTCAACATATAGAATTAATATTGCTCATTGAAGGAGGCAAAATCTGTTATAAGTTATTATTAAATGTATATAATAACGTTTCATTTTAACACTAATAACTAAGAATAAAAGAAAAATGGTAAGATGCAGATCTCTGATAAATAAAGAATAATCAACACACCTGAAATTTCAAGTGTGTTGGGATAGGATTAAATATGATATATAATTTCTGGTGTGGTCGAATTTTTGATTGTTTCTTGATTTATAACCACTTTTTTCACATTTTTCAACGATGGTAAGTCATACATTGTTTCAAGTAACACTCCTTCAACAATCGATCTTAAACCTCTTGCACCTGTTTTACGTTGCATCGATTTTTCAGCGATCGCATCAAGTGCTTCATCCGTAAATTCTAATTCAACATTTTCTAAATCAAATAATACTTTATACTGTTTAGTTAGTGCATTCTTCGGTTCAGTTAAAATTTTAATCAATGCGATTTTATCTAACTCAGCAAGAGCTGCAATAACAGGCAATCGGCCAATGAACTCAGGAATAAGACCAAATTTAATTAAATCTTCAGGCTCAATTTTAGCAAATAACTGAGATTCGGATTCTTTTTGTTTTTGGCTCTTAACTTCAGCACCAAATCCAATACCTCTGTTTACCGAGACTCTTCTTTCAATTACTTTATCAAGTCCGGCAAACGCACCACCACAAATAAATAAAATTTTTGAAGTATCAACTTGCAAAAATTCTTGTTGCGGATGCTTGCGACCACCTTTAGGTGGTACCGAGGAAACCGTACCTTCAATAATCTTTAATAATGCTTGTTGTACACCTTCACCTGATACATCACGCGTAATAGATGGATTATCAGATTTTCGGGAAATTTTATCTATTTCGTCAACGTAAATTATTCCTCGTTGCGCTTTTTCAACATCATAATCACAATTTTGTAATAATTTTTGAATAATATTTTCAACATCTTCTCCAACATACCCCGCTTCCGTTAGCGTTGTCGCATCAGCTATAGCAAATGGAACATCCAAAAAGCGCGCTAAAGTTTCTGCAAGTAAGGTTTTACCACTTCCCGTTGGTCCGATAAGAAGAATATTACTTTTCCCTAATTCAACGCCACTTTCATTTTTCGGCGCTCTGATTCGTTTATAATGGTTATAAACAGCAACAGATAATACTTTTTTTGCCTGATCCTGACCAATGACATATTCATCTAAGTGAGCGCGGATTTCATGTGGAGTTGGTAAAGCCTTTTCGGTTGAAGTATCGTCAACAAAAAGGGTGTTTGTCTCTTCTTGTAAGATATCATTACATAATGCAATACATTCATTACAAATATAAATTGATGATGGCCCTGCAATTAGCTTTTTTACTTCATGTTGGCTTTTCCCACAAAAGGTACAATAAAGTAATTTACCGGAATTCTCTTTATTCACTACATCCACCTATCGATTACAAATAAATTGATTTACTCATTTTGAATCATCATATCTAACTCTTAATTTAAGAGTTAACCACTTAAATAACGTTTCTTTATGTTATTTATTCCTATTTCTAAAAGAATAAACATAAATGAACGAGTTAAAAATTCAATTAACCAAAATGAACTAATGGTTAATGATATCATAAACTAGCTAATGTGATCTTAAATAGTCATATTTAGACCAAAAGTTCACTTTGTATGCCAGTTTATCCTTACAAAAAGTTCTGATTGAAAAACATTAATTATATTTCTCAAAAACCAAGCTATTGAGCACGTTTATTAAAAATAGCATCAACTAACCCATACTCTACGGCTTGCTCTGCTGACATAAAATTATCGCGGTCAGTGTCTTTTTCTATTACTTCAATTTTCTGTCCAGTATGGTAAGCCATCAATTCATTCATTCTATTTTTAATTTTCAAAACTTCTTGTGCATGAATTTGAATATCCGAAGCTTGCCCTTGAAAACCCCCTAACGGTTGATGAATCATCACTCGTGCATTGGGTAAACAATAACGTTTACCTTTAGTTCCCGCTGTTAATAAAAATGCGCCCATGGAACAAGCTTGACCTAAACAGATTGTACTTACATCCGGCTTAATAAATTGCATCGTATCATAGATAGACATGCCGGCAGTAATGACACCTCCTGGTGAATTGATATAAAGATAGATATCTTTTTCTGGATCTTCTGCCTCTAAAAATAACATTTGCGCAACAATTAAATTAGCCATATTATCTTCAACTTGACCAGTTAAAAATATAATACGTTCTTTTAAAAGACGAGAATAAATGTCATAAGCTCTTTCACCACGTGAATTTTGCTCGACAACCATTGGGATCACTGCCATTCTTTCTTCAATAGAAGTGTTGTTAAAAGACATTTTTTCTCCTTAACTAACAAAACAGCCCAAAAAAGAGTATTCTCATTTTGGGCTATAATTTTAAAAAAATCAAAAACTAACTTTATTAAGCCGGTTTTTGGTTCATTAACTCAGAAAATGAATATGTTTTTTCAGTTACTTTTGCTTTTTCAAGTAATAAGTCAATTACTTGATCTTCTAAAGCAACTGCTTTTAAATTTTCTGATGCTTTCTTATCTTCATTATAATAAGCTATGACTTCTTGAGGATCTTCATAAGCGGTAGCAATTTCCTCAATCAATGTCTTCACGCGCTCTTCGTTTGCTTCCAGTTTATTAGTTTCAATAATTTCGTTGAATAATAAACCAACCACTACACGATGTTTCGCTTCATCGGCAAATAACTCACGTGGTAAATCAACCGGTTGTTTTGTATTAGCGCCAAAACGTGCCATTGCTTGTTTTCTTAATACATCAACTTCACGATCTATTAATGCGGTTGGAACGTCAATATTATTATGTTTTACTAACTCTTTAATCACTGCAGCTTTTGTTTTGTTACGGATAGTTGCCGTCAATTCGCGTTGCATATTTTTTTGTACTTCTGCTTTCAAAGCTTCTAACGTACCATCAACAATACCGAAACGTTTAATGACTTCCTCAGTTAAATCGGGTAATTCCAACTCTTCAACTTTTTTCAATGTAGAAGCAAATTTAGCCGCTTTACCTTTTAAGTTTTCCGCATGATAATCTTCTGGGAAAGTTACATTGATATCAAACTGTTCACCTGCTTTATGGCCTAGGATTGCATCTTCAAAACCAGGAATCATACGACCTTGCCCTAATACTAAAGTAAAGTCTGTCGCTTTACCACCTTCAAACTCTTCACCATCAACAGTGCCTAAGAAATCTAAAACAACACGTGATTGTTCTTTCGCTTCGGTTGCCACTTCTTTCCAGGTACCTTGTTGTTTACGCAATGTCTCAATCATTGTTTCAACATCAGCATCACCAATATTAGCTACTGGTTTTTCAACTTCCATTTTATCAAGATCTTTAATTTCAACTTGCGGATAAACTTCAAATTCAACTGTAAAGTGATAATCTTCACCATCTTTATATTCTGTAGGATTATAAGTAGGCGAACCAGCTGGATTAATCTTTTCTTGAATAATCGCTTCAATAAAATTACGTTGCATTAATTCACTTAAAGCATCCTGAAGAATAGAAGCGCCAAAACGTTGCTCAACAATTTTTAAAGGTACTTTACCTTTTCGGAAACCATCAATACGGACTTTCTTTGCCGTATTTACAACTTCTTTTTGTACCGCTTTTTTTATCTCTTCTGATGGAATAGTAATCGCCAAACGTCTACCTAATCCCTGTGTTGTTTCCACCGAAACTTGCATCTTTTTATACCTCAGAATCTTAATTTAATATGTTTATTACATAACTAACAACAATAAATGCAACAAACACCAAGAGTTTACAAAATAGGCATGCATTATACAGCCCGATATCTATTACGTCGAGAATATTTATACTGCCAATTGTAACAGTTTTTTCTCGAGTGATTTTAACCGTTTATTCATCTCATCAATATGTAGCACTAGTGAAGCTGTTTTACGCCAGATTTTATTATCTTGCAAAGGAATACCAGAAGAATAAACACCAGGTTTAGAAATCGGACGCATAACCATCCCCATTCCTGTAATAGTCACTTTGTCGCAAATTTCCATATGCCCATTGATAACACTTGCACCACCGATTAAGCAATATTTGCCTATTTTTAAACTACCCGCCATGATAACACCGCCAGCCACAGCTGTATGTTCACCAATTTGGTCATTATGTGCAATTTGGCATTGATTATCAATAATGACACCATTATGAATAATGGTGTCATCTAAAGCCCCTCGATCGATTGTAGTTGAAGCACCAATTTCAACATTATTACCAATAATAACTCGCCCAAGTTGCGGTATTTTAATCCACTGGCCACGGTCATTAGCATAACCAAAACCGTCTGAACCAATAACTGTTCCCGACTGTATCAAACAGTTTTCACCGATTTGGACATTATGATATACGGAAACATTAGCCCACAATTTGGTATTCTTACCAATGATTGTGTCTTTCCCTATAAAGCATCCCGCACCAATTATGACATTATCACCTAAACAGACACCACTTTCGATGACCGCATTAGCACCGATTGCAACATCTTTTCCTAACTTAGCCTGTGATGAAATTACAGCTGAAGGTGCAATATCATTAGCTGGTAATGGTGTAGTATCCAATAATTGAGCTAACTTAGCATAAGTTAAGTATGGGTTTGCAACAATTAATGCTGCTCCATTCCAATGCTCAAGACTTTCTTCCGTTAACACAACAATACTTGCTTGGCAATTTTGCAATTGTGTTTGATACTTTTTATCAGCCAAAAAAGTTATTTGTCCTGGCTTAGCATTAGCCATTGATGCTATAGCATCAATGGTTATATTTTCATCACCACGAAAGGTAGCATTTAATTCATCAGCTAACGCTTTTAGGGTATATGAAGTCATTATTTAACAACCTTTGCTAAAACTTTATCGGTGACATCAACTTTGTCATTTAAATATAGGACTGTTTCTGTATTTAAGATCAAGTCATATTTATCGGCTTCAGCTACAGCTCGTACTGCTTTTTCAATTTGAACAAATAATTTTGCAAACTCTTCTTTTTTACGTTGCTCATAATTGTAATTGAATTCTCCAAGATTTTTTCGGAACTCAACAAAAACATTCTCTAATTTATTTCTTTCAGAGGCAGATAATGTTATACGATCTTTTTCCAATTTGCGCGCAGCTTCTTTGGCTTTTACCTCTTCTGCTTGTAGTGCTTTTTGGCGTGCTTCAAATTCTTTATTTAACTGTTCAATAATCTTCTTCGATTCCGGCATCTTATCCAAAACAGTAAGAACGTCGACAATCGCAACTTTCATTTCTGCTTGTACTAACCCCGTAAATAACAATGCTACACTTAACGTTATAATTGATAACAATTTTTTCATAATATTTACCTTTTTTTAATTTATTCGTTTTACCATGTTGAACCAATATTAAACTGGAATTGTTGCGATGAATCACCATCATATTTTTTAATTGGTTGGGCATATGAAAATACCAAAGGTCCTAACGGGGACATCCATTGCACAGCCAAACCTGCAGACAGGCGAATATCGGTTGCTGAACCGTAATCAGGAATATCACGACTCTTGAGATCCCATTCAGTATCCCATACTGTACCAGCATCCACGAAAAAGGATGTTCGAATACTATTTGCATATTTTTCACTGGTAAAAGGGGTTGGAACTATCAGCTCCAGACTAGCAAAAGCAAGTGCATTTCCTCCCACAGCATCCGAAGAAGCTCGACATCCAGAAGTATTACTCAAATCACATGTTGACGATCCAGAGAAATTATATTTTACTGCTTTTGGACCAACCGTATTTGATTTAAAGCCACGTAATACCGTTGAACCACCTGCGTAAAAGTTTTCATAGAATGGTAACTCTTTACCGCCAAAACCTTTGCCTATACCAAATCGACCACGAGCTAAAGCAACCCAGGTATGATCATAATCAATTGGATAATAATAAGACCCATCAACGACAAATTTAACAAAACGGTTATCAAATACTGGTGCCGTCACTTTAGCATTCGCCGTTAATCTTAAACCATCAGTTGGAAAAAAACCTCTATCTAATGAGTTATAACCCCAATAAGCATTCAATAATAGATCATTCGTACTAAATGAAATATTTGATCGGTTAATATCTTTACCCATCGACTTAAAATAACGCCACATGCCATACTGAGCATTCATATCATCAAGTTTGTGATTAGCAAATTCAGTACCAAAACGGACAAAATTCTTCTCACTAATTGGGAAACCTAAATTAGCGGTGCCTCCCCATGTTTTACTAGAATATTCAGATACATCACCGCTCTCTTTATCGGCTTCATAAGTATTGTAATAAATACTTCCCCCTAAACTAACACCATCAATAGTAAAATATGGATTAGTTACCGAAATAGAAGCTGTTTTATCAGAATCAGTTGTATTGACATCAAAAGCGACACTATTACCTGTTCCTAACCAGTTTTCTTGAGAAATACCTGCATTGAAACTTAATCCACTATCGGTCCCAATACCGATACCAAACTTAATACTCCCTGTATTACGTTCAGTCACCTTATAAGTAATATCGACCTGATCATTAGTACCAGAGACTTTTTCAGTTTCAGTTTCAACATTATCAAAGAACCCTAGTCGATTAAGTCGTGTTTTCCCTAATTCAACTAAATCATTACTCAACCAAGCCCCTTCCATTTGCCGTAGCTCACGACGAATGACTTTTTCACTTGTAACATTATTACCAACAATATTAATATTTCGGACATAATAACGTGGACCAACATCAACAAAGATAATTAATTTAGCAGTGTGTTCAGTATCATTTAATTCAGGATGGGTAAGAACTCGTGGATAAGCATAACCATAGTTAGCTAACATCTTCTTAATTTTATCTTCGATTTGGGTAATTTTTTTGCCATTATAAAGCTGACCCGGTTTAAGTTCGGACGATGCAATCTCTTGCACTTTTTCTTTATAGTTAGCAAAATCCCCTTTTAATTCAATGTTAGATAAATTATATTGTTCACCTTCGTGCAAATTAATTGTGACATAGATGCCTTTTTTATCTGGTGTCAAACTAACTTGGGTAGAATTAATACTGAAACGAGCATAACCATGATCAAGATAAAAACTTTGCAACTCATCTAAATCTGCTGCTAATTTTTGTTTTTGGTATTTACGATCGCCTAACATGTTCCACCACGGAACTTCATCACGAAGAGAAAAACGAGAGATTAATTCTTCAGACGAATAAGCTTTAGCGCCAACAATATTTATTTGCTCAATCAGCGCTGAAACACCTTCGGCAATCTCTAACTTCAAATCGACACGATTACGAGCCAACGGCGTCACCACCGCTTTAACTTTGGCATTATATTTACCAATACTATAATAAAAATCTTCTAAACCTTTTTCAATGGCTGATAACGTGGTGCGATCCAATGCTTCACCAACTCGTACACCAGAACCATCAAGATTGGTCTTTAACATATCATCTTTCACAGACTTATTGCCTGAAAAGGTAATATTAGCAATAGTTGGGCGCTCTTTAACTTTGATAACTAGATTATCGCCATTGCGAACAATATTGATATCTTCAAAATTACCACTTGCGTACAGAGACCTAACAATATCACCTAACTCCGACTCGTTTACATAATCACCAACTTGTACTGGCATTTTCAATAACGCGGCGCCAACGGTTACCCGCTGTAACCCTTCAAATTGAATATCTTTAACTACAAAATCTTTAGCACCTAATGCTATTGGTACATAAGTAGCAGAACTTAACAATAAGGATGCTATGAGCAATTTATTAAATTTCATTTGCGCGGCTCACCTATAATTATATAACCCCATTTCATCACTACAATAACCTTATAAAATCATTAAAAAAAGCAATACCCATTGTTGTTATTACTAATATAAAACCAATCCGATAAAATATTACTTGTTTAGCCTCAGATAAAGGGGTACCTTTTAATTTTTCAATCGTTAAAAATAAAATATGACCACCATCTAACATCGGTAACGGTATTAAATTCATAACACCTAGACTAATGCTAATACATGCTAAAAAGAATAAATATGGCACAACTCCATTCGATGCTGATTGTCCAGCACTTTGAGCTATTCCCACTGGACCAGATAAATTTTTTAAACTCAATTCACCTGTTAATAATTGGTAAAAAGATTGTACAACTAATTTTACCATTGAGGTCGTTTGCTCAAATCCTTTTACAAACGCGCCTACTATACCATACTGTTTAACAATTGTGTTATTACTTGGAAAAATTCCTGCAATTCCAACAAGTTGTCCTTTTGCATTTAATTCACGTTTCGGCTCAAGATTTACCGATATAAACTGATCTCCACGCTTTACGCCTAAAGTAATTGATTGTGCTGTTCTTACAAGCGCTGAAAAGTTTTCCCAATTATCAAATTTGCTAGCGTTATAAGACACAATTTCATCACCTTCTTTTAGACCAGCTGCTTCAGCTGCTGAATTAGGTTTGATTTGTCTTATTATGGGATAAACTATAACTTTAGCGGGCACTAAACCAAATGCTTTTACGGCTGACTCTTTTTCAATATCAAAACGCCAATTTTTAATATTTACTGTTTGGTCATAAATATCTTTCTTATCGGTTTGATATCTGATATCGACAAAATCTTTCCCTATTTGACTTATTAATATCATGTTAACATCTTGCCAAGTCTCAATTTGTTTACCATTAATCGCTTTTATTTCCGATTGTAGAGGAATATTGACACTAGCAGCAGGTGTATTCGGCAAAATTTGCTCAATCACTATTGGATAACGAATTACTCCAATTTGGAAAATAATCCAAAATAGAACAAAAGCTAAAATAAAATTAGCAAGCGGTCCAGCTAAAATAATCGCAAAACGCTTTAATATCGATTTATGGTCAAAGGCAAATGAGATATCTTGTTGAGATATGTCACTATTATTGTGTCCATTCAACATTTTGACATAACCGCCCAATGGAATCATCGAAATAGCGTATTCTGTGCCAGATTTCGATACATGTGACCATAATTTTTTACCAAAACCGATAGAGAAACACTCTACTCGTACGCCACACAATCGGGCAACAATAAAATGCCCAAACTCATGGAAAGTAACAAGAATACTAATCGTGATTAAAAAAGAAATTGTCGAGTTAATCACACAAAAGATCCTAAACAATATACAAAAACAATGCGGCAAAAACTGGCATTGCTGCAGTCAAGCTATCAATTCGATCAAGAATCCCACCATGACCAGGTATTAGATGACCACTATCCTTTATGTGTGCTTCACGTTTAAACATGCTTTCGGTTAAATCACCTAAAACCGAAACCATGATAGCGAAGAATGAACTTACCATTAAACGATAAAAAGAAATCGTAAAGAAATGACAATAATAAACTAAAATAGTAATAGTTAATGATAATGCAACACCACCGATAAGTCCTTCTATGGTTTTTCCTGGTGATACCGCCGGTGCTAACTTATGTTTTCCCCATATTCGCCCAGCAAAATAAGCACCTGAATCCGTTGCCCACACCAGAACTAAAACATATAGCAACCATAAAGCTCCCTCAAAGTTGTCATAAAAGTAACTATTTTGCCTCAATTGAATCATGGCAATGAAAAAAGGAACTAAGGTAAAAAAGGCAAACATTAATTTGATGATTAATGAATTCTTCCACCACTGTGCTGATTTAGGATAAAAGAATACCAATATTAAAGCGAATAACCACCATACTAACGATAGAAGTAATATTACTTCATACAAATAGGTCGATACTGTTGTATATAAAGGCAAATAATAAATAATCGCCGTCATAACTGTAAAGATTATAGTAAAGACCAACTTGCTTAGTTTAGTATTGAAATGTAAGAACTGCGTCCATTCCCAAGCTGATAAAGCAAAAACAACTAACATGGCTATAACAAAACCAGTCGTAGATAAAAAGAATAAACCGATTATGACAAGTGGAATCAATACCAATGCCGCAAGTAAACGTGGAATTAACATTATTTTTCCCTAATATTATTTTTCAAGCGCCGGATATTTGACCAAAGCGTCGCTCTCTTTTAATAAATTCTGATATGGCGTCATCCAAAGTTTCTTTATTAAAATCAGGCCATAATACATCTGTAAAATACAATTCAGAATAGGCAATTTGCCATAAAAGAAAATTACTTATTCTGTACTCTCCCCCCGTTCTAATAACTAGATCTACAGCAGGTAAGCCATATAATGCAATCTCTTTATTAATCGCTTCTTCGTCAATCATATCTAGTGTGATACTTTGTCGTTCATATTGATTGATGAGTTTTTTAACGCTGTTAACGATATCCCAACGGCCACCATAATTTGCAGCAATATTTAAAATTAAACCAGTATTGTTCTTCGTTTTTGCCTGTGCTAGTTTAATCATTTTTTGTATTTGTGCTGGAAAGCGCGTAATATCACCAATAATATTTAATTGTATATTATTGCGATGAAGAATCTTCACTTCCTTGTTCAAGGCGTAAATAAATAAAGCCATTAATGCCGATACTTCTTGCTCTGGTCTATTCCAATTTTCGCTGCTAAAGGCATAGAGTGTCAAAACTTTGACACCAAGTTCATTAGCTCGTTCTACAGTTCGGCGAACAGCTCTCAAGCCAGCTCTATGGCCGACAATTCTCAATAGATTGCGATTTTTTGCCCATCGCCCATTTCCATCCATAATAATGCCAATATGTTTTGGAATGAGTGTTTGTTGTATCATGCCAATCCTAAGTTATAAAATTTATTGTTTGCCATGTTAACATAAGCGCATCTAACCAAAAAATTAATTTTTTTTATATCATTAGTTTATTGAATTTTATTCGCTAAATAATCGTTATTCATTCAAACTTATCTATAACGAATTTATTTATCTTACTAACGCGTACCATATACGACAATTGTTTTGCCGTGTGCAGAAATAAGATGTTGTTCTTCCAACATTTTTAATATCCTACCTACCGTCTCACGAGAGCAACCAACAATTTGACCAATTTCTTGACGAGTAATTTTAATTTGCATGCCATCTGGATGTGTCATTGCATCAGGTTGTTTTGCTAAATTAAGTAAAGTTTGAGCAATTCTTCCTGCAACATCAAGAAACGCCAAATTACTGACTTTTTCGGAGGTCACTTGCAAACGATTTGCCATTTGTGCAGCAAGTTTCATTAATATATCTGGATTCACCTGTATTAATTGTTTAAATTTCTTGTAGGAAATTTCAGCTATCTCACAATTTTTTCTGGCTTTAACCCAAGCACTGCGTTCAACACCTTCTTCAAACAAACCAAGTTCGCCAATAAACTCTCCTTGACTCAAGTAGGATAAAATCATTTCTTTACCTTCGTCATCTTTAATCAAAACTGCGACTGCGCCTTTTACAATATAATATAGTGTTTCAGCTTTTTCGCCCTGATGGATTAAGGTACTTTTAGCAGAATATTTATGAATATGGCAATGCGACAAAAACCAATCTAATGTTGTATCGGACTGTTGTTTACTAATAATCATTAGGCTCTTCTCCGTTTATACAATACCTAGAAGGTGTCTAGTTATTTTTGTGTAGCACACTATACCAAAGTTGAATAGTGAATAGTATAGCTTTACTAACATTTTCATTGATCTTAAAATGTTTGTCGCAAAATTATTTTAAATCAGCGACATATTTTAGGTTAATTGTTTCGTGTATTTCAGACCAAACAATCACAACTAATCCCTGCTGTAATTGTGTTTTAATATCGGCAACTTTTTCGGCTAATGCCTTTTCTACCAAGCCATAATCAGTTCCTTCACGTAACACAAATGACTCAATAATATTATTTAGCGTTTCATCTTCAAGTTCTTGCCAAGGAATAATCATTTCATTTACTACTCAACTAAAGTTAATCAATTATTGCATGCAAACTATCAGTGCTAACCAAAATAATGGTTAGCGTCTAAAAATGAGCAATGAATTTAAAATAAAAAAACCACTTTCAAAAAAGTGGTTTTTTATTTCAGATAAGAAGCAATTAAACGTCGTCAGTTGAATTTAATAATTCAGCTAAATTTGCTGTTGCTTCCTCAGCGGTGATTGTGGTGACTTCTTGTTCATTCCCATCAATCGCTACAGCACGTTTACGTAAACGCTCTTTATGATAAGCGTAACCTGTTCCTGCTGGAATAAGTCGACCGACAATAACATTTTCTTTAAGCCCACGTAATTCATCATTTTTACCAGCTACTGCCGCTTCCGTTAACACTCGTGTTGTTTCCTGGAATGATGCCGCAGAGATAAATGATTCAGTAGTCAATGATGCTTTAGTGATACCTAATAAATCATGTAAATAAGTCGCAGGTTCTTTACCTTGTGCTTCAAGTTCGCGATTAATAATCTTAATACGTGACACTTCAAGTTGTTCACCTTCTAATAAGCGTGAATCACCTGGATTGATAATTGTTGCTTTACGTAGCATCTGACGAACAATCACTTCAATATGTTTATCATTGATCTTAACACCTTGCAAACGATAAACTTCTTGAACTTCATTCACAATGTAACGCGTGACCGCATTCACACCACGTAAACGTAAAATATCATGCGGTGATTCAGGACCATCAGAAATCACATCACCACGTTGCACGTGCTCACCTTCAAATACGTTAAGCTGACGCCACTTAGGAATCATCTCTTCGTATGGCTCGCTACCATCTGCAGGACTAATTACAAGACGACGTTTACCTTTCGTTTCTTTACCAAATGAAACTATACCATCAACCTCAGCCAAAATTGCTGGCTCTTTTGGTTTACGTGCTTCAAATAGATCAGCAACACGAGGTAGACCACCGGTAATATCTTTGGTTCCTACCGAAGCTTGCGGAATACGCGCTAATACATCACCGATATTAATTTCAGCACCATCTTCTAATTGAACTAACGCCTTACCTGGTAAAAAGTATTGTGCTGGCATTTCTGAGCCGGTTACAAATACATCATTACCTTGTTTATCGATAATTTTAATCGCTGGACGTAAATCTTTACCAAGTGATGTTCTTTCAGCAACATCAAGTACAACGATTGAAGATAGCCCAGTTAATTCATCGGTTTGACGGGTAATGGATTGCCCATCAATCATGTCAACAAATTTTACAAAGCCTTGTACTTCAGAAACAACTGGCATGGTATGCGGATCCCAATTTGCGACAGTTTCACCAGCTTTAACTGCGCTACCATTACCTTTGGTCAAAATCGCACCGTAAGGCACTTTATACGTTTCTTTCATACGACCTAAATCGTCGACAACAGTTAGTTCTACATTTCGAGACGTAATAACCAGTTTCTTATCTGGGTTAATAACAAATTTCGCATTAGCTAATTTAACGTTACCGTTATTTTTAACTTGTACGCTTGATTCTGCTGCTGCTCGCGATGCCGCACCACCGATATGGAACGTACGCATGGTTAACTGTGTACCAGGTTCACCGATTGATTGCGCAGCAATAACACCGATTGCTTCACCTTTGTTAACAATATGACCACGCGCCAAGTCACGGCCATAACATTTCGCACACACACCAAAATCAGTATTACACGATACAACTGAACGTACTTTAACACTGTCGATTGATTCTGCTTCTAATAAGTCGCAAAAACTTTCATCAAGTAATGTATTACGTGGGATCAGAATATCAGCTGAACCTGGTTTTAATACATCTTCAGCGGTCACTCGACCAAGAACACGCTCACGAAGTGGTTCTTTAACATCTCCACCTTCGATAACGGGTGTCATTACCACACCTTCATGAGTGCCACAATCATCTTCAATAACGACTAAATCTTGTGCCACGTCAACTAAACGACGGGTTAAGTAACCTGAGTTCGCGGTTTTTAATGCAGTATCGGCAAGACCTTTACGTGCACCATGAGTCGAGATAAAGTACTGTAATACGTTCAAGCCTTCACGGAAGTTTGCCGTAATAGGTGTTTCGATGATCGAACCATCTGGTTTTGCCATCAAGCCACGCATACCAGCTAGCTGACGAATCTGTGCAGCAGAGCCACGCGCACCAGAATCGGCCATCATATAAATACTATTGAATGAAGATTGTGCTTCTTCTTTACCTTCTCGGTTTATTACTTTTTCAGTGGACAAGTTATCCATCATCGCTTTCGCAACGCGTTCATTGGCTGCCGCCCAAATATCGATAACTTTATTGTAACGTTCACCGGCCGTAACTAAACCTGATTGGAATTGTTCCTGAATTTCAGCTACTTCAACTTCTGCTTCACGAATAATCTCTGCTTTTTTAGCAGGGATTTCCATATCATCAATACCAACTGATACACCTGAACGAGCAGCATAAGCAAAACCAGTATACATTACTTGGTCAGCTAAAATGACCGTCTCTTTCATGCCCAATTGGCGATAGCAAACATTCAATATTTTCGAAATCGCTTTTTTACCTAATGGTTGATTGACTACTGAGAACGGTAAACCTTTTGGCATAATTAACCATAGTATCGCCCGACCAATTGTCGTATCAACTAATGATGTCGATGCTTCCCATTCACCTGCACTATTACGATGATGTTCGACAATACGCACTTTAACACGTGCATGCAGCTCTGCTTCACCTAAACGATAAAGTTTTTCTGCTTCTTTCGGTCCAGTTAATACCATACCTTCACCTTTGGCATTAACTTTATCACGTGTCATATAGTAAAGACCTAATACAACGTCTTGTGATGGTACAATAATTGGTTCACCACTTGCTGGTGATAAGATGTTATTGGTTGACATCATTAACGCACGCGCTTCGATCTGAGCTTCAAGCGTTAACGGTACATGCACCGCCATTTGGTCACCATCGAAGTCAGCATTGAATGCAGCACAAACTAATGGATGCAACTGAATCGCTTTACCTTCAATCAAAATCGGTTCAAATGCTTGAATACCTAAACGGTGGAGCGTTGGTGCACGGTTTAATAATACCGGATGTTCACGGATTACTTCATCTAAGATATCCCAAACAATCGCATCTTCACGTTCTACCATTTTTTTCGCCGCTTTAATGGTTGTTGCATAACCACGACGTTCTAACTTACCGTAAATAAATGGCTTAAATAGTTCAAGTGCCATTTTCTTCGGTAAACCACATTGATGTAGACGTAAGTAAGGACCAACAGTAATAACTGAACGGCCTGAATAGTCAACACGTTTACCCAGTAAGTTTTGACGAAAACGACCTTGCTTACCTTTAATCATATCGGCGAGCGATTTTAATGGACGTTTGTTAGAACCTGTAATTGCCCGACCACGACGACCATTATCTAATAATGCGTCAACAGATTCTTGTAACATCCGTTTTTCGTTACGCACAATAATATCTGGCGCAGCTAAATCAAGTAAACGTTTTAAACGGTTATTACGGTTGATCACACGACGATATAAATCATTTAAATCAGACGTTGCAAAACGACCACCATCCAATGGTACTAATGGACGCAAATCGGGTGGTAATACGGGTAACACGTTTAAAATCATCCATTCTGGTTTATTTTCAGATTGGATAAATGCTTCTAAAATTTTGATACGCTTTGTTAACTTTTTACGTTTAGTTTCTGAATTTGTAGTGAGTAGTTCATCGCGTAATGCTTCACACTCTGCATCCAGATCCAAATTACGTAATAGCTCTTGAATCGCTTCGGCACCCATACGTGCATCAAACTCATCACCAAACTCTTCAAGGGCATCTAAATACTGCTCTTCAGTAAGGATTTGACCACGATCAAGGTTAGTCATTCCACCATCAAGCACCATAAATGATTCAAAATAAAGCACACGCTCTATATCACGTAATGGCATATCTAATAACAAACCGATACGAGATGGTAAAGATTTTAAAAACCAAATATGGGCAGTTGGTGATGCTAATTCGATGTGTCCCATACGTTCACGACGTACTTTAGCTTGAGTAACCTCAACGCCACATTTTTCACAAATTACACCACGGTGTTTTAAACGTTTATATTTACCACATAAACATTCATAGTCTTTTACCGGACCAAAAATTCTGGCACAGAATAAACCATCACGTTCCGGTTTAAAAGTACGGTAATTAATGGTTTCTGGTTTTTTAACTTCACCAAATGACCACGAGCGGATCATATCTGGTGAGGCTAGTCCAATTTTAATAGCATCAAACTCTTCAGTTTTTGTCTGCGCTTTTAGAAACTTTAATAAGTCTTTCACGAATTGGCTCCTATGGAGTTAAACCAACTGGGGGATGGCATAATTACCATCTCCCATATAAATAGCAATCTTATAACTGGATGTGATTATTCTTCATCTAATTCGATATTGATACCAAGCGATCGGATTTCTTTTAACAATACGTTAAATGATTCTGGAATCGCTGGTTCCATACGATGATCACCATCTACAATATTTTTATACATCTTAGTACGTCCGTTCACGTCATCCGATTTCACTGTCAGCATTTCTTGTAATGTGTAAGCTGCGCCGTAAGCTTCAAGCGCCCATACTTCCATCTCACCGAAACGTTGACCACCAAATTGAGCTTTACCGCCCAATGGTTGTTGGGTAACCAGACTATAAGAACCGGTTGAACGAGCATGCATCTTGTCATCAACAAGGTGATTGAGTTTTAACATATACATGTAACCCACGGTTACTGGACGTTCAAATTTCTCACCTGTACGACCATCATATAAGGTAATTTGACCTGAAGTTGGTAAATCACCTAATTCTAACAATGATTTAATTTCTGCTTCTTTAGCTCCATCAAATACTGGCGTCGCCAATGGCATACCATTACGCAGATTTTGTGCCAACGTCATGACTTCTTCATCGGTAAACTCAGCAACATTAACTTTCTGAGCTGCACCTAATCCTAAATCATAAGCTTTTTGGATAAACTCTCTTAATTTAGCTAACTCTTGCTGTTCTTTCAGCATTGCATCGATCTTCTGACCAATACCTTTTGCCGCCATACCTAAGTGAGTTTCTAAAATCTGACCGATATTCATACGCGATGGTACCCCTAATGGGTTCAACACGATGTCCACTGGTCGACCTTTGTCATCATATGGCATATCTTCAATTGGGTTAATTTTAGAAATAACCCCTTTATTCCCATGACGTCCTGCCATTTTATCACCCGGTTGGATTTGACGTTTAACCGCTAGATATACTTTAACAATCTTCAGTACACCAGGTTGTAAATCATCACCTTGGGTAATTTTCATACGTTTAGCTTCCAGTTTCTTATCGAAATCAGCTCTGATTTCATCATACTGAGCCGCTAATTGTTCAAGTTGTCCCTGTTTGCTTTCATCTGCTAAACCGATTGTTAACCATTTATCATGTGATAACATTTCAAGTTTACTAGCTTCAATACCACCAGAAATTAAAACATCTTTGATATGTGCAAAAAGTGCAGCTTCGAGGATTTTGAACTCTTCTGTCAAATCCTTACGTGCTTGTTTCAATTGCATATCTTCGATTTGCAAAGCACGTTTATCTTTCGCAACACCATCACGCGTAAATACTTGTACGTCAATTACCGTACCTGAAACCCCATTTGGTACACGTAATGAGGTATCTTTAACATCTGATGCTTTTTCACCAAAAATGGCACGTAATAATTTTTCTTCTGGGGTTAATTGTGTTTCACCTTTTGGTGTTACCTTACCAACCAGAATATCACCACCTTTTACTTCCGCACCGATATAAACGATACCAGATTCGTCAAGTTTAGATAACGCTGCTTCACCCACATTTGGAATATCAGCAGTAATTTCTTCAGCACCTAATTTAGTATCGCGTGACACACAAGATAATTCTTGAATATGAATCGAAGTAAAACGGTCATCTTGTACCACTTTTTCAGAAACTAAGATCGAATCCTCAAAGTTATAACCATTCCACGGCATAAATGCCACACGCATATTTTGACCAAGTGCTAATTCACCTAAGTCAGTTGATGGACCATCGGCTAATACATCACCACGTTCAACTTTTTCCCCTAATTCAACGCAAGGAATTTGGTTAATACAAGTATTTTGGTTTGAGCGAGTGTATTTAGTTAAATTATAAATATCAATGCCTGCTTCACCAGCATACATTTCATCACGGTTAACGTTCACAACAATACGTGATGCATCAACATATTGAACACTGCCGCCCCGTTTGGCAACCACAGCGACGCCGGAGTCAACAGCTACAGCACGTTCCATCCCCGTACCAACAAATGGTTTTTCCGCTTTCAGCGTTGGTACTGCCTGACGTTGCATGTTTGCACCCATCAATGCTCGGTTCGCATCATCGTGTTCAAGGAATGGAATTAACGATGCCCCCACAGAAACGATCTGTTGAGTCGAAACGTCCATATAGTTAATTTGTTCAGGACTATATAAGCCTGATTCACCATTTAAACGACATGTCACTAAATCTTCTTTAAAGCGACCATTATCATCTAAATTTGAGTTCGCCTGCGCGATGACATAGCTACTTTCATCGATTGCTGATAAGTAATCAATTTCATCGGTTACCACACCGTCAACCACTTTACGGTATGGTGTTTCTAGAAAACCGTATTCATTAGTACGTGAATAAACTGCAAGAGAGTTAATTAAACCGATATTTGGACCTTCAGGGGTTTCAATCGGACATACTCGACCATAGTGAGTAGGATGTACGTCACGAACTTCAAATCCTGCACGTTCACGCGTTAAACCACCTGGACCCAGTGCCGAAATACGACGTTTGTGGGTAATTTCAGATAATGGATTATTTTGATCCATAAATTGCGATAATTGGCTCGAACCAAAGAATTCGCGAATCGCGGCTGAAATCGGTTTAGCATTAATCATATCTTGTGGCATTAACGCATCGAGATCGCCAAGAGATAAACGCTCTTTTACCGCTCTTTCAACACGTACTAAACCAATACGGAATTGGTTTTCTGCCATTTCACCAACACTTCGGATACGACGATTACCTAGGTGATCGATATCATCTACGTCACCATGACCATTACGGATGGCGATAAGTTTTTTCATCACTTCAATAATGTCTTCTTTGGTTAAAACACTACTACCTTCAATATCATCGCGGTTTAGTGAACGATTAAACTTCATTCGCCCTACAGCTGACAGATCATATCGTTCTTCAGTAAAGAATAAGTTTTCAAATAACGATTCTGCTGCTTCTTTCGTTGGTGGCTCACCTGGACGCATCATACGATAAATTTCAACTAATGCACCTAACTGATCTTGAGTTGGGTCGACATTTAACGTCTCAGATATAAATGCTCCATGATCTAAATCATTGGTAAATAATGTCTCAATTTTTTTGTAACCAGCACTGGTTAATTCTGCTAATAATTCCAGTGAAATTGGTGTATTTGCTAACGCAATAACCGAACCAGTTGTTTCATTTAGATAATCTTTTGCCAGAACTTTACCGATAATATATTCGACAGGCACATCAATTTTCGTTACGCTATCTTTTTCTAGCTGACGAATATGTCTAGCGGTAATACGACGACCTTTCTCAACATAAACTTGACCTTTTGATTCAATATCAAAAAGTGCTGTATCACCACGTAGTCGTTCTGGAATAAGTTCCATTTTTAATTTTGATTTTGCAACTTCAAATACTGTTTTATCAAAGAAAATGTCTAAAATTTCTTGAGTAGTAAAACCTAACGCTCTTAAAATAATCGTTGCAGGAAGTTTACGACGACGGTCAATACGGGCAAATAAATTATCTTTAGGATCAAATTCAAAGTCTAACCATGAACCGCGATAAGGAATAATTCTTGCATTATACAACACCTTTCCAGATGAATGAGTTTTACCTTTATCGCTATCAAAGAACACACCAGGACTACGATGTAACTGAGAAACAATTACCCGTTCAGTACCATTAATAACGAATGTTCCATTATCAGTCATTAAAGGAATTTCGCCCATATAAACATCTTGTTCTTTGATATCTTTTACTGTGCCTTCTGGCGCATCTTTATCAAAGATAACTAAACGTAATTTCACGCGTAATGGTGCAGAATAAGTAATCCCTCTAATTTGGCACTCTTTTACATCAAAAACAGGTTCACCCATTTTGAAAGAGACATATTGAAGTTCTGCATTACCACTATAACTTTTTATAGGAAAGATTGAACGAAAAGCGGCTTCTAAACCATATTGACCTTCTGGATCTTGGTCAATAAACTTCTGGAACGAATCAAGTTGAATAGAAAGAAGATAGGGTATATCCAACACTTGTGGACGTTTACCAAAATTCTTACGAATTCGTTTTTTCTCGGTATAGGAGTAAACCATTAGTTCCTCAACTTGCTGATCGGCCGTTAATAATAATTTACTATCAAAACGGCTTTATTAAATATTCATCAGACCCTAATTATCGACTAATTAAATCTGACACCTGCTCGAAATATTTATAAATATCAATTGATTAGGTTCTTAACTATACATTCATTAAATCTATAGCTATATACAATTTCTTTTTTCACGCCTTTACAGCGCAAAAAGGCTGGAGGTAAAAACCACCAGCCATCAGCCTTATTAGGCTGCATATTTTGTATCAAACTTATTTAAGTTCGACAACTGCACCTGCTTCTTCAAGCGCTTTTTTAAGTGCTTCAGCATCATCTTTGCTTGCAGCTTCTTTAACAGTAGCGGGCGCTGATTCAACAAGATCTTTAGCTTCTTTCAAGCCTAAACCAGTTGCACCACGTACCGCTTTGATTACAGCTACTTTATTACCACCAACGTCTTTTAAGATAACGTCGAATTCAGTTTTTTCTTCAGCTGCTTCTGCTGGACCTGCTGCTGCGACAGCAACTGCTGCAGCTGCAGAAACACCAAATTTTTCTTCCATCATTGATACTAGTTCAACAACGTCCATTACAGACATTTCAGCAACTGCATCTAAAATTTGTTCTTTAGTGATAGACATAATATAGTTTCCTAAATTTAGAATTTTTAAATTGTTAACTGTTCCCAATTAAAACTAACTGCAATTTTATCAATAAAATTATGCAGCTTCTTGTTTTTGATCGCGAACTGCTGCCAGAGTACGAGCCAATTTGCCAGCTGCGGCTTCTTTCATGGTCGACATCAAGCGAGCTAATGCTTCTTCGTAAGTTGGTAAAGTTGCTAAGCGGTCGATATTTGCCGCAGTAATTAACTCACCTTCAAAGGCTGCTGCTTTAATCTCAAATTTTTCATTTTCTTTAGCAAACGCTTTGAAAAGACGTGCTGCTGCACCTGGGTGCTCATTTGAAAATGCAATAAGAGTAGGACCAACAAACGTATCTTTTAAGCACTCATAAGGAGTACCTTCAACTACGCGACGTAATAAGGTGTTACGAACCACACGCATATAAACGCCAGCTTCACGAGCTGATTTACGTAATGCTGTCATTTTTTCTACAGTCACGCCACGAGAATCCGCAACGACTGCAGAAAGCGCACCTTTGGCAATTTCGTTAACTTCAGCAACAATTGCTTGCTTATCTTGAAGATTTAATGCCATTAGTTTTGCTCCTGAATTAAACTAGGTTTACACCTAGACTCACTGTACTAACTACTAAAATCACATCAGATCATTTAATAATTAGCGTTGTTACGGTGAGCAGAGTCCTGTTAATTCAACTATATATATCTAATCAAAATAACGTTTAGGTTCTGTCACCGTCTACGTAGGATATTAAGTCATTAATTTAATCACACCTACGGTCTTGGACGGGGTCTGGATTAGGCCAGACACCAACCGATTCTTATGTAATTAAGAAAAATTAAACTGATGCACTTAAGCTAGTTTGATCGATAGCCACACCTGCACCCATAGTGGTAGAAAGGCTAACTTTCTTAATAAATACACCTTTAGAAGATGCTGGTTTAGCTCTTTTTAATGCCACAAGTAGCGCTTCTAAATTGCCTTTTAACTGTTCAGCATTAAAATCAACTTTACCGATAGTGGTATGAATAATACCATTTTTGTCATTACGGTAACGTACTTGACCAGCTTTAGCATTTTTTACAGCTTCAGCAACGTTAGGAGTTACGGTACCCACTTTCGGGTTTGGCATTAAGCCGCGTGGCCCTAAGATTTGACCTAATTGACCAACGATACGCATTGCATCAGGTGAAGCGATAACAACATCGAAGTTCATTTCACCTTTTTTGATTTGTTCAGCAAGATCTTCCATACCCACTAATTCGGCACCAGCTTCTTTAGCTGCTTCAGCATTAGCTCCTTGGGTAAATACCGCAACCCGAACGCTACGACCAGTACCATTTGGTAATACAATAGCACCGCGTACATTTTGATCAGATTTACGCGCATCAATACCTAAATTAACCGATACGTCAACACTTTCAGTGAATTTTGCTGTTGCTAGCTCTTTTAATAAAGCGATAGCGTCATTAATTTCATATTGTTTAGTTGCATCAACTTTTTCGCGGATAAGTTTAGCCTTTTTAGATAATTTAGCCATTAATTAACCCTCCACTTCCAGACCCATTGAGCGAGCAGTTCCTTCTATAGAACGCATCATTGTCTCAATAGTTGCACCATTCATGTCCGCAGCTTTCGTTTCAGCAATTTCACGAATCTGCGCGCTTGTTACTTTACCAACTTTTTTCTTGTTTGGTTCACCAGAACCAGACTTGATATTAGCAGCCTTTTTCAATAATACTGCTGCTGGAGGTGTTTTAGTAATAAAAGTGAATGAACGATCAGAATAAACGGTAATTACAACAGGTGTTGGTAAACCTTTTTCTAAACCTTCTGTTTTTGCATTAAATGCTTTACAAAATTCCATGATGTTAACACCATGTTGACCAAGTGCTGGACCAACTGGTGGACTAGGATTTGCAGCACCAGCTGCCACTTGCAGCTTGATGTAAGCTTGGACTTTCTTTGCCATTTTTTGTTCCTTTTCTCGGGTACAATCGCCCTGTTAAACCGATAACAGAAAGCTCCCCTAAGTTAAATAAGGGCGACATTTTGCTATAAATAGAGTAAAATTGCAACAATTATTTTCAATGTATAGCAAATAAAATGACAAAAAATTAAGTTAGACTGTAATTAATATTTCACACAAATAGCATAGGCATAATCAGGGTCAATAATAACATTTCCTTCAACCGAACCAACACTGTAATATCTTGTATTTCTTGGGCCTTTTTCACTGGTAAAATAGTATTCATATAGGAAAAAGGGTTGTAAGTCATTGATACCATTCATCATATCACGACCGATTTTATCCAACGGTGCATAATAATACAGTTTACCCCATTCTCCTGTTAAACTATCGCCAATTGCTCTTTTATAACCATTATTTTTTGCATAATAACCTACATTATCTAGATCGGTAAAATCACCATATGCATAAACCGAGTTAGACAGTTCTGATCTTGTTGGTAGGCGATCACCATTGCTTGTACAAAAATCCTGAGCTTTATTCCATGGCATCCACATACTATCTCCCTTATAAGGGTAGAACCAATGCTCTAAAGAAAAAGTATAAGTGAAGGTGGCTTTCGTATCGTTGTTAGTAACAGCAATAACAAAATTCTCACCTACTGCCGGCACATTATCAGTAAATTTAAATTCGCTCTGTGTATTTGGAGCGAAATTACGACTGGTACTTATCAAAGCAGAATTAGGATTATTAACAATGGTATAAGAATAACTTGGAATGGTATTTAAAGGCACCAATCTAAATCGCGCCTCAGGAAATGCAGTTGTCGGGAAACTTTTTCCGTTATTACTTTTTGCCGACACGATAAATCCTTTATGGGGAATAAATTGACTGGCATCATAGGCATCAGTTCTATTTACCATATTACTTCCCGCATCAAGATAATTATTACCTTCCGGCCAACCATTTGGAATATTTAATGCCAATACACCGGGCTGAATATAACATAATCCATCATCGGGTTTGATTTTAAAAGTTTTTGACACTTCTCGTATATCAGACACTTTCGGGTCGCCATATTCAGTCACGGCATGAAAATTAACCGTAACTTTAACCGATGCATCGCCTTTATAACCATCATTATTACATAAATTGCTACCTAACGCTTTTTGTGAATTCGCATCTAAACTTTTACTATTACTATCCGTCCATTCCGCAGTGATACTGTCAATAACAAATCCTTTCGTCGAAGCTAGAGTATCTCCATCATTATCATAAATATCCCCAACGGCCAAATCAGACAAATCCACATCAAAAGTATAGTCATTAGGCGAAACATTAAAAGCAACATGTATCTCTTCTAATGAACCAGGAGTAAAGGTCAGATTTTGCCCATCTGCTACTTTTAATTTAAATTGAATTCCATCTAAAATTTTATCATCTGCTGTTGGTAAAATTTGTGGCGCTTCCCCACGAATAGTATTGGCAGAAGAAATGGATAGGCTAGCTAGTGCTATATGGGATAAAGAACTTATCACTAAGCAAATAGAAGTCATAGCAATAGATAAATCCGAGTGATATCTAACCAATGCTTTTTTTGATATTTTAATAAAATTAACACTATTGTAATTATTATTCATTGTTACTCCTCTTTTCATAGACCACCCCATAACTAATTAGTTTATCGGTTTAAAATTGAGTGAATTAACAAACATTAATAATAAATTGATATAGAAGAAGATTTTATTAAAATAATAAATGATCAATAAATATTACTAACATAAGGAACTTACATAGATTATAGAGATTAAAACAAAAATTTCAATTAAAATAATAGGTTATGATTTTTTTTACTAAGATTTAATACAAAAAATTTATAAAAAAGGATTGCTAGTTAACCAATCCTTTTTAAAAATGGTGAGAGGAAATTACTTAAAAAATGAAAAAGATTAAATCCCTAATTCATCCCAAATATTATCAATATGCGCAACAATCTTGGCATCTTTTGTAATAATTTTACCCCATTCGCGCGTTGTTTCACCTTGCCATTTATTTGTCGCATCTAAACCAATTTTAGAACCAAGACCAGAAACTGGCGATGCAAAATCAAGATAATCAATCGGTGTATTTTCAATAAAGGTGATGTCACGCTTGGGATCCATGCGGGTTGAAATTGCCCACATAACATCTTTCCAATCACGAGCATTAATATCATCGTCACAGATAATTACAAATTTGGTATACATAAATTGCCGTAAATAGGACCATATGCCCATCATGATACGTTTGGCATGTCCTGCGTATTGTTTTTTTATCGTCACAACTGCAATACGGTATGAGCATCCTTCAGGTGGTAAATAAAAATCAACGATTTCCGGAAATTGTTTTTGTAAAATAGGAATAAACACTTCATTTAAGGCCAATCCCATTACTGCTGGTTCATCTGGTGGGCGTCCAGTGTATGTTGAATGATAAATCGCATCATTACGACGAGTAATATGAGTTATAGTAAAAACGGGAAAACGTTCTACTTCATTATAGTAGCCAGTATGATCACCATAAGGACCTTCTAAAGCCGTTTCATCTGGAGCAATATAACCTTCTAATACAATTTCTGCACTAGCCGGAACATCTAAATCACAGGACAAGGCCCTAACTACGTCACTACGGTGTCCACGTAATAATCCAGCAAAAGCGTATTCCGACAATGTATCAGGTACCGGTGTAACAGCAGCTAGAATAGTAGCCGGATCAGCACCTAATGCCACCACTACCGGAAAATTTTCACCTGGATGAGCTTTTTGCCATTCTTGAAAATCTAATGCCCCCCCACGATGCGTTAACCAACGCATAATCAATTTATTTTTTGCTAATCGCTGTAGACGATACACACCCAAATTATGACGTTCTTTATTGGGACCTTTCGTAATTGTTAATCCCCAAGTAATCAAGGGCGCCACATCTTCTGGCCAACACTGCATAATTGGAATTTTAGTTAAATCAACATCTTGATCTTTTACCACGTGCTCTTGACAAGCAGCCGATGAGCGTCGTTTTACTGGCATATTCAAAACTTGTTTGTATTTTGGCAGTTCAGTCAAAAAACTTCTGACCCCTTTTGGTGGCTCGGGCTCCCGTAAAAATGCTAATAAATGTCCAACTTCGCGTAATGCCGATATTTCTTCCTGCCCCATCGCCATTGCAACCCGTTTAGGGGTGCCAAATAGGTTACAAAGTACCGGAATATCATAGCCAATCGGATTTTCAAATAGCAATGCCGGCCCACCTTGACGTAACACTCTATCAGCAATCTCGGTCATCTCTAGATGAGGATTAACCGGATAACTTATCCGCTTTAGTTCACCCTGTGCTTCTAATTGAGTAATAAAATCTCTAAGATCTGTAAATTTCATAATTGATCCACATAATAATATCTATCCATAATTATAACGTGATTAGTACTAATCGGCACGTACTGTATTTAATTTGCCTGACCATCATAATAATTGTGTTTTACCTATCATTAACATAATGAGCAAAATTCAATAAATCTGAAGATAAAAAATAAAGATATATAAAATAGATTAATTAACTTTAACGTTAGTACGTTACATTATGGGGCTATACTTTTTCCTAATATACGATAATCAGGCATAACCTAATTTGCAGAACATGGTGTAGGTACTGCCAAGGTTAACTATTTTAATGTGGCAATTCCTTATGAAAATCGTCAGTTAATACGCGCAATCAAACAGCAATGCGATCCTAGTAAAAGGTAAAATAATCAAGTAGATATTTCACATATAAAGAAACTTTAATCTATTGTCTTTAATGCATGATGACCAATAGATAATTACATATCCGTTGGATCTTCAACTTGATTATGCCAGCGACATGATATAACTTCACCACCAACGATAAAAATGATGAGTTGGTCCAATCCCTTTGCCAACATGGAGTCTATCTGCATTAGCTATTGCACCACTTAAATAATCCTTTGCTTGTTTAATTGCTTCGCCTAAAGGTAGTACTGGTAATAATGCGGCAATCGCTGCGGATAAAGTACAACCAGTACCATGAGTATTATTAGTATTAACTCTTCTTGTCGCATAACGTATTATCTCTTTCGATGTGATTAGAAAATCGGGGCATTCATCACCCGGTAAATGTCCGCCTTTCATCAAGACAGCCTTACAACCTAACTGTAATAATGCTTGCCCTTGCTGTTGCATTTGCGACTCATTAGTTGCTTCTGGACAATTAAGCAGAGCTGCGGCTTCCGGTAAATTTGGTGTAATTATCGTTGCCAGAGGTAAAAGTTTCTGACGAATAACATCTATGGCAGTTTGTTTTAATAATGCATGTCCACCTTTTGCTACCATTACCGTATCTAATACTACATATGGTAGCGGATTTTGACTTAATAGTTCAGCGACAGCGTTAACAATCGCTTCATTCATTAACATGCCGATTTTTAAACAATCAATGTTACTATCGTTAATTAACACATCAAACTGCTGTTTAACAAAATCAGCGGGGACAGGAAAAACATCTGATACGCCTTGGGTACTTTGCGCAGTAAGTGCTGTAATAACTGCCATTCCATAAGCACCTAACGCGGAAAACGTTTTTAAATCAGCTTGAATCCCGGCACCACCACTGGGATCTGAACCTGCTATTGTTAATGCAATTGTCATTTTTTTATTCCTTGTTTAGCTTGTTCAATAACATGGTAAAGTTGCCTTGTGGCATACGGTATATTTGGCTGCCCACAAATAGCTGAAATCACGGCGATTCCGTCACTCCCACTTTGCATAACTTCGGCGGCGTTTTGTAAATTAATTCCCCCTATTGCTACCGCAGGACATTGTTTAAATTGATTAAGTTCTGCTAAAGTTGTTATACCTAATGGTGGTGCAGCATCTTGTTTCGTCATGGTTGGGAAAACGGGTCCAATACCTAAATAATCTACCTTTTGCCAATTAACTTGATTGATTTGTTGTAAATTTGATATTGATAATCCCAATAATTTATCGGCACCAATTAATTTGCGTACAACATCAACTGGAAGATCTTTCTGACCAACATGCACACCATCAGCTTCAACAGCTAAGGCAATATCAACTTGATCATTAATGAGTAATGGCACCGTGGTATCCTTTAATACCTGTTTTAATGCTAATGCAGCGAGATACCAATCACGACGGGTAAATTCATGTTCAGCTCTTAGTTGGACGGCGGTAACACCATTTGCGACAGCAATTCGAGTAGTATTAACCATACCGTCAATTCCACCACATAAATCAGGATCTAAAACGAGGTAAAGGGATAAATCGAGCTTTTTTTGACGCATATTATCTCTGCTACTCATGATATTGTTTCCATCAGCGAAAGCTGATCCCATAATGATATGGCAAATGTGCCAAGTCCTTGTTGATGAATGGCCGTGTCAGCAGCTCTTTTCATCATAAAGCAAGCTGAAGCGGTAGCGGTTAACCGATCATCCGGTGTAGCAGCAACAAATGCGGCAACCATAGCCGATAATGAACATCCGGTACCGGTAACACGTGTAAGGGCGATATCGCCACCTGAAATGGCATAAACTTGTTGACCATTCGTCACATAATCCACTTTACCGGTCACTGCTACAATGGTTTGCACCTGACTGGCCAATTCTTTTGCCGCTTCTAACGCTATTTCGGTAGAATCTTGACTATCAACGCCTTTAGCTTGGGACTTTTGCCCAACCAGCGTCAATATCTCCGCCGCATTTCCACGAATCACGGTTGGATAACAAGATAATAACGCCTTTGCAATATTGGTTCGAAATGTGAGTACTTCTCCTACCGCAACAGGATCGAGTACCCATGGTGTTTTAGTCATCATTGCTGTATGTGCAGCAAGTTGCATACTCCTTGCCGATGATTGTTCGATGGTACCAATATTAATTAATAAACTATTGGCAATTTTTACAAATGATTCCACTTCTTCTTCCGCTACCACCATTGCCGGTGAAGCACCAATTGCCAATAGAATATTAGCAGTAAAATTTTGTACTACATCATTCGTAATACAGTGGACTAATGGATTTTGCAGACGGACTTGTTTTATAAAAGGAATAGCTTGATCGGCTTGAAATGAAATAATAGTGGTCATCCTCTCTCCTCATTAATATCGTAGAGAAGGTGACTATCGCAGGATAGCATTCCGACTTCCCTACGCTGGCATGATCCCAGATCAGGTTCAACGGGTAAGCTCTCAGCCATAAAACAATTCATCATTGTTATGACACCCCGAGTCAAATAAATAAGTAGTTATTATGCATGCTATTTTATAAACAATCAAATATCAAAATGATAATAAAATGAGCAAAAAATTTTTATTATTTTAATTTATTGTTACGGTTTTATTTAACAAATGTATGACGTCAATTAAACGTTTATTTACTTTTGAATGATTGTTGGTACACTAATTAAAATTTTAGATTAAGTACGATCAATTATATGAATTCACCATTACGCACAAAATTATTAGAATACGGACGTGAAGTAATAGAGTTAGAACTTAGTGAAGCGAAAAAATTACCTGCTCGTCTTGATCATAACTTTATTCAAGCCTGTGAATTAATGTTAACGACAAAAGGAAAAGTGATAGTTTCAGGTATTGGCAAATCGGGACATATTGGCAAAAAAATTGCTGCATCCTTAGCCAGTACTGGTACACCTTCATTCTTTATGCATTTAACGGAAGCATTACATGGTGATTTAGGTATGGTTAGCGAAACAGATATTATCATACTGATTTCATATTCTGGTCAGGCAAATGAATTTAATTACATATTGCCAATACTGAAAGATAAAGGTATACCAATTATTGCAATCACTGGCAAAAAAACATCGCCATTAGCCAGAGCAGCAAAAGCCGTCTTAGATGTCAGTATTGAAAGAGAAGCCTGTCCTATGGGATTAGCCCCAACGTCTAGTTCAACTAATACGCTACTAATGGGCGATGCATTGGCTATAACAGTAATGAGAGCGAAAAACTTTAATGAAGAAGATTTCGCCCGTTCTCATCCTGCTGGAAGTTTAGGGGCAAAATTACTTAATCGTGTAAAAGATATTATGCGTACTGGTGAACGTATTCCTAAAATACCTGAAAATGCTACTGTATTTGATGCAATGTTAGAATTAAGTCGTACAGGATTAGGATTAGTCATTATTTGTAATACCGATCGACACATTAAAGGTGTATTCACCGATGGGGATTTACGTCGTTTATTATTGAAAGACGGTACGTTAAATGATCCAATTATACAAGTTATGACAACACCAGGGTATCGTCTCCCTGAGAATTGGAAGGCCATTGAAGCACTTAAATCATTTAACGATTATAATATCACTGCAGCCCCAGTGGTTGATCAAAATGATTGTTTGGTAGGAGCAATCAATATCCATGATTTGCATCAGGCTGGTATTTCATAAGGCTGAAAACTCTATGCAATTAAAGAAAGTTAATATTATTTATGCTTGGAAATAAATAATCAGCATTTTTTTATTGCAAAATAGCTCTATCTCCTGCGATAATTATCGCCCTAAATTTTGTCTTTAGAACGGAGACTAAAAGTATTGCAGTTTGTTTTTTTATCTGATAAAGATATTTAAAACAAATTGTCAGCATGTTTAACTAAATATAGATGATGAATTTATAATGGCAGAGAAGCGAAATATCTTTTTAATTGGCCCAATGGGGGCAGGTAAAAGTACTATTGGTAGGCAGATCGCACAACAACTAGGCATGGATTTTTTTGATTCAGATCAAGAGATTGAAAAACGAACTGGCGCGGATATCGCTTGGATCTTTGATTTAGAAGGAGAAGAAGGTTTCCGTACCAGAGAAGAGAAAGTGATTAACGAGCTTACTGAAAAACAAGGCGTTGTATTAGCCACTGGTGGTGGTTCTATTTTATCTAAAGATACACGTAATCGCCTATCTGCAAGAGGAATTGTGGTATATTTACAAACAACAATTGAAAAACAGATGGCACGTACGCAAAAAGATAAACGACGACCATTATTGCAAGGTAATAATAATCTTCGTGAACGTTATGAAGAGCTTGAAGAAGAGCGTGTACCGTTATATGAAGAAATAGCCGATATTACAATTAAAACAGACGAACAGAGTGCTAAAGGTGTAGCTAGTTATATTATTGAGCAAATAGAACAGATATAATTACACTGCTGAGTAATTATAATGTTTTCAAAATTTATGCATTGTGAGTCATAGGAGGCGTTGTGAATAAACCAATTCGTACAAATAAAGAAGATCGCTATTTCTCTGAGCAACCACAGAGCACATCAATTCTAACTCAATCTTTTTTTATGAATAAAAAGTTGATAATAATCATTATGGCTATGATTATTGTTGCTTTATTATTGATAATTTTTTTAATGGCTACTGGTCGTTCGCCGCAAGATGAGATTAGAAATAATTCTTTAAATGCTGGCGGTGGGCAAGTTAGTAATAACCGCGGTTATCAAACGCTAAATCCTCCGAGTCATATATCGTCTAACTCAACTTTTACAGATGTCGATCTCAGTTATGGCACAGAACGAATTCAGATACCTGATGACATAACTGAACATATGTCGCAATACTATAATGCAAATGGTTCGTTGATAGAATTCAATGGCGAAAACACCGATGTTGATTTCGAACATAACGAATTACCATTAGGTAAAACGATTCAAAATAATCATTATACCATTCAACTTATTGCAACATCTTCACTTGAAAGTATGATGGCTTTTGTCAAATCAAATAAATTGGCTAATTACCAAATCTACGAGACACGCAGAGAAAATAAACCTTGGTTTGTGCTTATTAAAGGTGAATTTGCTAACATTAAAGATGCAAAAACAGTTATACAATATTTATCAGCAGACTTACAACGCAATTCTCCTTGGGTTAAATCCGGTACAGTTGTAAATAAAGAAAAGCAAGTTTTGCAATGATCGATCAGTATTCTCAGAGAGTTAACGGGAGTCGCGTTTGAAAAAGCAACGTGCTTTTCTTAAGTGGGCAGGTGGAAAATATTCGCTTGTTGATAAAATAGTAAAACACTTACCAGATGGTGATTTATTGATTGAACCGTTCGTAGGAGCTGGTTCAGTTTTTTTGAATACAAATTATAAGCGGTATATCTTAGCTGATATTAATAAGGATCTCATTTCATTATTCAATTTCATCAAAAATAAACCGCAAAAATTTATTGAAGATGCCAAGCTATTATTTACCGAACAAAATAATCAAGCCGAAGCTTTTTATGAATTACGTGATCACTTTAATCATAGTAAAAATCCTTATCAAAGAGCATTACTATTTTTATATCTAAATCGACATTGCTATAATGGATTATGTCGCTATAACAGTAGCGGTGAATTCAATGTTCCATTTGGGCAATATCATAGTGTTTATTTCCCAGAAAAAGAATTATTTGCTTTTTCGGAAAAAGCACAGCGTGCTGAGTTTATTTGTGCCCCATATCATCAAGTCATGAATAAAGCACAAAAAGGATCCGTTGTTTATTGTGACCCACCTTATATGCCGTTATCGCAAAGTGCTAATTTCACGACTTATTATTCGATCAACTTTACAATACATGATCAGAAACATTTAGCACATATTGCACTAAAATTATCAAAGCAAGAAATTCCAGTGCTAATTTCCAATCATGATACTATTCATACTCGAAAATGGTATAAAGATGCTCAGCTACATTTAGTTGAAACTCGCCGTTCTATTAGTTGTGATGGACAAGGGCGAAAAAAGATTGATGAATTATTAGCACTTTACTCATATTAACTTTTTCAATATATTAATATATTTCAGTTAGAATACCCATAGCAATGTTGAACAGCTTGCAATTAAATTTTAAATAGGTCTTTTCTAATACATTAATAATATTAAAAATCCAGTGCAACTTTAAGACTTAACCCAAGTAAAATGACCGCTAATAATTTATCAATAATAAACTGTATTTTAAAATACCCTCGTCGCACTATTTCAGATTGAAAAACAATAGTAACTAAAGGCCACCATAGCACAGCTTCAATCCAGATAATCAATGCTACACATAATTTTTCTAATAAAGAAGAATCCAATGCCAAAACTTGTGTGAATATCGCTAAAAAAAATAGCGTAGCTTTAGGATTAAGTAAATTACATAAATATCCTTGCATAAAAGCTTTAAAGTAATTGATTTTACAGATATTGTAAGAACGATCTACATAACTCACACCATTTGTTTTAGCCAATAGCGCCTTTATACCAATCCACCCCAGGTAAGCAGCACCAACATAACGCAAAGTATTAAACAGCCATGGTGTTGTTTGAATCAATACGGCAATGCCAGCAACACAGTAGCTCATATGGGTAAAAATTCCCATAATAACACCCCAGCAAGTCATTAACGCATATTTATGCGGATAATTAAGACTGTTTCTCACAACCAAGAAAAAATCTGGCCCTGGTGAAATCATACCTAGCAAGCTAATAGTCGCAACAATGATAAATGACTCATATTCCATATTTTTTATACTCTAAAAGTTAATTGCCAACTATATTTGCCATTTATCGATAATCAACCGATATATTAATGACTGACGATTATTACTCATAATTCATGCTAGTCATAAATACAGCAATGTTAAGGTATGGCGGCTGAACAGTTCAATGTTGCTATATCGGTTAATACACGTTCAACATATTCTGCCCGATGTGTCACTTTTTGATCATTAAGATAATCGGTCCAGAATCGAGCATTAGATTTAATTTTTGCACCATCGAGAATAATTCGTGGCATATCTAATTGATAAATATTATCTGGTAACGAGGCATATGGCCCGAGATCTTCCTTATTAGCATTAGTGATAACATAAAGAGAACGTGGCTTAGTCGATAATTTAGCAATGGTAGGTGTACCCGCTCCCATCATTAAATGGTCTGGAAAAATATAAAAAACAGTGTTTTCCAATATACCTTGCTGTTCAAGATAAGCAATAAATTGCCCAATATTATAATCAAGTGAAGCTGCGGCAAACGCCATATTATCATCTTGCTTATCAATCACTTTTTCCATTCGTTGATCATAAAAACCACTTGGAGCATGAGTTGATATAGTCGAGATAAATAATGCAAATGGTTGATTTTCTTTAGATAACTCTGTCACTTGACGTTTAGCAATATCAAACGTATCTTTATCATACAAACCAAAGGGCGCCTGTGGATATTGACCAGGATAATTTGATTCACTGACAATATCGATTCCTAGCATGGAAATGATATGGCCAATACCTGAAAAGGTTGGATCGCCAATCACATATCGCGTCTGATAATTTGCTTTATGCAGCACATCAGCTAAACTAACTAATTGGGTTTGTGAATAATTAGCAAATGGTTTAGTGTTTATCCCTCCTACTAAAAAAGGCATTCCCGTCATATAAGTATACATGGAAGCCGTGGTCCATGAACTGCCTTTC
Source organism: Frischella sp. Ac48 (assembly GCF_019641635.1). Lineage (NCBI taxonomy): Bacteria > Pseudomonadati > Pseudomonadota > Gammaproteobacteria > Orbales > Orbaceae > Frischella > Frischella sp. Ac48. Next base: position 62,266 of record NZ_JAETXP010000016.1, read on the forward strand.
CCCATTGGGATATCGCCATAAAAACTATATTTTTGGCGTAATTGATTCAGATTAGGAGTTAATTGATCAAAATCTAAAAACCCTTTTTCAAATGACTCTAAAGATATAACGATAATATTTTTACCTTGTGTGGCATAAACCTGATTTTTTAGTGGATAATCACGCATATTAAGCTGAGTTAGAGCCTCTTGAAAATCTATCTTAGATGCACCAGTTATACGAGACAATTCAAGTAGTTTATCAAACGGGCCATGGCTATAATTAAGCGATAATATCATTATTACGAATACCATTAGGCGCATTTGGACATTAATTTTTCTACGACAAATAGCGGCAAGTTTGGTTAATAAAAAAATAAAAACCAAAAATAGTAATACCGTTAATAAAGCTTGTAATTTAAAAATTAACAATCCTTCCCAAATATCATTAATATTTAAGTTAACAAAAAACTGATAATCAATAAATCCGCCACTAAAATAGATGGATATCACTTCCATTACAATAAAAATAGTTAGCATTAATACGATAATATATTTATATTTTTTAGCAGTAACAAACGAAGCTAACATCGTGGTAATAATTACTAAAGGAAAAACTATCCAAGCATTAACAGGAAAAAACAACATAATTCGATACAACTCATCGTTAAAAATACTGGTTAGTATATACTTAAACCTGTTTTTTTGCAGTTTTGATCAGTTTTTTATTTGCAGAAAACATAATGATCTTATGCAGTCGATCATGGTTTATAATAAAATAGCAAAAATAAGATTTATACGATTACAACAATAAATAATCTTTATTATTTTTTATCAATTAGATTGATATCAAATTGCTTAGATTCTGCTATGATACGTTAACAGCAATCACAATTGGCAAATATGATAAGGAAAATATAATGAAGATCCTTTTTGGTGTTCAGGGTACCGGCAATGGACACATTAGTCGTTGCCGCACTTTAGCTAAAGCTTTAAAAGCTGCTGGAGCTAATGTTGATTATATTTTTAGTGGTCGCAACGTTCAAGACTATTTCGATATGAATGATTTTGGTGATTATAAAACTTATGAAGGTATGAGCTTTGTTACCCAAAATGGTAAAATTAATATTCGTAAAACAATTAGTCGCATTCGTGCATTTCGTTTAATAAAGGATGTTCGAGAATTAAATCTTGACCAATATGATACCATTATCAGTGACTTTGAACCGGTTAGTGCTTGGGCGGCTTATCATCAAGAACGAAAATGCTTAGGGATCAGTAATCAGGTTATTTGCCAATATTTAAAACCGAAAGAATATGGTTTAATTGCTAATGCCATTATGAAATATTATGCGCCAGTAACTGATCCAGTGGGTTTACATTGGTTCCATTTCGGTCATACTTTAATCCCACCAATAATTGACCCAATGGTAAGTCAACCGGAGAATGAAAAAATAATTGTCTATTTACCATTCGAATCATTGAATAATATTTTTAATTTGATAGCACCTTTTAGCCAACAATATCAATTTGAATGTTTTCACCCCAATATAGAACATGCTTCAGTCGAGCATAATATTAGCCTACACCCATTATGTCGCGATAGCTTCACTCAAGCGATAGCTTCATGTTCCGGTATTATTAGTAATACTGGCTTTGGGTTGATCTCTGAAGCATTAGTGCTTGGAAAAAAAATTCTCACTAAACCCGTTTCCGGTCAATTTGAACAAATATACAATGGGCATTGTTTGCAGCAATTAGATTTAGCGACAGTGATGAATTCACTTGATCAAACTGTTCTTGAATATTGGTTGACACAATCATCACCAGATCCTGTTATTTATCCTGATGTTGCCCCACAATTAGCTAATTGGATTGTCTCTGGTCAGGCTGAACCGCTTTCCAATTTAAGTGAGCGTTTGTGGCAACAGACTCACTATCCTGAACATGTCCAGCAAAAAATTGCTGAATTAGGTTATATCTTATAGTTTAAACTAGGAAAAATATTTTAAAGAGCTAATTATGATCTTAAGTATTATTGTCGCGATGGCCAACAATCAAGTAATTGGGTTAAATAATCAAATGCCATGGCATTTGCCTGCTGATTTAGCATGGTTTAAAAAAAATACCTTACATAAACCGGTTATTATGGGACGAAAAACCTTTGAATCGATAGGAAGACCACTACCGAATCGACATAATATTATTATTAGCCGAACGCCTCAAACCAGCAATAATCCAAATATTACATGGACAACATCATTACCAGCAGCATTGGCTATTGTTAAAACGAGTCCAGAAGTATTCATTATTGGTGGAGGTAATATCTATCAACAAGTATTACCACAAGTGAATCGGCTTTATCTTACCCACATTAATACCGACGTTGCCGGCGATACTCACTTTCCTAATTATCATTGTGAACAATGGCAATCAATATTTAAAGAGTATCATCTAGCTGACGAAAAAAATCCCTATGATTATTGGTTTGAGATTTTGGAAAAAAAATAAACTCATTGCAAAATAATAGCAACAAATATTTCAAATTCATTTACTTACTGTTGATATTAGCGATTAGATTTAAAATATTTAAAAGCTTACGTTGCAATTACTCATTTTATCATCATCCAGGTCTGGTTTAAGATTCAGGTTTTTTTGCAGGTGCAATCATTTTGATGCAATCTTTTAATTGGTTTCTATTTACTTTAGGAGCAAATGCTTCATTTGATCCTCACAGAAACACCTTACACAACATAAACTAAATTATGTTCATTAGCCATAAAATGATATTTACTTTTTAAAATATATATCTTGATGAAGGGCACATCGGGGATTAAATTCAGCCAAGCAAAATGGACATTTATAGTGTTGATATTGTTCATATGTTAGACATGCCTTACACTTCCCGCACATTACAGGTTTGGTATGATGAATTTGTATCGCGACAAACGGATGATCGCAAATTTCGTCATGACATTGATAACACGCAAAATATTGCTTACATTGACCACATTGAAGCGCCACAATATCATTTTCATTATGGTAATGTATACAGCGTCCGCTGTCATCAGTTTGAATTCCTCGAATCATAATCTACCCCCAACTAAAGATAAAACAGTTAATGATTTCTCACAAACGTAATATACCAACTCTCAAACGCATCTCAGTTTATTATTATTTAACTGAATAGACATTTTCAATATTGAGTATCAATTATCAAACATATTCACTTAGAATCATAATATATATCTTATAATTCATGAATTAAATGCATGATGGTTAAAAAGTATAACTACTTTTTTATTTACCGCACAAAAAAATCGTGCTTAAAAAATTTTGCTGTTTTTTGTCAAGAATAACAACATTAAAAAGATGATTAATAAAATGCAATTAAGGCGATTATCATTTGTTCGATAGGGTCAATACCTATTTCTTTTTAAGCAAAAAATAAAAAAATATGACTTGATAGGATATTTTCTTTATTAAAACTATCATACGCTAAATCCGTAAAATCATAGATTAACGATTAATCAACCATTTTGGTCTAATGGAATCAAACACATAAATACCAAGTTGTTTCTGAAAGGATCCCCACTTTCTGTAATTAACAACGTATACCAATTTTGATAACAAATAGCAGCTTATTGATATTTCCCAATACCTAAACCTTTATTACACTTATTATTAATTGCAATTTTAGAATAGATAACTTTGTATTTAACAAATGATAGAACAGTTTATAGATGATTACAGATTAACTTTCACCAAACCAGAATAAAAACAATATAATTATTACTGAATATCTTTTGCCTTATTATATTATTCCTTATCAAAAAAACCTTGATAAATTTACTAATGTTTAATAAAAATCGAAATATATTGTTTAATAAAGCTTTTGCTAAAGATCTCTTAAAAGTTGTTGAAATGTCTTCATATTTCACAAGAAACTGTGCAACTAGCAAAGATATAACTATTAGACGATAAAATATCACAACATATTGAGGAAAAACCAGACAGTTTTTCGTGGTGAAAATGATTTAACAAACCAAATCAAATTGCATTTTGTTATGACATTAAAATAAAAAATTATAATATTATTAGCAATTATTTAATCACTAACTGAAATTTGAAAACCAACTTAAGCATAATGTTTGCTTTTCCATCAGCTTAAGTCGATTTGAAAGATGATAGGCAAATCTATCAGCAAATTGGCTAGAAACTTACAAAAATGAACGATACCTTTTTCAATAATGAATCACACTAATAATGCCATTATTTAGCTATAAATTTTTTATCAATTCATCTGGCATTTTAGGCATTGGACCACTTTGAGTGCAAACATACGCTGCAACATGGTTTGCCTTAATATTAATCTCTTTTAATGATCTTCCCTTTAAATACAAGGTGCTTGCAGTTGCCATAAATGAATCGCCAGCACCAACCGTATCAATTGGGGTAATCTTTTCCGCTGGGCAGTAATCTTGCTCAGTTTGATTAATTAGGTAACTCCCTTCACTCCCACAGGTATAAATTAATAACTCTAATTGATAATGTTGATTAAGATAATCAAACAATACCTTAGGATCATTTTTAATATTGAGTAATTGGGCTATAACCGGAAGCTCTTCATCATTCAGTTTTAAAATGTGGCTTTGCTCAATTGAAAAACGCAAAATATCATTGGTATAATGGTTTTGGCGAAGATTAATATCAACAATAATTTTTACCTTTTCCGGCAATTCAGCCACAATTCTTTTTAATAATTGATGATTATTACTATTGCGTTGAATAAGACTACCAAAATAAATAGCCACGATATCATCTTGAAGTAAGTGTTCTAACGATGTTGTTAGTTGGATATCATCCCAGGCGACGGGATTAAGAATGTTGTAGGTCGGCTTGCCGTCTGCATCGAGTTCCACCATCACTTTACCCGTTGCATAATTGGCTGAAATTTGTACGCTATGCGGAATAGCTAACATAGCCAACTGATTCAATAATTCTTTGCCATTATCATCATCGCCAACGGCTGATACCAATATAGCTTGAGCGCCGGCTGATTTAGCATGATAACAAAAGTTAGCGGCAGCACCGCCAATTTTTTTGCCGTTAGGTAAATAGTCCCATAGAAACTCACCTACTGCGATCATCTTTAGGTTAGTCATATTCGATTATTCCTTGTTTGATATCGATATTTTTTTCCATACTGTCGGCTTGTTGTTGCCAATCTTCAAATTGTCCGTAAGCAGTATAAATTGTTGAACCAGTAGGCAGTTCTGGGTATTCATTTTCACCATTCGTTCCCCAATTTACCCAACCGGAATCTTTACGTTGCACAATTTGATAGCGACCAACAATATTACTGGTGTACCAGACCATAGCATACCCCGATTGTGGATTGATTTCAGCTGTTTTATTGGCAGCTAACGGAAAAATAGTTTGTTCTGGTACACTATTTACATCAACTTCCTTAGCAAACAAAACATCTCGATGACGCGGGCTTTTATGTACCACGTGATGCGCTTCACGTAAAATATCTTTTACATGGTCTCTAATTTCTTCATCTGTCAATATGCCTTCTTTAACACAAAATAATCGCCAAAAGAAATCCCAAGATACCGCATTAATATTATCACCAATAGAATCACGATATTGTCTGGCATTCTCAGAAAGTGTCTGCGTGGGTTGTGATAAAATACGATTTACTTCGGCTGCTAAAATTTTGGCATATAAATCACCTTCACGATAATAGGTTCCGCCATAACTAGCAAAACGCGAGAATACAACATCGTTCTGACCACTTTCATATTCATCACCAACGGTTATTTTGTTGATAACAGGCATACCATCGACAAAGGTAGTAAAATCATCAACGTCATAACGACGTCTAAACCAAGGTGATTGATAAAAGAATTCCCAAACAATGGAAAATTTTTTATTGTGTAACGCAGGATCAAGGCCATTAGGAACCTCACCATTAAAACGATAACGACAATAAATCGGTCCCTCAACCTCAGTGATACAATCAACAATACAATGTTCGGGTGGATTGATTAATCCGTTTGCTGGCGTAAAGAATGGACCGTAAAACCCACCAATAGCATTAGAACAATCTTTAATTAAATTACGTCCCTCCGCTTTTGCGGCAAAATATCTTATACCCCACTTACCGTATGAAGTTCCATCACCAGTACCACGACAGAGTTCTAAAATATAATGACCGGTATCCAGCCGTTTTACCCCGTCTGATAAAGTAGGTTTTAATTGCTCAATGCCCTTGATGTTTGCTACTGGGTTATTAGGTTGACATACCAAGGTATAGTTTTCGACTAATTTCGTCATATTGTTAACGATAAAAGCGATAGAACAAGCTGAAATACGCTGCTCATTACAATAAATGAGATCAAATAATTGATGGGGAACCGTTTCACCTTGTTCATTAACTAATCTCAAATCAGCAGGATTTATCCCTTCATCAGGAAAACATAATCGGGTCAACACCGGCTCATTGTTTCTGGTTAGTCCATCAGGATTATTGAGCATTAAGGTACATTTTTTCATTATAATTTGTCCTATATTTAATTGTAAAATCTGTTTTGTTGCTTGATAGCTTTCTTTTTAGGCAGATTTACTTCGTTTTCTTTTCAAGATATCAACATAAACCGCTAAGAAAATGATTACCCCTTTCGCAACCAGTTGCCAGAATGAATTTACGCCAAGTAAATTTAGACCATTATTAATAATACCGATAACAAAAACGCCTAAAATAGTACCACTTATACGACCAATGCCTCCCGACATGGAAATGCCACCTAACACACATGCCGCAATAGCATCCATTTCATAACCCTGCGCAACAGAAGGCTGCCCTGAATACATTCGTGCAGCAAGGACAATGCCGGCAAAAGCAGCCAGAAAACCAGCAATGGTATAAACAATAATTTCCACGCGTTTAATCGGAATGCCCGATAATCTTGCCGCTTCACGATTACCACCTAAAGCGTAAATATATGTTCCTAAACGCGTTCTATTGACAATAATTAACATAACGACGATAAATACAAACATATAGATAACAGGGTAAGGAATTACGCCTAAGTAACCGGTGCCAATTGTGGTAAAGTTATCATCAAAAATACGAATTGATTGACCACCACTGTAAATAAAGCCAATACCACGCGCAATCATCATCATCGCTAAAGTAACAATAAATGGTGGTATCCCAGTGTAGGCTATTGCAGCACCATTTGCCGCACCACATAACGTACCAATAAGCAGTCCCAATAAAATAGCGGGTATGATGCCCATTTCACCAATAGAGATGAATCCAACGGTCAGCGTTCCCGCCATAGCCACAATTGAGCCTACAGACAAATCGATACCACCCAACATAATAATTAATGTCATACCTAGCGCTAAACACATATTAGTAGAGACTTGTCTTAATACCGACAACATATTATCTTGGGTAAGAAATACCGGTGTTGAAAATGCCAGAATAATACAAATTAAAATTAATGCGATTAAAATACCAATGTTGTTAATAAAGAAATCAAGAAAGTTTTTTATAATTAAATTATGTGTATTTGCATACTGGCTAGTATGATTGCTATTTAAACTGTTATTAGGTTTACTGAACATTTTAAGCTCTCCCTGTCGCTAATTTCATAATTTTTTCTTGTGAGAGTTCAGTCTGAGATAGTTCACCTTGTATTTCGCCATTAGCGACAACACAAACTCTGTCACACATGTTAATAATTTCGGGTAATTCCGATGAAATCATAATGATGGCAATACCATTAGCACATAATTCATCAATAATTTTGTATATTTCAGCTTTGGCACCGATATCAATGCCCCTTGTTGGTTCGTCTAAAATAATCAGTTTCGGCGATGTTGCTAACCATTTAGCAATAACAACTTTCTGTTGATTACCGCCACTCAGTTCACCAACGATTTTATTCGCGCTCGGTGTTTTTATATTGAGTTTTGTAATATAATTTTGAATAATTTTTTCACGTTGCTTGTGATTAACAAAACATCCATGAATAAATTGCTTGAGAACAGTTAATGACAGATTAAAACCAATACTATTATTAAGTACTAATCCCTCTTTTTTACGGTCTTCTGGCACCAAGGCAATACCTAAATCGATAGCATCTTGTGGGCAGCGTATCAAGATAGGTTTATTTTCAAAATAAATTGTACCGCTGTCATATTTGTCGACGCCAAAAATCGCCCGCATAATTTCGCTTCTTCCTGCGCCCATCAAACCGGAAAAACCGAGAATTTCACCTTTTTTTAATTGAAAATTTATGTTACTAAATACACCATTTCGAGTCAGGTTTTCTACGCTTAAAATCACATCATTAGATTGTTGATAATTACGTTGATAATAATTATTTAAACTTCGCCCCACCATCATCTTGACTAGCTCATCAATATGGGTTTGAGAAGTTTTAACCGTATCAACATATTCACCATCGCGAATAACACTAATTTGATCGGTAATAGCAAAAAGTTCATCCATACGGTGAGATATATAAATAATACTAACGTTATGTTCTTTTAATTTTTTAATCATGACAAACAATTGTTCAACTTCTTTTTCCGTTAAAGAGGATGTTGGTTCATCCATAATTAAAATTCTGACATTAAAAGAAATAGCTTTAACAATTTCGACTAGCTGTTGTTGTGCAATTGTTAGCTTATAAACGGGTGTAAGAACATCGATTGATAGGTCCATACTTGCCATCATAATCTGTGCTTTACTAATCATTTTTTTATGATCTTTCAAACCCCATTTGTTAATAGGTTCTCGGCCTAAAAATATGTTTTCGTAAATGCTGATATGTGGTACTAATACGATTTCTTGGTGGATAACATTAATCCCATAAGCTTGTGCTTCTTTGATGTTATTAATGGTGACATTTTTACCATTAATTCTTATTTCACCATGATCGGGTTTATATATACCACCAATAATTTTTATCAAGGTTGATTTACCCGCGCCATTTTCACCTAATAACCCATGAACTTCGCCTTGCTGCAATGTAAAATGCATATTTTTTAGAGCATGGACGCCAGCAAATTTTTTTTCAATCTGATTGAGTTGTAATGCAATTGGTTCCATAGTATTACCTTCTGGATTTTAATCGATTAACTAATACACGCTATTGTTATCTTTATTTTGTATATTAGTTAACCGAACTAGTCGTTATTGCCAGGCTTTAACACCATATTTTTGAATCAATTCTTCAGTAATTGGAAAGGTTGGCACAAGGATTTCTTTATCAACCTTTTCACCAGCAAGAATCTTTTCGCCAACTTTATAGCTTTCTTTCGCTAATTGAATGGGAGCTTGCGCAACAGTTAGTGTTATTTGCCCGTCTTTAAACGCTTTTTTACCATCAGGTGAACCATCAACAGTATAAATTTTAATATTTTTTAATTTATTTGATGCCTTTAATGCCACCACGACCCCTAAAGCTGATGGGTCATTAACAGCAAAAAAAGCTTGGACATTAGGATTAGCTTGAATAATATCTTCAGCAATTGGCATGGTGACTTCCAAAGCACATTTACCATTTTGTTGAGAAACGACATTAAATTTGCTACGGCTCTCGCCTAAACCAGCAAAAAATCCGTCTGCTCTTAGTACGCTAGCCCGATTAAATGGACAATCAATCACTGCGATTTTAGCTCCATCAGGAAAATCTTTAACCATCCGTTCCCCATTAATTTTGCCAGCTAAAAAGTTATCAGAAGCAATCGTACTTACAACCAGATCGTCATCACTAATTGGATTATCAATTACAACAACAGGAATATTTTTCTTTTGTGCAGCGAGCAATCCTTGGCGAATTCCTTCTGAATCAACAGCAATTAAATAAATGATATCGACTTTTTGATTAATCACGTCTTCCATCATTGAAATTTGTTTGGCTTGATCATATTGTGGATCGATCAGAATATATTGATCACCATTTTTTTTAGCAATATCAGCAAACGTATCAGAAATAGCGGTAAAAAAAGAGTTGTTTAAGGTTGATGTTATAAAAGCAAATTTTATCGGTTTATGGTCATTTTCCTTGGCGTATATTGAGTCAGTTGTAAAAAAAATCATTATTATTGTCATGAATAACGTTATCAGTTTTTTCATTTATTTTACCTCACCTACTTGCAGAATGAATAAGACATAAATCTTATGATTACTAGATCTAAATTATATTGAATAATATTATACCTAGTACATGCTAGTCTAAGAGACTCATTTTATATTACAATAACAATCCATTTTTTTTACTAGTTATGATAATGATGTCACTATTTAAGATTAACTTGTAAAAATTAAATTTAACAAGTTTATCGGTATGGCATAATGCATAATAATAAATTGTTAAGCCATAATTTTGAGGATGAAATATCAGCATGGCAAAAAAAAGTGAGCAAATATATCAGGAAATTTTAACCCACATTCAAAACGGTGTATTCGGGCTTGATGGCCCTTTACCATCAACTTCCGAATTGAGTACCATGTTTAATGTCTCCAGACCAACAATAGCTAAAGTGTATTCACGCTTAAAACAAGAAGGCTATATTGATGGTAGTCAAGGAGCAAAATATTATGTAAAACAGTTTGATAAAATTAGCAGTAAATATATATTTGGTATTTTAGCACCGAGACTTGATCAGGATGAAAGTCGGATTATTTTAGATAGTTTATATTCAGAAATAGCCAGTTTATCGAACCAATACCAATTTTCATTATTATGGGCAGGAATGTTAACGGGTAGTTATGATGTTCAGACCATTTTAAGCAATATTGAAAATGTCATCATTAATTATAAAAAGAATAATCTTAATGGTATATTTTTTTCACCTTTAGAGTTTCATCCATATGCTAAACGTATCAATGAAGGCATTATTACATGTTTAACAAAATACCAAGTACCGTGTATTTTACTTGAACGAGATTATTGTGTCTTTCCTGCGCGCGGACAAGCAGATTTAGTCAGTATAGATAATATTGCGGCAGGTTATATTGTTACACGGCATTTTATTAAGCAAGGCCATAAACGAATCGCTTTTATCTTAAAAAGTGACTCTGCTCATACCATTGCATTAAGAATCATCGGGTATAAACAAGCGTTAATGGATGCTAATATTGAATATGATAATAATTGGATTATCCAAGCATCACAAATTGACGAAAACATCATTAAGACACTCGTTAAGTTAGACGTGAAGCATGTAGTATGTGGTAACGATTTTACCGCCATGCAGCTGCTTTCATTAAATCAACGTCATTATCCTCAGCGGCGAATATTTACCATCAGTTTCGATGATGCCGAATATGCCAGTCATTTGGCACTGCCACTTTCTACTTATAAACAACCGTTGGTTAGCATTGCGCGTACTGCCGTTGAAACATTAATACAACGGGTGAATGATACCACATTACCTATTCGAACAATTTATGTAGAAGGCGAATTGGTAATTCGTAACTCTAGTGAGGTATTATTATAATTAAACAACAAATGAATAAATTAAATTTTATTGATCGTAATATGTTGTTTATTTGCTCAAATAATTAGCAGTAACGGGTAAAATTAGCACATTGTTGTGGAATTTCGAGTTAAGGCAAATCTGATTATTATGTTATATACACGCTGCATAAGCATAATAGCCAATTCGGAACAAATGTTATATAACTTCACATATTTATCGGTTTGACTTCCATCTTAACAAAAAGCTCAAAATACCGGGCTTTTTTATTTAGATATTACCCTTAAATTATTGAGGCAACTAAGTAAACTAACTGAAAAAAAAATAACGTAGCCATCTTATTAAGGGTTCTATTTGCTAAATATCCCAATAAAACAAAAGTAAAGATATTTCCAATAAGTTTTCCAACATTATTAAATCGAAACATAACGTTGCCTGCCACGTGCTAGCTGACTTGTTAATAACTTTGTATTTCCAAAATAACTAATCGAACAAATTCAATTTTACGCCACTTTGATTATTGAATAAGATTACATAAATAAGTTAAATTAAACCGTTTATTAAAAATAATGTAATTGTTAAAATATTTAGATTAGCTATTACAAATAAAACAAAACATAATAATATTAACAGGAAGAACTATGGAAGAATCTTTTAAACCTAGAAGTTTATCTATCGGAGAATTGTTTGGCGATACAAAAAGTTTGTATCAAATACCTAAATATCAACGACCTTATAAGTGGGAAAGTGAACAAGTTGAGCAATTATGGGATGATATTCGCGAATCATATGAAAACGAGATCGCGAATTATTTTTTAGGTTCAGTTATAACGGCAAGTCCAAATGAAGAAAAATTAGGTTATATTGATGTTGTTGATGGGCAACAGCGATTAACAACATTAATGATTTTATTTTGTGTACTACGTGATCACTTCCCTGATCTGAATCAAAATGATACTGATAATCCCCTTACGGTTAATATTGATACTATACGCTCGGCTATTACCTATAATAGCCGAGCGTTACGTTTGAGACTTTATACTCATAGTTCCCATCAATCCGATTTTAATGCTTTAATTCTTAATGAAGGTGCAACTAAAGCACTTATTGCCCCATACAAATATGAGATAAAAAAAGATCAAGAACCCAAATTCAAATTTATCAATACCGCATTAATTTTTATCGAAAAATTAAATGAATATAATAGGGAAAATCAACTTGGTTGTTTAATTAACTATTTATTTTACCACGTTAAAATTATTCGCATTGATTGTACTAGTCGTGATTTTGCTATTAAGTTATTTCAAGTATTGAATAATAGGGGGCTTGATTTAACACCAGCAGACTTAATAAAAAGCTTTCTTTTAGAAAAATTATATAAAAAATATCAACATGATTTAGAAACATCTAAAATTAAAGAAGACAATTTTATGTCAGATTGGCGTGAAATGGAGCAAATAATAAGAAATTGTGATGATATTAGCTTAAATGATTTATTTATCATTTATGCACATTATTTATTAGGTTCTAATCAAAAAAAATCTTATACAGAGGAATTACAAACTTTATTTGAACACCAAGACCCAAATGATGTTATTGCCGCTTTAAAAAGTTTTATTACTGATTATTATGAAAAAATTTATAAAACCAATAATAAGATTATTTATTCATTTAAGTATATAAGATGGAGTCATTATTGGAAAGCGATATTAATGACAGCAATAACAACTAATTACAAGGAATTCGATACATTGATATTCCAATTAAGGCGTTTTTATTATCTATATTGGATTGCAGGAAAAACACTGTCACAGGTAAAGCAAACTTCATTTAATATAATTAAAGCCATAAAAGATAAAAAACATATTAATTATTTAAAAGCGATTTTTAATAATAAATTAGAACTTGATAAAATTCACGAATATGCAACATCGCAATTAATTTCAAATGTTGTAGATAAAGAAGCCTGGATTAAACCATTGTTAATATTAATTGAATATAATTTAACAGATCAATCTAATCCTAACTTCATTTCATTGACTAACGATTTACATCTGGAACATATATTACCTAAAAAATACCAAGAATTAGCTGAATGGAGTCATATAACAGATGAGGTTAAAAATAAATGGTTACACAGTATTGCCAATTTAACTTTATTAAGTGGCAAAAAAAATATTGACGCAAGTAATAATTCTTTTGCTGTAAAGATGAAAATCTATCAAGGCAATAAAACAGATAGTACCACGGCATTTCGACTGTCACAAAAAATATTGGATGATTTCAAACTAAATACATTTAACCAACAATGGCATGAATCAGCATTACAAAATCGTTATTTATGGATACTTGAGCAGATTGAAGAATTATTAGACATTGACTTGTCATCAATTGAAATAGACATTTAATTGAAAAAACAAAAAGATAATTATTGAATAGATTTAGCTATAACCATCATTTAATCTGCTATTTATTGCTCGTAAGATACTAGGATATATGATACTGATACCATAACAAGCAATCTTATCAGCATAAAAAGAGAGGGTATAAATTAAGGATAGTAGCGAAAACTAGGTTACGATAATTTGAATTGGATTTTTCCTAATCTTAATAATGATTAGAGGTGTTATTATCGTTAAACATTTACTAAAATCACTTAGTGGAAATGCTATTTAACTAATTAATACGATTCATTCTTTTAAAAATGGCTTTTATCGCTTAATTCTGCGCTAAAAAGCCATTTTAATTAAAATTTAGAAATTACATTTTTTTCGTCAAGTCATTTGGTGGTAAACACTAAAACTCCATTAATAGCTAACATTCTTCAATTCTGGTATTGATTAATTTTTTCTCGGTTGGTGAAAGTAGATCCCACAACAATGGTGAAAAATAGATTGCCGTATTAACAATCGTATTTTGTATGCTGTTTATTTTTTGTTAGGTTAATTAGCATATACTTTAACGATTTTTTTAATGCAGTTAATCTAAAGAAATTATGTTTTTTTTATGCTATAGTTACCGGCTCTCACCACGTGGCATCAATATTTTGAAGATTATCGAGTAGCCCAATTCTTTATCATCAATTATTGCAAGTGCCACTTATTTTGCTTTAGGAAAACTATGCTATTAACAATACTAAAAGGTTTTACAGTCAGCTTGTCATTAATATGTGCTATCGGTGCGCAAAATGCATTTGTATTAAAACAAGGATTATTAAAAAACAATATCTTTTGGATTTGTAGTGTCTGTTTTTTGTGTGACTTTTTATTAATGACAATGGGTGTATTTGGCGTCGGTGAGATGATTAGTTCAAATCAAATCTTACTCATTATTCTTACGTTAGCAGGCTCACTCTTTTTATTTTGGTATGGTTTTTTATCGTTTCGTTCTGCGTTGAGAGGCAACTCAAGTTTTAATATTGAAAATAATAACACAAAAAAAATTAGTGTGTTATCAAGTATCTCTGCAACATTAGCCATCACCTTGCTAAACCCTCATGTTTATTTAGATACGGTAGTCATCATTGGTGGTATATCTATGACACTGATAACAACCATGGAAAAGATAGCTTTTATTATGGGTACAGTACTTGCTTCCGCCACTTGGTTTTATTCATTAGGTTACGGCGCACAAAAATTATCCGTTTATTTTACCAAACCAAAAGTATGGCGCGTAATCGAAATCGTTATTGCAATAATAATGTGGCTTATCGCTTTAAGTTTACTGTTATATTTATTTCACAATGATCTTCTACATTAAAGATATGTGGTGTTTGTTTGATAAAACAAATGCTACTTTTGATTACAACCAAAATAAACTAAAAAATAAATGTGGCAATTCGGGCGATGCTGTCTTGACTGATTTCTGGATTACCAAACATCAATTTTAGTCAATTCCGCTAGAGATTGCCTGTAAATTGGCATATGATATAAGTTATTCTAAAAGCAATAATGTATTAAGGTTTAACCATGTCTGTCAGTTTTGTCAATGAAACCGAACCCTTTGGCACTTTACTTGGCTTTGCTCCTGGTGGAGTAGCAATTTATTCTTCTGATTATACGACGATTAATAAAAATGACTATCCTGATGATATTTCCTATCGTAGTTACATTGGTCATGAATATATGGGATATAAGTGGCAATGTGTCGAGTTTGCTCGCCGTTTTTTATATATCAATTACGGCATGGTATTTACTGATGTTGGTATGGCCTATGAGATATTTTCATTAAGAATTTTACGTCGAGTTGTTGATGAAGCATTACTGCCATTACAAGCATTTGCCAATGGTAGTCAAAAAGCCCCTGTTGCAGGAGCATTACTCATTTGGCAAGAAAGTGGAATTTTTAAACACACAGGTCATGTAGCCATTATTACTGAAGTTTTTGCAGATAAAATACGAATTGTCGAACAAAATGTTATTCATCATCGATTACCAGTCGGTCAACAATGGACAAGAGAACTCCGTCTACATATAAATGACGGGCATTATGTTTTACATGATGATTTTCAAGACACTATTATTCTTGGTTGGATGATTCAAACCGATGATACCACATATAGTTTGCCCCAGCCGAGCACTCCTCTCCCCTATCGTTCAATTCATTGCGAACATTTAGACAACCATGGTCAGTTTAATGGCAAATGGTTAAATGAAAATGATGCTATTGAGCAAGCTTATGTTTTAGCCAATGGTCACAAAATTAACCATGATGATCCTTACCAATATTTTACAATGTCTGCCTGTGCCGAACAGGAGTTGATTCGTGCAACCAATGAATTACATTTAATGTATCTACATGCGACCGATAAGGTATTAAAAGATGATAATTTGTTAAAAAATTTCGATATTCCTGAAATTTTATGGCCCCGCTTACGATTATCATGGCAAAAACGGCGTTATCAAATGATTAGTGGGCGTATTGATTTTTGTATGGATGAACGTGGCTTAAAAAGTTATGAATATAATGCTGATTCAGCCTCTTGCCATACAGAATGTGGATTAATAACCCAAAAATGGGTCGAGCAAAGTGGTTTATCCATTGGTTCTAATCCTGGATCTGCCTTATTAGATAGCTTAGCTGATTGTTGGAAACATAGTGATGCTAAACAGTTTGTTCATATCATGCAAGACAATGATAGTGAGGAAAATTATCATGCCCTATTTATGCAAAAAGCATTAACTCAAGCTGGTTTTGAAAGCAAAATTCTACATGGATTAGATGATTTACATTGGGATAGTCGTGGCAGAGTGGTTGATAATGAAAATCGCAAAGTAAAATGTGTTTGGAAAACTTGGGCGTGGGAAACCGTTCTGGAACAATTACGACAAGAAAGTGAATCACAAGTAGCAGCTCCGCCGATACGCACAGGTCAAGCAGACGATAAAGTGCGCTTAATTGATGTACTATTGCGACCTGAAATTTTAGTATTTGAACCACTCTGGACCATCATTCCAAGTAATAAAGCAATATCACCGGTACTATGGGCATTATTCCCTGATCATCGTTATTTATTAGAATCAGAATTTGAACTAAACGACCAATTAATCAAAAAAGGTTATGCCGTAAAACCCATTGCTGGACGCTGCGGTAGTAATATAGAATTGGTCAATAGTAAAGAACAAGTATTAGATAAAACGCTCGGACGTTTTGCTCGCCAAGAAAATATTTATCAACAACTTTGGTGCTTACCTAAAGTAGCCAACAAATATTTACAGATCTGTACATTCACAGTGGGCGGACATTATGGTGGTGCATGCTTACGTTCTGATTCTTCGTTAGTCATTAAAGGAGAAAGCGATATGGAAGTTTTACGAGTTATTAATGATCAAGATTTTGTGCAAAATAAAACTTGATACTAAAACCTGTCCGATCCGGATAAAATATCGGGCAGGTTATCATATGGCTAATAATTACGCTTTAATTTTTGCTGAAGCTTTTACCGCTTCAATGACAGCATTACGCAAACCGTATTTTTCTAACTGAGCTATTCCTCGAATCGTCGTTCCACCTGGTGAACATACACCATCTTTTAGTTCAGCAGGTAACATTGATTGCGCCAGCAATACACTTGCAGAACCAAGTACCGCTTGCTTGCTCATCAAATAGGCTTCTTCGCGAGTTAATCCAGCCAATACTCCCGCATCAGCCAATGCCTCAATAAATAATGCCACATATGCTGGTGAACAGCCGGCTATGGTACTACTGATATCTAATTTACTTTCATCAACAATAGCAATTTTACCGATCGCCATAAATAATTGCTTAACTATTTCTAACTGTTTATTGGTAACCTGTTTGGCAGGGCTTATAGCGGTCATGCCTTGGCAAACTCTACTTGGAATATTCGGAATTGCGCGAATAATAGCCTGATGTGAGGTGAGAATTTCTTGAATTTGTGCCATAGTAAAAGATGCAGCGGTAGAAATAATCATTTGATTCCCACTAAGATAAGGTTTTATTTCTTCAAGAACACTCGGTAATATTCGAGGAATCACTGCCAAAATAATGATATCAGTTTGCTCTACGACAGCTCGATTCGTCAAGCAAAATTGACAATCTAATTCTTTAGCTATCTGTTGCGTTTTACCACTTGTTCCACCACTTATAAACACATCTTGTGGCGTAACATATTGACTGAATATTAGGCCTTGTAATATGGCTGAGCCTAAATGACCCACGCCAATAATTCCAATTTGTTTCATTTTTATTCCTTAAATATAATTTATTCAAATTACCATCATAACAAACGATGACTGTCAGCTTAGCCAAATAAAAACGCTGTTATGATCTCGTAATAATATGACCATAAAATTAATGATATCATTAACTACGAATTATTATTTAATCAATAATAAAAGATAGCGGTGATAATATGAACGTTCACATTGTAAAATGCATTAATCATTTTGAAAATATTCATGAGCATAATACCTTATACCCTTTATTTAAAATTTTTCAAATTGCTATGATTAGATGATAACTAAGTGAAGTTGTAAATTTTTTTAAACATAACTTGAGATAAGTTATTTGCTACATTTAAAATGTCCAGTTTTACTACAGTTGCAATGTAAACAAAATAATTTAGAAAACGATGATAGGATAAAAACTGATAAGATACAAAATATGGCACCTTAAATAAGTTTAATTCGACCATATTTTGCAGTCTTTTCACTACTACATTAGATAAAAATCTAAATGACGCTATGTTATTTAATAAAAGAGAAATTCCAAATAAAATTTCTTTTAGCGATGATTTAAATCAATAAAATATTTAACATAAATAATTATTGTTTTAACGCTATCGAAATAGCTTCATCAGGATTATTTGCATTTATATTTGCGACAAATGCATAGCCCCTTTTAGTTAAATTGGCTTCTCTTAAACTATTTCCTTTTACACCAAGAAATATCGCGATGCCCAATTGTAACAAATTACCGAATAAACCGAAAGCGGCTGCAGATGTAGATTGCTCATAATAGTCGTAAGAGCTTGGCATCATCATGACAGAAATAATATTTATCAGTACCGCTATACCAATTAAAATAGCCGCAACCGACCACAATTTCTTAACTAGCGCCCAAATTGCGCCGAATAGGAATCCAGGCCAAGACCAACCTTGTTTTACTGCTTCAACTTTTCCATCCGCATGTTTGTATACATTATAATTTTTCATAATAACTTTGTTAATTTATTTAAAAAGGAATTGGATTGTAACCTAAAATTTAAAGAAAATAAAACTGAATTATAAGCTTTTTAATTTTAATGACTAAACATTTATATTATTTATAATTTCAATATTTCTAATTTGGCCAAATAGACATTAACTTTGTTGGGCTTTATTAGGGAGAAAAAATAATAAGCCTGTTTACCAATATTCAATATCATTTTAACCGTAATAATTGATAAATAGCCGATTATTTTAAATACCTATGAAACACAACATAACAGAATACTATTACGGCGAAATAATTTAAGTTAATGACGGCGCTATATTTAAATCCTTTATTTTCTTTTAAAAATTTTATGTTAATTTTTGTCTAAGATTCGGTGATACAATAACCATAAATAAAAATAGTTAACATTAATCAATATCTTGAATACTTTCCAATCTATTGAATAGAGATACCTGGAATTACGTTTTTCTTATTAATCTTATTGCTTCAATGGAACTTTGTGCTTAAACATTCATGAAAAAATAACCTCTTTCATTAATCAACCTCTTCTAATGAATTTCTTTTTATACCTAAATAAATAATTGGTTGATAGCAAATATGAAAGGTACAATACATTGCAGAATAAATTCTCTATAATATTTATCATCAAACCTGCCATAATGCTCTACTTCCGGCAAACCTACAATAATCTATTGAAAGATAAAAATCGCGCATTAAATGCTAGTCACTCTATTTATGAAACAGTTAATGTCCTAATCCCATTAAACAAGGTTAGCCATAACCAATATTGTTTAAGCGCTTCGAGTTAGCCATTGATACTTTTATAACCATAATAATTTTCATCGATGTATTTATCTATTATTAAGCAATAGTAATGTTAAATTTTTAATATAAACATTTAAATATGATTAATTTATTTCAATTTAAATCCATACTCTTGAATCAGTATTTTTAATTCTTCAATATAACGCTGTGCTGATTGGCTTAATTGTACTTTTTGTGAAGTGATCCACCCCACCAATATTCGTTCATCGGTAACTAAAGGAATAGAAGCAATATCAGAACCATTGAGATCAGTACTCAGTACACCGGTACTGATAGTGTAACCATTTAAGCCATGCAGTAAATTGAATAGGGTTGCGCGATCGCTAACATGGATACTTTTTTTGTGATAAACCGTACTAAGGATTTCTTCAGCAAAGTAAAATGAATTATATTCACCTTGTTCGAATGAAAGGTAAGGAAAGTTATCAAGTTCTTCCAGCATGATCATTTTTTGCTGTGATAATGGATGTTGTGTACTGATAAAAACGTGTGGACTCGCTTCAAACAATGGGAAAAAAGTGAGTTGATGTTCTTTTAATAAGCGCTTTATGACTTTACGATTAAAATCATTCAAATATAAAATACCAACTTCACTACGTAAGGTTGCCACATCCGTAATAATATCGTGAGTCCGAGTTTCTCTTAAAGTAAATTCATATTCATCAGTATGATTTTTTTTTATTAAATTAACAAAAGCATTCACCGCAAAGGCATAGTGTTGCGTTGAAATACTGCAAAGTTGTTTAGATGGGATTTTACTATTATAATGTTGTTCTAATAATTCAGTTTGATCGAGAATTTGTTTCGCGTAACCTAAAAATTCAATCCCCTCCGTAGTTAAAGAAACCCCTTTGGCTGTACGTAAAAAAATTTTTATATTAAATTCATCTTCTAACTCTTTGATCGCGGTTGATAAACTGGGTTGAGTAATAAACAGTTTTTTAGCTGCTTCATTAATTGAACAACAACGAGCAACTTCAATAATATAACGTAATTGATTTAATTTCACCGTAACGTCTCTTATAATGATAATGTAGATAATTCAAACAATGATTATCAATTTTTCATCTTAGTCTAATCATTGCTTGTTAAGCAATCAATAGTACATTCAAGATATAATTCGCATAGAAGAGAGTTTAAAAAATGTAGCCCAGTTAAAAATGGGCTACTAATTGAAGATAAATCAACTGCTTTATGGAAAATTTTAATAAAGATCTTTAATAATTTGAACAACATTACCAACAATATGATAGGAATTAAAATCGTGACGATGAACCACAATTGCTTCACATTGAGGATTATTTGCTAATAAAACCCAGCCTTCGAGTGTTATCTGAATACGTCTGACCATAGTGATATCTAAATATTCAATTAGATAAATATTACCATCTACAATATCTTTTGCTGTTGTATCTATGATTAGCCCATTATTATTCTTGATATCAGGTGCCATCATATTACCTTTAGCCCAATAAATAATTAATTTTTCTGCATTTAATCCTCGGTAACCTAACCAACCGGCTAATACAGGATAATTCATTACTGGCGGTGTCCCTCTAACATATTTTTGTGTACTTGCTTCTTCAGGTGTTGGACATTGTTTACTATAAACCGGAATCCGATAAATCGGATCATTATAATTCTGGCTATCTTCAAGTAAATCTATATCTTGAGGATTATATCCCGTCGCCAACCATGTATACGTTACATCACATTTTTCAGCTATAATGGCTAAACGATTTAAAGAAGGGTAAGTTTTACCTGATAAATAATCACGTATCACGGTTTCAGACATATCGCATTTTTTAGCAAAACTAGCAATTGAATTATTTTGCATTATCTCGGCAAGTCGATGCTTGAAATTTTGCACACTTTTATTCGTTCTCATTTTTATTTCCTATTCTATTCTTGGTACAAAATGTTAGGAACATCATTATAAATTAATTTTTTATTTATAACTATATGAATATTATGTAAATATTAAAAAAATCATTTTTTTATGAAAATAGTAAATGATTATATTTTGCAATTTAGTTAGCAATTAAAGCGATCGAACCTTTTTCGATGGTTGTCTTTGTAGCGGTATTATCGTTACGATAAATATAAAGATGATGCCGTCAGTGGCTAATGAATGGCGATAAATTATGTTATTATTCACTCTACGAACTATAAATAAGACGAGGTTAGCGTGATTGATTTCGACGTTGCTATTGTTGGCAGTGGTATGGTTGGCTTAGCGACTGCTAGTGCTTTATATCGCCAAGGAATGAAAATCGCTGTTATAACGGATAATCAACAATTATATCACCACTTAGATAAAGAACGAGTTGAGATCAGAGCCTCTGCCATCAATCATGCTAGCCAACAATATTTTCAACAAATTGGCATTTGGGATAAATTGCTCCACAGTGGTAGAGTACAACCCTTTGATCAAATTGAAGTACAAGAAGTATCAGGTTTTGCGAAATTAGTGGAAAATTGTTCAGCCTATGCTTACACAAAACTAGGCTATATTATTGAAAATCAACTAATTCAAAATACCTTATATCAAAAGCTTATTGAACAAAAAAATGTCGTTTTTTTTTATCATCAAGTGACAGATCTAACGTTTAGTTCCGACCGTGCTTTTATCAAATTAGCTAATAATGAAAAAATTGCAGCAAAATTAATTATTGCTGCTGATGGTGCAAATTCATTTATACGCCAACATCAGCAAATCAAAATGTTAAAACAACCTTATCGACATCATGCAATTATTGCAACAGTACAGACTGAATTAGCTCACCAAGCATGTGCTAAACAGATCTTCTATCCTGAGGGTATTGTAGCTTTTCTACCATTATGGAAATCACATGAGAGTTGTTTAGTTTGGTCAACCCATCAGCATAATGTCAATGTACTTAACACGATGGCACCCGCTGCATTTGGTCAACAATTAAGTCAAATTACTGCTCGTTACGTTGGACAATGCAAAATAATTAGCGATCGTTATACCTTTCCACTTATCGCCCGTTACTGTATGGATACCGTAAAACCACGATTAATATTGATTGGTGATGCAGCACATACCATCCATCCTTTAGCTGGTCAAGGTGCAAATTTAGGTTTTCAAGATGCACAGCAATTAACAGATACCATAAATCATCTTTATGTTGCTCAGCATGATATTGGACTAGTCAAATTCTATCGCCAATATCAATTGAAACGTCATAAAGATACTTTGATTATGATGGCAGCAATGAAAGGTATTCAGGATATTTTTACTGGTTATAATCCAGTAAAAAGTTTTACCCGAGGAATCGGTATGAATGCCATTAATCATATTAATTGGCTGAAAAAAACAATCGTTGAATATGGAATGAAATAAACCCAATCAAACTCCCATTGTGGGAGTTTTGATTATCATTGATAACTAATTTTTACAGATTAGAAATCCAAATTAGCTGCTTTTAAAGCATTCTCCTCAATAAAGGCACGTCTTGGCTCTACTTCATCACCCATTAAGGTAGTGAAAAGTTGATCGGCGGCAATTGCATCTTTAATCGAAACTTGTAACATCCGTCGACTGGTTGGATCCATGGTAGTTTCCCAAAGCTGTTCTGGATTCATTTCACCCAATCCTTTATAACGTTGGATTGTTAAACCACGGCGGGATTCTTTAACTAACCATTCAACCGCATCTTCAAATTTACTAACAGGTTCAACACGTTCACCGCGTTTAATGAAAGCACCTTCTTCAATTAATCCTCTAAGCTGCGCACCCAAATGGCAGATATTGCGATATTCATTACTATGAGCAAACGCTAAATCAAGCGGATATTGATTGTCAACACCATGCGTTCTAATCTTCACGACTGGTATATATAACTGTTTTTCTTCGTTATAGTTGATTTCAAAGTGATAAAGATTACCATGTTGTTCTTTTGCCTGTAAAGTATCAACTAATGTCTGTGCCCATTGCTGAGCCAGTTGCTGATTGTGTAAAATCGTTTCCGTCAATACGTCGTGATAAACTAATTCAGCCATCATCGCTTTTGGATAACGGCGTTCCATTTTTTCAATTAGTTTTTCAATTTTCTGATATTCAGCAATCAGTCTCTCCAATGGTTCACCGGCAAGGGCTGGCGCGTGAGGATTAACGTGTAATGAAGCCCCTTCTAATGCTAACGTAATTTGGAATTCCGTCATAGCATCATCATCTTTAATATACTGTTCCTGTTTACCTTTTTTCACTTTATATAACGGAGGTTGTGCAATATAGACATAACCGCGTTCGATAATTTCTGGCATTTGTCGATAAAAGAATGTTAATAATAACGTCCGAATATGTGAACCATCGACATCAGCATCAGTCATGATAATTATGCTGTGATAGCGCATTTTATCTGGATTATATTCATCGCGACCAATACCACAACCTAATGCAGTAATCAGCGTAGCAACTTCTTGTGAAGAGAGCATTTTATCAAACCGAGCTTTTTCAACATTAAGAATTTTACCTTTAAGGGGTAAAATAGCTTGATTTTTACGGTTTCGACCTTGTTTGGCTGATCCGCCAGCCGAGTCCCCTTCCACCAGATAAAGTTCCGACAATGCAGGATCTTTCTCCTGACAATCGGCCAGTTTACCCGGTAAACCACCAAGATCTAATGCGCCTTTACGACGGGTCATTTCACGGGCTTTACGCGCCGCCTCACGTGCTCTGGCTGCATCAATGATTTTTCCTACCACGATTTTAGCATCAGTTGGGTTTTCCAATAAATATTCAGACAACTTTTCAGCCATAATCGATTCAACAACAGATTTAACTTCTGACGAAACTAATTTATCTTTAGTTTGCGATGAGAATTTCGGATCAGGTACTTTTACTGAAACTACAGCGATCAACCCTTCTCTTGCATCATCGCCGGTTGCACTGACTTTGGCTTTTTTACTATACCCTTCATTTTCCATATAGGTATTAAGGGTACGCGTCATCGCACCGCGAAAACCCGCTAAATGCGTTCCGCCATCGCGTTGTGGAATATTGTTAGTGAAACAGTAAATATTTTCCTGATAACCATCATTCCACTGAAGAGCGACTTCAACACCAATTCCATCTTTTTCAGCACTGAAATAGAAAACTTTTGGATGAATTGGATTTTTATTTTTATTCAAATATTCAACGAAAGCACGAATCCCACCTTCGTAATGATAATGTTCACTTTTTCCAGTACGTTCATCAAGTAGTTTGATTGAAACGCCGGAATTTAGGAATGATAACTCTCTTAACCGTTTGGCAAGAATTTCGTATTCAAATTCAATGTTAGTAAAAGTCTCAGGACTTGGCCAAAAACGCACATAAGTACCACTTTCAGTCGTATCAGCAACGACTTTTAACGGTGCTTGCGGTACTCCTAAGTTATAAAGTTGGTGATGTTTTTTACCTTCACGGTAAATAATTAACTCTAATTTATCAGATAGGGCATTAACCACTGAAACACCCACACCATGTAAACCACCGGACACTTTATATGAGTTATCATCGAATTTACCACCGGCATGTAAAACGGTCATGATGACTTCTGCAGCCGATACACCTTCTTCTTCATGAATACCTGTTGGGATACCGCGCCCATCATCACGTACCGAAACCGAATTATCGGTATGAATAATCACTTCAATATGATTACAATAACCTGCAAGTGCTTCATCAATTGCGTTATCCACAACTTCAAAAACCATGTGATGTAGACCTGTGCCATCATCGGTATCGCCAATATACATACCAGGGCGTTTACGAACAGCATCGAGACCTTTAAGTACTTTTATACTTGAGGAATCATAAGAATTAGACATGTATTTCTCGCTAGAAAATTTTATTTTATAGAAAAGACGAAATTATCGGCTAATTATACCAGAATTTATGTGAAAAATCTTGTCATTTTCACTGATCATCGTTTGGATTTGCGATTGATCAACTGCCGTTATAAAAACTTGTGAATGCATTGATTTTAGGCGTTTGGCAAACAGTTCTCGTTTTGTCGCATCTAACTCTGAAGCAAAATCATCAATGAGATATAAACATGATTGCTGATTATGTTTTGCATAAAATTCACCTTGAGCAAGACGTAACGCACAAAGTAGTAATTTCAGCTGGCCACGAGAAAATAACGCTTCAACAGGAATATTATTAACTTTTAGTCTCAATTCAGCTTTATGAGGGCCTATTGTTGTATAACTTACAGCTTTATCGCGATCAAAATGTTCAGATAATAAATTTGCATAATCATTAGAATGCTCCCAACCCTGATAGAACTGACAATCTAATTGATATTCTGGTAAAAAATCCGCCGTTGTATTAAGGATATCATCACGAATTTGCCCGATATAATCAGCACGAATTTCACTGACTTTATTAGCAATCGGTACCAACTCTTTATCCCATGGTAATAATTGTTGATAAGAATTGGCATTTTTCAATAAAGCATTGCGTTGTTTAAGTAACCGTCGCAAATTATTCCATAAACCTATAAATTCCGGATAATGATGAAAACATCCCCAATCAACAAATGCTCGGCGATATTTAGGTCCACCTATTAATAGTTCGAATCCTTCAGGTGTAATTAATTGTAATGGTAATAATTTAGCTAAATCGGTTAGTTTATAACCATCGTTACTATCGATACGGATTTTATTTTCGCCATGACGTGATTTCGATAATCCCATTGTATGGATTTGTTCATGATTACCAATTAATTTACAAAATAATACCAGTTCAGGGTAATGATGCTGAATTACACGACTTGATAACTGATTGCGAAAAGCTCGCCCATGTCCAAGCATATAGATAGCTTCAAGAAAGCTCGTCTTACCACTACCATTATTACCGATAATAAAATTAAACGCCGTAGAAGGCATAATATCAGCACTTTCAATATTACGAAAATGGTGAATTTGGATTTGAGCAATAGTCATAATAGAACATTGATAACTACCAGCATATTGCTTTTTAGAATAAACAATATGCTGATACTACTTTTATAACCGCATTGGCATTACAACATAAGTTGCTGATTCATCATTGATATTTTCAATCTGCACACTTGACGTTGAATCGGTTAATAACATTTGGGCTGTTTCACATCTCAGTGCATTAAGTACATCGAGTAGATAAGTAACATTAAACCCAATTTCTAGTGGTTCGGCATTATATTGAACATCAATTATTTCTTCAGCTTCTTCCTGTTCAGGATTATTCGCCGTGATTTTAATACGATTATCATGAATATACAGACGAATACCACGAAATTTCTCATTGGATAAAATTGCGGCACGGGATAATGCACTTCTTAGCTCCTCACAAGGTGCTTGCAGAATTTTATCTGGATTACGAGGTAAGACCTTACGATAGTCAGGAAAACGGCCATCAATTAACTTTGAGGTAAAAGTTAAATCGGCTAAATTTACCCGTAAATTATTACTGCCAATTTGAATATTGATTAATTCGTCACTATCATTAACCAATTTAGCCAGCTCTAATACACCTTTTCTCGGCATAATAACAGAACAGCTAGTTGGAATTGTTTGCCCAACTGGTAAAGCACATACTGCTAAACGATGCCCATCTGTTGCAACCGTCTTAAGTAAATTATTTTCGGTTTCAAATAACATACCATTTAAATAATAACGAACATCCTGACTAGCCATTGAGAACTGCACTGAATCGATCAAATGCTTTAATGTTTTTTGTGGAACAAAGAAATCTGCTGCACATTGCCAATTTTCTAAATTGGGGAAATCACTGGCAGGTAAAGTTGATAAAGCAAATTTACTTCTTCCTGATTGAATGGTTAAACGATTATCTTCAAGTTTAATTGCAATTTTGGAACTAGCTGGCAAACTACGGCAAATATCTAAAAATTTACGTGCAGGCACCGTAGTTGCTCCAGATTCATTTGTTTCAATCAATGGTATCCGGGTAATCATCTCTATTTCTAAATCAGTTCCCGTCATTGATAATACATTTTCACTAACCTGTAATAACAAATTACCTAAAATAGGTAAAGCTGGCCGACTACTTAATGGCGCACTCACTAGCTGTAATGGTTTGATAAGTTTTTCACGATCAATAATGAATTTCATAATGGTTTCTTTACTTAAAAATAGTTATGTAGAAAGTGTACGAACTAAATTGGAATAATCTTCTTTGATATCATTACTTTCTTCTTTTAATTCAGCAATTTTTCGACAAGCGTGTAACACAGTGGTATGGTCCCGCCCACCAAAACCATTACCGATTTCAGGTAAACTTTTATTAGTTAATTCTTTTGCTAATGCCATTGCCACTTGTCGTGGTCTAGCAACTGAACGGGAACGACGTTTTGATAACAAATCCGAAACTTTAATTTTATAATATTCAGCGACAGTTTTTTGAATATTTTCAATGGTTACTAATTTTTCTTGCAATGCCAGTAAATCTTTTAATGCATCTTTGACAAAATCGATATTAATTGCTTTACCAGTAAAATTAGCGTTAGCAATCACACGATTTAATGCCCCTTCTAATTCTCTCACATTGGAACGCAAGCGTTTTGCAATGAAAAATGCTACTTCTTCAGGCAATTTAATATGATTCTCTTCAGCTTTTTTCATTAATATCGCAACGCGTGTTTCTAATTCAGGTGGTTCAATGGCAATTGTGAGCCCCCAACCAAAACGCGATTTTAAGCGATCTTCAACACCATCAATCTCTTTCGGATATCGATCAGAGGTCAAGATGATTTGTTGATTACCTTCCAATAATGCATTAAACGTATGAAAGAATTCTTCCTGTGAACGCTCTTTATTTGCAAAAAATTGAATATCATCAATTAGTAATGCATCAACTGAACGATAATATTGTTTAAAATCTTCAATGACATTGTTTTGTAAAGCCTTAACCATATCTTGCACAAAACGTTCAGAATGCATATAAATCACTTTAGCATTAGCTTTATTTTGAATAATTTGATTCCCAACAGCATGTAAAAGATGCGTTTTACCTAACCCCGTTGAACCATATAAAAATAATGGATTATAGGCTTTACCAGGGTTCTCAGCGACTTGTTTAGCTGCCGCATTAGCCAATTGATTTGATTTCCCTTCAACAAAGCTATTAAATGTGTGTTTAGGATTAATTCCAGAACGATAAATAACTTCTTCTGTTTTTTTAATTTCTCTAGTTTTTATTGATGGTACTGCTAGTTTTTGTTTTATATTTTGATTAATAATTTTGGCACTGGTATTAGATTGACGAAGTGAACCAACTTCAATGGATATCTTCGGGGACTGACCATTGGTTAATTGGCTTATTTGTGCCGATATTGTCGATAAATATTTGTTTTTGACCCAATCTAATACAAAACGATTTGGCGCGTAAAGATAAAGGTTGTCGTTATCAATTTCCACTTGTAATGGTCTTATCCACAGATTGAATTCAGTAGATGTTAACTCTTCTTGAAGTTGAGATAGGCATTCTTGCCAAACAGTCGCAGACACAATAACTCCAATTTGTTTGATTGTACTAATTATTCACAGGTAAGTGTCGTGAATGAGAAAATTATCAATAATAAAAAAATCATTACGCGTTAATAATCGTGGTGATACTTAAATATTGCATAAATTTGAGAAACAAATCCAGATTATTATTTTAATCAATGTATCTAAATAATCAATAAAAAACCCGGTAATCCGGGTTTTTTATTACTTGTACAGATGCCTGAAGAATTACTTAATATTGTCTTTTCTTTCTTCAACAACATATTCTTCAACAGTTTTAGCTTTCACTTCAACTTCTACACGACGATCTGGTGCTAAACAATCTTTAAGCTTAGCGCCTTTAAGTTCGTTACATTTATTGCCAGTTACTGACTGATTTTTACCTTCACCACGTACTGTGATTAAACCAGCAGGCACGCCTTGCGAAACTAAATAATTGCGAACTGCTTGAGCACGACGTTCTGAAAGTTTTTGATTATAGCTTGCAGAACCGATACGATCAGTATGACCAATAACGATAATCGCACTGTCAGAAGGATTAATTTTAACTAATGTACGGACTAACTCATTTAATGCAGCTTGCCCCTCTGGTTTAATGTCAGATTTGTTGTAGCCAAATAATACATCTTCATTAAATACATAGCGATTTTCACGTACATCACGTTCTACTGGTGCTCTTGGAACATCAGGAGAACCTAAACGATAAGTGACACCTAATGATAACATACCATTGTCTGGACGTGTTGGACCATCATTGCTAATTCGGTTAACCCATTGATACTCTAAACGAGTTGAAAAATCATCATTTAACCGATAATCAAGACCTAATGCAAATACTGGAGACACACCAGTTTCTGTATCACTACTATGATTATGTTGTTTCCATTTAGTGATATGAATAAATGCACCAGCACGCGCATAAATATCTAAATCATCAGAGATGAAACCTAACGGATAACTTGCTTTACCAGTTAAAGATACTCCATGTGCAGTTAACTTACCAGCTTTACTTCTATGGTGTCCTTTATATTCTAACTCACCAAGCCAATCATATCCCAATTCAGCGGCTAAATAAGGAGTAGCTTGAAAGCCAACAAAAGCACCACCACCAACACGGTTATTGGTTACTTTTCTCGCATCTTCTACTTTCTGTGATTTAGTATCAAAGAATTTAGACCAACCTATTTTACCACCTACATAAAATGTATCTTCTGGTAGTGCAGCATTTGCTACAGATGACATACTAGCAATTGCCACTGCTAGTGCTAAAGTCGTTTTTTTCATTTTATCCCTCAACTAAAGTGTTGTTGAAAACATATCCCAGTATTTAATATAAATTTACTGAGAGTTTAATTAACCTCTTTCTTTTTGTAATTTATACGCTAATACTAATTAAGATTATATCACAACATTTTAATATTAAAATGCTTTATCTTTTATTTAAGTTAAAAATATTAATATTTTTAAACAGTTATGATTTCTTCTATAATTTTTTGCATAGATTTAAAAGTATCAGTTAACTGACTGATCATGAGCATAAAATCGGCTTCTAATTTAGCATTGCTTTCTTCTGGTAAAAAATCTTCATTTTTATCCAAAATCGCGTTATCAAATTTAATTCTTTTTAAAGTATAATCACGATTCAAAATGAAACTCACTCCGCGTTCATCAAGTAACTTCAATTTACTGATTTGTTTACCTGAATCAATATGTACAAAAATTTCCTGGCTATTAATTTCTTGATTTTTACACTTTACAACAATACTATCTTCTACCGCATCTTTTAATTCAATTTCATCACCTAATATTATAGGAGGAAAACTCAAAGACTCTTTTACCCACTTAGTTAAAGTTTTTTCTAATGGCGTATCGCTTGTATAGGGCGTTAAAGCTAATGTTCCCATTTCTTTACGTAGTAATGCCAATATATCTTCTGCCTGCTTAAAACTACTACTATCAACAATCACCCGTTTATTTACCGTATCAATCCATAACCAAAAAAATTGATATTTACTAAAAGCACGAGGTAATAAATCAATATAAACTTCATCTTTTAGCGATAATTTTTCAGCTTTCTTTAATTTACGATTAAATAATTGTTCTTGCTGAGTAACCTTTTCTGCTAAAGCTTGTTTAATGACCGAAGAGGGTAAAATTTTTATCTCTTTTTTTAACCGTAATAACATTTGGCCATTATTATCAAGAACTAAGGGATTATCCTGACTTTCACCAAATGGCGAAACCCAACCAGAACGCATGCTGTCAGTATTACCACATGGTACAAACGGACAAGCATTGACCGCATTTGTAATCGCTTGTGTATCAAATAAATTATCTTTGTTTAATTGATAAATAATTGCATTTTTAAACCAAAGCATAGTTATCACTCTTTCCTAACTCATAATTCAATTAAAATAAAACCCCACACTAATGAGATTAATCGTTAAAATACATTAATATCTGGGTAAATAAGGAATAATATTTCTGTTTAAAATTGATAATTAATACCAGCATAGACATTAGGAACCGTACTATTAGCAACCATGGGACTCTTTTTCACATCACCAGTTAGTTGATCGATTCGAAATCCTATAAAACTATTAGCATGTGAAGTTATAGCATAACTAGCCGTCATAGAAATATAAGGTGTAAATGAACTTTTAGCATGATGGTACCGAAGGCCAGAACGAGCTGATTCACGATGAGATACACCAAAATAGTAATTATTATGGTTACCATCAGCCCAATTTATACCAATAGTTTGCACAAAAGTAAATTTGTTATAAAAAATTGGAAACATATAATTGGTATCTACTAGTATACTGTTACTCTCATTTAGAACATCCCCTGATAGACTAGCCGACCAAACACCTATTGGTGTGGTCAATGAATATAACAATTGTGCAACTAATGTTGAATGACGTTTATTTAACTGTTTTAGCTGCCTATTATCACTATCTTTCGGGTTAAACTCATCTGCCAGATAACTTAATCCAATCGAAAGTTCTTGATTATGGCTATTATATACATAAGCACCCAAACTGGTATCATCGATAAAAAAGTTCCCATTATCATAATCAATATGTGGTAAAGGATCATAGGTTGTACCATAACCTTTATACGGAGAATCACTGACATTAATACCTAATCCTAATGACGATGGATCAGCCTGTACCGAATGAGAAACACAAAATAGTGATGACGTCATCAACGTTATAGAAACAATATAATATTTATTCACAAAAATACTCAACAATATATGTATATCGAATTTTTCCATTATAAACCAGTTATGAAAAAATTTCTTTGCATTTAAAATTATCTAAAAATAAACATTAACGTATTGATAATTTTTTTATTTCCTAGAAGTTTTGCCAAGATAAAGTTTAATATATTGAAATCTGTTATCATTAGCGAGGTAACGAAAGCATCTATCGATATTATGTAAATGATAATTCGAATTTAATAACATTCCCGAAGCGTAAAAAATTTGCTATATTCACTATAATTAAATTATTGATTACAACTCATTCATACTATACATTTTAAATTAGGGGATTTTTATGAGCGAAGTTGAAGCTCGTCCAACAAATTTTATTCGCCAAATCATTGAAAGTGATTTAGCAGAAGGTAAATATAAAACCATTCAAACACGTTTTCCACCTGAACCAAATGGCTATTTACACATTGGTCATGCTAAATCAATTTGTTTAAATTTTGGCATTGCCCAAGATTATCGTGGCAAATGTAACTTACGTTTTGATGACACCAATCCTGTAAAAGAAGATGTCGAATATGTGGAATCTATTAAGTATGATGTTCAATGGTTAGGGTTCCATTGGGACGGTAATGTGCGTTATTCTTCTGATTATTTCGATCAACTTTATCATTATGCAATTGAACTTATTGAAAAAGGATTAGCTTATGTTGATGAACTATCAGTTGAGGAGATCCGTGAATATCGCGGTACATTAACCCAAGCCGGTAAAAATAGCCCGTATCGTGATCGCAGTGTGGATGAAAACTTATCACTATTTAATAAAATGAAAAATGGTGAATTTGAAGAAGGCAAAGCTTGTTTACGTGCCAAAATCGATATGGCATCACCTTTTATTGTGATGAGAGATCCTGTGCTATATCGTATCAAATATGCAAGCCACCACCAAACTGGGGATAAATGGTGCATCTATCCTATGTATGATTTTACGCATTGTATTTCCGATGCAATTGAAAATATTACTCACTCTTTATGTACGTTAGAGTTTCAAGATAATCGTCGTTTATACGATTGGGTCTTGGATAATATCACCATTTCTTGCCGTCCTCATCAGTATGAATTTTCACGTTTGAATTTAGAATATGCCATTACCTCAAAACGGAAACTGAATTTATTGGTTACGGAAAAAATTGTCGATGGATGGGATGATCCTCGCATGCCAACCGTTTCCGGTATGCGTCGTCGTGGTTATACACCAGCTGCCATTCGTGATTTTTGTCAACGAATTGGCGTAACCAAACAAGAAAATACCGTAGAAATGAGCACGTTAGAGTATTGTGTCCGAGAAGATCTAAACCAAAATGCCCCACGAGCAATGGCCGTAATCGATCCAGTTAGAGTCATTATTGAGAACTTTTCCGCTAATTTGGATGAAGTGCTAACTATGCCAAATCATCCTAATCGTCCAGAGCTAGGTCAACGTCAGGTTGCATTCACCCGTGAGCTATTTATTGATCGCGCTGATTTTCGTGAAGAAGCTAATAAAAATTATAAACGTTTAGTACTTGGTAAAGAGGTTCGGTTACGTAATGCGTATGTGATTAGAGCGGATCGTGTGGAAAAAGATGAAAAAGGTGAAATTACCACTATTTATTGCAGTTATGATCCTGCCACATTAAATAAAAATCCCGAAGATGGTCGTAAGGTTAAAGGCGTTATTCACTGGGTGTCAGCTAAATTCGCGTTACCGGCTGAAATTCGACTTTATGATCGTTTATTTAATACACCGAATCCTGGTTCTGCCGATGATTTTTTAGCAACAATTAATCCGCAATCATTGGTGATTAAACAGGGTTTTGTTGAACCTAGCTTACGTGAAAGTAAGCCTGAATCAGCCTATCAATTTGAACGTGAGGGTTATTTCTGTTTAGATAGTAAATATGCCACAGAAGACAAATTGGTTTTTAATCGCACTGTCGGTCTGCGTGATAGTTATGCTGAATAAATAACTTTATTCATTATAAAAAACCGCCAGCCAGGTGGTTTTTTATTTTGGATACTCAAAATAAATTTACTTCGTTTTCATGCAAAATTAAATTTAAATAAAAAAATCTATATCATGCTAGTTTTAATAATCAATAGTTTCGTAAAATAGAGTAATACGATACCATTAAGCAACTTATTATATTAGATAGCAAAATTTATTTCTGCTTAAACAATAATCCTATCCTGAACCACCTTGACCATTAGCCGCATAGTCAACCTTAGCGATAATAGCGACATTATTAATAAACACCTACTGACAATGTTTAGCTACATTTTTTAAATTAACTTACCAAATATTTTTGCAAAAAATGAAATATAAATAAAATTATCAATAACTTAATTACAATGATAGTTTGATCATATTTCATAAATCTGCTTATAATTCAATTGGTTAAAATATTTTATTAAACTAGCTTTTTGGGTGGAAAATAATGAAAAAATTGATGTTTGCTTTTATAGTATTTATTTTATCAACTTTTCAAATCAATCAAGCTCTCTCTCATGCAACTGAAAATAAAATATCAACGAAATCATCAGCAAAAAAAATACCTGTGCTCAATTTTCCCGATCAAGTTGATTTTCTTAATATGCCGTTCCGACGAATAGAAATGTTTAAATCACCAAACCCGAAACATCAAAATAATGACAAGCGTCTTTTTCTATATACCAATCATTTTGATAATGCACGCATTTTAATTGTCAATGAAATAGTCGCTAACGATAAAGAAGCAATGAAACTTTTTTTACAGCAAGCCAAAGCTCGAGCCAATAAAAATCCGCAAATCAAACATTTTCATAATGTAGAATACATTGAAGGTACAGATTCTAAAATAAATGGTCGTTATATTATCACTAAAGAATATAATAAAGCTAACAAACATGTTATTTTACGCTCATTAATGTATCAAAAAAATGCCCAAAATCGCGATTTTTATCTTTTGGCTAATAGCTTAAAAGAAGAACAATTGGTGAATCAATTAATCAACTTTGGTAAAAAATAATTGATTAAGTGTGTTAAAAAGCCATTTTTTATTTGATAACTAAAGCATAATTAAATAAACAATTGGCAATAAACTAATTAGCATTACTTATGCAAGTAATAAATTATGTTAATTTGCTCACGACTAATAAGTTGTTGATTTAACGCCATACATACAGGCGAGTAAGTTAAAATTATTCGTAAAATTACCCCCAATGATTGTGCTTAACGTGTTGCACTAACATCGGTGTACTGTTAGTATGCCGGCATTAAAAATATAGAAATAGTACTTATGCAAAATACATTATCTCAAACTTATTATCAACGTTTTGGTGGAATTGCACGTTTATATGGCGAAGCGGCACTCACGGCATTTGCAAACGCACATATCGGTGTTATTGGTATTGGCGGCGTTGGTTCATGGGTAGCTGAATCATTAGCGCGAAGTGGGATCGGTGAAATAACCTTAATTGATATGGATGATGTTTGTATTACCAATACCAATCGGCAAATTCATGCCTTAAGAAATAATATCGGCCAGGCCAAAACTGAAGTGATGGCACAACGCATACAGCAGATCAACCCAGAATGTCGAGTCCACTGTATTGATGATTTTATTACTCAAGAAAATGTAACAGAGTACTTAGGTTCACAACAAGCTCCCAAGTTTCAATATATTATTGATGCGATTGATTCAGTGCGTGACAAAGCTGCCGTTTTAGCCTATTGTCGCCGTAACAAATTAAAAGTTATTACTATCGGCGGAGCTGGTGGTCAAAAAGACCCAACTAAAATTCAAATAAGTGATTTAGCTAAAACAATACAAGACCCTCTGGCGGCTAAATTACGCGAACAATTAAAAAACCGATATAAATTAACCAAAGACAGCAAGGGTAAATATGGTATTCCTTGCGTTTTTTCTGTTGAACAATTGACTTATCCTGCGGCTAATGGTCAAACGTGTTTGACCAAAAATCAAGCACAAGGTATCAAAAAAATGGACTGTGCCTCTGGATTCGGTGCAATTACTAATGTAACAGCAACATTTGGTTTTGTCGCTGTTAGTTATGTATTGGAAAAATTATTGCACTAACGTTTAAGTTTAACTCAATATTACAACTTTTTATTTTTAATATAATTATTCAAATGAAACGTAATCAGTTGTTACGTTTCATTTTTCGCAAATAACGTTAATGGTGCTGATAGCTATTTTTATCGCATAAAAATATCATCCAAATTCACTAACTCGTCTTATTTGAAAAAGGTTATCCTTTTAGATTATTCAAATCATATTCGCGTGACTTTCTAATTAACGACAAATTGTGCCGATCATATCATTTTAGTATTGAATAGATATAGAAACTGATTTACGATAGCGGCATTCGTCTAAAAGATATAATTAGAATTAAAAACTATTATGGCTAAAAGCCACTACTTTAGAGACGGCCAGATTTAAACTTAAACTTAAATTTAAAATTAGGAGATAGTAGTATGGCAGTAACTAACCTAACAGAGTTGGATGAACTTCTTGTGCGCGTTAAAAAGGCACAGCAAGTTTATGCAACATTTACTCAAGAACAAGTAGATAAAATCTTCGTCGCAGCAGCAACAGCAGCAGCAGCAGCACGAATTCCATTGGCACAACAAGCTGTTGCCGAATCAGGAATGGGAATTGTTGAAGACAAGGTCATTAAAAACCTATTTGCCGCTGAGTATATCCTTAACAAATACCGAAATGATAAAACCTGTGGTATTGTTGCTGAGAATGAACCATTTGGTACCATCACCATTGCGGAGCCACTTGGTATTATTTGTGGAATAGTTCCAACCACTAACCCAACATCTACCGCAATTTTCAAATCGCTAATCAGTCTAAAAACACGTAATGCTATTGTTTTTTCACCACATCCACGCGCTAAAAAATCAACTATAGAAGCGGCACGTATTGTCTTAGATGCGGCAATTGAAGCGGGTGCTCCAAAAGACATTATTGGTTGGATTGATGAGCCATCAATCGAATTATCAAATGCCCTTATGCATCATGATGCTGTTGCAGCAATCTTAGCAACAGGTGGTCCTGGCATGGTGAAAGCAGCTTACAGTTCTGGTAAACCAGCTTTAGGTGTCGGTGCGGGGAATACGCCAGTGATTATCGATGAAACTGCCGATCTAAAACGTGCGGTTGCTTCTGTTTTAATGTCTAAAACCTTTGATAACGGGATGATTTGTGCATCAGAACAGGCAATCGTAGTAGTAGAATCTGTTTATGATGAAGTGCGTCGTCTTCTAACACAATACGGTGCTTATGTACTGAATACTAAAGAAACAAAAGCCGTACAAGGAATTATCTTAAATGATAAAGGTGCTTTGAATGCGAACATTGTTGGTCAACCTGCGACTAAAATTGCCGAAATGGCTGGCATCAAAGTTCCTGCGGGTTCTAAAGTACTGGTTGGTGAAGTGTCTAAAGTTGATTTATCTGAACCTTTTGCTCATGAAAAACTCTCTCCAACTTTAGCCATGTTTAAAGCTAAAAACTTTAATGATGCAGTTGAAAAGGCTGAAAAATTAGTCGAAATGGGCGGTATGGGTCATACATCAGTGCTTTATACTGATCAAGACAGTAATCGTGAACGTATTACCTATTTTGGCAGCAAAATGAAAACATGCCGTATTTTAATCAACCAACCAGCAGCTCATGGCGGTATCGGTGATCTATATAACTTTGATTTAGCACCATCTTTAACGCTTGGTTGTGGATCATGGGGTGGAAACTCAGTATCAGAGAATGTCGGCCCGAAACATCTTATTAACAAGAAAGTTATCGCTAAGAGAGCAGAAAATATGTTGTGGCATAAGTTACCAAGTTCTATCTATTTTAAACGTGGTTCCCTCCCTGTTGCTTTAAATGAAGTTATTGAACAAGGTGCAAAACGTGTTTTCGTGGTAACCGATAAATTCTTATTCAATAATGGGTACTCAAAACAAATTACGGATCAATTAGAAGCAAATGGGGCAATTTGCGAAACATTCTTTGATGTAGAAGCTGATCCAACATTAAGTATTGTACGTAAAGGTACTGAATCAATGAAAGCATTCAAACCGGATACTATCATTGCATTAGGTGGTGGTTCACCAATGGATGCAGCCAAAATCATGTGGGTACTATATGAACATCCAGAAACTAAATTCGATGAATTAGCATTACGTTTTATGGATATTCGTAAACGAACTTGCCATTTCCCACATATGGGTGAAAAAGCAAAACTGATTTGCGTCACAACTACTTCTGGTACAGGTTCTGAAGTGACGCCATTTGCGGTAGTAACTGATGATGCAACGGGTCAAAAATACCCATTGGCTGACTATGCTATCACACCACATATGGCTATTGTTGATGCCAATTTAGTCATGACAATGCCAAAATCTCTCTGTGCTGCTGGTGGTTATGATGCCGTGACTCATGCTTTAGAAGCTTATGTTTCGATTATGGCTAGCGAGTTTTCTGACGGCCAAGCATTACAAGCTTTAAGTATGCTAAAAACCTATTTACCAGCAAGCTATAAAGAAGGTGCCAATAATCCTATTGCACGTGAAAAAGTACACAGCGCCGCAACGTTAGCTGGTGTGGCTTTTGCACAGGCATTCTTAGGGGTATGTCACTCAATGGCGCACAAAATTGGGGCGGCATTCCATATTCCACATGGCGTAGCTAATGCAATGTTAATCAGTAATGTTGTTCGCTTTAATGCTACAGATAAACCAACTAAACAAGGTACATTTAGCCAATATGGTTATCCTAAAGCGGTTAGCCGTTATGCTGAAATTGCCGATCATTTAGGTTTAACCGCAGCATCAGATAAAGATGACAAGAAAGTTGAGAAATTGATTGGTTGGTTAGATCAACTTAGAAAAGATCTTGATATTCCATTCTCAATTAAAGAATTTGGTGTTGATGAAAAAGCTTTCTTAGCTCAAGTCGATCAACTTGCTGTTGATGCATTTGATGACCAGTGTACTGGTGCCAATCCACGTTATCCTTTAATTGCTGAATTAAAACAAATTCTGCTCGATACTTATTATGGTCGCGCTTATCAAGACCACGGTGATATCAGTGAAGATGTGGCAATTAAAACAACTGCAAAAGGCGCTGCCAAAATTTAATCTAGTAAATAGGTTAATATCAAGTTTTCGGTTTTAACCGACCAAAACATAAAACCTAATACAGTAAACTGTGTTAGGTTTTTTTATTATCTGAATATTAAGTTAATTGAATTGTATTATTAAATAAAAATAGATTGATGAATTTATTTACTTGTCGCTAGGATCTCATATAAATTTAATGCTGTTGCCGTTCAATCGCACGATATCCAATAT
This sequence comes from Frischella sp. Ac48, assembly GCF_019641635.1. Taxonomy (NCBI): domain Bacteria; kingdom Pseudomonadati; phylum Pseudomonadota; class Gammaproteobacteria; order Orbales; family Orbaceae; genus Frischella; species Frischella sp. Ac48. Next base: position 102,392 of record NZ_JAETXP010000016.1, read on the forward strand.
CATGGCGATAAAAACATCCTTCCCAATGAATGCTTTTTGCTAGTTCATAAGCTTGTTGCTGTGCCTCAAATACTGTATCACCTAATGCTGTAACACAGAGTACTCGTCCACCATTAGTATAGACTTTACCGTTTTCTAAAACGGTTCCAGCATGAAAAACTTTGCTATTGGTTGATGCCTGCAGTAGTAACCCATGAATTTCATCATGCTTGGCATATTTACCTGGATAACCTTTAGCTGCCATAACAACACCTAAGGCTGGTCTTGGATCCCATTGCGATTGAATCTTATCTAACTTGCCCTCAACAGCAGCTAAACATAATTCGACTAAATCAGATTGTAAACGCATCATAATGGGTTGAGTTTCTGGATCACCAAGACGACAATTAAATTCAATCACTTTTGGTTGCCCCTGTTTGTCAATCATTAATCCGGCATATAAAAATCCCGTATACGTATTGCCTTCGGCTGCCATACCATCTACGGTAGGATAAATGATTTTTTCCATCACGCGCTGAAATACATCGATAGTCACAACCGGTGCAGGAGAATAGGCCCCCATTCCACCAGTATTTAACCCTGTATCATGATCCCCCACTCGCTTGTGATCCTGACTGGTAGCCATGGGTTCAACATGTTTACCATCTACCATAACAATAAAGCTGGCTTCTTCACCGTCAAGAAATTCTTCAATCACTACACGATGACCTGCTTCACCAAATGCATTACCGGCAAGCATATCTTGTACCGCATCTTCAGCTTCTTCAAGTGTCATAGCGACTATCACCCCTTTACCCGCGGCTAAACCATCGGCTTTGATCACGATTGGTGCCCCCTTTTCCCTTAAATAAGCTAAAGCCGGTGCAACTTCGGTGAAGTTTTGATATTCAGCCGTAGGGATATTATGTCGGGATAGAAAATCTTTAGTGAATGCTTTAGAACCTTCCAGCTGTGCTGCTGCCTGAGTCGGTCCAAATATTTTTAAGCCTGCAGCACGAAATGCATCAACTACGCCAATGACTAATGGAGCTTCTGGACCGACTATGGTTAAATCGATTTCTTCACGTTTAGCAAAATCAACTAATGCATTAATATTGGTTACTGCAATATCAACATTATGTAATTTGTTTTCTAAGGCCGTCCCAGCATTACCTGGCGCAATAAATACATCACTGACCAATGGCGAATGCGCCACTTTCCAACCTAGTGCATGTTCACGTCCACCATTACCAATAATTAAGATTTTCATTGCTCTTCCTTAAATTAGGTTTATTGACTGATACTATTATTTATCTCATTATTAATGACGAAAATGCCGCATTTGAGTAAAAATCATCGCCATATTATGTTCATCTGCCGCTTGAATTACTTCATCATCGCGGATTGAGCCACCAGGCTGAATGACACAAGTCACACCGACTTTAGCGGCAGCGTCAATACCATCACGGAATGGGAAAAACGCATCCGATGCCATAACGGAACCTGCAATAGGTAAATTTTCATCCTGAGCTTTAATGCCCGCAATTTTTGCCGAATAAACACGGCTCATTTGACCGGCACCAATACCGATTGTTGCATGATCTTTAGCATAAACAATGGCATTAGACTTCACAAATTTCGCTACTTTCCAGCAAAAAAGGGCATCTGCTATTTCACTTGGTGTCGGCTTGCGTTTGGTCACGATAGTTAAATCATTTTTGTTGACCATACCTAAATCACGATCTTGTACCAATAACCCACCATTGACACGCTTAAAATCTAAACCGGCCACCCGTTGTTGCCAGAAACCACTGATTAGAACGCGAATATTTTTTTTGTTGGCCAATATTTGTCGCGCATCATCATCAATAGCTGGTGCAATAATCACTTCAACAAATTGTTGATCTATAATAGCTTGAGCCGTTTGTGAATCTAAAGAACGATTAAATGCAATAATGCCACCAAATGCAGAAGTTAGATCTGTTTGATAAGCACGTAAATAAGCATCAAGAATTGTTCCGGCCACCGCGACACCACATGGATTGGCATGTTTTACAATCACACAAGCTGGTTGATTGAATTCTTTAACACATTCAAGTGCTGCATCAGTATCAGCGATATTATTGAAGGACAGTGCTTTGCCTTGTAATTGTGTCGCGGTTGAAACACTGGCTTCTAACACATCTTCTTCAACATAAAATGCTGCGTGTTGATGACTATTTTCACCATAGCGCATATCTTGCTTTTTAATAAATTGTAAATTAAGCGTGCGTGGGAATTGACCTGACAATTTTTCTGTGTCGCCAAAATATGGAGGAACAAGTTGACCAAAATAATTGGCAATCATACCATCATATTGAGCAGTGTGTTCAAATGCTTTAATCGCTAAATTGAAGCGATAGTCAAAGGTTAACGCATTTTGATTATTATCCATCATACTGATAATGTGATCATAATCATCATTATTGACCACAATAGCAACATCTTTATAATTCTTAGCTGCAGCTCGGACCATTGTCGGACCGCCAATATCGATATTTTCAATGGCATCGTTTAAACTACAATTCGCTTTCGCAACTGTTTTAGCAAACGGATATAAATTAACCACTACCATATCTATGGGAGCAATATTATACTGTTGCATAATCTCGGCATCTAAATCACGACGACCTAATATTCCACCATGAATTTTGGGATGTAACGTTTTAACCCGCCCATCCATCATTTCTGGAAAACCTGTGTAGTCGGACACTTCAATTACAGGAATGTGATGTTCTAATAATAATTTGGCAGTCCCACCGGTGGATAGAATTTCGACATTACGTTGTGAAAGAGATTTTGCGAATTCAACAATGCCTGTTTTGTCAGACACGCTAAGCAAAGCGCGTCGAATTATACGATTTTGTTGCACTGTATTTCTCCAAATAAAACTTTGAAGGTTAATTTAAGAAAGCAGTATACAAAAAATGTCAACGAAAGTTTAGCAAATATAACTTATACCGATAAAAAAGGTCTATCAACTGATAGACCTTGTTAATAAAAAAGCTACTTAATTGTTAATTAGCGATAATCAAACGTCCGTGTAATGGCTGGATGGGGCGATTATTATGATGTTTAAATGCATGTTCAAATTTTACTATTTCAGTTTTAGATAATTGAACCGGCTGTTTTAATACAATCCAAGTTACCCCTTCCGAACAAGGTGGTGTAGTTAATGAACCCGAGAAACGATAATAATCATTAACTGGTGGTAAAAAGGAACGAATATCAAGATCATTGATATTGCTTGGCAAATTTTCTTTTTCATTAAGAGCTAGCAATATCTCTTCTGCAGTGGGATTTTCATTACCTTGTTCTAACATAACAGCCATTACCAGCAATTCGCCGTCACCATTCTGATGAACAAAATGGGCTTCCATAGGGTAAGACTGACCATTTATTTGATTTTCACTCGGCGCATGAAAATGAAATTGTGTTAATTTGTATTTTTCACCATCGATAGCAACATAATCATTGGTATTTTTATCATTTATTTGCACAGTATGACCATTATTCACAACATTACCTGATACCAAGCCATAATGGATATCTAAAGCATTAGCCTGTGCATGGATGGTGCCAGCAATATTAACTGGTGATTGATTGCGACCGATATCACACATTTGATAATCAGGTGATAATTTAGCCCAATTTTCAGGTATTTCATCCCCTTCATAGCCCCAATGAGGGCCAGAAATAGCTGGAGTAATAAATCCTATGCCTGCAATTAACATCGGTACTATTTTGATTATTTTTTTCATTCCTAAACACCCATAATAGATTGATTTAATTAAATTATCATCATTTTACGCTGACTATAGGCAACAACAAGTCGTTTTTAAAAAAAACAGTATATATTGTAAAATTATTCATCAAGGGGGTTATTAGAAATAACTTCTGCAAATATAATCGTCAGTATTAGATTTAGCAGCCGATGAGTTTCGGCATATATTTACTGAATATAGGCATGAGTTAAAGTTTCGCTTCAAAGTGATCCAATTGTTGTTGGATATCTAACCAATTGAGTTCTTCCTCTTCTAAATTGGATTTAATTTGATGCTGTTGCTTGAGTAAATCGGTCAATTTTGTTTTATTTTGTGGTTCATAAATTTGCGGATCAACCAACTGTTGTTCAATCATGGTTAATGATAAGTTAAATTGTTCAATCAGTTTTTCTGCTTGTTGCAGCGCCTTTTTTAAAGGTTGCATTTGCGCTCTAAATTCAGCTTCTTTGCGTTTTAACTCTTTTTTCTCTTGAGAAGTAAGATTCTCAACTATAGGGTTTATAAACTCAAGATCGGATTTTTTTAACGCTTTTTGATCATTATTAAGCCATTTTTGATAATCATCTAAATCACCATCAAAAGGCTCAACCTGTTGGTCATAAACCAAATAAAATTCGTCGGTCGTCGAACGTAATAAATGGCGATCATGGGATACCACAACGATTGCCCCTTCGAAATCGATCAACGCTTCGGTCAATGCTTGCCGCATATCCAAATCTAAATGGTTAGTTGGTTCATCCAACAACAGCAAGTTAGGCCGTTGCCAAACAATCAATGCTAAAACTAAACGTGCCTTTTCACCTCCAGAAAAGGTCTTCACTACTTCGTTTACTTTATCACCACGAAAATCAAAACCACCAAGATAATTACGCAGTTCTTGCTCGGTATTTTTAGGATCAGCAATTTGCTTTAAATGCCATAATGCCGATTCATCCGCCCGCAGGTACTCTAATTGATGCTGGGCAAAGTAACCCAATTTAACATCTTTAGCTAAGTGAATATGGCCTGCTTTAGGTTGTAACTCTCCAGCCAATAACTTAATTAATGTTGATTTCCCAGCGCCATTGCGCCCAAGTAGACCAATACGTGAACCCGGTACTAAATTCAATTTAATGTTATTCAGAATAATTTTATCATCATAACCGGCGACAATTTTTTCCATAGTAATAAGTGGACTAGGTAATGCTTCAGCAGGGCGAAAACAAAAATGAAATGGATTATCCACATGTGCCGGGGCAATTTTCTCCATTCTTTCCAACATTTTTAATCGGCTTTGCGCTTGTCTGGCTTTGGTTGCTTTGACTCGAAAACGATCAATATAACTTTGTAAATGTGCGATTTTATGTTGTTGATGTTCATATAGCGATTGTTGCTGGGCTAATTTCATTGCCCGCTGGTTTTCAAATGAAGAGTAGTTACCGGTATATTCAAAGAGATTTTGCTGTTCAAGATGAATAATTTTATCGACTAATGGATCAAGAAAATCACGATCATGTGAAATTAATAATAACGTACCGTTATAACTTTTTAACCATTTTTCAAGCCACATTACCGCATCAAGATCCAAATGGTTAGTCGGTTCATCTAATAACAGCAGATCAGAACGGCACATCAGTGCTTGAGCTAGATTAAGCCGCATTCGCCAACCGCCTGAAAACGATCGCACCGGCAATTGCATCTGCTCTTGACTAAAGCCTAAACCATCCAATAATGTCGCCGCACGTGCCTGTATACTCCAACCATCAATGTATTCTAGTTTACTATGTAATAAAGCAATTTCATTTCCATCGTTTTTTTTATTAGCATCGGCTAATTGCTGTTCTAACAAACGATATTCGCGATCCCCATCAATTGCATACTCAATCGCAGCAACATCAAGGGCTGGGGTTTCTTGTTCAACCCAAGCTAATTGCCACTGATGAGGAATCGAAACGTCCCCCGTATCAGTACTTATTTCGCCTTTAATTAACGAAAACAAGGTTGATTTACCTGAACCATTCTTACCAACCAAACCAATTTTTTGTCCCGGATTAATTTTGGCGGATGCATTATCCAGCAAAAGATTAATCCCTCGGCGGATTTGAATGGAAGAAAAAGTAATCATAATTCACCTGTCATTAATATTGAATTGGGTTTGACGCAAAATAAGTTGCCCATAATAACAAACTTATTACTTTTTGTTGAGTTAAACACATGATCAATAGCAATGATTAAACCTTGAACCAGAAAATCACTATATGAAAGCCTAAAATCTAAACTAAATAATCTTTTAAATATGTTTGTGAGATAAACAATCAGGCTAGTTATCTAAACGGTTAAGGTCACATCATTGGCATGTATTATGATATGTATTTTGTTATTTTCTAGCTTGGTAGTTGAATAAACGACCAAGCTAAACGCCCTTATTATAGTAATTTCTCGATATCATTAATGCTTTTACGATCAGGAAGAAAAACAATCAAGTGATCGGCATCTTCAATAATCGTATTATCTTGACCAATTAACACATCTTCACCTCTGATGATGGCACCAATTGTTGCACCAGACGGCAATCGAATTTCATTAACCGTTCGCCCGACTAATTTAGAGGTATCATGATCACCATGAGCAATAATTTCGATCACTTCCGAAGTACCTTGTCTTAACGATACCACTTTGACCACACCTGATTGACGAATATGACTTAAAAGTGCCGAAATAGTAGTTAATTGTGGTGAAATTGCTATATCGATCACGCTTTCATTAATTAACTGAAGGTAGGCTTGACGTTGAATTAAAACAATAACTTTCTTCGCGCCCATTCGTTTCGCTAACATCGCTGACATAATATTGGATTCATCATCATTTGTAACAGCAATAAATAGATCTGTTAATTCCACTTGTTCTTGGGAAAGTAATTCCTGATCGGCCGATTCACCATGCAACACAGTAGTATTGATTAATTGTTCAGCAATATGTTCCGCATTTTGAATATTTTGTTCAATTAATTTTACTTGATAATCACTTTCCAACTGTTTTGCTAACGAAACTGCCACACTACTCCCACCGCTGATCATGATCCGTTTAAATGGTTTTTCTAAACGTTGTAATTCGCTAGTAACCGCTTTAATATTTTGTGGCGTAGTAATAAAATAGACTAAATCACCGGCTTCAATAATTGTAGAGTCAATTGGTCGAATAAACCGTTGTTGGCGATAAATGGCAACAACTTTGGCATCAACATGTGGTAAATGTTCTTTTAATTCGGATAATTCACTACCAACGAGTGCACCACCATAATAAGCAGCTACCATGACTAAGAATACATGTTCATCATAGAAAGAGGCTATTTGTAATGCCCCTGGGTATTGCACTAATTGGCTAATATGTTGGGTAATGAGTTTTTCCGGTGAAATAATATGATTAATCGGAATACCATTATCAATCGAAAATAATTGATAATCATCATCACTATATTCAGCCGCCCGAATACGCGCAACTTTTTGCGGAATATTAAATACAGTATGAGCTATTTGGCAAGCTAACATATTGGCTTCATCAGAATTAGTCACGGCAACTAACATATCCGCATCCTCTGCGCCGGCACTTTGCAATATTTGTGGATAACATACTTTGCCATGAATCACTTGCAGATCAAATCGTTCTTGTAATGATTGCAGTTTATCTGCCGCTTCATCGATTACAGTAACATCATTAGAGTGTTCAGTAACCAGATATTCAGCTAGTGCACTTCCGGTTTGACCTGCGCCAAGGATAATGATTTTCATAATAAAACCTAAATTTATTGAGTCATATGCAGAATAGAAAATAAGGCTAGCGATTACATATCGTAATCATGATATATATCATATCATATATTGTTTTGATCCGTGGAATGGGTGATGCATATAAAAATGAAAAGGCGACATTAAGTCACCTATTATCTGATAAAACCGATAGCATCATAAACTTTTGCTAAAGTTGCTTGCGCTCTTGTGGTCGCTTTTTTTGCACCATCATGCATTATATCTAATAGCAGATCTTCATTATTACGATAATGATAGTAACGTTCTTGCAATTGAGCTAACATACCTGACACTTGAGCAGCCACTTCGGTTTTCAAATGACCATACATTTTACCCGCAAACTGTTGCTCCAATTCAGCAATAGAGATTCCGGTAATTCCCGTCAAAATATCCAGTAAATTTGATACACCTGCTTTATTTTGTACATCATATCGCACAACAGGAGGTTCATCGGAATCCGTAACTGCGCGTTTGATTTTCTTCTCTACCTCTTTTGGGTTTTCCAATAAACCAATCACATTATTGCGATTTTCATCAGACTTAGACATTTTCTTAGTTGGATCTTGTAATGACATAACTCTGGCGCCGGCTTTGGCAATAAAAGGTTCTGGTACTTTAAATATGTCGCCATAAAGTGCATTAAAACGACTAGCTATATCACGCGTTAGTTCAAGATGTTGTTTTTGATCATCACCTACCGGCACTAAATTAGCTTGGTAGAGCAAAATATCGGCCGCCATCAAAACTGGGTAATCAAATAAACCAGCATTAATATTTTCAGCATGACGCGCTGACTTGTCTTTAAACTGTGTCATGCGGCTTAATTCGCCAAAATAAGTATAACAGTTTAATACCCAAGCCAACTCTGCATGGGTGGGGACTTGGGATTGCACAAAAATAGTACTTTTATTCGGATCAATACCACAGGCTAAATAAAGCGCCATCGTATCAAGCGTCGCTTTTTTAAGTTTTTCAGGATCTTGCCTAACTGTTATAGCATGTTGATTAACAATACAATAAATACAGTCGTAGTCATCTTGTAATGTGACCCAATTGCGTAGTGCACCAAGATAATTACCGATAGAAAGCTCGCCTGAAGGTTGGGCACCACTAAAAACAATTGGTTTACTCATAATCAATTCCTGTTATTTAAATTATTTCACTTATTTGGTCGGCGCAAGTTTCGGACATGGTAAAAGTGTCAAAATATCGGCAAATTGATCAAATACATAGTCTGGGTGACTGGTGGTAATTGACTCACCATAGTTATAACCATAGGTTAAACCAACCGTAAAACATTGCGCATTTTTGGCTGCCATAATATCATTTTTTGAATCACCGACAAACAGCAGTTGATCATTGAATAACCCAAAACTTGCCAATACTTGGTAAAGTGGCGCTGGATGTGGTTTTAATTTAATTACATCCCCCCCACCCAATACTAAATCGAAGAAACTATCGATACCTAATGATTTAAGCAATGAAGGTAAAAATTGGCGTGGTTTATTGGTGACTAATGCAATTGCATAGCCATTTTTCTTGAGAGTTTGTAAAGTAGTAAGTACATTAGGAAAAAGTTTGGTACCTTCGTCAATAACTTGATCATAATGGTGATTAAAGGCTGTCTTTGCTTCTGCTAGGTGTGCTTCATCGGCACCAACAGCTTTTAAAATCCGTTGTAACATTACATCAATACCATTGCCCACCCAGTTTTTAACCTGTTCATTTGTTACGGTAGGTAGGGCTAAATCCGTTAACATTCTTTGTGCAGCCAAAGCGAGTCTTGGTACACTATCAACCAGCGTACCGTCTAAATCAAAGGCAATCGCCTGAATATCGTTAGGTTTTTTCATATTTATTTTACCGTTGCAAGTTGCTGTCTCATTGCATCAATTACTGTTTTATAATCCGACGCGCCAAAAATGGCTGATCCTGCGACAAACATATCAGCTCCAGCCTGCGCTATTTCGACAATATTCTCCACTTTTACACCGCCATCGACTTCAAGACGAATCTCCCGACCTGTTTGATTAATTCTTTCACGAACTTGTCGGATTTTCGTTAGCGTGTGTGGAATAAAAGATTGCCCACCAAAACCAGGATTAACTCCCATTAGCAATATAATATCAACTTTATCAAGAACATAATCTAAATAAGTAAGCGGTGTTGCGGGATTCAAAACAACGCCAGCTGTACAACCATGATCTTGAATCAATTGTAATGACCGATCCAAGTGTTGAGTCGCTTCAGGATGAATAGAAATGTTACTAGCTCCAGCTTTAGCAAACGCTGGGATTAATTCATCAACTGGTGATACCATTAAATGTACATCAATTGAGGCCTTAATACCATAATCTCGTAATGCTTTGCAAAACATGGGGCCCATGGTTAAATTAGGTACATAATGATTATCCATAACATCAAAGTGGATCACATCAGCACCGGCATCAAGTACTTTTTTAGTGTCTTCCCCTAATCGAGAAAAATCAGCAGATAAAATTGAAGGTGCAATAAGAAATCTTTTCATGATGTTAGCCTCTTATTTTTGATGTCAGCAAAATAAACAATCATTAAATATATTAAGCCATTATACACTTTATTAACTATAATCCAATGCTTAGCAAAATGTAATATGAATAATATGGCGGTTAATTTTCTGATATTTTAGCGCAAAAATTAAACTATGATGAATTCTCTTTTTTATTTATTTTGCGATCACAAATGCATTTTTAATGAAATCTATGTTAGATTTTTATTTTAATAAAATAATGTAATCAATATTTGAGATGTGGTTGTTTAATCATATCGTCAATGATTTTTTTGATTTGTTGTTCACATTCATCACCTTTTTTAATAGGCAAGCAAATAATATCCATACATGACCACTCCCGCCAAATAATCCATTTAACCTAACCTATTGAAACATGTAAATAATTAAATTTAATCAATAAAATCAATATATTATATTTTTTATTTTATGTTATTTAATAACGGGCGTTTTTAGAATGATTATTTTATGAATCTTTTTGCAATACAGATCGCAAAAATCAATTTTATTTGCTTACGCTTTGTCACAAAGTAATATGCTATGTACCATTGCAAGAATTTATAATGGATAACTAGTAATGAATATTAAATTAACGAAGTGTGATAAATATCAGATTGAAGGTACGGATGATATATATGCAATAGTACAACGTTTATTATTACACGGAAAAAACAATGTACAGCAAAAAGAACATTTTTGGATGATCGGCATAAATCAATCCGGTTATATTATTTATATCGAACTAATTGCCTTAGACGCATTTAACACTGTCGAAATTGAACTGACAAATATTTTCCGTGTTGCAGTATTGAAAAATGCCAAGCATGTTATTGCGATACATAATTCCCTATCGGAACCACTTATCCCGTCTGAGTTTGCCAAAAATATTACCGCTCGTCTTATTCAAATCGGACAGATTTTAAATATCGAACTTGTCGACCATTTAATGATTTCACCTAAAGCTTACATTAGTTTTAAAGCGATTGGTTTAATGGATGAACTCAAAAAAACATGTTAAATGAATATCAACATATCAAAACATAAAGCAAATTAGGGAAGTAAAAAAGGTTATAGCACAAAAAAGTTAACGATTGGCAATAATAAAATCTGCAAAAATAAAACTTGCTAAAAAACAACACCACGAAAAATTGAACAAAATATAATCAGAAATTTACTTAATAATTTGTATGTTATTACTCATTTAAAATTAATGACCCAATTCCGCCAATATTGCTACTAATTTGTTGAAAAATAGATTGAATAAATACTGACTGAATGGGACGATAGTCGGCATGAGGTAGCTAAGTATAACCAGACCAAGTAGCAGTGTTGCCGGATAACCGACAACGAAAATAGAGAGTTGGGGCGTCATGCGGTTTAAGATACCAAGTGCTGTATTCACAATCAGTAATAATGTCATTATTGGTAACGCCAGCATAATACCATTGATAAAAAGTAAAGCACTACTATCAATCATCGTTAAATAGCCATTGCCGTTAAGTAGTGTAGTACTGATGGGAATAATGTCAAAACTTTGCCCGAGACAGTAAAGTAACCATAAATGCCCATCTAAACTTAAGAAGATTAATAAGCCGATAATATTAAATAAACGTGATAACACTGATGTTGCTGGGCCGCCAATCGGATCATAAAAGGTTGCCATACTTAACCCCATTTGCATGCCGATCAATTCTCCTGCAATCCTTAAGGTCATAAAAGCCAATTGCATGGTATACCCCATTACAATACCAACTATAATTTGTTGAATAATGATCCAAATCCCAAGTGGCGATAATACGGTAATGGCTCGGTAGTTATCTGCTGGCGGCAACAGTAACGTTATTATTACAGCTAAAGCAATTTTAACTCGATTTGGCACCTCTTTTTCACCAGTGATAGGTGCAACCATAATTAATGCTAAAACCCGCACAAACGGAAAAAAATATTGTTGGACCAGAACAGAAAAATCGAAATTAAACAAGTTATCCATATTGATATTTGTGTCGTAATTATCACCTGTTTAATGGGTTAAATTAGGAATATCCGTTAATAAAATTCGAATGTAATCAACCATAATCGATAACATCCACGGTCCAGCAATAATTAGGACAAGAACTACTGCTATAATTTTAGGAATGAAGGATAAGGTCATTTCGTTAATCTGTGTTGCAGCCTGTAATAAGCTGATAATCAAACCAGTGATTAAGGCTGCTAATAATAATGGTCCGGCCAAAGAGGCCGCAACTTTGATCGCTTGTATCGCCAATGTAGTAATATATTCTGGTGACATCGTTATCCTTAGCTAAAAAAACTTTGTGCTAATGATCCAAGTAATAGATGCCAACCATCCGCTAATACAAATAACATTAGCTTAAATGGTAAAGAGATGGTCGCAGGTGGTACCATCATCATCCCTAACGCCATTAACGTACTGGCAACTACCAAATCAATCACCAAAAACGGAATAAAAATGGTAAAGCCAATTTGAAAAGCCGTCTTCAACTCGCTAATAACAAAAGCAGGAACCAATACCCTTAATGGTACCTCTTGTCGAGTTTGCAACTCACCAATGTGTGACATATTGGCAAAAAGTGCTAAATCGTTTTCTCGTGTTTGAGTTAACATAAATTCACGCAACGGTTGTGAGGCTTTACTAAGCCCTTCCTGCATAGTAATTTGCTGCTGTGAATAAGGTAGGTAAGCATCTTGATAAATGTTATCAATCACTGGCGACATAATAAATAAAGTCATAAACAATGCAATACCCAAAAGGACTTGATTAGGTGGTGCTGATTGTGTGCCAAGGGCATTACGTAATAAACCAAGGACGATGATAATGCGGGTGAAACTGGTCATTAGCAATAAAATAGCTGGAATGAAAGTTAATAGCGTTAAGAAAACTAACGTTTCAATTGGTAACGACCAACTTTGCCCACCACTTTCCAAAGGTTGCACCATCATTGATGCAAACGGCGTACTAGCCATACCATCATAGCTATAAAATAATAGCCCCATTATTATGACGAAGGTTAATCGCACGACTTATTCCTTTTTAATGCTGACTGCAAAAACTGATAGAATGTTGAGTTACTAGCTGTAGGGTTAGTTATACCGTGCTCAGTTAATAATGCCTGACTATCCGTTTGATTGATTGTATGAAGTAACGTCATTTGCTGTGCTGTTACTCCCACTATTAATAATTGTTGATTAACCTCAATAACGATAATCCGATCTTTGGCGTTAATCATATAACTATCACGGACATTAATTAAACGATGAGTTAAATTTCGCAATCGACTACGTTTCACCAACCAACCTAAAGCCACTATCAGGCCTATCACTAAAATAAATGAAGTAACCATATTAGTGTAAACATTCAATTCTGGCACTGTGGTAGGCTGGTGAACTGCAATTGTGCTGGTTAATGAATTAGCTAAATTATCCGGTATCGGTTGATCACTATCCTTCATTAACGACTTAACCTCCGTACCCGTTCTGACGGAGTGATAATATCAGTAATACGCACACCATAGTTATCCCCAACAACCACAATTTCCCCTTGTGCGATGAGATAACCATTAATCAATATATCCAATGGTTCTCCCGCAATACCTTCCAAACCGATAATGGCGCCTTGTGTTAAATTTAGCAGTTCTTTGATTGTCATTTTAGCGCGCCCCAATTCAACACTCATATTCACGGGAATATCCAAAATCAAATTGATGTCTTGCGGTTGATTTTCCGTTGCATGTGGCGATAACGTAGCAAAGATCGCCTCTTCTGTGGTTGACTCATCAAGCTGTTTATCTGCTGTATTTATATCATCTGATGTGGTTTTGACCTCAGTCATTTAGAATTTCCTCATTCAATTGTTCTAAAACAGGATTGATCACCTGCTCAACTTGAATTGCATACTGTTTATTAACCTTACCATATAAACCTTTTAATACGGGTACGCCGCCGACCGTCACATCAAGCATGGTGGGTTTATCAATAATCAATACATCGTTAACTTTTAATGCTAACAATTTATTGATTGTCGTTTCAATTTCAGCAAAATTAGCCACTAGCTCTATAGTGGAGTGCTTAATTCCGGATGTTAATGTACTTAACCATGCTTTATCATCTTGATAGGGCTGTTGTTCAATTGGCGGTGTAACTAATACTTCCTTAATGGGTTCAACCATTGCATAAGGAATACAGATACAAAATTTTGCTTTAAACTGCCCCACTTCGATAGTGAAACTTGATGTTAATACAATATCTTCTGGCGAACTGGTTATATTGGTAAATTTACTATGCATTTCCGAACGCACATATTCGGTCTCAATCGGGTAGATATCGGCCCAAGCAGTTTGATAAATATTAAGTGCCAGTTCTAGTACTCGCTTAATAATTTGCTGCTCAGTATGGGTAAACTCACGCCCTTCGAGCTCATCAATACGATTAAAACGCCCTTCACCACCAAATAGCGTATCAACAACAATGAAGACTAATTCTGGAGATAAAGCAAATAAACAAGTCCCTCTAAGTGGATTCAAATGTACAAGGTTTAGCTGTGTGGTCGAAGAGTTTTGTGAAAATTCATTAAAAGTCTGCGATTCAATTGGTGCAGTTATCACATCCGTATTACGTCTTAATAAATTAAATAAACCAATCCGAAATTGTCGCGCGAAACGCTCATTAACAATTTCTAAGGCCATTAAACGTTCTGGTATAACATTATGTTTAATCGCCAAATCATATGGTTTTACATCTATTTGTTTAGCATTGGTTTTCAATCCCAATTGTGGATTATTATTGGACAACTCAGTCATTGATACCGAATGCTCATCAGATTGCTTTGTTTCTAAATTATTTGCTGAAGTGACTTCCTGCTTATCAGTCATGACAATCACCGTATGATAAAATCCGTAAACAATACTTCATTTATCTCAATCGGCTGATGATTATCATAACGGCGAGATAATTCTGACTTGATTAATTCTTTAAGTTGCTGTTTACCTGAATCATCTCTAAGTTGATTAATGTCTTGTTTTGATAATAATAACAAAATGTCACTTCTGACTTCAGGTAGGTATTCAAGTAATACCGTTTTTTGTTCTTCGTTGGCTAACCGTAACACCATACCGATATAAATAATTTTATTCACTTCATAACCATTTTTCATGGTTGGTAATGAAATCGTAAAAGGTTTTAATGTTAAAAATATTGGTATTGGACTCGGTTCTTCTATTTTAATTTTCGTTTTGTTTTTCGATTTTTGATGAGATTGTATTAATGACTGATTTTTATACCAAAAATAACCGGCAGCGCTTGACGACAGCAAAGAAATGATAATTAGTATTAAGTTGAAAATACTTACTTTTTTTGGGGTAATCGGCATAGTTTTTATTGTCTCAATAAGGATTAAAAAATATTTAGACCCAATCTGTTATAGTGTATTGATCGGTTAATTGGTTTTAATACGATTTAAATTATTGATTTCAATTAGCTTTACGCGTTTGCACTAAATACCACAAACCAGCTAACCAAAAATCCAGAATGACCATATCCACATGATCAGATTTCAATTTATAACGAATAATAAAGTATTAGCTAAAATTTAATTCGAAGAATAAACAATAAAAATATCATCTATTCATCGTTTTCGGTGCCAGCATGTTCGTCGTTAACAGCATAACGAATGTCTATTTACGCAAACACACTGAGTCCCGAATGACAATTAGTTTGCCGTTGATGCGCCTCATTCATTGGGTCTTCTATCATGGATTGAGTCATTTTTTGTGGTGAAGATGACTGAGTATGCTGCTGAAATGGCGATGATGAATCGTTATCTGCTGTTGCGGTAAAGTCGGTTACTTCGGTTTGCTGTAATTCAATACCTTGTTCTGCTAAAGACGTCCTTAAATAAGGTAATGCTGATGCTAATACTTCTTTTACGACGCTCACGGCGGCAGCCATCTGTAATTGCATCTTACCATTATGCATACTCAATTTAATCTTTAATGACCCTAATTCAGCAGGATCCAAGCGTAATTCAGCTTGTTCAATATTTTGTTGTTTGAACAGGATAATTTGCTGTGAAAGTGCCGTAGGCCATTGAGGATGCTCAATGCTAATCGGTAAATTCACCGTCGGTAACGGATTATTAGTGACAGCTTGTGCCGCCGCTTGAACATGGGGCATGATCCCATCCAATAAAAAATGATTTGATGGCATATCAGCCATGTTCAGATTGGTTACTGAAGTTGCAATGACTGGGCTATGATGGATAACTTGCTGATGATTATGATAAATAAATGTTTTGGTAATTTCATTGCCCGATACAGATTGTGCCGTTAACCGATATTGTTGAAGATCGGTTTGTGTTGGCTTAACACTCAAAGTTTCCATTAATGATGATAATTTTTCATTAATGAGTAATTTTTTTTGTTGCCTATCTGAGTCTTTCCTATCATCATTCACTCTATCAATAATGACATCGGTTAATGATTCGGAATGTTTATTTTTTGTTCCACCTATCTCAGTCAATGAATCTAAGTCTGGCTTATCCTGAACAGAAGGCAAGATCATGATAACTTGACACAATATAGCCTGTTCAGCTGCTTGCTGTTCATGCTCTATACATTGAGCCTGTTCCTGATGTGCATCCTCTGGAACGATTTGATTTTGCGAGATTAACCACGTATCTCCATTTTGTTGCATTAATTGTTGAAATATCCCTTCGTCATTCGAATGCGTCACATTTACATGACTATCGGTTTGCTTAGTTGATATATTCGGAATAGATGTCATCGAATTAAGATTCATACATTGTTCTCCTAACTGATTGTTGCTGTGCAAATTCATCGGTTAATTTTTGTTGTAAACGATTTTGTTGCTCAAGCAAAATCAGGTGTTTCTTTTCGAGTAACGTTTTATAACCATTCAATTTTTTTTGGCATTGAAATAAATGCTGGGTAGCTTGCTTCTGTTTAATACTTAATGACAATAATTGCTGTTGCTGAAGTGATATTGATTTTTCTAATGTACCAATAAAAGCATGTAAATTGGTTAAATCACCGCTTTTAAGGCCCTTGGTTAATGAATAGTGCAAGCGTTGTTGATATTCTAAATAATAATCTCTTAACTCATTTAATTGCTGCTGAGCATTGTGATATTTATCATCAGCTTTTTTTAACTTAATGACGGCATCATCCACCGATTTTTGGGCTAATTCCTGTAGCGTTAAAAAAGCGCTATGAGTACGCGAATAATCCATCTTGCTTTACCTCTGATCAGTTAAAACCGGTGCTACAATTTGGGCAAGTTGCTGATAAGCATCGTGATAACTACAATGTTCATGAATTCCTTGTTGTAAAAATTGTTGCAGAGTTGGGAAAAGTTTAATGGCTTGATCTAATAGCGGGTCACTGCCAGCAGCATACGCCCCAACATTAATCAAATCGCGATTACGTTGATAACTTGAAAATAGTTGCTTAAATAAACGGGCTTTTTGCTCATCTTCAGGTGCGGTCAGGTCGGTCATCACTCGGCTAATAGATGCTTCAATATCAATTGCTGGATAATGACCCGATTGTGCAAGTGTTCGCGATAATACAATATGCCCATCTAATATTGCACGCGCAGAATCGGCAATCGGATCTTGTTGATCATCACCTTCGGTTAGCACAGTATAAAAAGCAGTAATAGACCCTTTACCTCGCGCATCATTACCAGCTCGCTCAACTAAGGCAGGTAATTTGGCAAATACTGATGGAGGATAACCTTTGGTTGCCGGCGGTTCACCGATAGCAAGAGCAATTTCTCGTTGTGCCATAGCATAACGTGTCAAAGAATCCATAATTAATAAGACATTAAAACCTTGTTCACGGAAATCCTCGGCAATTTTGGTAGCGTAAGCCGCCCCTTGTAAACGTAATAAAGGTGAAACGTCAGCAGGTGCTGCCACTACCACAGCTCGAGCGAGCCCTTGCTCCCCTAGAATATTTTCAATAAAGTCTTTAACTTCACGCCCACGTTCACCAATTAAACCCACAACAATAATATCTGCCTGTGTATAACGTGCCATCATACCCAATAAGACACTTTTACCGACACCCGAACCAGCAAATAGCCCCATTCGTTGCCCTTGTCCAACTGTCAATAGTGCATTAATTGCTCTAACACCAACATCTAATACCTGATGAATGGGCGTTCGTTGTAAAGGATTAAGTGTTTTATTGGTTAAACCTTGATATTTTATCTGCTCGGGAAGTGGTTTACCGTCTAAAGGTTTACCGGTAGCATCCACTACGCGCCCCAATAGCGCCATCCCAACAGGTAATAGTTTTTGGTTACCTTGCTGTTGTTCATGGTAATTGGTATAAACTCGAGCTCCTGATAAAATCCCATCTGTGGCATCAAATGGCATAAGATAAAGATTTTTAGCATTAAAACCAACCACCTCACATTCTACCGCTTCAATATTATGTAGGCTCTGCCGTTCCACAAAGCAACTTGCGCCCAGTGGTAATGTTAATCCGGTTGCCTCTAATACAAGTCCTGATGCCTTCACCAATCGGCCATAATTTCGCATTAATGACGTAGATTGTAATCGGCAGATTGATTGATCAATTTTAACAGTCCAACGGGATATATAGCTCACCTTAAGTGTTTTCCCTATTCACAGCATCTGTAATCGTTTGCCATTTGCTGGTTAACGTGGCATCAACTTCATTTTTATCCGTTATGAGTTTACATCCCCCTGGTTCAATTAATGGATCTACAACTAATTGCCAGTGGTAATGATTTAGCTCTTTACTTAGAATTGTTTCAACGCAAGCAATATCCTCTGGATTAACATGCAATTGAATCGGATCTACCAATAGTGGAAATTGCTGAATTAATGATTTAATGGTTAAGGATAACTGTTTATACTTTGTTTTAGGTAACTCACCGACCATTTTTTGTGCAGCAACTAAAGCCAAATCAGTTAATTTGGGAATAATCAAATCATCAAGTCCATTTAAAGCCAATTGAAAATTAGCCAGTAAACTTGCCATTGACTGAACCAATTTCATTTTCTCTTCATTGATCTGTTGTTCAGCTTGAAGCAGACCTTGTTTTAATCCAATTTGATAACCCTCATCGTAACCTGATTGTTGTCCAACATTAAAGCCTTCTTGTTGACCTAAAGCATGCCCTTCTTGATAAGCTTGCGCCGATATGGCAGCTTTTAATTGTTCCAACTCAAAATCACTCGGATGTATTGCAATTTCAACTTGACCTTCAGTTGTAGGAACTTGGTCTGGATTGATTAACGCGCTATCGTTTTCCGCTATTATTGATACTGCTGAATTTACCGTGGCAGAAAAATCTTGAAAACTTAATGGTTGCCAAAGCGGGGAATTTGCTTGATTATACATATTCATCATCTCCTCGACTTAAAATCATTTCACCGCTTTCCGCTAACCGACGTGCAATAACCAAAATATTTTTCTGTTCAGTTTCTACTTGTGACATACGGACAGGCGGTCGGTTTTCCAAATCTTCTCGCAAAATAGCTGCAGCACGTTGTGACATATTGTTTAAGAATTTCTCGCGTAATACACTCGAAGCACCTTTTAATGCAATGATAAGTGTTTCATTATCTACATCTTTGAGTAGACGCTGAATACTTCGGTCATCCACTTCCACCAGATTTTCAAACAAGAACATTTCATCAATAATTTTTTGTGCTAAATCATTATCGTATTCACGTAATGCATTAATCACCATCTCTTCTTGTTGACTCTTCATTAAGTTGATGATTTCGGCTGCGGTACTGATACCACCCATATTATTGAGTTTGATATTTTGACCATGTAATAAGGTTGATAACGATTCTGAAAGCACTTGTAATGCTGAAGGCTCTACGCCACCAAAAGTCGCGATACGTAGCATGACATCATTACGTAATTGATCATCAAATAGGTTTAAAATTTCTGCTGCTAAATCACGGTTTAAATGCACTAAAATCGTTGCTATGATTTGTGGATGTTCTTTTTTAACAAGATCGACCGCAGTGTTTGCATCAACATAATTGAGCATATCTAATCCATTTGATGTCAGTTCATTATTGGTCGCTAATAATTCATCTAATAAACGGTTAGCTTTTTCACTGCCAATCGATTTTTCTAAAATATTGCGCAAATATTCATTGGTATTAATATTTAAAATTGCACACTCTTCTATCGTTTTTTGACATTCATCTAACACCATTTTCAGTTGATCTTGCGACATTTGCGGCATAGCGACCATAGAGCTACTAATCAGTTGGACTTCTTTTGGTGTTAAATAACTAAGTACTTTTGCCGCTAAATCCTCACCTAAAGTCATTAAAATTGTTGCGGCTTTTTGTGATTCGCTAAGTATCATTTATTACCACCCTCCTTATTCATCCAACCGCGAATAATGAGTGCTAATACGCGAGGATCTTTGCTTACCATTTCACGGATATACTGTTGTTGTTGCATACTATCTTCAAAAATTTTCTGTTGTTGCTTACTGTATGCTTTAAAATGACTTTCCTCTTCTGAACTATCTACCACATCACTATTACTTTCTTGACTAGGTAATATATGTTTTTGCCATTTTGACCAAATTGGTCTAAGCACTTTACGCCACGCTAACCATCCCATTAGTATCCAAATTCCATATTGCAACAACATTTTCATCAATTCAAAAAAGGCCGGTGTTTGCCAAAAAGCGATGGTTTCATCAGTTATTGCTGGTTGATCATTAAATTTTAGGTTAGCAACTGTTAACGTATCCCCTCTTGCCTGCGAATACCCCATAGCTTGACGTGCTAATGCTTCAATATTTTTTAATACTTCATCATCAAGTTGTTCATATTCTATGGTCAGTGACGGTTTCTCGGATTCATCTGACTCCTCTAGTTCTTCATCTTCTTTCGGTTCTGATACCTTTTCTACCGCTTGATAATTGACTAATACAGCGACTGATAACCGTTTGATTCTGCCTTCAGGGATTTGGCTATGCACTACATGACGATTTACTTCAAAATTGAGCGTATTATTTAATTGTTGACTATATTTATGATTCTCTGCCGTTTCGGCTGATAGTGTCTTATCTTGTTCATCATCAATGGGAGCACCTGGCGTAGGTACCGGTTGATTCGATAATGCACCTGGTACCCCTCCGACACCTTTTTCACTACCCGATTGACGGTTTTCCACTTGATGCTTACTACGAATTGTTTGATGCGCAATATCACTATTCGGATCATAAGTTTCCATTGTGGATTCTTGTCGACTAAAATCAATATCGGCTGTGACTTGAACATTGACATTATTTTTGCCAACCACAGAACTTACAATTTTAACAATTCGCTCACCAATCCGTTTTTCAATTCGTTCAGCAAAATCAATTTGTGATGCATTTAATGTTATATTACGTAGTTGCTCGCCGGTTAATAAATGACCATGCTGATCAATGATGGTGACTTTATCTTCCACCATTTCAGGCACACTACTGGCAATCAAATGAACAATAGCATCAATTTGACCTTGGGATAAGGTTCTTCCTGAGTGTAAAGTTAGCGTAACAGAAGCTGATGGTTGTTTACGTTCACGTACAAATAATGACGACTTAGGCATTGCCAGATGAACTCTAGCGGTTTCGATGCTGTTAATCGTAGCAATTGTACGGGATAACTCACCTTCCAGTGCACGCTGATAATTAATCTGTTCAGTAAATTGGCTCATACCAAACCGTTCTTTATCGAGCAATTCAAAACCAATTGCCCCACCTTTGGGTAACCCCTGTTGCGCTAAACGTAAACGAGTATCGTAAACTCTATTATCAGGAATAAGAATCGTACTACCACCCGATGAAAACCGATACGGGATATTCATTTTTTCTAGTTGACCAACAATTTCACCACCATCTTTATCATTGATATTGCTGAATAAAACACCGTATTTTTCTTCCTTTAGCCATAATAATGCCATCATGATAATGGCTATGATAACAACACCACTAATTAGCAGTAGCATTTTAGGATTTTGTTTCAATTTAGTGATAAAGGATAAGGCATTATTTGTCTGATCACCTTTATTGCCTACCGTTTGGGTATTCATATTTATCCTGATTCTGATCTCATTAGACTAATTTCATCCTGTATTATCTGAGCATTTGAGGAAATCAATAGCTAAAAAAGCACATTTTTTTTGCCTTAGTTAGCAGCATTAAGCCTATTTAACTGTGATAAATTAGTTTCGTAACCGACCAGAAGAGAATATTTATGACAATCAATGCCTTCGCAACCAATCATCATGTTGCATTGACTAAAGTAAGCGAATCGCTCGACACCACAAAATTAACGCAAACCAGCGTTGAGGGCAGTTTTCTAACGGAATTAACCTCAGCATTAGATGCCATAAGTCAAAATCAGATTAATGCCCATAACCAAGCTAAAGCGTTTGAGATGGGTGAATCAGGTGTCTCTTTAAATGAAGTTATGGTGGATATGCAAAAATCAGTAGTTTCTTTACAATTTGGCATTCAGGTGCGCAATAAACTCGTTGCGGCATATCAAGAAATCATGAATATGAATGTTTAACCGATTTGCCTCGGCGCAACGAATAACCCGCATAATTTTATTTCTTCAGGCTTTCCTGAGCGATCATACGGTTAAAATAATAAAGCAACTTGTTGATAGCTATGAATATGACCTCGCTGATTGATCGTTTTACCAATTAATTGACCAATTTTATTGTACTGCTCACGCATTAGCTGGGTTAATTGCTGTTGTTGACACAATGTTTCATTAAAACATGCAGTTAAATTAATTTGTTGCTGTGAATCCAATGTATTAATAATTGTAAGCATATCAAGTGAAGATAAATGTTGAGCCAGCTCAATATACTGGCTTTGTAATCGTGATAATGCTGACCAATTGTCATCCTGTATTGCTGTTGACATATTTTGCATCAGTTGTTGTAGTTGCTGATACTGTTTTAATACGGTTAAACTCATCTCCATTCCTGTTATTTAAGCAATTTCACGCCAAGATTGAGCAATATTATCAAGTAGTTCATAACTACTGACCAATTTTTCTAAGTCATTATGTAAATTAGCTAAAACTAATTGATGGCTGATATAATGATAAAGATTATCAAGATTAGCAGCAATTTCACCACCTTTTTCCATATCTAAACAGCTTTTTAAACCATTATCAATAATATTAATTGCTTTTGATATTGCCGCACCTTTGCCAGCAATATTGCCTTTTTCTAAATATAATTTAGCCAATTTAATTGCGTTAAGAGCACCATCAAACAACAACACAATTAGTTGATGTGGTGAAGCTTGATTAACACTGGTTTCTAAACTGACTTGCTGATAAGCCTTTGAACCGGCTTGATACATCGAATCACTCCTATTTCAGATTTTTCATCATTTCAAATTGGGTGGTTAAATAATTACTCATACTATCTAACGAACTAATTAATACATCTAGTTGAGTAAATTGGGTACGATAACGATCAAGCGTTTGATCAATTGATTGATTAACTTGATCGTAACGTTTTTCCAATGATTTTAAGGTGCTATTAAGTCCATCAGTTACCGTGTCGATGGTGCCTTCACTGTCAATAAAACCGCTAACTTTAGCAAAGACTTCATTTGCGATACCTGTCGTTTTGCCATCACCTACAAACAATGCGGCCACCGCTTCACTTTGATTATTTAGAGCTTGGGTGAGTTCATTTTCTTTGATGGTTAGTGTGCCATGACTGTCCATATTAATACCAATTTGAGCCAATACACTGATTTCTCCTTCTTGACCTTTCGAGAAAATTGAACGAATACTTTGATCAATATTACGTAAAGTTGCATCCCCCACTAATGGACCATTGCTACTATTTAATTCAGCAGAATTGGCATCATTCGCTGTGAATTGGGTTAAAGATGACATAGTAGATTGCAATTGATTATACGCATCAACCCACTCTTTGATAGCAGCTTGCGCTTGTGAATTATCCGCTTCGATGGCTAAGTTTTGTTCTGTTTCGGTTACTGCCTTTAAAGTAATATCAACGCCGGTTACCACATCTTTAACGGTATTACTGGCGCTCGTGACCGCAATACCATTTAAACTAAACTTGGCATCTTTTGCTTGAGTAACTTCGCTCATTGCACTGGTTTGAGCATTTTGACTATCGAAACGGATTAAACCATTTAATGTTTCATCGGTTGATGAGATAGCTGTAATCGCATTTTGTTCACCGGTTTCTTTCGATGTGATCACTAATTGATAACTACCTGACCCCGATTGTACAATGGCTGCATTCATGCTGGATGAACCTGTGCCACTATTGCCATCATTTACTTTACCGTTGTTGATAGCATTAGCAATAGCTTCTAAAGATGTTTCATCTTTACCTAGAGTAATTTCGAGTTTTTCACCATTAGCTTGTTCAATGGTAATAGTTCGGGATTCGTCAGCGTTACCAAGTAGTGTCGTTTTATCGTTGATCGCGGTTGATGCTACCGAATTAGCCGTAGCAAGTTGATCAATTTTCACGCTGTAATTACCTAAAGCAGCTTTACTATTGGCTTTTGCGGTAAAATAATTGTCACTACCCGTTATCTGGCGACTCTGAAAAAGATCCGCTTTTTGTAATTTTTCCGTCGCTGAATTAAACGTTGTCAGTGCACTTTTCAATTTACCAAAGGCACTGATTTTGGCATTAATTGCTTTTTGCTGTGTTTTAATTGGTGTTAAACGGGTCTTTTCGGCTGCTTCTAACTGACTTAAAACTTCATTTAAATCGATACCAGAACCAATCCCTAATATACTCATTGACATAACTAACTCATCCCATGACAAAATTTTGCTTATTGATTTATCGGCAGCTTCATGCAAAAGTTTAGGATTTTTTTACTCTTTTTAAATAGCTTGATGATTTACCCCAATGACAAATGCAGCAATGAATAAATGGTTCTATCCGTAACTAGTGGTTTATTTTTAAAAAAGGTAAAATTCACATATTGCCATTTATCGGGATTATATATAACGACTCGAGCTAATTGATCCTGATATTCAGTCGTTTGAAAAACAAAGTTTTTTAAATTAGACTGAGGCACAATATCGTGATATTCCTCTAAAACAAATTGGCTTTGGGAAAATTCATCAGTTAACTCCACTTGTAACGGAATACCAATATTAATGGTTTGCCAGCCAAAAGAATCAAGAATATTGTCGAAAAAACCATCAAAAATAAAGTGGTTCATACTTGTCGATTTTTGCCAGATATAAAGTGGGCAATAACTATTAGTCAAACTACCATTTGCTTTTTCCGTGATTAAGTAGGCTTTGAAAAGAAGATCTGGAAAGCGATCAGTTTTATGACCATTATCTTTAATGCGTTTTTTAATAATATTCATATCATAGTCGGACGGTAAGTTGATTTTATATTGCATTGCTGGCATATTTTTTCTCCTAAATTAGTTGGAGTTTAAGTATAGTGATTAAATTGACTAATGAATAATTCTCATTTAAGATGAGGTTATCATTAAATGTGATAACAACTAAGTTAAATGGACTTTAAAGAGCTTTTAATTTTTAAAACAATTTATGAGACCAATTCATTAAATAAAACAGCAAAAATTTTAGGTTCAAGTCAATCGAATATCACCGCTCACTTGAAAAAGATGGAATATACATTAAAAACGGTGCTATTTGTTCGTGGATATGATGGCGTAACGCCAACGCCTGCAGCCAAACAATTCTTTGTATTTGCTACCACAGTATTAAAGCAATTTAGCGATTTAAAAGCTTCATTAATTAATCATCAAACTAAAGTACTTATATCTGAATTATTATTTAGATATATTGTAATTGAGAAGCAGCAATTTTCTTTGGACACGCATCAATTCACCATCAAAAGAACCGATGAAATGAATCAGCTTATTCAACAGGACGATTATGATTATGTGATCAGCTTTACCAAGATTACTCATAAAGATTATCAATTGTTCGAAAAACATCATTTACCGGTTTGTTGTTTAAAAAGTCCAACCGTTAAAGACATTACTGACTTACCAATATTTGTTAATGATGATGTAAATTGCCCATTGAGAGCATTAACCCTAGAACAATGTGACGCTACAATGCACTTGATTACTGTAAACTCATTGAATAATTTATTGCAGTTAATAAAGACCAGTCGTGGCTATGCGTTTTTACCACATTTTTTAATCCACGATGGTTTAACAATGGTCGATCAGGCGATTTATCCTATCAGTTATTATATTCTAAAACATAATTGCTAAATCTTCGCACCGATTACTAGCCAGTAAAGAGTAAGTTTTAAAGCGACATGCTGTTATAAAACACAATCTGAAAAAACATAACCAATTAATTTTATTAATTAAATGTAATTTATCAAATAAATTTATCTTAAAATTCCGAATAAATTTTTAAAAAAAATTAAAGTTTCAAAAATGCCTACCGATAACTTAACTGTCAGCAAAATTAATGATACACAAATAATAAGCTGAATATTTTAACAATTTAAGAGGATATAAATATGGCACAAGTAATTAATACCAATACCATGTCTTTGGTGGCAAAAAACAACCTGAACAATTCACAAAGCGTGTTAGGAACAGCAATTGAACGTCTTTCTTCTGGTATGCGTATCAATAGTGCAAAAGATGATGCTGCTGGTCAAGCGATTGCAAACCGTTTTTCTTCAAATATTAAAGGTCTTACTCAGGCTGCACGTAACGCAAATGATGGTATTTCCATTGCCCAAACGACGGAAGGTGCATTAAACGAAATCAATAATAACGTACAACGTATCCGTGAATTAACGGTTCAAGCAGCTAATGGTACTAACTCACAAAGCGATCTTGAATCAATTCAAAACGAAATTGATCAACGCTTAGACGAAATCGATCGTGTTTCTAAACAAACTGATTTCAATGGTTCTAAAGTTCTTTCCCAAGATAAATCTTTAAAAATCCAAGTGGGAGCAAATGATGGCGAAACCATTGAAATCAATTTGAAAAAAATTGATAGTACTGAATTAGGCCTAGCTGGTTTCAACGTATCAGACACACCTACTGCTGATCCATTAAAAACGCTTGACGCAGCGCTTTCTAAAATTGATTCATTACGTGGTGAGCTTGGTGCGGTACAAAATCGTTTCGAATCAACGGTTAATAACATCAACAATACCGTTAATAACTTAAGTTCTGCACGTAGCCGAATTGAAGACGCTGACTATGCAACCGAAGTATCAAATATGACGCGTGGTCAAATTCTTCAACAAGCTGGTACTTCTGTGTTAGCCCAAGCTAACCAAGTACCACAATCTGTATTGTCTTTATTACAATAATAAATCGTCAAAAGTGAACGTAGTGATTTTGTATGATTAAATACCTTCACTAAAATTTGGGGCTATACTTTAGCCCCTTTTTTTATATTTTATCATTTAAATTTATCGACTTGTTAAATTAGTGCGTTTGTTTAACACATCATCAATCAAGATTTACGATCATCAGTTAGTGGCTGATTTTTCGCTCAATACGTTGCTAACACTACTTGAATATTGATTATGACTATTCCCCTTTTTATATTGAGTTCATCCCACCGTTTATTTAAAAGTAACCAGCATTTCACCATCGCTTGATATAAGGTTTATAGTTCAATCGTGAATCTAAATTATAAAATTGCCCCTAATATTATGATTAACCAATAAATTACTTGACCATATTCGTTGTTTTTTGGGCTTTAGATAATTTTATGATAAGCTTGCGAGCTAACTATTTTTTTGGAATAAACTCATGATGTCTTTACCTATGATTGTCACGTTTGCTATCTATATAGTAGGAATGATTGCAATCGGACTATTTGCCTTTTATGCCACTAAAAATTTTGGCGATTATGTATTAGGTGGTCGTAAAATTGGCAGTTTTGTCACAGCATTATCTGCCGGAGCCTCCGATATGAGTGGTTGGCTATTAATGGGCTTACCCGGTGCGGTGTTCCTGTTCGGTATTTCACAAAGTTGGATAGCCATTGGTCTAATCATCGGTGCTTATTTTAATTGGTTATTGATTGCCGGGCGCTTACGCGTTTTTACCGAAGTGAATCATAATTCTTTAACGTTACCTGATTATTTTGCACGTCGTTTTAATGATAAAAGTTCATTACTACGTCTAATATCAGCGATTATTATTTTGGTTTTCTTTACTATTTATTGTGCCTCGGGCGTGGTTGCTGGTGCCAAACTGTTCCAAAGTACTTTTGGTCTCAGTTATGGTTGGGCTATGTTAGCTGGAGCGGGGGCAACGATTGCTTACACTTTTGTGGGGGGGTTTTTAGCCGTTAGTTGGACCGATACAGTGCAAGCCAGCTTGATGATGTTTGCCTTAATTCTAACTCCAATTATGGTGATTATTTCGTGTGGTAGTTTTGGTGACACAATCACATCAATCGCAAATTTAAATCCACAATATTTAAATCTATTTTCCGGTATGGATATCATAACTATTATTTCATTATTAGGTTGGGGATTGGGTTATTTTGGCCAACCGCATATTTTAGCGCGTTTTATGGCAGCCGATTCTCACGAAGTAATGAAGAATGCTCGTCGTATTAGTATGACCTGGATGGTATTGTGTTTAGTCGGTGCAATCACCGTCGGATTTTTCGGTATTGCCTATTTTTCTGCTCATCCTGAGTATGCTTATTTAGTAAGCAATGATAATCATGAGCGTATTTTTATTGAGCTTTCCAAATTACTGTTTAACCCGTGGATGGCTGGTGTACTACTTGCTGCAATTTTAGCGGCAGTTATGAGTACTCTTAGTTGTCAATTATTAGTCTGTTCTAGTGCTATTACTGAAGATTTATATCGTGCTTTTATCCGTCCAAAAGCAAAACAAAAAGAATTAGTCTGGATTGGGCGTTTTATGGTGTTATTGGTGGCAATCATCGCTATTTTATTGGCACTCGATCCCAATAATAGTGTATTGAATCTGGTGAGTCACGCTTGGGCTGGTTTTGGCGCTGCCTTTGGACCATTAATTATTTTCTCGGTCTTTTGGAAACGAATGACCCGCAACGGTGCTTTAGCTGGGATGTTGATCGGTGCGCTCACCGTACTGTTGTGGATTCAATTTGAATGGTTCAATCTTTATTCATTGATTCCTGGCTTTGTGTTTGCTTCCATCACAATTGTCTTCGTTAGTTTACTCGATAAACAGCCAGCTGCAGATGTAATAGCACATTTTGAAACGGCTAGTAAACTTTATCATAATAAAGAATGAATGCGGCTTATAACTAATTAATTAGTTGGTAAAATAAGCCGGGTATGCATATAAAAGAAAAATGTGACAACAAAAGACAATATTACAAGAATGCGTTATACTCATCGCGAAAAATGATGAATGTAAAATAAACATTTAACTGAAAATAGGATACAAAATACAAGGTAATATTATGGCAATAAATGTGATCAAACAACTTCAGGAAAGAGGTCTAATCGCGCAAGTTACCGATGAAACGGCGCTAACCGAACAAGTGATGCAAGGTCCAATTGCCTTGTATTGTGGTTTTGATCCCACTGCCGATAGTCTGCATTTAGGTCATTTAGTACCATTACTGTGTTTAAAACGTTTTCAATTAGCCGGCCATAAACCTGTCGCATTAGTAGGTGGGGCAACAGGACTAATCGGCGATCCAAGTTTTAAGGCAGTTGAACGCAAACTCAATACCCAAGATACGGTTCAAGAATGGGCAGATAAAATTAAGCAACAAGTTTCACCATTCTTAGACTTTAACTGTCGCGATAATGCTGCAATTGTTGCCAATAACTATGACTGGTTTGGTGGTATGAATGTGCTAACGTTTCTGCGAGATGTTGGTAAATTCTTTTCCGTTAATCAAATGATTGCTAAAGAAT
Source organism: Frischella sp. Ac48 (assembly GCF_019641635.1). Classification (NCBI taxonomy): domain Bacteria; kingdom Pseudomonadati; phylum Pseudomonadota; class Gammaproteobacteria; order Orbales; family Orbaceae; genus Frischella; species Frischella sp. Ac48. The sequence continues at coordinate 132,492 of NZ_JAETXP010000016.1, forward strand.
CGGTTAAACAACGCATTGATCGTGAAGATCAAGGTATTTCTTTTACCGAATTTTCTTATAGTTTGTTGCAATCATATGACTTTGCAAGCTTAAATAAACAGCATAAAGTCATATTACAAATAGGCGGTTCTGATCAATGGGGTAATATTACTGCGGGTATTGATTTAACGCGTCGCCTTAACCAACAACAAGTATACGGATTAACGGTTCCTTTAATTACTAAATCTGACGGAACAAAATTTGGTAAGACTGAAAGTGGTGCGGTTTGGTTAGATCCGAAAAAAACCAGCCCTTATAAATTCTACCAATTCTGGATCAATACGGCGGATGCTGATGTGTATCGTTTCCTTAAATTCTTCACTTTTATGCCTCTGGAAGCCATTGATGCATTGGAAGAAGAAGATAAAAATAGTGGCGTTGCGCCCCGCGCCCAGTATGTCTTGGCCGAAGAAGTCACTAAATTAGTTCATGGCGAATCCGGTTTGATCGCAGCCAAACGTATTACTGAAAGTTTATTCTCTGGCTCACTCAAATCATTATCTCAAGACGATTTTGCTCAACTTGAACAAGATGGTATGCCAACTGTTACGTTAACAGCCGATGCCGATTTACAACAAGCATTAGTTAATGCGGGCTTGGCACCATCGCGTGGTCAAGCCAGAACGATGATTGAATCTAATGCAATTTCAATCAACGGAGAAAAGCAGTCTGTAGCCGAATATAAATTTAGCGAAGCCGATCGTTTATTTGGTCGTTATACATTATTACGGCGTGGTAAAAAATATTATTGCCTATTAATTTGGAACTAAATGTAATCTTATATTACAATGAATTAAGAAAATATTTCCCCTCTTGATGCAATAAATATTTGAGCATACAGCTAATGATAGCGTTGCGTTATTTGCGCGTCAGGTAGGGAAAGTCTATGATCCGTCCATCATAGCTAAATTAATAATAGAGCCGTTTTAATACATTAACTTGTGTATTAATAATATTGATCGGAATATTAGCAGATAGATTGGTTGTACTGTGATTGCTTACAGTTTTGTTATCACTAACATTGAAATTATACTCATTCTGAGAATAATCGCCAAAATCAAACAACAAAACAATGATAGTAGCTAGTACAAAAAACTGATTCAGTGATAAAATGTTAAATCTATCAGTGGTTTTGTGCTTGAATAAGCATAGATCATAATAGAAATATCGACAATGCCATACTTTTTCTTTTGTGAGGTGCTCATGAGCGAAGAAAATATCGCTAACCATGAACAAGATGTTTCATTAGGTAATAAATTATCCATTCTGCGAAAAGAATTAAATTTATCTCAAACGGATATTGCTGCTAAAATTTATATCCATTCTGCTATCATTCAAGATATTGAAAATGATGACACTCTCTATATTCCTGATGTTTTTTTCAAGAGCTATATTAAATCCTATGCTGAAATCGTTGGATTACCTCCAGAAGAGTATTTACCATTCTTAAAAATGAAATCAAAGCAAAGACCTAAGCGAAAAATGAAAAATTATTCACAAAAACCGCAGCAGAAACGTTTAGGTAACATTCTTTTCTTCATGACGATCGTAATTATTTTATTTGCGTTAGGCATAACTTGGTTTTCTGTTTGGAAAGATAATAACCAAAATTTAGTTGAAGTTAACCACTATACTGCCACATCAGAATCAACAACTAATATTTAATTAAGGGAATATTTTTTTGCACTTACTGAATTATTCCTTCGAATTTTGCTATTTATATAGAAAACTTAATCAGTATTGATAAAGATCGTATAATCAGGAATAAAATCAGTGACGACCATTGTGAAAAAATTTGAATGTAAAAACTTTAGATAATACTGATATTTTTCGTTTTCATTTACAGACATTTTTAAGAAATCTTGTTAAGATTAGCCAATTTATTTTATGTTCAGTTTAGGCTAACTTATGGGTCACAAAGATTCCCCGATTAAGCGACGGCAATCTACAAGAATTAATGTCGGAAATGTGCCGATTGGTAATGGTGCACCAATTGCGGTACAATCAATGACCAATACTCGGACAACCAATGTAGAAAGTACAGTTGCTCAAATCAAAGCATTAGAACGCGTTGGCGTGGATATTATACGGGTCTCAATTCCGACGATGGATGCAGCGGAAGCATTCAAATTCATCAAACAGCAAGCAAAAGTACCATTGATTGCCGATATTCATTTTGACTATCGAATAGCCTTGAAAGTTGCTGAATATGGTGTTGATTGTTTGCGGATTAACCCTGGTAATATTGGGAATGAAAACCGAATTCGTGCTGTCGTTGATTGTGCCAGAGATAAGAATATTCCGATTCGCATTGGTGTAAACTCAGGTTCGTTGGAAAAAGATATTCAGGAAAAATACGGCGAACCGACACCGCAGGCAATTGTCGAATCAGCTATGCGCCATGTAGATATTCTTGATCGTCTTAACTTTGATCAATTTAAGGTCAGTGTTAAAGCATCCGATGTTTTTAATGCGGTTGATGCCTATCGTTTATTGGCAAAGCAGATCAAGCAACCACTTCATCTAGGTATTACTGAAGCCGGTGGAGCAAGAAGTGGCTCAATTAAATCGGCAATTGGCTTGGGTATGTTATTGTCGGAAGGCATCGGTGACACCTTACGAGTATCATTAGCTGCCGATCCAACGGAAGAAGTAAAAGTAGGTTTTGATATTTTAAAATCATTACGCATCCGTGCGCGCGGAATTAATTTTATCGCCTGTCCAACCTGCTCACGGCAAGAGTTTGATGTCATCAATACTGTTAATGAATTAGAAAAACGTTTAGAAGATATTATTACACCGATGGATGTTTCAATTATCGGCTGCGTAGTAAATGGTCCTGGTGAAGCCTTAGCCTCAACCTTAGGTGTAGCTGGTGGACATAATAAAAGTGGTTTTTATGAAGACGGTATTCGCATAGATCGTATTGAGAATGATAAAATGATCGAAGAATTGGAAACTAAAATTCGTGCAAAAGCAATGCTTTTAAAAAACCGAATCGAAACTAAAGAATTGTAACGAACTTAAATTAAAATAGTGAACAAAATGGCAGAAAAAAAGATACAAGCTATTCGTGGTATGAACGATTTACTTCCAACTGATTGCATGCTCTGGCAACAAGTTGAAGAAACAGTGAAACGTGTTTTTAATAGCTATGGCTATAATGAAATTCGTACTCCAATCGTTGAAGATACCGCATTATTCAAACGCGCTGTTGGTGAAGTTACCGATATCGTTGAAAAAGAGATGTACACCTTCAATGATCGCAATGAAAATGAGAGTATAACCCTAAGACCTGAACTAACAGCAGGTTGTGTTCGAGCTGGAATTGAGCATGGGTTATTATATAATCAAGAACAGCGTTTATGGTACTTTGGTCCTGCTTTCCGGCATGAACGTCCACAAAAAGGACGTTACCGTCAATTTCACCAATTCGGTGTCGAAGTCTTTGGTCTTACTGGACCCGATATCGATGCAGAATTAATTTTATTGACCGCACGATTATGGAAAGCATTAGGAATTGCTGAACATACCACGTTAGAACTTAACAGTATTGGTTCATTAGAATCGCGCGCCAATTATAAACAAGCATTAGTCAGTTATTTAGAACAGCATCAAGATCGGCTTGATGAAGACTGTAAACGTCGTTTATATACCAATCCATTACGGATTTTAGATTCAAAAAATGCCGATATTCAAGAATTATTAAATGAAGCGCCTAAATTATTCGAATATTTAGATGCGCCATCATATGAACATTTTGAAGGTTTATGCAAATTACTCGACGATAATGGTATTAAATATAATATTAATCAACGTCTTGTAAGAGGTCTAGATTATTATAATCGTACTGTATTTGAATGGGTAACAAGCAGTTTAGGGGCTCAAGGTACCGTTTGTGGTGGAGGGCGTTATGATAGCTTGGTGTCACAACTTGGCGGAAAATCGACTCCAGCAGTTGGCTTCGCCATCGGTGCAGAAAGATTAATCTTACTGATTCAAAGCGTTAATCCTGAATTGAAAAGTAATAATAACATTGATATTTATATGATATCATCAGGAGATAAAACCCTAGCGGTCGCCCAACAATTAGCTGAGCAATTACATGATGTGATGCCAGATAAGCGTATTATGACAAACTATGGTACCAGCAATTTCAAAAAGCAATTCAGCAAAGCAGATAAACATGGTGCTAAGATCGCGATCATAATTGGTGAAAATGAAATTTCAGCTAACAAAGTGATCATTAAAAATTTACAAAGTGGTGAACAATTTGATGTTGCCCAAAACAGTGTTGCCGAATATTGTATGAACATTATGGATTGAGGAGAATAATGTGAGTCATTCTGATACAGAAGAACAGTTAAACACAATCATTTATTTTTTTAATAGAACATGGAAAATTATTGTTCCTATTGTTATTATCATTTTAATCAGTGTAGCAGGTTGGTATTATTGGCAATCATATAAGACCGAACAACTTGCTATCGCATCTGAGAAGTATGAATCTTTAATTAATAAAGTAGACCCAGCAGATCCTAAATCAATTGATGAGTTAGTCGCATTTGCTAATGAAAACGATAATATCTATGGTATTTTTGCGGATTTGAAAGCGGCACAGTTCTATGTTGAAACACTAAAAGATTATGCTGGTGCTGAATCATTACTGATTAATGCGCGTAGCTATACAAACTCCGAATTGATATTAGCCATTATCAATATCCGAATTGCTAAATTACAATATCAGTTGGACAAATATCAAGATAGTTTGGCTACTTTAAATCAAATAAAGAGTCCAAAATGGTCAGGGGCTGTTAATGATATTCGGGGCGACATTTTTATTAAACTTGAAAAATATCAAGACGCATTTAATGCTTATGATGCAGCGCTAGCAAGTTCTGTTCCTGAAAAACTAGCTGAATATATAAAAATGAAACGCAATAACGCTGAAATTTTGCGTGATATACAGAATATTGAACAAGAGAAGGCTGCTCAACAATCTAAAGCAGAATAATAAAGTAGCTTTATTATTGATGAGATATTTCAATTTTTAATATAAATGTTTGCGATGTTTAAAAGTAATATTTGATTGGTTAGAATTAATCTGATCAAGGTTTAAATTTGCTATTATTGGCTTTTATCATCAAAATCATGACATTAAATTTATACTGAATGTTAAATTATGATAAATGAAATTTAACATTGCCATAGGAAAATAATATGAATTTGCGTAAATATTTTTTGGTAAGTGCTATCGTCATTTCGATTGCATCGGTGACCTCTGGTTGTTCACTATTTGGAGGAGAACAAGATACCGTTGAAGTGGCACCTTCTCCAGTTATTGATACCGCATTTCCACTTCATCAGCTTTGGCATAATGACTTATCAGGCGATACAAAAATCTATTCATTATTATCGCCTGATGCCTATCTTAATGTGGTTTACGCAGCTAGTCGTAAAGGACAAATTAAAGCTATTGATTTAACTACTGGTAATACCCTATGGAATATTGATGTTTCAACGAGCTCATTATTTAGTAGTCAATCCGCTTTATTGTCCGGTGGTGTTACGGTAGATGAGAAATATGTTTATGTAGGTAGTGAGCGTGCAACACTTTATGTTTTAGAAAAATACACTGGTATGATCATGTGGCAAAAAGAGGCCAAAGGCGAAATCTTAGCTAAACCGATTTTGGTTAATGATAATCTTATTGTTTCAACCTCAAATGGTTACATTCAGTGTTTCAATCGTGATAGTGGCAATGAATTATGGGAAATTACTACTGAAGTGCCAACACTAACATTACGTGGGCAATCAACACCGACGCTGGCTTATGGTGCCATTGTAACGGGCGATAATAGTGGTCATGTAAGTGCTTACTTTGCTAAAGATGGGCAATTAATATGGCAACAACGTATTTCACAGCCAAAAGGTTCTACGGAAATTGCAAAACTAAATGATGTCGATTCTTCACCAGTTATTGAACAAGGTTTAGTTTATTCTGTAGGCTATAATGGCAATATTGTCGCATTAGATTTAAGCGATGGACAAATTATTTGGAAAAAACCTATCGGTTCTTACCATAGTTTAGTCATGAATCAAAACCATCTGTTTGCCGTTGATCAAAATGATAATATTTATGCTTTAACAAAAAATGATGGTACGGTTGTTTGGAAACTATCTGATTTATTACATCGTCAGTTAACTGACCCGGTTATTTATCATGATTATATTGTTGTCGGTGATTATGAAGGTTATCTCTATCTCATTGATAGTAATACAGGTAATATTACGGCAAAAACTCAAGTGAATAGTAGTGGCTTACTCTCCAAACCGTTAGTTGTTGATAATGATTTAATTATTCAGGCCAAAAATGGCGATATTTATGCATATGGCCTAAAATAATGGAGAATAGTATATTTTTTGATTGATAGTTAACACACTTAAAATAAAATCAATGATATTATTAGGTCGTTTTTACGACCTAATATTTTAGAAATTACAACAATAAAGGTTTGGTTATTAAGTTAATAAGTATTTTAGTTTAATTATTGTTTAAATCGTTAGAACAATATTAATATTAAATAATATTAGTTTAAGCGCATTTTTCATTATCAGCAGAAGCTAAGTTACCTGCGGTTGTAATAGAGAGTGCTCACTAAACTTTATTAGTATAGAACTGAATTTACCGTCAATTTTTATCGATTTAACGATAGAATTGGCGCCATTAATAAGAGAATTGACATGATACCTGTCATTGCATTAGTTGGTCGGCCGAATGTCGGCAAATCAACACTATTTAATCGTTTGACCAAAACCCGAGATGCTTTGGTGGCCGATTTCCCAGGATTAACTCGCGATCGTAAGTATGGTCGTGCTGAAATTAAAGGTCACGAGTATATTGTTATTGATACGGGTGGAATTGATGGCTCAGAAGAAGGCATTGAAAGCTTTATGGCAGATCAATCCTTACAGGCAATCGAAGAAGCTGATATTGTTTTATTTATGGTTGATGCCAGAGCCGGCGTAATGCCAGCTGATCATGCAATTGCCAATCACTTACGTAGTCGCTCAAAACCAAATTTCCTAGTGGTGAATAAAACGGATGGACTTGATGCTGATGTTGTGACAAACGAATTTTATGAATTAGGGCTAGGTTCAGTTTACCCAATTGCGGCCAGCCATGGACGCGGTGTAACTTCATTGATTGAAACAGTCTTAGAACCCATTTTTCATTTTGCAGACACCATCGTAGAAGATAATAGCGACGATGATACAAGTGCTTTACCTGAATCTTATGATGATTCAATATTAGATGATACTCAAGCATTAATTAATCAACCAATAAAAGTAGCTATTGTTGGTCGACCAAATGTAGGTAAGTCAACACTCACTAATCGAATTTTGGGTGAAGAACGCGTGATTGTATATGATATGCCCGGCACCACACGCGATAGTATTTACATACCGATGACTCGTGATGAGCGTGAATACATCATAATTGATACCGCCGGTGTTCGTAAACGCGGTAAAATTAATGAAACGGTAGAAAAATTTTCTGTTATAAAAACCCTACAAGCGATCGAAGATGCTAACGTTGTGATTTTGGTGATTGATGCCAGAGAGGGTATTTCCGATCAAGACCTTTCTTTACTTGGCTTTATTATTAATAGCGGACGTTCGCTAGTGATTGCTGTCAATAAATGGGATGGCTTATCAATGGATGTCAAAGAACAAATCAAATCGACGTTGGATGATCGATTAGATTTCATTGATTTTGCCCGGTTACATTTTATTTCGGCATTACATGGTAGTGGTGTAGGTAATTTATTTGATTCTATACAAGAAGCATATGATTGCGCTACGCGTCGCGTTAATACTGCCTTATTAACTAAAATTATGCAGATGGCGCAAGATGATCATCAACCGCCTTTGGTTCAAGGCCGACGTGTTAAGTTAAAATATGCCCATGCTGGAGGTTATAACCCACCAATTGTGGTTATCCATGGTAATCAAGTCACCGATCTACCTGATTCTTATAAACGTTATTTGATGAACTATTTCAGACGTTCTCTAAAAATCATGGGGTCGCCTATCCGTATTCAATTTAAAGAAGGTGCCAATCCATTTGAGGGTCGAAAAAATAGCTTAACTGCATCACAACAACGTAAGCGCCGACGTTTATTAAAGCATGTTAAAGGACGCCGTTAAAATTTTATGAACAACGAACAGAATTTATCTAATATTGAAGGGGTTTGTCCGGTGTGCCATCAACCAATGAAACGGACTAGCCCTAAAATTTGTTATTGTGAACATTGCCATCAAAATTACGATGAGCAATACCTTTGCCCAGTATGTTCAGCATTTCTACAACAAATTAAGGGTTGCGGAGCAATCAATTATATTTGTCAAAATGATGGATTGGTATCCACTAGCAAAGTTAAATTTCATTATCGCCCTGTTTTGGGTGAATAAATTATAAATAAAAGAGGTTATTGTATAATGCGAATCATTCTATTAGGTGCACCAGGAGCGGGAAAAGGAACTCAAGCTCAGTTTATTATGCAAAAATATGGTATACCACAAATTTCGACAGGTGATATGTTACGCGCAGCGGTCAAAGCACAAACATCGTTAGGCTTGCAAGCTAAAGAACTTATGGATAAGGGTCAATTAGTTACCGATGATTTAGTCATCGCACTAGTAAAAGAACGTATTAGCCAACCAGATTGTAAAAATGGTTTTTTACTTGATGGATTTCCACGTACCGTACCACAAGCTGATGCCATGAAGGCGTCAGGGATTAAGGTTGATTATGTATTAGAATTTGATGTACCTGATGAAGTTATCGTCGATCGTATGAGTGGACGACGTATTCATCAAACATCTGGACGTGTTTATCACGTGAAATATAACCCACCGAAAAATGAAGGTATTGATGATATCACTGGAGAACCCCTTACAATTCGTAAGGATGATCATGAAGATATCGTAAAAAAACGTTTAGTCGAATATCATCAATTAACTAAACCGTTAATTAATTATTATCAAAATGAGAAAAAAGCAGGTAATACTGAATATTTCCGCATAGATGGCACACAACCAGTTGAAAAAGTTACCCACGAATTAGAGAAAATCTTAGGTTAATTAACCATATAATATAATCGCCATGACAGTCAGATAATAAATAAGTTTGGCTGTCATTTTTAATAAGTTAATACTTATTACATCCTTGATAGATATAATCTTACCCAATTCATCAGCTGGACATGAAAAGCTAATTAAGCTCAAATCATTTTATTTTCTTATCAGCAATGCTCCCTTAAGGTTTTTTTAAGATTAGCTTATTAAAATCAAGCAACATATTAATAGACATCATAACTTGAATAACCTATGTTAAGTGACTTAAATTACCGCCTATTTATGATGATCAATGCTGCAGCAGATGCGCCTCATTTTATGATTACATTTGCTATTTTATGTGCTAACTATCTCATTTATTTACCTATATTAACTATTATCTATCTGTGGCTAAGGCGACCAATTTCACGCGAAATCATTGCTAAAATCTTACTTGTTATATTAGTTAGCTTGAGTTTGACCACAGTATTACGACTTATGATTGTTATCCCTCGTCCCTTTAGTTTAGCCACAGGCACTAATTTTTTATTTCATGCAGAGGGAAATTCTTTTCCTAGCAAACATACCACTTTTATATTCGCTATTACCTTTACTCTATTTTTTAATATTAAACATCATCCGCAACAGAAAATAGCTTGTTTAATAACGTTGATTATTGCTTTGTTGATAGGCTGGTCACGGATTTATCTAGGTATACATTGGCCATTTGATATTATCTTTGGAATTATAATCAGTTTAATTAGTACTTATTTGCTCAATTATTATTGGCCAAAATGTGGGAAATTAACCGTAGAAATTATAAGTTGCATTTATCGAATAATATTTTTCTTTTTTATTCGTTTTGGGATTACTAAATATTAACGTTAGTTATACTAATTAAATTTAAAGGATAGTACTGACTATTCTATATTTTTATTTTTGGCTAAGAACCTCATAAGTTACGATGAATATTACAAAATTGCTTGGGAACAAATAATAAATTTTTTTGTCTTATCATTTTGTGGAAAATTTTTTGATGTAATAATGAAAGTAATTAAAGCCGGAAAAAACGTAACTTATTGGATAATAAATCATAATGAATAAGGGTAGCTAATGAAAATATTAATAACCGAAGATGATACATTATTACAAAAAGGATTGCATAAAGCATTGACTGCTGAAGGTTTTGTTTGTGAACTTGCCGAAAATGGTAAACAAGCTGAACAATTGATAGAAAACTTTGTATTTAGTGTTATTATACTTGACTTAGGTTTACCTGATTGTGATGGTTTGCAATTACTTCGCAAATGGCGTAAACAAAACAATGCTGTACCAGTATTGATTCTAACTGCCCGTGATACAATTGAAGATCGCGTCGAAGGTTTAGATTTAGGTGCCGATGATTATTTAATTAAACCCTTTGCTTTACAAGAGTTACTTGCTCGGGTGAGAGCCTTAATTCGTCGTCATGAAGGTATTTGCCATAATATTATTTGTTGTGGCCGTTTTACGATTGATCTTAAACAACACATCGCGTTTGATAATCAAATTCCTCTTACACTCACACCAAAAGAGTTTGCCTTATTAGCCAGATTAATGACTAAACCGGAGCAACAAATTCATCGTGAAGTATTACAAAATGATTTATATACATGGAGTAGTGATCCTAATTCAAATGTACTTGAAGTTCATATTCATGGTCTTAGACAAAAAATTGGCAAAAAATTTATTCAAACCGTTCGAGGTTACGGTTATCGTTTTACTTTAAATTAATCATCATCGCTAGGAAATACCAAAAATGCAATTAAAACAAACATTCGTAAACCTAAAATATAGTATTCGCTGGAATCTGTTTATTACACTTGGTTTACTTATGCTTGTTTGTCAAACAATTACCGTATTATGGTTATGGCATGAAAGTAAAGAACAAATCGATGTTATGGTTGATTTAACGCTCAGCAAAAAAATAACCGATACAGTTGTTAAACAAGAAGAATTTGAAGCTATCTTAGTATTATTAGTGTCAACCTTTACAATTATGTCAATTACGTTACTACTGGCTTATCAGGCAATTAAAAAAATCACCAAGCCATTAGAGCGATTACAAAAAAAATTATCACTGCGTACCGCAGAAAATCTGACGCCAATTGATCCGCTAAGCCAAATGAATGAAATTAAATCGATTACACAAGCATTAAACGGATTATTTATGCGATTAGATGAAACATTACAACAAGAACGCTTATTTACTGCGGATGTTGCCCATGAATTAAGAACACCTTTAGCCGGTATACGCTTACATTTGGAATTATTAGAACGTAATGAAAATATCGACTGTCAGGAATTAATCGAACGAATCGATCGTTTAGTTAATACGGTTGAACAGTTACTCACTTTAGCACGTACCAGCCAAAAGTTTATCAGCGGTTCAGAACAAACCGTCAATTTTAAGACTGATATTTTTAATCAGCTTGCAAATGAACTTACAGATATGCTACAGACAAAGCAGCAAACCTTAATCTGGCAATTAAGTGATGGCCCCTTATTATTTAAAGGCGATCATACCCTAATTTGTCTTTTATTACGTAATTTAGTAGAAAATGCATCACGATACAGTCCACCAAACAGCCAAATTATTATCGATTGCCATCAATTTGATCATCATATCATCATTGAAGTGATCGATGAAGGTATTGGTATTGATGAATCGAAACTGTCTCAATTAACTCAGGCTTTTTTTCGTATGGATAGGCGCTATAAAGGCGTTGGCCTGGGGTTAAGTATTGTTAGTCGAATCATAAAATTACATCGTGGTAAATTAATTATAAAAAATCGTAATAATACATCGCATGGTACATGTGTTAAGTGTCTTTTACCTGATTTAACTATATAATAATAATTGCGTTTTTATCTTAAAGAGATATTAATATGTTAAAAGTATTTAAAAATAGTGTTGATTGTAAAATTATAATTTGGACCACTCTCATTGGTGGATTTATGAGTTCGTTAGTAAAATGGGGCTCAGAAGTCAATATGCCACCTCGTCAACCAGGCGAAGTCTCACCACCTGGGGCAAATATTGATGCTTGGTTAGGTTGGACAGGTTTTAATTCGCATAGCCTTGATTATATATATCAAGCTACGACGGTTAATGGTGCAGTAACGCTTTACCATTGGTTATTCAGCTTTGCCTTTGCTTTTGTTTATGTATATATTGCTTATTTTTGGAATACCATTAGGAAGTGGTATGGAGCATTATACGGTATTCTCATCACTGTCATCATGCATGGTTTTTTCATTCCATTATTTGGTTTTAGAAACCCAGCTTATGATCATGGTAAAGTCGGTTGGTTATGGAATCTTAATGGTTATGAATTATGGAGTGAAATTCTTGGACATATCTACTGGTCAGCCTCAATTGAAATCTGTATGATTGCTATATTAGCCCATTATGCACGTCCTATTCGTGGAGTGTGGCATCAATAAATTTTAAATAAATAGAATTTAAACATTGAAAAGCCATAATAAAAATATGGCTTTTTTAGTTATTAAATCAATAAAAGTAACGATATAGCTCAGATATGAGCATAGGGTTTACTTTGCCACAACTACCATTGCTGGACGAAGTAAACGACCATTTAGGGTATAACCTTTTTGAATTGTATTAACAATTTGCCCTGATTGATGTTCTGGCGATTCAATCATAGTAATAGCTTGATGTACATCTGGATTTAATTGACCACCTTCGGTAGACACAATATCAACACCAAATTTTTTCACAGTATCTAAAAATGATTTAAGGGTTAATTCTAATCCTTCTACCGTTGCTTTATGCTCTGGATTCTCTTTATCGGTAGCTTGCAAAGCACGTTCAAGATTATCAATCACCGGTAATAACTCATTGGAAAATTTTTCTAACGCAAATTTATGTGCTTTTTCAATATCCTGTTCGACACGTTTACGCACATTATCAATTTCGGCCCTTGCTCGTACCATTGCTTCGCTTTCATTCTTCTTAGCGATTTGTAGATCTTTTTCCAGATTCGCAATGAGTTGATCTTTTTCCTTTAGTAAGGCTTCCAACTGTGATTGCTGCACGTCTTTTTCAGATGTTGTATCAGCAAAATTATCTGTCGATTCTGGTTTTGTGTTAATATCTTCATTAGTTTCTGACATAGTCTTTTCTTGATCAGTCATAGGTTACTCCGAAAATTATCAAAAATATTTTTATTTAAGGTATTATGGGGATAAAATTCAATATTACAAGACCAGACCGTCAAGCGGAAGGAATAAAACTATTTTATTGCAAATAATCAATAAATTACTAAGGATGATTTTATGAGTAAACCATTTAATTGCATTGGATTAATCGGTATTCCAAGACAACCTGCTGCGCTCGCTACTCATCAAATAATTTATACATGGTTAAAAAGTAACAACTATCGAGTTTTAGTTGAAGATAAACTACAAAATCACCTCTCATTTGCCGTTGAGCATTATGCTTCATTGGAAGAAATTGGTCAGCAAGCCGAACTCGCTATTGTAATAGGTGGGGATGGTAATATCTTAAGAGTCGCACGTTATTTGGCACATTATAAAATTAAAATTATTGGTATCAATCGTGGAAATCTTGGATTTTTAACTGATATTAATCCCAATAATGCGATTGATAGTTTAAGCGAAGTTTTATCAGGTGAATATATCGATGATCCACGATTTTTGCTTGAAGTTTCCATCTACAATAAAAAAGGGACAAACACAGTTTCTAGTTTTGCTGTCAACGAAATCGTTCTTCATCCTGAGCATGTGGCACATATGATTGAATATGATGCTTATATTAATAATAAAAAAGCATTTTCACAACGCGCCGATGGCGTAATCATATCCACACCAACTGGTTCTACTGCTTATTCACTTTCCGCTGGAGGGCCTATTATAACGCCTAACTTGGATGCTTTTATTATAACACCAATGTTTCCACATTCATTATCTGCTAGACCGCTAGTGATAAAAAGTGATAATGTGATTAAACTTAAATGCCCAACTACTAAGGAACAACTCCAAATTTCCTGCGATAGTCAAATTATCCTAACAGCTGAAGCAAATGATGAAATCATTATTAAACGTTCTCAATGTGAATTTAACCTTATTCACACCGCTAATTATAATTACTTTAAAAATTTATCTAATAAATTAGGTTGGTCAAAAAAATTATATTAATTAATTCTTTCTTCCCTTACTTTTTAATGACATGTTTTAACTAATATATTCTTTTATAGATAGCGTCTTGACATGATTAAACCCTTGAAAAAAGTCTTTATTTTCATGCTTTAAGCTTGATTCAAAAGATCATCATTCCGATATAAGCTTTTTAAGCAATCTAAAATCCTAAATCAGTAAAAAAATGTAATTTCAAAGCTTATTGTAATTAAATTGATTTTTCAATATGGTCCTCAGCCAGCATTTTATTTTATAATAACTAAACAAGTAAGCAAGTTCCCTATTTTGTTTCTTTTAAAACATCTCTTTCTACATTTGAAGTCATGGTGGCTCTCATTACATAGTGATTATTTATTTTTACCCGATTTTTACCTATCGATATACTGCAATTTAATAGTTGAACATTATTTTTAGAAATTAAGCTAAACTATGTTAGTTTAAATCGCAAAAATTAATTATTAAGCTGTTTATATAGAAAAAGATCAATATACATCTTGCACAAAAAACGAATAGACTGGGGTTAGAGAACTGTTGACGTTATATGGATTACCAGAAAAGTCACTTATTAACCGATACGTATGATTTGATCATAGTCGAATAATAACGTATTCATCCTGGATATAGATATTTATAGATACGCCTTATTAAACTTTAGAAAGAAGAAAGAAATTATCGTGCCTACAGCACGATAACGGAATAGATAGCTATTAGCGATTACTTCGTGTTAAATCGATAACTCGTAATTTAGCCAGTGCTTTTGATAATTCAGCTGATGCTTGTGCATAAGTCATATCACCACTTGGATTATTGATATGTTCTTTAGCTTGTCTTACCGATTCTTTTGCTCTCGCTTCATCAAGATCTTCACCACGAATCGCCGTATCGGCCAGAATAGTCACCATTGTTGGTTGCACTTCTAAAATACCACCGGATAGATAGATAAATTCTTCTTCCCCATCAGCTTTAACAATACCAACCATACCGGGTTTAATCGTTGTTAGCAGCTGAGTATGACCAGGATAAATACCTAGTTCACCTTCGCTACCGGTTATTCTGATTCGCTGAACCTCACCTGAGAAAAGGTGAGATTCAGCACTAACAACTTCTAATTGATAGGAAGTTAGTGCCATAATACACTCTCCACACTAATTATCTCTTACAGAGATTTTGCTTTCTCAATTGCTTCATCAATTGAACCAACCATATAGAATGCCTGTTCAGGTAAATGGTCATAATCACCATTCATAATACCTGTAAAAGCACTAATCGTATCTTTCAATGGAACATATTTACCCGGCGAACCAGTAAATACTTCAGCAACAAAGAACGGTTGAGATAAGAAACGTTGTATCTTACGCGCACGAGCAACGGTTAATTTATCATCTTCAGATAATTCATCCATACCAAGAATTGCGATAATATCTTTCAACTCCTGATAACGTTGTAAGATTGATTGAACACCACGCGCACAATCGTAATGCTCTTGACCAACAACTAACGGATCTAATTGACGGCTAGTTGAATCAAGTGGATCCACTGCCGGATAAATACCTAATGATGCAATTTGACGACTTAATACAATTGTTGCATCCAAGTGGGCAAATGTTGTTGCTGGTGATGGGTCAGTTAAGTCATCAGCTGGCACATAAACGGCTTGAATCGAAGTGATCGATCCTTTTTTAGTTGATGTGATACGCTCTTGCAATTGTCCCATTTCTTCAGCTAATGTAGGTTGATACCCAACCGCAGATGGCATACGACCCAATAATGCAGATACTTCAGTACCCGCTAACGTATAACGATAAATGTTATCAATAAATAACAAAACGTCTTTACCTTCATCACGGAATTTTTCGGCAATAGTTAAACCCGTCAAAGCTACCCGTAAACGATTTCCTGGTGGCTCATTCATTTGACCATAAACCAATGATACTTTATCAAGTACGTTTGATTCACGCATTTCATGATAAAAATCATTCCCTTCACGTGTACGTTCACCCACACCAGTAAATACAGAATAACCTGAATGTTCAATCGCGATATTACGGATTAATTCCATCATGTTAACTGTTTTACCTACACCGGCACCACCAAACAAACCAACTTTACCACCTTTAGCAAATGGGCAAATTAAGTCGATTACTTTTATACCTGTTTCAAGTAATTCAGTCGAGTTAGCTAGCTCGTCATAATTTGGTGCATTACGGTGAATCCCCCAACGCTCTTTTTCGTTAATTGGACCAGCATTATCAACTGGATCACCTAACACATTCATAATACGACCTAGTGTTTCAGTACCAACAGGAACTTCAATACCATGACCGGTATTAACAACATTTAATCCACGACGTAATCCATCAGTAGATCCCATTGCAATACAGCATACGACACCGCCACCTAATTGTTGCTGAACTTCCAGAACAAGTTTATCTGCGCCAGTTTCCACCTCTAATGCGTCATAAATATTTGGTACCGCATTTTCTGGAAATTCGACATCAACAACTGCGCCGATAATCTGGACAATCTTTCCAGTAGCCATCTTTAATCCTCTATGTCTTAATCTTAATTAATCAGTTGCACATTAAAATGCAACATGACTTTAACGTTAACCTGAAACTGCTGCTGCGCCCGATACAATATCTATCAACTCATTAGTAATAGCACCTTGACGTGCTTTATTATAGACAATTTGTAACTCACTGATGAGATTTGCACCATTATCAGTTGCCGCCTTCATTGCGACCATCCTGGCCGCTTGTTCACTTGCCAAGTTTTCAACAACAGCTTGGTAAACTTGTGATTCAATATAACGACGAACTGTCACATCTAATAATGATTTTTCACTTGGTTCATAGATATAATCCCAAGTTTTAGATTTAAGCTCTTCATCATCAGCAGGTTCAAGTGGTATCAACTGTTGTATCATTGGTTTTTGCGTCATGGTATTGATAAATCGATTAGTCACAATATATAGACGGTCAATTTTACCTTGATCATAAGCTTGCAACATTGTTTTCACAGGTCCGATTAAATCAGAAAGGGTTGGATCATCACCTAACCCTGTTACTTGTGTTAAAATATTAGCTTTTAACGAAGTAAAAAAAGAAACGCCACGTGACCCAACCACAGCTAAATCAGATTCAACACCTTTTTCCTGCCAATTCTGCATATCAGCTACAACAGTTTTAAATAAATTAATATTTAAACCACCACATAAACCTCGATCGGTTGAAATGATCAGGTAACCAACACGCTTAACATCCCGTTCATTTAGGTAAGGATGCTTAACACATGATTGTACTAACGCTAAATGTCCAATTACGTTACGTATTAACTCTGCATAAGGACGACTTGCTGCCATTCTATCTTGCGTTTTTCGCATTTTAGAGTTGGCAACCATTTCCATCGCTCGTGTAATCTTTTGAGTACTTTGAATACTTGCGATTTTCGTTCTTATCTCTTTTGCATTAGCCATTTATTCACCTCTGCTTGATAACTACCAAGTCTGTGTAGATTTAAAGCTATCTAGAATTTCTTTTAGCTTATTCTCAACATCATCATTGTAATTACCAGTTTTAGCAAGCTCAGCCATAAAATCTGTATATTGACTGTGCGCATAAGAAAGAAGCGCTGCTTCAAAAGCCAATACTTTTGGCAATTCAACATCTTCTAAATAACCACGTTCTGCTGCAAATAGCACTACAGACTGTTCAGCGACGGTCAAAGGTGAATACTGTTTCTGTTTAAGTAATTCAGTTACTTTTTCACCATGGCTTAACTGATTACGCGTTGCATCATCAAGATCCGAAGCAAACTGTGAGAATGCAGCTAACTCACGATATTGAGCTAAAGCAGTACGAATACCACCTGATAATTTTTTGATTACTTTAGTTTGTGCCGCACCACCAACACGCGATACCGAAATACCTGGGTTAACTGCGGGACGTACTCCAGAATTAAATAAATTCGTTTCTAAGAAAATTTGACCATCAGTAATCGAAATAACGTTGGTCGGAACGAAAGCAGATACGTCACCAGCTTGGGTTTCAATAATTGGTAAGGCAGTTAATGAACCGGTTTTACCTTTAACTTCCCCTTTTGTAAACTGCTCTACATAATCAGCGTTAACACGTGCTGCACGTTCTAATAAACGTGAATGCAAGTAGAATACATCCCCAGGGTAAGCTTCACGTCCAGGCGGACGTCGTAATAATAATGAAATTTGACGATAAGCGACCGCTTGTTTTGAAAGATCATCATAAACAACAAGTGCATCCTGACCACGATCACGGAAGTATTCACCCATTGCACAACCTGCATAAGGTGCTAAATATTGTAATGCTGCCGATTCTGATGCAGAAGCAACGACCACAATCGTGTTTTGCAGTGCACCATACTCTTCTAATTTACGTACAACATTAGCGATAGTAGATTGTTTTTGACCAATCGCGACATAGATACATTTAACGCCTGAATCACGTTGATTAATGATTGCATCAATTGCCAACGCTGTTTTACCTGTTTGACGGTCACCGATGATTAATTCACGTTGTCCACGCCCGATTGGAATCATTGAATCAACCGCTTTATAACCAGTTTGTAAAGCCTGATCAACCGATTGACGCTCAATAACTCCTGGCGCGACGACTTCAACAGGTGAAAAACCATCATGCTGAAGTGCTCCTTTACCATCGATAGGTTCACCTAACGTATTAATAACACGTCCAAGCAAGCCTTCCCCTACCGGGACTTGTAAAATATGACCGGTACATTGAACTTTCATACCTTCAGCAAGGTCTTCATAAGGTCCCATTACCACAGCACCAACAGAATCACGTTCTAAATTAAGTGCCATTGCATAACGATTTCCTGGCAATGCAATCATTTCACCTTGCATTACTTCAGTTAAACCATGAATACGAAGAATTCCATCACTAACGGATATAATTGTTCCTTCATTGTGAGCATTACTCACAACATTGAACTGAGCAATTCGCTCTTTAATTAGTTCACTAATTTCAGTTGAATTTAGATGCATTATCAGTCCCCTTAAGACTGTAGCGCGTCACTTAAACGATTAAGGCGCCCTCTAATACTACTATCAATAACCATATCACCCGAACGAATAATAAAACCTGACATGATTGATTTATCAATATGACATTTCAGTCTTACTTTTCGAGATAAACGTTGTTCGACTCCAGCTGCAATTTTATCAAGTTGTGCATCTGTTAACGGCGTTGCAGATATTACATCAACATCTGCCACGGCTTGTTTTGCTAACACAAATTGAACAAAAAGCATTAACACATCTGGCAGTAAAATTAATCGCTTATTTTCTGCCATCACTTTGATAAAATTTGCTTGATATTCATCAAGTTGCTCACGACAAACATTAATAAATAACTGCGCAATTGAATCTGGCTTCATATCGGATGTCAAAACACTTTTAATTTGTTCATCCTGACTAATATGTGACACTAAAGTTAGCATCTTTTGCCATGCTTCAATGCGATTATGTTCAACAGCAAAATCGAAAGCAGCTTTAGCATAAGGGCGAGCAACTGTAATAAAGTCAGCCATTGCTCAATCTCCTCTTATAATTCTGCTACTAGTTTGTCAATAATGTCACTATTAGCGGCTTCATTAACAGAACGTTCAATAATTTTCTCTGCACCAGCAATGGCAAGCCTTGCAACCTGTTGTTTTAACTCTTCTCGGGCTCGTTTGCGTTCGGCCTCAACTTCAGCAAGACCTTGTGCAACAATTCTTTCTCTTTCACGAGTCGCTTCTTGTTGGGCTTCCTCGATTATTGATGCTTTGCGTTTATTTGCTTGCTCAATAATAGCATTCGCCTCAACCTTAGCCTGTTGCATTATGTCAGATGTATTAGCTTTGGCTAATTCCAAATCTTTTTTTGCTGTTTCTGCTGAAGCAAGCCCGTCAGCTATCTCTTTTTGGCGTTTTTCAATCGCACTGATAATCGGAGGCCAAACAAACTTCATACAGAACCAAACAAACAATACAAATGTAATTGCTTGGCCGAGGAGCGTTGCATTCATATTCATGAGACAATTCCTCTTACATTACTCATATTAAATAATAGCTAATTAAGCGCGAGCGAAAATAGTATATAAAGCAATACCCACACTGATCATTGGGATTGCATCAACTAATCCCATAATGATAAAGAATTGAGTACGTAACATTGGCATTAATTCTGGTTGGCGTGCAGCACCTTCAAGGAACTTGCCTCCTAAAATACCAATACCAATTGCTCCACCAATTGCAGCTAATCCCATCATCAATCCAGCAGCTATAAATAACATACTCATGTCCATCTTTATACTCCAGTAATATCATTAAAAATAATTGTTTATTAGTGATCTTCTGTTTCCGATGCCATAGATAAGTAGACAATCGTCAACACCATAAAAATAAATGCTTGTAACGTAATAATTAAAATATGGAAAATCGCCCATGGTAAAGATAAAACCCATTGCGACCACCAAGGAATTAATGCTGCTATAAGGATAAAAATAAGTTCCCCTGCATACATATTTCCAAACAGCCGTAGACCTAAAGAAATCGGTTTAGATAATAGACTAACTGTTTCCAATAGTAAATTAATCGGAGCGAAAGCCCAATGATTAAAAGGATGTAAAGTATAGTCTTTAATAAATCCTTTTACACCTTTATATTTAAACGTGTAGATAATAATTAATAAAAATACCCCTATAGCCATTGACATCGTAATGCTAACATCTGCTGTAGGCACGACACGTAAATAAGGCAAACCTAGTTGTTGTGAAATGTATGGTAAGAAATCTATTGGTAATAAATCCATAAGATTCATTAAAAACACCCACACAAATATGGTTAAAGCTAATGGTGCAATCAATTTATTTTGACCACTAAACATGTCTTTAACGGTCTTATCAACAAATTCAATGATCATTTCAACTGCACATTGTAATTTTCCAGGAACTCCCGTAGTTGCTTTATGGGCTACCCGATGGAATATAGACAAGAATATTACACCTAGCAAAATTGAGAAAAATAAGGAATCGAGATTAAACGCCCAAAAACCCTCACCAAACTGTAAACTATGAAGGTGGTGTTTAATATATTCCTGTGGTGAACTTGGAGAAGAGATTGTCATATTACCTCTTACCTTAATTATTAAAAAAAGAAAAATATCGCCCCACACTTTCATTATGGTTTTAATAAAAAGTGTAAAACAATCGCTTTTATAATTTTATTAGTGCCCGTTATTTTAAACCTAATTACCTATGCCAAGTCAATAAATGTTTAGGTAAAATTGGAAAATTCGACACTATTTAACAAAAAATTAACAATTGTGATCAATATTCAACCTTGTTTTTACCAAAATTAAACAATGTTTAATAAAATATAGATAAAAAATAATCCGATTTTTATCGGATTATCATGGTAAATATACAGTGAAAATTAGAATTCCATTAATTCTTTTTCTTTTTCCACAAGAAAGCCATCTAATTTTTTGATCATTGAGTCGGTTATCTTTTGGACAACTTCTTGCGATTTTCGTTCATCATCTTCGGAAATTTCTTTATCTTTTAATAATGTTTTAATTTGATCATTAGCATCACGACGAATATTACGAATCGATACACGTCCTTGTTCTGCCTCACTGCGCACGATTTTGGTCAAATCACGACGACGCTCTTCGGTTAATGGTGGTAATGGTACACGAATTACCGTACCTGCTGACGCTGGATTTAGTCCTAAATCTGACGCTAAAATTGCCTTTTCAACTGCTGGTGTTAAAGACTTATCAAAAACAGTAATTGCAAGTGTTCTAGAATCTTCAGCAACAATATTTGCTAACTGACGCAGTGGCGTTGCACTGCCATAGTATTCAACCATAATTCCATCTAATAAATTTGGTGATGCTCGACCAGTACGTATTTTTGCAATATGATTTTGGAACGCTTCTAAGCTTTTTTCCATTCTATCTTGAGCATCTTTCTGAATCTCATTTAACATAGTAAAAACCTTTTCCTTTTATATTAACTCACTTTCACATCATTATTAATTAAAGTACCTTCTTGTTCACCTAAAATAACGCGGCGAAGTGCGCCAGGCTTATTCATATTAAAGACACAGATCGGTAAATTGTGATCTCTGGCTAAGGTGAATGCTGCTAAATCCATAACTTTTAATTCATCATCTAATACTTTTTCATAGCTGAGTGTTTTGTATAGCTGTGCGTCAGCATATTTAACGGGATCTGCAGAATATACTCCATCAACTTTGGTTGCTTTTAATACCACATCGGCTTCTATTTCGATCCCTCTAAGGCAGGCAGCAGAATCTGTTGTAAAAAATGGATTACCCGTTCCAGCGGATAAGATAACTACTTTTCCATGCCGTAATAAACTAATCGCCTCCGTCCATCGATAATCATCACAAACACCATTTAAGGGGATCGCTGACATTAATCTAGCATTAACTTCAATACGGTGTAATGCATCACGCATCGCTAATCCATTCATAACTGTCGCTAGCATTCCCATGTGATCGCCAACAACTCGATTCATACCGGCTTTTGCAAGTCCTGCACCACGGAATAAATTACCCCCACCAATAACTAACGCGACTTCAACACCCATTTCAACCAAATCTTTCACTTCTAATGCCATTCTGTCAAGGACAGAGGCATCAATACCAAAACCTTCATCACCTTGTAATGCTTCACCACTCAGTTTTAAAAGGATACGTTTATAACAGGGAGTTTGCTTTGTCATTGCGGAAAAATCCTATAGATAAATAATAATAACTTGATCTCTCTAATTTTAAAGTATTTTGCTGATAAAAAAAACCGCCAAAGAGGCGGTTTTCATATATTTACCAATAAATTAAGACTGTTTAGAAATTGCAGCAACTTCTGCAGCAAAATCAACTTCAACTTTTTCAATACCTTCGCCCACTTCAAAACGGATGAATGTTGCTACAGTTGCTTTTTTCTCTTTTAACAAATCACCAACTGTTTTTGATGGATCCATAACAAATGGCTGACCAGTTAAAGAAACTTCGCCGGTAAATTTACGCATACGACCTTCAACCATTTTTTCTGCGATTTCACGTGGTTTACCTGATTGCATAGCGATATCAATTTGAATTTGACGTTCATGTGCTACGACATCCGCTGAAACATCTTCTGGATTAACATACTCTGGTTTACTTGCGGCGATATGCATAGCAATATGTTTAACTAATTCATCTTCAGCACCACTAGCTGCCACTAAAACACCTATACGTGCACCATGTTGATAGCTACCTACAACATCTCCGGCAATTTCAGCCACACGACGGATACCAATATTTTCACCAATTTTAGCTACTAATGCAGTACGTTCTTCTTCAAATTTTGCTTGTAATACAGCAACATCACTAATACGATCAGCAAGTGCAGCTTCAGCAACTTTATTACTAAATGCCAAGAAGCCCGCATCTTTTGCTACAAAGTCCGTTTCACAGTTAACTTCTAAAATCACACCAAATTTCTTATCTGCAGAAATTTTTGAAACAATGACACCTTCAGCTGCCACACGACCCGCTTTTTTGGCCGCTTTAGCTTGACCTGATTTACGCATATTATCAATGGCTAATTCAATATCACCATTTGCTTCAACTAACGCTTTTTTACATTCCATCATGCCTGCGCCAGTTCTTTCGCGCAGTTCTTTAACCATAGAGGCAGTTACTTCAGCCATTTTTTAACCCTCTGTTTGAAATTCTGTCATTTACTCAAAACATTTTCAGTAAATTATATTTGATACACAAGATAGGAGGAGTAAACTCCTCCCTAATTATAAGGCAAATAATATTTTAAATACTATTCAGCAGCCGCTACAGATTCTTCAACAAAAGTTTCTTCTGCAACTGGTGCTTGATTTTGCTCACGACCACTACGTACTGCATCAGATACTGCATTAGCATAAAGTTGAATCGCACGAATAGCATCATCATTACCTGGAATAACGTAATCAATACCATCTGGATCTGAGTTAGTATCAACAATCGCTACCACTGGGATACCAAGATTATTGGCTTCTTTAATTGCAATGTGTTCATGGTCTGCACCAATAACAAAAATTGCATCTGGTAATCCACCCATATTTTTAATACCACCTAGGCTATTTTCTAATTTAGCCATTTCACGAGTACGCATTAGGGCTTCTTTTTTAGTCAATTTATCAAAAGTACCATCTTGTGATTGTGTTTCTAAATCTTTTAAACGCTTAATAGATTGACGAACGGTTTTCCAGTTAGTCAACATACCACCTAACCAACGGTGATTAACATAAAATTGTCCACAATTTTCTGCAGCTTGTTTTATCGCTTCACCTGCCGCACGTTTAGTACCCACAAATAAAATTTTACCACGACGAGCAGCGATTTTATTTAGTACATCTAATGCTTCATTGAACATTGGAACCGTTTTTTCAAGATTAATGATATGAACTTTGTTACGAGCACCAAAAATAAATGGTTTCATTTTTGGGTTCCAATAGCGGGTTTGGTGACCGAAATGTACACCAGCTTGCAGCATATCGCGCATAGAGACTGTAGTCATGATTTCCTCATTAAAAAGTTGGGGTTATGCCTCCACATATTCGCTCTAACCGACTTTAATAAAAATTAAAGCACCCCGGCAAAGTGTGGTAATATGTGTGTGTTATAACGTTAATAAAATTAAAGTGTTTTACTTCTTCTATTTATATAGAATAAAGCACGCGTTTTATATCATATTTACTCCGCAAAAACCAGTATTATTTATACACGATATTAAATATAGGTATACATAATTAAATAAATATCGAATGTATAACAATGATTTTTAATATATCATTGATTAAATTTAAATCATTTTTATCAAAATATTATTGATAGGAAGGACCATGAAACTGAATCAGTATCAATTTATCATTGAAGGAATGACTTGCGCTACATGCGCTAATCGGATTGAGAAAGCATTAACAAAAGTCCCGCACGTTGTAGATGTTAATGTGAATTTAGCAACCGAAAAAGCAATCGTAAAAACCAATGAAATTGTAGAATTAACCACTTTAATCAAAGTCGTTGACGATGCTGGTTATCATGCTATACCTTTATCTAATATCAGCGAACCTTCAAATATTTCATTATCGATAACGGGAATGAGTTGTGCTTCATGTGTTAATCGCGTTGAAAAAGCGCTTAAATCAGTGATTGGTGTTCAGAACGCAGTCGTTAATTTAGCAACTGAGACGGCAACAATAAGTGGAAATAATCTTAATGGAGCTGATCTTATTTCCGCGGTTAAAAAAGCAGGATATGATGCCGAATTCATCAATGAACAAGAACCACAAAAATATCATTATAAACAACCTTCTTTCATTCCAGTTCTTTTAGCAGCATTATTAGCTTCACCATTACTAATACCTATGCTTTTGATGCCGTTTGGAATTAATTTAATGTTACCGGGTTGGCTACAACTTTTACTTGCTACATTAGTACAATTTATTTTAGGTGCAAAATTTTATCAGAGCGCTTGGAAAGCAGTTAAAGCCTTGACCGGTAATATGGATCTTTTAGTCGCCCTTGGCACCAGTGCAGCATATGGATTATCCGTTTTTGAATTGATTAAATATTGGCATAGCCCCCAAATACCTCATCTTTATTTCGAATCGTCTGCCGTGATAATCACGTTAGTCTTATTAGGTAAATGGCTAGAATCTAAAGCCAAACATCAGACCACTCAAGCTATTGAAGCACTAACTGCTCTACGCCCAGAAACGGCTCGTGTTCGACGTGGCGAACAAGAAGTGATACTACCTATCGATCAAATTAAATTAAACGATATTATTATCGTGAAACCTGGTGAAAGAATTGCAGTTGATGGCATTATTTTAGAAGGCGCATCGAGTAGTGATGAATCATTAATTACCGGTGAAAGTCTACCCGTAAGTAAACAAATTAATGATACAGTAATAGGTGGGGCAATTAATGGCGAGGGTTTACTAGTTGTTGAAGCAACCGCAACATCAAACGAATCAACTTTAGCAAAAATCATTCAAATGGTGGAATCAGCCCAAACTAAAAAAGCCCCAATACAACGAATTGTTGATCACATTAGTGCGATTTTTGTACCGATTATTTTGTTAATTGCTTTAGTAACTTTACTAACTTGGGGGATTTATACTCATGACTGGCAGCACGCTTTACTTAATGCCATTGCCGTGTTAGTGATTGCATGCCCGTGTGCACTCGGTCTTGCTACACCGACTGCAATTATGGTTGGAACAGGTGTTGCCGCACGACAAGGTATTTTAATTAAAGATGCTCAGGCTCTTGAGACTATTCATAGCGTGAAAGCTGTCGCTTTCGATAAAACAGGAACACTAACCATTGGCAAACCGGAATTGGTGATTTTTAAAATTATAACTGATTCTGATGAAAATAGTTTATTAACTATCGCCGCATCAATCCAATCGGGAAGTGAACATCCTCTAGCCAAAGCTGTTATAACCAAAGCTAATGAAAAACATTTATCCTATCACTATACACAAAGTTTTAAAAATATAGCGGGTTCGGGAGTTAAAGCTGAAATTGATAATCATCAATATTATTTAGGTAGTTACCGTTGGCTAAAATCAATGAACGCTGATGTTACAGAACTACAAAATAGTATCGATGAATTGGAGATGAAAGGCCTAACTATTTCTATATTGGCGGAAAAAGCATCTGAAACTATCAAAATTTTAGCTATTTTGGGTTTTTCTGATGTGATAAAACCAGAAGCTAAAACAGCAATTACTGCCTTACATCAATTAAATGTACGAACGATTATGTTAACCGGTGATAATATTCACTCTGCAAACACCATTGCAAAAGAATTATCCATTGATGAAGTTTTTGCGCAAATTACCCCTGAAGTTAAAGCTGATAAAATTTATCAACTTCAAAAAAACTATGGTAAAGTTGCTATGGTAGGCGATGGTGTTAATGATGCACCAGCATTAGCTGCAGCAGATATTGGAATCGCGATGGGAACAGGCACAGATGTGGCCATGCATACCGCATCCATGACATTAATGCGCGGTAATCCTTTATTGATTGCAGATGCCATTGATATTTCACGAAGAACTTATCATAAAATTAAACAAAATTTATTCTGGGCTTTTTTCTATAATCTTATTGG
Source organism: Frischella sp. Ac48 (assembly GCF_019641635.1). Taxonomy (NCBI): domain Bacteria; kingdom Pseudomonadati; phylum Pseudomonadota; class Gammaproteobacteria; order Orbales; family Orbaceae; genus Frischella; species Frischella sp. Ac48. Next base: position 160,099 of record NZ_JAETXP010000016.1, read on the forward strand.
TGTACCACTTGCAGCCCTAGGTTTACTCAATCCGATGATTGCCGGTGCTGCCATGGCATTAAGTAGTGTTAGTGTCGTCACCAATGCATTATTACTTAAACGTTGGCAACCAAAATCTTGATATTAAAATTGTAAAAATAAGGCGGCGATTTGGACTGCTGCTAATATTATTATACTAAATTTTATATCTTGAAAAAAATTGGAATAGGTTTTAATTGAGGTTGAAAATAAAAATTTAGCCTAAATATTTAATATTAATCTAGTTATTTATTCGGAATAATCATCAAATTATGCGTATATTTTGTTTTTTCTGTTTTTTCATCTATCTTTATGTTGAATTTGCAATATTTAATGCAGTAGCCAATACGATCGGTGTATTGCTAACTTTAATTGCTATCTTTGCAACATCCATTTTTGGATTATCTTTAGTTAAATCTGAAGGCATAAAAAATTTTATCCAAATGAAAAATAAAATAGTTAATCGAGAAAATCCCACCAATGAAGTCATTAGAAATATCTCATTATTTATAGCTGGATTTTTACTGTTAATTCCGGGTTTTTTTACCGATATACTAGGGGTGATCTTATTATTATCCCCAATACAACGATTTCTTTTCAGCAAAATCATACCTAAAATGAATATTAAAACATATGGTTATGAATTTAAAGCGAGTAATGATGCTGAGCTTGATATTATCGAAGGAGAATTTAAGCGCAAAAATGATTAATAATTAGTCAATTGAAAAATTTTTTTTCGATCTACCTTGAAGTATATAAATAAATCCCCATTTTAGGATAACTACATTGTAATATGATCATATATTATGATTTTGTTTTAATTCACTGTATTGAAACTTAATTTGAAATTAGTTTAGGAGAATAATAAATGAAAATTCGTCCATTGCATGATCGCGTGATCATCAAACGTAAAGAAATCGAATCAAAATCAGCTGGAGGTATTGTTTTAACTGGTTCTGCTGCTGGTAAATCTACTCGTGGTGAAGTGTTGGCTGTAGGTAATGGTCGTATTTTAGAAAATGGTCAAGTACAGCCATTAGATGTCAAAGTTGGTGATATTGTTATTTTTAATGAAGGCTATGGCGTAAAAGCTGAAAAAATTGATAACGAAGAAGTTTTAATCCTTTCTGAAAACGATATTCTAGCAATCGTTCAAGCATAATTAAGTTATTAATCAGAATAAAAGACAGAATTTTAGGAGAAATTAAGAATGGCAGCTAAAGAAGTAAAATTTGGTAATGATGCGCGCACAAAAATGCTGCGTGGTGTAAATATTCTTGCTGATGCAGTAAAAGTAACATTAGGACCTAAAGGTCGAAATGTTGTTTTAGACAAATCATTTGGCGCACCAGTTATTACTAAAGATGGTGTATCAGTTGCCCGTGAGGTCGAATTAGAAGATAAGTTCGAAAATATGGGTGCTCAAATGGTTAAAGAAGTTGCATCAAAAGCGAATGATGCAGCAGGTGACGGTACCACTACCGCAACCGTACTTGCTCAAGCGATTGTCAATGAAGGTTTGAAAGCTGTTGCTGCGGGCATGAACCCAATGGACTTAAAACGCGGAATTGACAAAGCTGTCATTGCTGCAGTTGAAGAACTTAAAAAACTATCTCAACCTTGTTCTGATTCACGGGCTATTGCTCAAGTAGGTACAATCTCTGCAAACTCTGACGAAACTGTTGGTAAATTAATTGCAGAAGCAATGGAAAAAGTCGGTAAAGAAGGTGTCATTACTGTTGAAGATGGTACTGGTTTACAAGATGAATTAGATGTTGTAGAAGGTATGCAATTTGATCGAGGATACTTATCACCTTATTTCATCAATAAACCAGAAACTGCAACGGTTGAATTAGACAGCCCATATATTTTATTAGTCGATAAAAAAATCTCTAACATCCGTGAATTATTGCCAGTACTTGAAGCTGTTGCTAAAGCAGGCAAATCTTTATTAATTATCGCGGAAGATGTTGAAGGCGAAGCGCTTGCTACTTTAGTGGTCAATACTATGCGTGGTATTGTTAAAGTTGCTGCGGTTAAAGCACCTGGTTTTGGTGATCGCCGTAAAGCAATGTTACAAGATATTGCAATTCTAACTTCAGGTACTGTTATTTCTGAAGAAATTGGTTTAGAACTTGAAAAAGCAACTTTAGAAGACCTTGGTCAAGCTAAACGTGTTGTAATCAACAAAGACAACACTACCATCATTGATGGTATTGGCGAGCAGTCTCTAATTGAAGCGCGAGTGAACCAAATTCGTGGTCAAATTGAAGAATCAACATCAGATTACGATAAAGAAAAACTCCAGGAACGTGTAGCTAAACTTGCTGGTGGTGTTGCCGTAATCAAAGTTGGAGCTGCAACTGAAGTTGAAATGAAAGAGAAAAAAGCACGAGTTGAAGATGCCTTACATGCTACTCGCGCTGCAGTTGAAGAAGGTGTTGTTGCTGGTGGTGGTGTAGCGTTAGTTCGAGCAGCTAGTGTCATTTCATCACTTGAAGGTGATAATGAAGATCAAAACGTAGGTATTAAAGTTGCATTACGCGCAATGGAAGCGCCATTACGCCAAATCGTAACTAACTGCGGTGAAGAAGCGTCCGTTGTTGCTAACTCAGTAAAAGCAGGTCAAGGTAATTACGGCTATAATGCTTCTACTGAAGAATACGGTGATATGATTGCGATGGGTATTTTAGATCCAACTAAAGTAACACGTAGTGCATTACAATATGCAGCCTCTGTTGCCGGTTTAATGATTACCACCGAATGTATGATTTCTGAACTTCCTAAAGAAGATAAACCTGATTTAGGTGCTGCTGGTATGGGCGGTATGGGAGGTATGGGTGGAATGATGTAATTTCCCCTATCCATAGCTAAATAAAATAAAAACCACTCCAGAAATGAGAGTGGTTTTTTATTTTTGAAAAAATTATTGTTAACAATATCTCATTCATTATATAAACAGAATTGATTTATTGAGTTTTATTCGTTTTTCAAATATTGATTGCGTTCTTCAATATTTGAATGAAAAGTGAACAAATTTGATAAAAAGGCCTTTCAAAGTTAGTCTTCAATAAATATTATTTATAATATCATAAATGAAATTCTGAGCTTATCTCTAAATGGTGCATCTATATTTTATTAGTTACATATTTTTAAATAATATATCATTAATACCTATTTCAGTGGATTAAATAAGCTCAGTAACTGGTCGTGATGAAGAACACCGTTTATAGAGATACTAAATAAACAATTTCCTTTTCACTCATAAATATCATTAAACCTTCGGCTTGACTTTTACCGTCTAGATATCACTATAATGGTATATTAAAGATAATAAGTTCTTGGTAATTCGATAAAAACGATCAAGTTATTTATATCAGTGATATTAAATCTCACATCTTAACAATGTTTACATACTTCTAAAATTGGATTTTATTCGAAAAAACTATAATACCTTGAAATCTTATTTATTTTTAAAAAATCTAGATAAATTTGTCTGTTATGGTAATAAAGTTTGCCAAGATATAATAATTAGTAGATTGAAAAGAAAAAACAAAAAGGATCACACTTTTGCTTGGCACTACTTAATTTGTAGTAGCCATGTTTTGGCAGGATAACGATAATTTTATTGTTGTTAGTCATTTAGAACCATTTAATTATATATTCAGTTCAGACGATCAGGTTGTAAAATATATATAATATCAAACCTAAAAATCTTAACACCGGTTATTTACTGATTAACCTTGCCCAAAAGCGTATTACAGGTGGAGATTGAAGACTATTTAGTACAAATTTTATTAAACTTATCGTTATCACTCACCAATTTCAACGATTTAAACATCTAAGCTGAAATATGTTGATAAAGTGTTATTGAACCAATCACAATAAGTACTAAACCGCCCAAAAATTCAGCTCGTTTACCAATCCAAGACCCTATTTTCTTACCCAGTAAAATCCCTAAAGTAACCATTAAACAAGTTGCAGCACCTATCATACAAGATGCAAAAACAATATTAACTGTTGCAAGCGCTAACCCGATACCTACTGCAAATGCATCAATACTGGTTGATATTGCGGTCAAAACAAGCAAAAATAATGACTGTTTTTTAGTGTTTTTATCTTCTTGAGTTTCATCATCTTCATGAAAAGAATTATAGATCATATGACTACCTAAAAATAACATCAAAAGAAATATAATCCAGTGATCCCATTTTTCAGTAAAGTGTAGTGTGAGAAAACCACATAACCATCCTAACATGGGGGTAATACCTTCAATCAAACCAAATATTAGTCCCACTTTAAACGCATCTTTCAGTTTAGGAACATTGAGTGATACTCCTTTACAAACAGCCACAGCAAAAGCATCTGTCGACATGGCAAACGCCAACAGCATAACGGTTAAAAAATTCATAAAATTTGCTCGAATTGTTTTTATTAAAATATTATTTTGAAATATTGTCTAAGTAGTCAGCAACGTAAATTGCACCACGCTGCCGATAATCTTTAGCTGATTTACTCACTCTATCTCGAGCAGTTTGATCATAGCGAAATAATTGCTTAAAAGTTTGATCCGCTTCAGCCTTATCATTATTTTGTATGGCACAATAACCTAATTGTTCTAAACCATTAATTTTCCATATGGGATTGTTTAATTTAATCGCATGTTGGAATTGTTTTTTTGCTTCAGCATATTGGTCTCTGGCACATAAAAAAGCACCATAATGATTAAAATAGAGCCCATTATTGGGTTCCATTTTAGTGATATTTTTATAAATCATATCTGCTTCATCATACTCACCTACACGTTGATCGAACAATGCCATACCAAGCATGATGTTCGGATTATTTGGTGAATATTGATTTGCTAAAGCTAAATTATAATGTGCACGTTTAATATTTTCTGCGGAATCATCTACATCTGCTTGTACCAAATAACCTAAGCCTAATTTTAATCGTGCAAATGCCGCCTTTTCTGGATTAAATTCTGCCTGTTGCTGCTCAGTAAATTGGCATCCGGTTAAACAAGATATTATTGCAACGCTTAAAATGACTGAATACCTTTTTTTTGAAAGCATCATTGATTTAATCCTCTTAATGTCAAGCTTGTCTCACTTCAATATGTGTTTTGTTTAACGACGATTTAATCAACTTAGTACGTTTAGTTCGATCAATTACATCACCAGCTAACTGACCACATGCTGCATCAATATCGTCGCCACGAGTTTTTCGAATAATGACAGTAAAACCATACTCCATTAATGTTTTCATAAATCGATCTATTCGCGTATTTGAACTGCGTGAATAAGGTGCTCCTGGGAATGGGTTCCAAGGAATAAGATTAATTTTACAAGGTGTATTTTTTAGAAATCTAGCTAGCTGGTGAGCATGTTCGACACTATCATTTATTTGATTAAGTAACACATATTCAATAGTGACTTTACCATGATTAGCATTAGATACGGCTAAATAACGATGAATTGAATCACGTAACATTGCCATATTATATTTTTCATTGATTGGCATTATTTGATTACGAATTTCATCATTAGGTGCATGTAATGAAATAGCCAATGCGACATCAATCATACCAGCGAGTTTATCTAATGCGGGTACTACACCTGATGTGGATAACGTCACCCGACGCTTTGACAAGCCATAACCAAAATCATCCAACATGATTTCCATGGCCGGTACCACATTAGAAATATTTAATAACGGTTCCCCCATTCCCATCATTACGACATTGGTAATCGGTCTATCTGCGAGTTTACCGGTCAAACCGATAACTTTTGAAGCTCGCCAAACTTGACCTATGATTTCTGAAACGCGTAAATTGCGGTTAAAACCTTGTTGGGCAGTAGAACAAAACTGGCAAGCTAATGCACATCCCACTTGCGATGATACACACAACGTCGCTCGATCTTTTTCTGGAATATAGACACATTCAATTAGTTGATTATGACCGACATCAAGTGCCCACTTAATCGTACCATCTGCAGAACGCTGTTCTTCAGCAATCTCAGGGGCTTTTATTTCAGCTATTTTGGCTAATTGATCACGTAATTTTTTATTAATATCGGTCATTAGTTCAAAATCATCATAACCAAAATGATAAATCCATTTCATTACTTGATCTGCGCGGAAAGGTTTTTCCCCCAAATTTTTGAAAAATTCACGTAATTCTTGGCGGGTGAAATTTAATAAATTTACTTTTTCGAAAGATGCTTCATCTAATACAAAAGATTGAGCCGATAATTCGGTTTGCATTTCTACATTATTTACTACTGTCATATGGCCTCGTTTTTACACATTGCGGCGAAAAAATATATGAAAAAAATTGAGGAGAGATTATACTGTTTTTAAATTCATCTGGCTAATATTATTCTATTTTTTGCGATATAGATAACATGAAAAAAATTCTATTTTTTCTTTTACTTAATCTAACTTTTACTACTATGGCAGAAACAATACCTTTAAACAAATTGATCGGACAATTTAACGAAAAGACAGATCCTAATTTTGTCGCCTTAGATTCTACTATTTTACCTGTCAATAAACCCGGTATGTATTTGCAAAAAGAAGTCGCCGATCAATTAACAAAAGCTTATCAAGATTTCAAAATCGCACATCCTAATATACCTTTTATTGTTGTCAGTGCGACACGAAATTATGCTTATCAAAATAGTATTTGGCAAAACAAATGGGATAGGCTATTTAAAAAATTAAAAAATGAACCAAAAACAGCACAAGAAATTTTAAAATATTCTTCAATGCCAGGAACATCACGTCACCACTGGGGAACAGATGTTGATATCACCAGCGTTTCATCCGATTATTTTACTCAAGACCCAAAAGGTAAAATTCTTTTTCAATGGTTACAAACAAATATGTCTAAATACGGTTTTTGTCAGTCTTTTAATCATGGTCGAAAGGGTGGATATCAACCTGAAGAATGGCATTGGTCTTATCAACCCATCGCTAAGAAATTTTTAGCTCAATACAAGAATATTTTAGCTAGTAATGAAAAATCCATTATCAATCAATTAACGTTCGCTGGTTATAATAAAATTAAATTACGTGATTTAATTGAAGAATATGTTTTTGATGTTAATCCAGATTGTTATTAAAAATTAACCACGCCAATAAGGTAATTTAATAGTAATAATTAAACCTTTTGTTTCCTGATTTTTAGCTTGAATAGTACCATTGTGCATACTAATACTTTTACGGGCGATAGCTAATCCTAAACCGTAGCCTTTACCTAATTGAGGTGATTGTATTCTGACAAAAGGTTCAAATATACTTGATAATTTATGCTCTTCAACACCTGGGCCATGATCACTGACAACAACTTGTAAATATTTCCCCACTTCTTTTAAGTGAATATCAATCTGTTGTTCTTTCTCAGAAAATCTAATTGCATTTCGAATAATATTTTCAACCGCTCGCCTGATTTGCTCTGAATTTCCTTTAATAATAGAATGAATAATTGGCTCACATTTAAAATTAATCACAATATGTTGAGGAGCAGCTTCATATCGTGCATCATCAACAATGACATTAATGAGCTCTTTTAGGTCAAAGTACTCATCAAGACAATTATTCATTTCAGCTCGTGAATAGTTGAGAATTTCACCGATCAATGCATCTAGCCGTTGGGATTCCAGTTCTATTCGAGCAAGAGCGTTATCAATATTTTGTTTATTTTGTTGCGCCAATCCTATTGCTAATTGAAGTCTTGCCAGTGGTGTTCTAAGTTCATGAGAAACATCATGCAATAATACTTGTCTATCAGTAATTAAAATATCTAATTGTTCAACCATTGAATCAAAATCATTTGCTAATTCACTAAATTCATCATGACGGGACTTTAAGCGCTCATAAAGTCGAACATATAAATTACCTTGTGACACCTGATAAAAACCTTGTCGCAATAATTTCATGGGTCGGGTAAGATTTAATGCTAAAAACAAACTAAATAGTAAACCACCAATAATTCCCATCAAAAACATAGGAACAGGTAAGTTAAAAAAAGCTCCTTTAGCATAACTTTTATTGTTATCTTTGAAAGTAATTAAATAAACGATACCATCGGGTGCAACGGCGGTTTTTTGATAGATAAAAGAACCATCTTTTAAATAATTTGGTCCTGTAGTCAGAAGTTCTTCTTGCACGCTGGACAAGGTAATTGAGAAGCATAAACGCTCAGGTTCAGCTAAATGTGAAATAAAATTTACCGCCTCACGTTCACCGGAAATCTGTAGTAACTGTGCTATCATCTCAACTTTTGTTGGAATGTGGTAATACATTTTAGATTCACGATTTTCCAGATAAAAAGTGAAACCAATCCAAGTTAATTGAAAAGTGAGATAAAAGATACCCCAAAATATAATGAGTATCTTCCAAAATAAGCATCTGTTCATCGAAGTTATTATCTAATACGATAACCTACAGCTCTAATTGTCTCAATTGTTATAGCATCACGAGTGAGCTGATGCAATTTTTGTCTAATATTACTAATATGGACATCTACACTACGATCATACAACTCTCGAGCACGACCTAAGCCTTCTTCAGATAACTCTTCCTTAGTAACCACACGCTCATGATTTTTAACTAATAAAGTCAGTAAATTAAATTCCGTTGAAGTTAATTCAATTGTAGTATTTTTCCACATACATAAACGTTGTGGGATATCTAATGTAAGATCATGAAAAATATATTTTTTGTCATCAAATTCAGGATAAGGTGGTTTGTCATCCATACGACGTAGTACAGCTCTAAGTCGGGCAAGTAATTCTCTGGGATAACATGGTTTAGGAATATAATCATCAGCGCCAAGTTCTAGTCCTAAAACACGATCAATATTATCACCTTTTGCTGTTAGCATGATGACAGGCGTGTTCAATGTTTGGCGAATATTTTTAAGAACATCAATACCATTTAAATCGGGTAACATGATATCTAAAATAATCGCTTTATATTCGCCAGTTAGCGCCTCATTAATACCTTCTTGCCCTTGATGGACAACTTTAACTTTAAAGCTTTCATTCGTTAAGTACTCACTTAACATCTGAGATAGTTCAACATCATCATCAATCAATAAAATATTAATCATAGCTATATAAGAAAATAGTGATAGATAATCTATATTATCAGTAACATAAGAAAAATGTCAGTTATTTTTACTAAAATATTACATGATCCAATTAATTTTTATAAAAAAATTTTATAGTTAACAAATATCACTGTTATCAATTCTAATTTAAACCATTATTTTGATTATATATTCATTCAACCTGAAATATAGAATTAGGATAAGATTATAAAGCAGTAGCGTAACATTGCTAACAAATAAACAAAGTTATAGATGAGATTGTATAATAGATTATAAATTTATTCAGAACAGATTTAGGATGGCAATTTGTGCAGATTTTATATATAAAAAACCCCGACATAATGTCAGGGTAAGGTATTTTATAGTCTGGCGGTGACCTACTCTCACATGGGGAATTCCCCACACTACCATCGGCTCCACGGCGTTTCACTT
>NZ_JAETXP010000017.1:0-83071 GCF_019641635.1 Frischella sp. Ac48
TTCTAGGTTTACTGTCTCAAGGGTTGCGTATACTACGCTATCCTTTTTTATCCGTCAAGAAAATTTTTATCTTTTTTTAAAATTTTCTTCTACATACTGTTTGAATCAGAATTCCTTTCGTCGCTCTCAATCAATCAGTGGATTGCGCATTATAACGCCCTTTTCAGTTTGATCAAGTACAAAATGCAATTTTATTTCTGAAAGTGCAGTATTTAAACATCATTAACATTAAGATGTTGATATTCTACAAGATTATATTTCGCTATACTTTTGAGCACATTAGCCACTTGTGGATTAAATAACGTACTATTTACTTTATTAATTCCTTTATTACCATTCAATTTTGTTAAATCAAAATTGTCTTTCAATAAATGATAGACTCGTGAAGCTATCGCATAACCTGAATCTATAAATGAGGCTGATGGAAAAAAGGTTGCCAATTCATCTTTTATAAAAGGATAATGAGTACAACCAAGTACAATGGTATCAGGGGGAACCGTCAGTTGTAACCATGGCTGCATTAGATTTTTTAATTTTAGCATATCTACAGCGATTCCTTCTAATTTACGTTCAGCAAATAATGCCAATTCAGATAAACCTAGTAATTCAATATGGTAGCCTTGGGCAAATTCAGAAATTAAGTTTTGAGTATATTGCCGTTGTATGGTTGCTTTTGTTGCTAATAAACCAATACATTTATTTTTTGTGATTGTTGTTGCGGGCTTAATTGCAGGAACGACGCCTACAATTGGTATTGAAAAAGCTTGCCTTAGTGATGGTAGGCATATCGTGCTGGCTGTATTACAGGCAATAACAACAAGATCAATCGGATAAAGCGCAAGTTCTGCGCGAATGACTTTATTCACGCGTTTTATTAAAAACGCGTTTGATTTATCACCATAAGGAAATGCTTGGTTATCAAATAAATAAAAATAGTTTGCATTGGAAATTCTTTGCTGTATTTCATTATATACTGATATTCCACCAATACCCGAATCAAAAATAAGTATGTTAGGCACTCTACTCATTACATCGCCTATTTAACCATAATAGAAAAATCGAAAATTGTACGTTACGTATATGCTAAGCAAATTTTAATTTAATGCAATACTCCACCTCTAATTGATGTTTTTTCAGCTAACCAATCTCGATCCATTCGTTAAAAAACATGTACTATCGATACAATTATTAATATTGGTCATCTATTTAATTAACGAAATTTAACCATGAAATTTTCTAAAATTAGCTGGTTTTTTAATACTGAGTTGATTAGAATAGCCATCTAGACGCTAAAACTGCTAGATAGATAATAATAAATATCGTCTTTCTACGCGCCCATTTAAAATTTAAGAGGGTATTATCATGTCAGAATATTTATTTACTTCTGAATCTGTATCAGAAGGCCATCCTGATAAAATTGCAGATCAAATCTCAGATGCCGTACTAGATGCCATTCTCAAGCAAGATCCAAAAGCTCGAGTAGCCTGTGAAACCTATGTTAAAACAGGTATGGCTTTAGTTGGTGGTGAAATTACCACTTCGGCTTGGGTTGATATTGAAGAATTAACCAGAAAAACTATACAGGACATCGGTTATACCAGTTCTGAAATGGGATTTGATGCTAACTCATGTGCAGTATTAAATGTGATCGGTAAGCAATCCCCTGATATCAATCAAGGTGTTGACAGAAAAAATCCTTTAGAACAAGGTGCAGGTGATCAAGGAATTATGTTTGGCTACGCTACTAATGAAATGCCTAATTTGATGCCTGCTGCGATTAGCTTTGCTCATGAATTAATGAAACGTCAGGCATTAGTTCGTAAAAACGGTTTATTACCTTGGCTAAGACCTGATGCCAAAAGTCAAATTACCTTAATTTATGAAGATGACAAAATTAAAGGGATCGATGCTATCGTTTTATCAACACAACACGCAGAAGAAATTACGTTAGACGTGTTACAAGAAGCTGTGATGGAAGAAATTATAAAACCGGTTTTACCAGCAGAATGGCTAACTTCACGTACTAAATATTTTATCAATCCGACAGGACGATTTGTCATTGGAGGTCCAATGGGCGACTGTGGTTTAACAGGGCGTAAGATCATTGTCGACACATATGGTGGCGCAGCTCGTCATGGAGGTGGAGCATTCTCAGGGAAAGATCCTTCTAAGGTTGACCGTTCAGCAGCTTATGCAGCAAGATATGTAGCTAAAAATATTGTGGCAGCCGGTTTAGCTGATCGTTGCGAATTACAAATATCCTATGCGATTGGTATAGCAGAACCAACTTCTATCTATGTTAATACCTTTGGCTCTGAAAAAGTCCCGCATAAAACAATTGTTGGATTAGTTAAAGAGTTTTTTGATTTACGACCATATGGACTAATCAATATGCTTGATCTCATTCAACCAATTTATCAAAAAACGGCCTCATATGGACATTTTGGTCGTGATGAATTCCCATGGGAACGTACTGACAAAGCAGAGTTATTACGTGATGCTGCAAATTTGAAATAAACAATAATTAATTACTTTCACGACATCACTGTGAAAGTCTTATAACGATGCGGCTAATGAATCATTCCAAGGTTCCTATTTTGTTACATAATCAAGTGATATCATGTTTAAAAAAACATATATCACTTGCAAATTTGTTTTTTAAAACAGACATTAACGAGCCCTTAATTCAGTATAAAAATAAAGGTAGTATTGCTGGTAGCGCTATATTAAGTAAATGGCAAATTCAAATTAACTCTATAATGTTAATCGAACATAAGCTAGATTTTATTTATGAAGTAATACCTCATGAATTAGCGCACCTTATCGTATATCAACAATACGGTCGCGTTAGCCCACATGGCAAAGAGTGGCAATTTGTGATGCAGGCTGTTTTCAATTGCGTCCCTAAATGCACACATGAATTTACCATTCCGTTATCAATACAAAAAAAACGCTATCGTTATATTTGCCAATGTCAGGATTATTGGTTGACCACAATTAGACACAATCGTATCCAACACCAAAAGGCGAAATATTATTGCAAGTTATGCCATACGTTATTGCAACTCAATAAGAATGATGTTAACAATTCAGAATAATGTTTTACACTTTATAGTTAAAAATACTATTCTATTAGAATAGATAACCTATTAATTTTATTAACCAATATTTAATAAGCAATATTATGATACAAACAAACCTGTATTTGATGATTAAAAAACCTAAATTTAGAATGAGACCAAAATGTTAAGTTATCGTCATAGCTTCCACGCTGGCAATCACGCCGATGTATTGAAACATACCGTTTTAACATTGTGTATCAATTATTTAAAAGAAAAAGAAAAACCATTTTTGTATCTTGACACCCATTCGGGGGCGGGACGATATTTACTGCAAAGTGAATATGCTGAAAAAACAGAAGAATATCTCGCCGGTATCGGACGCATATGGCTACAAGATCACTGTCCGGAATTATTAATGCCCTATTTATCCGTACTTCAATATTATAATCGTACTGAAAAGTTAAAGTATTATCCCGGTTCACCACTTATCGCCAAACAAATGTTAAGAGAACAAGATAAACTTAATCTCACTGAACTCCATTCAACCGATTATCCTCTTTTGAGGCAAGAGTTTATTAAAGATAAACGAGCAAAAGTACTTAAAGAAGATGGTTTCCATCAATTGAAGTCAAAACTGCCACCTGAATCACGTCGCGGCATTATTTTGATTGATCCTTCTTATGAAATAAAGGATGACTATCAAAATCTACCTAAAGCACTACTGGAAGGTTATAAACGTTTTGCCACCGGTAGTTATTTAATTTGGTATCCGGTTATAAATCGTTCTCAAACGCAACGAATGATTAACCAAATCACCAATTCTGGAATTAGAAATATTCTACAAATTGAGTTAGCCATTAAACCGGATAATAATCAGAAAGGTATGACAGCTTCAGGCATGATTGTGATTAACCCACCATGGAAATTACAACAACAAATGGCAACTATACTTCCTTGGTTACGTGAAAAGCTTGACCCCAGTAATATAGGTCATGGCTTAATTGAACAACTAGTTGCAGAATAGAGATAGATTAATGGTTTATTAATCGTTTTAATCTATCGTTTTGTTCTGATATTGTATCTTTTTTTATTGTTCTATTTATGACATAGTTAGAAAACTATTAAACACAGGATTTAGATAATGACAATAAAACATTATGATTATATTGCGATAGGTGGTGGCAGTGGTGGTATTGCTTCAATTAATCGTGCAGCTTCATATGGTAAGAAATGTGCCATAATTGAAGCAAAAGCTCTAGGTGGTACATGTGTAAATGTTGGGTGTGTACCCAAAAAAATTATGTGGTATGGTGCACAAATTGCTGAAGCAATCAACTATTATGGACCTGATTATGGTTTTGATACTGAAATTAAACATTTTAGTTGGCAAAAACTAGTTGCTAGTCGTTCCGCTTATATTGACCGAGTTCATCAATCTTATGATCGAGTATTAACAAAAAATAATGTAGACGTCATTAATGGTTATGCTAAATTTATCGATGCGAAAACATTAGAAGTGAATGGTAAGCACTATCGTGCTGATCACATTTTGATTGCCGTAGGCGGTAAACCAATTATTCCTAATATTCCTGGTGCCGAACATGGTATAACATCAGATGGTTTTTTCGCGTTAACGGAACAACCAAAACGTGTGGCTGTAGTTGGTGCGGGTTATATTGCTTGTGAAATTGCCGGTGTGCTTCACGCATTAGGAAGTGAAACACATCAATTTATTCGTAACGACACACCATTGCGGACCTTTGATCCATTAATTATTAATACATTAATGGAAGTGATTAGCACTGAAGGGTATCAACTCCATACACAATCAATACCAAAATCTGTGGCAAAAAATCAGGATAGCTCGTTAACATTAACCCTACAGAATGGTAAACAATGTGAAATTGATTGCCTAATTTGGGCTATTGGCCGAGAACCTGCTACTAACGGAATCAATCTTGAATCAACAGGAATTGAATTAACTGAAAAAGGTTTTATTAAAGTCGATAAATATCAAAATACTAATATTAAAGGGATCTACTCAGTTGGCGATGATACCGAAGCTGCGGCTTTAACCCCTGTCGCCGTAGCTGCTGGGCGTCGACTATCTGAACGTCTATTTAATAATAAACCTGATGAACATTTAGATTATACCAACATCCCAACGGTAGTATTTACCCATCCACCGATTGGAACCGTCGGCTTAACAGAACCACAGGCTATATATGCTCACGGCCAAGACAATGTAAAAATTTATCAGTCAACATTTACAGCCATGTACACCGCTGTCACACAACATCGTCAACCATGTAAAATGAAGTTAGTTTGTGTTGGCGAAGAAGAAAAAATCGTCGGTATTCATGGAATCGGTTATGGTATGGATGAAATACTGCAAGGATTTGCTGTCGCATTAAAAATGGGAGCAACCAAAAAAGATTTTGATAATACAATCGCCATCCATCCAACTGCAGCCGAAGAATTTGTAACTATGCGTTAATCATGTATAACACGATGAATGTATAACATCGATATATTCATCGTGGTATCTTTGAAAAACTATCCAAATTACATCTTTTATTACTAATTGGTTATAATAGATCAATCACACTCGATAAAAATCAACTCAAGCAGATTTATCTTCATAATGATAAATCATTTCTGAATAAATTTTTGATAAAGCGCTTTTTCGAAATTAATAATGGCAGTATTAGTCGGCTCATTATTGTTTTTCACATAATTGTAACCAGTAATAAATTGCACAAATGCAATGTATTTATGCTCTTCTAATTTTATAAAACCGGCTAAATTATAATTACCTTCTAAATGTCCTGTTTTAGCATAAATGACTGATTTAAATTCTTTACCAGTGAAACTTTTACGATATTGTAATGTACCATCAACTCCTGCAATTGGCAGTTTATCAATTAAATGCAACGTCTCATCATTCGCTGCGATAAATTGTAAAATTGACATTAATTTCTTGGCATCAATAAGATTTAATCGCGATAGCCCTGAACCATCATTTAATACCGCATTTTCTAAATTAATATTTGCTTTAGTCAATAAAATCTCTTTCGTCGCATCACTGGCACTTTTCCATGTTCCAGGTACTTTAAAATGATGAGCGCCAATCGTTCTAAATAAAGTATCAGCGATTAAATTATTAGATTTTTTTAACATCATCGTTAACAATTCTGGTAATGGTTCAGATTGATTAATTGTCAATGGTGTTAAGGCTTTTTTCAGTGGTTTTTTAGTTTCTCCAATTTTTCCGTTAAATTGTATATTTTTCTCTTTTAACTGGGATTTTAAAATTTTGCTAAAATAGTCAAGATGATCCATGATGGCAAACTTGAAATAACTTTTATTATGACTCTGTTTTATACAACCTGTTAAATGATAATGATTTTGGGTCCTAGGAATAATATCTAATTCACAATATTTATCAGCTAACGATTGGGACTCTTTAGCAATAGTACGCACATCACTGGTCAATGTTATTGGGTATAGTGGTGATACAGAAATAGTGGCTTTTTCACCAATTTTTTTACCCGGTAAAATTCCAGCATAGAAATAATTTTCGTCGATGAGCATCGCCGAAGGCGCTGTATTATACGAAGCGGTTAAATTATTCCATGACCATCCTGATGCTTTATCGTGACCATTAAATATTGAAGTATCAATAATAATATTCCCACTTATTTTATCTATTCCTTTTAATTTTAATACGGTCAGCATTTCACCAAGCTGTATCCGAGTAAAAGTCGGGTCACCACTCATTTGAATAACTAAATTACCTTTCAATTGCTTATTTTCAATTTTTCCATCCGTTAACATCTTGGTGATAAAACGAAAATCATTACCCAATTCTAATTGAGCGGCTAATGCAGTAATTAATTTTTGCAAGCTAGCCGGTTGTCTAAACTGACCATCTTGATAACTTAAAATTGTAGTTGGATTTTTTTCGACGGATTGCACCAATATCGAAATATCAGTACCATCAGGTAACAAGGATAAATAAGGAGCTAACTTCGCTTTATCATCGGCAAAACTATAAGTTGCCATAAAGCTCATCATTAGCATGATGAGTACTTGTCTCATGTTCATGCCTAACTGATAAAACATTTAAATATATTAATATAAATTAAGTAATTAGACCAAATGTATTTAGTCATAAAATAACGATATTTTAATTCCTTAATCAGATTAACATCAATAATCGATAAATTAAAATATCATTCATCATAATATTAGACTATAAAACCTTCAATCATAAGGTAGTATTACACCACCACTATCGTTGCGTATTACCAATTCAGGAGCTGATGGCATACTTACTGGTATAATTTTACATATATCGCCTTCAGCCACTTGTCCTTCAAGAATTTTGCCGTAACTTAGCACACTGCTTGTTTGAATTATTAACAACTTACCGACGTTAGTTTGTTCATTTCCCAATACGCTATTAGTATAAACATCCTTTATCTTTTTGCCGATCCGAATTACATCACATTGCGTATCAACCGCTAAAGGTTGATCCAATATTATTTGTTCTCTGTCTGCTTTTAATACCCGAATAGGATAAATTTCATTGAGCAATTCATGGGTCACCAGCTCGGCAATTACTCGGATGGTATTATTCATCGTGGTGGTTAAATGCTCTCCATAGGTTGTACTTTTTAACTGATAATGTAATGTTCGACTGAAAACAATTTTATTTGTTTTAGATTCAATAAGTTGATATGCAAGTTTTGCTGACACGCGTTTTTCCTCAACACCTTGACCGGTTGCTTTTAATATCCGTACAGTCTCTTCAGCATTAAGATGGCTCAAGGTACTTTTAAGATAAAATTCAGCTTGAGCTCGATTGTTAGAATAAATCGTATTGTTAGTGTTTTGATCAGATGCTAAATCTGATGGCTCATCAAAATTTAATATCTCAAAACGATGTGAGTCATGCAAAGCATTCGTTATTTCGTGTGTTACCGTTTCAGAAAGCTGACGAGAAGAAACCGATGATTGATTTTGTTCAATAGCATCATCGATTTGAGCCGGCAAAACCACTAGTTTGTAACGTTCTGTTTGTTGTTGACCCAATCCATTTTCAAAAAGTGTTGTTTCATCAGCAATTTCTGCTAAATACGCCGTAGTTTGTTGTGCCTCATCAGAAGACGCTAGGTTTTCTGATTGCGCACTACACGCTGATAAAATAACCGTAGCCATAAACCCCATACTTAATTTTAATATTCTATTCATCATGATTTAATCCGATTACCATGCTGTTGATTTATTACTTCCTAACTTGCGTACCACACTTTCATTTTCCCAATAAGCTAAACCACTTTTAATATCCGTTAAAGTAAGTTGCAAGTAATATTCTACTAGCTGCTTATTTTTACCAGTTCGAGCAATACGTTGGGCTATTTTACCTGTTAATGATAAATCTGGTGCATATAATGTTCCTTTACCTGCAATGGTTTGTTGTTTAAATTCATCATTATCTCGCAATTCACGGACGTCATAAATTAAGTCATCAACATTTTTATTATCACCAGCAACTGCTGTTGTAACGACAGCTTTACCAGATTGCAACATACCAATACGAATTTTCTTAACTAGCATATCGGTATCAATGCGGATGGTCGTATCATTAATCATTTTACCTATTGCCACAACATAACGACCACCACCGGGTTTATTAAGTGCATTACTTGTCAACAATGAGTTTAATGACTCTTGAGCGGCTTGCTCAAAGTCTTGATTATCAAGTCCTAATGTAACCGCATCTTCAGCATTATCCTTAGTGACATATTCAACATTAGAAGAACACCCCACTAAAGTTAGTGTTAGTCCTAAGGTTATAGCAGTTATAGTTTTATAAAATGGTTTTGTTATTTTCATTAATATAGCCTCATTGATGGTAATTGATATTTTTTTGGATAATATGAACCTTAAAGTGATCGATTATATCCGATTTAATGTAAATTATTGCATCACGATCAGTTGATAATGGTGCTATTGTGGTTAATATTGAGCCATCTGGTTTATAAATATTGATCGGTTGGTTAGCCAATTTGGTTCTGGCAATTTGAAAATTTTTTGGTAATGTTCGCCATTGTCGTATATCAGCTTTATCTGTCGCAAGTTGATAAAATAAACCGATCCATTTCCCGCCATATTCAGCAAAATTGTCCTCTAAATAATATTGTATCGCAACTTTACTCGCCATATTCAGCATCGCATCAGTATAAACTGCTGGCAACTTTTTATTAAATTCAATTTGAATAATACTATCCATATTAGCGATTTCAGTGGTCTTTTGCTCATTCAATAATAGATAAGGATAAGACGTTGACCGTTGCTCAATGGTTGGTAAACTGACTTGAGCAGACACAACTTTATTAGTAAATAAATAGGCTGGGAATTCATAGGTAAACGACTGCTTAAGCATACCTTGCCCATTTTCATAAATAAGCCAAACATAATGCGTTTTTTTGGTTGAATTTTGTTCAATTAAGTTCAGATCTCGTTTAACTTGTTGCTGATTTGGTAACATGCGTAAAGTCTGTTTAAATAAATCACTCGCTTTACTGTAATCATTATCTAAATAAAAGAATAATCCACTCATATAGGTGGCAAATGGATTAATAAAATCTGGATAAATACTTTGTGCGGTGATGTCTCCCTCATAATCTGTGATTTCTGACGAACTATTTGGTAGCATAGACACCTCAGAACGCACACGAGAGCGGTTAAATTCCTGATAAGCTTCAGTAATCTCTTTTTGGAAATATTCACCGGCACGTCTTTGCCGATCAAGTGCCCGGTTGAATTCAATACGCGCGTTATCAAAATCATCTAATAGCATAAAGTCTAAACCTTTATAAACATTCATCATGATTTTTTCATAATTTTCGCCACGATAATTATTAATATTATTATTAATTAAAATGGATAAAACCGAACGTTCAGCACCTTTAATTTCCAGTTCTAATTCTTGTTGTTTAAAAATGGCTTCTGCCGTATCGAAAAATTCAATACTTTTCTGATAATCACCACAATGATAAGCTAACGCACCACCATTTAATGACCATAACAACGGATCACGTTCAATCTTATCTTTGATATCTGAATAATGACAATCATCAGCATAAAACTGCTGTTCATAATGGTTGAGATCTTTTTTATAATTATTTAAAGCATTACAACCATTTAGAGTCATCAAACTCATAATAATAATAAAGCTAAATATTAGTTCTTTCATCTATATTACTAAAAATTATTAGTATAATTTGATTATCATAGCAGAGATTGCCACAATCTATACATTACTGCGCATGAATTGTTCAAGTTTTGATTAATTTAGCATAAAAGAAACCATCACCACCATTTATGGTAGGTAAATACTGAATAATATCATTTACTAATTTCGCATCTGGCACAATAGCTAAAAAGCGCTCAATTTGTAAACGATTTTCATCAGGCAAAATCGAACACGTCGCATAGATTAATGTGCCACCCGATTTCAGATATGGCCAAATATTGGTTAAAATTTGAAATTGCAATTGAACCAGCTCAGCAATATCGCTTTCACGACGCAACCATTTAATATCAGGATGACGTCGAATCACGCCAGTTGCTGAACAAGGCGCATCTAATAAAATGCGATCGAATTGTTGCCCATGGGCCCACTGTTCCGGCGCTATGCCATCACCAACGATGACTTGCGCATTCAATTTCAAACGACTAAGATTTTCATCAATCCGTTTCACTCGCTCTGGATCAATATCAACAGCTAACACTTTTGCTTGCGGCGCCAACTCCAAAATATGGGTAGTTTTCCCTCCAGGAGCGGCACACAAATCTAAAATTAACTCACCATTTTGAGGCTCAAGCAAAAAAGCGGCCTGTTGCGCGGAACGATCTTGTACCGTAACCACACCTCGCTCAAACTCTGGCAACTTATTTACTCCAACCGGCACATCTAATTGTAATGCACTAGATAGCTGTGGATCACTTGTTGATGAGATATTCTGTGATTGCAGTAACATTTGATAATCTGGCACAGAATAATATTGTCGGTTTACACGCAGCCACATCGGTGGTTTTTGGTTATTATTATCAATAATCGTTTGCCAATCATTTGGATAGGCGTGCTTAATTCGCTTTACTAACCAACTTGGATGCAAGGAAGCATTTCCCTTAGCTAAAAACAGCTGCGTTAATTCAGCCTTCTCCCGTAAAAAAGTGCGTAAAACACCATTAACCATGCCCTTTAATGCTGGCTTTCTAAGTACATTCACGCCATTGACCGTATCACCGACTGCCGCATGTTCAGGCACTCGAGTATAAAGAATCTGGTATATTCCTACCATCAATAAATAATGAATAATACGATTTTTACCAGTAAGTGGTTTCGCCATTAATGATTGAATATAAAATTCCAATTCTGGTAATACGCGCATAATACCAAAACAGATCTCCTGCACTAATGCTCGATCTTTATCAGTGATGTTATTCGCTTGCTGCGATAAAGCACTACTTAATGAACTACCTTGATCTAAAACATCATAAATAATTTGGCTACAAATAGCCCGCAAATTATAAGGTTTAGGTTTAATTTGAGTCTTTAATACCATTGTATAAAACGATTACAATTAAAATTGTTGATAAGCATAACGTAATCCAATTTACTGTAAAGTCATTTTATTGTTAAAACGCTTTTAATTAAGTTTAAACACGGTATTGCACTGCCAATTAACACAATATTTAACCAATAAATAGACACAAAATGGTCAATGTGTTATTTTTCAACCAATCAAACAATATTTTTAGAAAATAATAAATAAATGGGATTGACGAATTAAAGTTAATCATGTTTAATATGCATCCATTGTTGCCCGGATAGCTCAGTCGGTAGAGCAGGGGATTGAAAATCCCCGTGTCCGTGGTTCGATTCCGCGTCCGGGCACCAATTCCAAAAAAAAAGAACACCAGCGAAAGCTGGTTTTTTTGTGTTTGAAATTCCGCTAAATATATTCTCTATCTTTTTTAAGCATTTTCGTTGTATTACCAATGATAGTTATAATGCTTGGAAATTCACTTTAAAAAATAAACTAAAATAAGATTAATCCACTAGTTCTAATTAGCGTTCATATCAGTTCCATTATTTTAGATAAAATAAATAGTGTCAAAAAGCTTAAGCAGCAATTCAAAAAAACGATAATAGCGACATATAAAATAACTTATTTATGGTATATGGCTAATAATGGCGTTTATGGATTTTTGAGGTATTCACCTGTATTATTATACTCAAAATAAGTCAATTAGGTTGTTCGTCAAAAGCATGAACTAGCTCGGCTAGCAAGATAAAACATTGCGGATTGGCGTTATGGCGCCTAAACGATTCAATTTTAAAAATTAGTTCATTTTGATAAAAATTATCAAAATTTATATTGTAAAGATAATTGTTAGATTTTATCTGATTTCGATAACATCACCAAACAGGATAAAAATGAATAAACAACAATTGGCTGCTAAGATTTGGGAATCTGCCAACCAAATGCGTTCGAAAATCGAGGCGAATGAATATAAAGATTACATTCTTGGTTTTATTTTCTATAAATATTTAAGTGATCAGATAGTACAATTTGTCTCTAAAGAAGGCATGACACCAGACGATATCAAATCGCTTACTGAAGCCGATAAAGATACGGTAAAGTTCGTGCAAGATAACTTAGGTTATTTTGTTGCCTATGATAACTTGTTTTCAACCTGGATTAATCCCAAATATCAATTTGATGAATCTAATGTACGTGATGCACTATCAGCATTTAGCCGTTTAATTTCACCAACCTATAAAAAGCTCTTTGAGGGAATTTTTACCACTTTAGAAACCGGTTTAAGTAAGCTCGGTGAAAGTGCTGGTAAACGTACCAAAGCTATCAGCGATTTACTTCAATTAATCAAAAGTATCCCAATGAATGCTAATCAGGGGTACGATGTGCTGGGTTATATTTACGAATATTTGATTGAAAAATTTGCGGCGAATGCGGGTAAAAAAGCTGGTGAGTTTTATACGCCGCATGAAGTTTCAGTACTGATGTCAAATATCATCGCTCATGAATTAAAACATAAAAATACTATTAAAATTTACGACCCAACATCGGGGTCAGGTTCGCTGTTAATTAATATCGGTGAGGCGTTCCAGAAATACGGCAAAAATAAAGACAGTATTACCTATTATGCTCAAGAATTAAAAGCGAACACTTATAATCTTACTCGTATGAACTTAATTATGCGGGGTATTAAAGCCAGCAACATTAAAACCCGTAATGCCGACACATTGGAAGAAGATTGGCCTTATGTTGACGATAGTGACCCACAAGGTTCATATGACCCTTTGCATGTTGATGCCGTAGTATCAAATCCACCTTACTCCCAAAGCTGGGATCCAAGTTTTAAAGAAAGCGATCCGCGTTATTCTCGTTTTGGGCTCGCTCCTAAAACCAAAGCCGATTTTGCGTTTTTGTTGCATGATCTATACCATTTAAAACCCGATGGCATTATGACGATTGTTCTTCCTCATGGTGTTTTGTTTCGAGGGGGTGAAGAGGGCGAGATTCGTAAGCAACTTATTGAACAGAATCATATTGATACGATTATCGGGTTGCCGGCAAATATCTTTTTTGGTACCGGTATTCCGACGGTAATTTTAGTTCTTAAGCAAAAACGTCAAAATACTGACGTATTGGTAATTGATGCCTCGAAACATTTTATTAAAGAAGGAAAAAATAACAAACTGCAAATCAGTGATATCAAACGTATTACAGATGCGGTGATTAATCGTGAAAGTATCGATAAATTCTCGCAACTTGTTAGCAAGGATACTATACGCGCTAACGACTTTAACCTTAATATTCCTCGCTATGTGGATTCTTCAGAAGCGACACCAAACTGGGATTTACATGCCACAATGCTGGGTGGTATACCTAACAGTGAAATTGCTGAATTACAGCACTATTGGCAAACTTTTCCAGCGCTGCGTAACAAACTCTTTGCTGCTAAATCAGCGGCTTATAGCGAGCTAGCTATCGATAAACAAGTCGTCAATGTCACTATTGCGCAGCATCCACAAGTGTTGGCATTTATTGATACCTATAATCAAGCCTTTAACGGTTTTGATACATACTTACAAACGCAATTAATTGAAAATTGGCAGAGTGTTAAACGTAATCAGTGTGAATCGGCGTTAAGTACTGAATTATTTAACCGTTTAGCGTCAAATAACCTAATTGACAAATATCAAGCTTATCAGTTTTTAAGTGATCAATGGCAAATCATCAGCGCTGATTTAGAAATGATGCAAACAGAGGGTTTTTCGGCCACTAAACAAGTTGATGCCAATATGGTGATCAAGAAAAAAAACGGTCAAGACATTGACGTACAAGACGGCTGGAAAGGTCATATTTTACCGTTTGATTTAGTGCAAAAGACTTATTTGAACGATGCTTTACAAGCATTAGCTGAAAAGGAAACTCGCTTAGCTGAAATTGCGAGTTTGCTGGAAGAGATTCTAGAATCGCTCACCGAAGAAGAAAAAGAACAAGATACCATTAAAGAGAGCCAAGATGGTTTTGCCAACACCGAAGTTAGTAAGGCCGCCAAAAACTTCTTAAAAGAGCAAAAAGAGAGCAAAATCAAGTTTGTTGAAGAAAGCTATGAGCACAAAATAATTCAAGCTAGTCGGTTGATTGACGAAGAAAAAACATTAAAGAAAACAGTTAAAGACGCCGCTATTGAGTTGCATCTGACAACCAAAACGACTCTTGAAAGTTTAACTGATGAACAGGTGAACAATCTACTATGCCTTAAATGGATTACCCCATTATGCAGTGAACTTGCCACAATGCCAAACGTAATAATTAACCAACTCACTACTCAAGTACAAGCACTTGCCGATAAATATGCCGTGACCTATTCGCAAATAGCTAATGAAATTAAAACCACCGAGCAAGAGTTGGCACAGATGATAGGTGAACTCACTGGTAATGAGTTTGATATGCAGGGCCTTGACGAACTCGCTAGCTTGTTAAAGGGTGAATAAGATGAGTGTGGATAGACAGTTGCCAGAGATACGATTTGAGGGGTTTAACGGAGAGTGGAATTCTCTTATTTTAGGTGAAAATGCTAAATTTACTAAAGGACAAGGATATTCAAAAGGAGATTTAGTTGAAAGTGGATCACCAATCATTTTATATGGACGACTTTATACAAATTATCAAACAGTAATTACAAATGTCGACACATTTGTAACGGAAAAAGATAAGTCCACTAAAAGTATTGGAGGAGAAGTTATCGTTCCTGCTTCGGGTGAATCATCTGAGGATATATCAAGGGCTGCAGTCGTTAGAATGAAAAATGTAATTCTTGGAGGAGATTTGAATATTGTCTTACCCAACAAAAATATTCATTCAATTTTTTTAGCCTTAGTATTATCAAATGGACGTGTAAAAAAAGAACTCTCTTCTAAGGCGCAAGGAAAATCTGTTGTCCATATAAGAAATTCAGACTTATCAGATTTAAACATTATCGTACCTTCTGAAGATATAGAACAAACCCAAATCGGGAACTACTTTCAAAAACTCGATAACCTTATCAACCAACACCAAAAAAAGCATGATAAGCTTTGCAATATTAAAAAAGCCATGCTGGAAAAAATGTTTCCCAAGCAAGGGAAAATCATTCCAGAAATTCGTTTTAGAGGGTTTAGTGGGGAGTGGGAAAATAAAGGAATAGAGGAAATTTCTAAAGTTTTCATAGGGTTGGTGACAACAATGACTACTTCATATAGAAATCAGGGGGTATTATTGATAAGAAATTCGGATATAAAAAATAATAGATTTGAGTTTTCGGATAGTCCAATTTATTTAGATAAAAAATTTGCGGATGAGAACTCAAGTAGAAAATTAATGCTGGGTGATGTTATAACTGTTCATACAGGGGATGTCGGTACGTCAGCAGTTGTTACTGAAAAAGAGGAAGGTTCAATAGGATTTGCAACGATTGTTTCAAGACCAAATAAAAATATTGTTGATTCAAATTATTTAAGTGTATTTTTTAATACGGATATTCATAAAAATTTTGCAATGAATGTCTCTACCGGAGATGGTAGAGCTAATTATAACTTAAAGGATTTTTATAAATTAAAGGTTCCACTTCCAGCTATTGATGAGCAAATAAAAATAGGATTATTAGTTCAAAAACTTGATGCCTTAATCAACCAACACCAACAACAAATCACCAAACTCAATAATATCAAGCAAGCCTGCTTGAGCAAAATGTTTGTTTAAGGAGAAACAATGATAACCTTTAAAACTGAAGCCCAATTTGAGCAGGCCTTTATTGATGTCCTTACCCAAAAAGGGTGGGAACAGGAAATACTTAAAAATAAAACTGAGGCGCAATTGTTGCAAAATTGGGCAACTATCTTGTTTGAAAATAATCGCCAACAGGATCGGTTAAATGATGTGCCCTTAACCAATACTGAAATGCAACAAATCATTGAGCAAATCAAAGAGCTTAAAACACCGATTAAACTAAATGGCTTAATCAACGGTAAAACCATTGCCATCAAGCGAGATAACCCATTAGATACCTTGCATTTCGGTAAAGAGGTCAGCTTAAAAATTTACGACCGCCAAGAAATTGCCGCTGGTCAAAGCCGTTACCAAATTGTGCAACAACCTAAATTTGAACGTGGTAGCCCTTTGCGTAATGACCGTCGTGGTGATGTTATGTTACTCATTAATGGAATGCCGGTGATTCATGTAGAGCTAAAGCGCAGTGGTATTCCGGTTAGCCAAGCTGTTAACCAAATTGAAAAGTACAGCAAAGAGGGGATATTTAGCGGGCTGTTTTCGCTTATCCAAGTATTTGTGGCTATGGAGCCTGAGGAAACGAAATACTTTGCCAATCCGGGGGCAGATGGCAATTTTAACCCTGATTATCAATTTCACTGGGCTGATTTTAATAATGAGCCGATGAATCATTGGAAAGATATTGCTTCGACCTTGTTGTCTATTCCTATGGCACACCAATTGATTGGTTTTTACACTGTTGCTGACGATAACGATGGCATCCTTAAAGTGATGCGTAGTTATCAGTATTATGCTGCCAATGCAATATCGGACAAAGTTGCCAAAACCAATTGGCAACAACTTAGTAATACTGCAAATAATTCAGATCGCCTCGGTGGTTATGTATGGCATACTACTGGCTCAGGTAAAACCATGACCAGTTTTAAATCGGCGCAGTTAATTGCTCAATCCAAAGATGCCGATAAAGTAATTTTTTTAATGGATCGTGTTGAACTCGGTACACAATCCCTTGCAGAGTACCGCAATTTTGCCAATGATGGTGAAGACGTTCAAGCTACGGAAGATACCCATACGCTCATTACCAAATTAAAAAGTAGTAATCCAGCCGATACTTTAATTGTTACTTCTATTCAAAAAATGAGTAATATTTTTGAAGCGGTTAACGATGAAGGGACAGCTACTAACTCTGCCGATATTGAAAAAATTCGTACCAAGCGCTTAGTGTTCATTATCGATGAGGCACATCGATCAACGATGAGTGGCGGTAATGAAGATAAAGAAGGCATGTTGGTCCGAATAAAAAGAACTTTCCCTAAGGCACTCTTTTTTGGTTTTACTGGCACACCGATTCATGAGGAAAATCAGATTAATCACAATACTACCGCTGACGTGTTTGGTAACGAACTACATCGTTACAGTATCGCCGATGGTATACGCGATGGCAATGTACTGGGTTTTGACCCCTATAAAGTTTCTACGTTTAGAGACATTGATTTGAGGGAAAAGGTAGCGCTTGAGCAAGCTAAAGGCACCATCTATATTGACGCCATGAATGATCCCATAAAAAAGCAAAAGCTTCATTATTTTACCAATGATGTGCCCATGGCTGGTTATAAAGATGCTACTGGTAAATATCATAAAGGTATTGAAGACTATATACCGAAAAGTCTATATTTATCTGATGCACATCAAGAAAAGGTTGTTAGTGACATTTTAGATAAGTGGGATATGCGCAGTCAAGGCAATAAGTTTCATGCTATTTTAGCTACTAGCAGTATCGCCGAAGCCATTGATTATTATCGACGATTAAAAGCAGCCAAACCGGAACTGAAAGTGTCCGCCTTATTTGATCCACATATTGATAACAGTGGTGATGAAAATCGAGACCTAACCTTTAAAGGTGATGGTTTAGAAGAAATAATGGCCGATTATAACGCACGTTACAATCAGAATTTTGATTTTGCCCGCCATGCTGCTTTCAAAAAAGATTTAGCGACTCGTCTTGCTCATAAAAAACAATACAAACATATACATACTGAGCCTGCAAAACAGTTAGATTTATTGATTGTAGTAAACCAAATGCTTACCGGTTTCGATTCTAAATGGCTTAATACGTTATATTTAGATAAGGTGCTTGAAAATCAACATATTATTCAAGCGTTCTCGCGCACTAATCGTCTGTTTGGTCCCGATAAACCTCATGGCATCATTCGTTATTATCGCTACCCTCACACTATGGAACGGCACATCAACGATGCGGTAAAACTCTACTCTGGTGATAAGCCAATTGGTCTATTTGTTGATAAGTTGGCAAGCAACCTTGAAGCTATGAATGAATTTGTCGCAGATATTCGTGAGCTGTTTATTAACGCAGGTATTGATAATTTTGAAAAACTGCCAGAGGATATCGATGCTTGTGCTAAATTTGCAAAATTATTTAATACGTTTAATCAACACTTAGAAGCAGCAAAAATACAAGGATTTAATTGGAAACAGTCGATCTACTTCTTTACTGAAAAGGATAAACCGTATGAGGTAACATTAGCTATAGACGAACAAACTTACTTGAGTCTCATTTTACGTTACAGAGAGTTAGTTGCAAAAGGCGAAAGCATTGGTGCGAGAGGGGAGGACGTCCCTTTTGATGTCAGTGGTTATTTAACGGAAATCGATACCGGTAAAATCGATGCCAACTATATGAATAGTCGATTTGATAAATATTTGAAAGAGCTGAATCAAAATTCAATCAATATTGAAAACACCTTAAATGAGCTGCATAAGTCATTTGCTTCACTTTCTCAAAGTGAGCAAAAGTACGCTAAACTTTTTTTACATGATTTACAACGTGGTGATGCGCGTTTAATTGACGGTCACACTTTTAGGGATTATATCAATATTTACAAAGATAACGCTGAAAATGCGCAAGTGAATATGGTGGTTGATGCGTTTGGTTTAGATAAAAGACTACTTTTAAAGTTAATGAGCGATAGAGTGAATGAGAATAATCTCAATGATTTTGGTCGATTCGATGCCTTAAAAGAAACGGTCGATAAAGCAAAGGCGAAAGCCTATTTTGAAAAACAAGACGGCATCACAATATCATTATTTAAGCTCAATATTCGCATTGAACAGTTTTTGAAACAATTTATTTTTTCACGAACAGATGATCTTTAAGATGACGTTGTTTGCAGGGATTTTTTCAAATTAAATTTTTTAAATAAGTTTTAATCTAACCATTACGACAAACTTTGGTTTTTTCGATTCAACTCATAACGTTTTGTAACGTTATACAACAGATTATAGAGTTTTTTTCTCTATTGATATGAATAAGTTGAATTTAATGGGACCGATATAGATGGTTGTTATAAGCTTAAAAATATCATCCATTATATTAAGGAGAAATAAATGGCTATTCCCGATTATCAAACGCTTATGCTACCACTTTTAGAATGGTTATCCGATGGAAAAGCGCATACGACAAGGCAAACGTATGATCATTTGATTCAGCTATTCAACTTAACACCTGATGAAGCAAATCAATTACTCCCTAATAGCAATCAAGCGATTATTGAAAATAGAATTGGTTGGGCTAAAACCTATCTGAAAAAAGCAGGATTAATTGATAACGCTAAACGAGGTATTTGGCAAATAAGTGAATTGGGATTAAAGTTTTTACAAAGCAAGCCTACGCGATTAACAAATGAAGAGTTAATGCACATACCAGAATTTGTATCATTTAAACAATCATCGTCTGCCACTCCAACGCAAACAAAGCCAATTAACGTTGAATCAGAAAACACACCGACAGAACTTATGGATTCATCCTATCAAGAAATTCGAGGCTCACTTGTCACTGATCTACTGAGTTCAATTAAAACGTGTTCACCTGCATTTTTTGAACGGTTAGTCTTGGACGTTATGCTTGCTTTAGGTTATGGTGGCTCTCGCCGTGATGCAGGGGAGGCAACTCGCATAGCAAAAGATGGTGGCATTGATGGGATCATCCGAGAAGATAAGCTTGGACTTGACATGATTTATTTACAGGCTAAAAAGTGGGAAGGTACTGTCGGCCGACCTGAAATACAAAAATTTGCAGGTGCACTACAGGGTGTAAAAGCTAGAAAGGGCGTGTTTATTACAACTTCCAATTTTAGTAATGAAGCAATTGATTACGTAACACATTTAGAGTCAAGAATTATTTTAATTAATGGTAGTCAGTTAGCTGAGTTAATGATTGATCACAATGTTGGGGTTTCAACAAAGCAGACTTATGAAGTAAAGCAAATTGATAGTGATTACTTTGAGGAGGTTTAGTAAAAGGTATTTCCTATATGAGTTTGATGTCATCATAAATCGATACTTTATTTACACAAAATGAAAAATAATGCGGAATTAGTAACGGTTGCTCCGATAAATTTTTCTAGCATTTATCCAATACAACGATTATTAAATATAGGAAAGGGAAATAATATGGAATCTGCTCGTGATAAATTGACAAGACAAATTGTTGAAGCTAAGGATTTATGCAAGTTAGATGTTGTTAACCGTAAAGGTTATGAATGTTGGGGTTGCGGTATTGATATGGTTCCCCGTTCATGGGGCGAAAAAAATAAATTGCGTCCAAATTTCTCTAAATATCCAAATCAATCTCATGCTGAAAATTGTGATGCAGACGCAGAAGAGAAAATTATTAATCAGGGGATAGGAAAAAAACAGAGTATCAAAGATAAATTAGAAAACACGCCTGGATTATCGCCTTCAGGATTGGTTCTGATTGATGAAAGAGAGCATGTGGGGGATTTAGTCAATCCAAATAGCAAAAAGGCATCCTCATCAGTTAACGCAAATAGTAAAAACCAAGATCTAAATGATGTTCTTAATAAAAAATCCAGACGGGCAGCTAATACTATTCGTCCAATATGTCGAGCTTTTGTCAACTTTCCTTACGATCGTAATATGTCTTTAAATGTTCCTGGAGTTTCTGGTTATAATTATATGACAATTTTCAAAAAAATTGAAAATAATGCGATTAAAAAATATAACGAAAAGAAAATTTTTTATTCTCCATTGCAATGGAATAAAATCATACATAATGATGAGTTATTGATTA
Source organism: Frischella sp. Ac48 (assembly GCF_019641635.1). Lineage (NCBI taxonomy): Bacteria > Pseudomonadati > Pseudomonadota > Gammaproteobacteria > Orbales > Orbaceae > Frischella > Frischella sp. Ac48. The sequence continues at coordinate 21,552 of NZ_JAETXP010000017.1, forward strand.
TACCGTTGACTGCTGGAATTTGGACTGACAATAAACCAGAACGTACTTATAAAATTCACGTCGATTACTCTACATGGTCTCAAGCAAAAAAAACAATGTTATTGCATGAACTCGAAGCCGCTCAAGACGAGGCAAAGCAGGCAAAAGAAGAAAATAAGAAAGATAAAGCTTGGGTCTTTTTTATCGGCGAACAAGATGAAGATAACGATGATATTTTTTATCTAAAAGATCAAAGGCTGATTTGTTCTATTGTTGGTCATATTATTTATCCACTCAGGAAATAGATTTTCGGAGACATTAAGAAAAATCATAACAAAAAATAGTACAAAAAGAGAAGTTAACATTAGTTTTTCTTCACGTCTCTAACAATTCCAATCAGAACTACACTTTTGCCGATAAAACTTAGTTATTATGGTGATTTGTCATTAATAATATTTGGTCTAATTTTATTATTTTATTAGTTTGCCGCTTTTTTACCATCTAATAAGATGATGTTTGCAATATTATATAAAACAAAGAAAAAAGAAGATATCTAACTATATTTTATACATTACTAGAATGAGTGAAAAACAGCTGTTGTAATTTTTTACGGTCTATTTTTCCAACGCTTGTCATCGGTAGTTCGTCGATAAAAATGATTTTTTTGGGCATCTGATAACGGGCTATTTTTGATTTAAGCCAGTCCTGTATTTTAGTTTCGGATTGTTCGGTATTAGGATTTAAAACAATAAAGGCGACCAATCTTTGCCCGAATTCTTCATCCGGCACACTTATCACTGTTACATCATTAATTTCCGGATGAGTTGATAAGCAGTGTTCAAGTTCATATGGATAAACATTTTCACCACCTGAAACAATCATATCATCAACTCGACCTGCTAAAAAGTAATAACCGTCAGCATCTTGATAGACTAAATCTCCTGTTGAAACCCAATAGTTGCCTACAGTTGACCAAGCACATTTAATAAACAGCTCATGGTGTTTTTGTGATGCATTGTTTTGCTTCTGTAATTTAGTTGATAATCCTCTCAGCGGTTTACCAATGGTTTCAGGTTTGATAGAGAGATCATCGGGCGAGGCAATCATGCAAACACCTGCTTCTGATGTGCCATACAAATTGAATAATATCTTTCCAAGCGTAGCAATGACTTGATCAACTAATATTGCTGTAATTGGCGCTCCTCCAGTAATAATACATTTTAAACTAGTGAGTTGATGTTTAGAGCATTTCAACATCCTATTTAACATTAAAGGAACAAGTGTGACCACTTCTATTTGGTTACTCGCAATTAACCTACATGCTTTTTGACTATCAAATTTTTTTGTTAAAAACATTGTTGCACCTAATAACACAGCAATACATAAACTTGCCATGCCAAACCCATGATAAATAGGCGTTGCAATATAGATTTTTTGATAACGGAAAAGATTTAGTTTCACCAGTAGTTGACAAAATGGGCTAATAAAATTTTGTGCCTTACTATCGCGTGCTGCTAATTTAAAACGGCCTGTTGTGCCACTTGTTAAAACTGTAATTTTTGAGAAGTGGGTCGTTTTAATTTTTACATCAATTGTCGAGGTTGAAGCTAATAGAGAGTGAATTGACATAAGGCTTTCATGATAAATGGGTAAGCTTTTTACATTTGATAAACACGCTATTTCTGGATCGTGAATTATCCAGTCAAAACCGACATTTTCGTGAATGGACTTAAGTTGATTTGTCGACAGTTCAGTATTGATAAGATAAACATCAACGCCTAATCTTGTCATTGCAAATAAAGTGTGAACTAAGAGTAGGTGGTTGTGCGCTATAATAGCGACTTTTTGATGACGCTTTATTTTAAAATTAATCGCTAATTGTTTGGCAAGGTGCTGAGATTGATTAAAAAGGGTACGATAATCAGTGCCAGTGCCGTTCTCATCGATAGCAATTTGGTTAGGAGAAAGTTTTTGACGAACATAAAGCAACGCCATTAAATTGGTACCAACAATATGAACGCTATTTAATAAGTGCCAAATGCCTAATAAAGTTAATAATTTCTTTTTATACAGCGCTTTAATAAGTTTTATCATAGCTTTTTCTTCAAAAAATAACGGTTCAATTTAACCCAAATATTATTAAAAAATAATGAGGCAAGTTGAACTATAATGGTCCACCATGGTTTATATTGATGTTTTTTTGTTTGTAATAAACGGCAAATTATGGCTGCAGCTTCATCAGCTTGCAAGGCAGGAAATCTCTTATATATCTTAGTAGGTTCAATCATTCGTGTTTTAACAAGAGGTAAATAAGCTGTTGAAACATTTATTTTCTGATTTTCCAATTCTGGCCTTGCACAGTTTAACCATTGGTCAAAGGCCGTTTTTGAGGCTTGATAAGCAGCCCAATTAGCCATTGGGGCTAAAAGTACGTTTATGGCGGAAACATTAATAATTTGCCCTTGATTACGCTGTAAATGGGGAATTAACGCCAAGCAGAGTTTGACCGGTGCATAATAATTTAACTTCATCGTTCTATCAAAATCATGCATACGTGATAATGATTGCAGTATTGGTCGACAAATTGATTTGCCAGCATTATTGATTAAGATATCAACAGAGTATCGCTGTAAATTAGTCATTAAATTATCCAATTGTTCCGATTCGCGCAAATCAACCGAAAATATATCAATCTTAGCTTTTTTGTGAGCTAATGACTGCTGTATATTTATCAATTTATCATGTGTTCTAGCAACTAAAATAAGATGGCATTGAATATTGGCTAAAAGATTAACCAGACTTTCACCAATTCCATAGCTAGCGCCGGTAATGACAATCACTTTATTTTCTAATTGGCGATTTAATTTTGAATAATTAGGCTTAACGATTGGAAAGAGTACACAATTGAGAAGATTTGAGGAGTTGAACATTTTTGTACTGCCGGTAAACAATTGCGCATAGTATAAGGTAAACATTCAATCAGTCAACAAGTTAATGTTTTTTAAAATAAGTTGATTTTAAAGTTTATATCTAAATAAAAAACAGCCCTTCCTTAAGAAACTTGAAATTATTGTATTGATCTCTAATTGTCAGTATTTCAAGCTTGTTTCTTACTAGCTTGCTTGTCTCCTATTTAATGAAAAAAGAAACGCTAATTTTATTGTTAGAAATAAATGAATTTTTTAATAAGGTATTAAATTTATAAAAAGATAATATTTTTGGGTATAACCGTGCTGAAAAAATCCCTAACACTGATAGGTTTTTGATATCTATATTCGATACCACCAACTATACCTATCAAGTTAAGGATATTACCGCATATACATTCTAGCTTCTAAAAGTCCTGCCAAATTACTATTATATCAAAACTTAGAAAATGCGCTTCTATTATGTATTTGAACACCAATTCCCAAAAACACCAGCGAAAGCTAGTTTTTTGTATCTAAATTTTCTTATTATAATTTTTTCATCTTGTTTGACTAGTCAACAAAATTCATTAGAAATCAAACTTCAAAATTATTATAATCCAGCTCATGATTTAAAAACGTGATAGGTAAAATTGATCTGAATCACAGCTCCACACATCTCTTGAACAGAAACTTGGTCTATTAAAATGTATTTATAATTTTAAAAATCGTGAATTGACCGAGTTATAAAGTAAACTCACCAAAAAAAGGAGATTATTAATAATCCCCTTGTTCATTTTTTAGGATGCAATATTATAACAATTAGCCCCAAAAATTAGTGAGTTACTGAGGTTAATTTTTACAATATAAAAAAAGCATTTTAGTCATTTTAATAAAAAACACATATGTTTATTTCTAAACTATCTAAGACTTTGCTCATAGATATTTATATCGCTAATAACCTTTTTTTGCGTATCTTTATCCCAAGTTTTAAGTATTGTTATGAGAGCTTTACTTTGCTCTATTTCTCCATCTTGATTTTCACTTAATATATAGACTTTGGCGGTCGTCTTAATTCGTTTTTGATAACGATCTAAAAATAGACATAGTTTTTCTTTTAATTCTTTATCTTGTTCTTTTGATGGAGTAATTTTCCATTTTTTTAATATTGCGTCTGTTTGTCTACCATCTAACTTATTTTGATTTTTATTTTCATATTCCTTTAAAGACATTTCTTGATAACCTATAAACTTACTTGGTGCAAATATCCAATTTCCTAATTCATCCTTATGGGCAAACCAATTTGTAAATTGACCTAAAGCATTAACTAGATCATTTTTTCCATTTTTTTTATTTAATTCAATTTGAAATTTCTTTATATTTTCGATAACTTGGTTAATATTAGTAGTTAATAACATTTTATATCTCCTTTGTTTAATAATTTAACTCATTCGATTCATGAATCGAATGCATTGTATGAAATGAATGCTATTAGGTCAAGTTTTAATTTAAGAATATTTAATTTAATTCTGAGAGATATTTGATAAATTAAAAAAATCAAATCATTAAAGATAAGAAAACAGATACATTTCTCTATCTCAAATTTGCTAACTCAACACCTCTAATACTTAAGCGGTATCTTAGATTCCATGTTCGATCGACACCAATCAGCAAATTTTATGACCTGGTTTTAGCTACCTTCAGTAAACAGATTAAAATTTTTGTAAGCAATCCCACAAAATAATATAATATTGTTTACATGGTTTAATTTATATCAAAACTGCAACAAAAAATGACTGATATCATCATTTAGAAAAGGACAAACAACTTCTCCCCCCTAGTTGTAACAATGAGATTGCACTTTATTCATAACATCATTCCGTTTTTGATATGGGTATATAATGGGCTTGATAATAGCTTAAACATCAAAGTATTAAGTGGCGTAAATGCCAATCAAATAGCAGAAAATTATTTCTGCAATTTTGCAAGCAAAATAAAGAAGGAACAACAAAAAACTCATACACTAGAACAGTTATCTGTTTTTATCCGTTATCTTACTAACCCCCTGATTTTAAAAAAGGGATTAACAAAACCGCAATGTTTAAGCGACGAAGATTTCAGTCCAGAATTTGAGAGAGACAAGAAAAAAATATCCAAAAAAATAACAAAAATGATTAAAAATTAGCTTTAAATTTAGAGATGATAGTAAAATTTATCAAGACCAGCCTCTAATATTAATTATTTTTGTTGATTAGGATTCAATTATTTGCCTTTGTTTCCTTGGTTTTTATCATAAGTTTATTTGTTTATTGTGTCCCTTTATTTTTGTTTTTCATATCTGCTGGATGATTTGCTTTCTTATTCATCTTTATACTTCTTTCTGATTATTTTTTAATTAATAAAACTTGATATATTTTCTATGAAATCAGAATAACTATAACATCATATTAAGGGACTTTATGGGACAAATAAGAATTATACCAATTAAATTTTTTCAAAAAATCTAAATAAGACATCAAATATAAAGCGAAATTGATTATCTTAATTTAAATACCGTCTTCTCACTATTTTTTACAGCAGGAAATTGCTAGTAAGAAATAAAATTTATTCTGATTTTAAAAAGGTTATTTATCTTTTTTATTTATGTTTCATGTTTCTTAGATAATTCCATCTTTAATAAAATTGTAAATCGATTTATTTATTTATCATTGTGCATTAAAATGGCGAATTACTATCCAGAATAACATATGAGAAAGTGATGATGGGATATGATATTGATATACTCAGTATAATATTAAGTTTGATTGCTATAATAATGGCTTGTAATGTATTCACCAACTTATCTTACTTAAAAAAGCAAATTAACCAGATACAAACGCAATTAACCGAGTTAAATAAGAAAATTTACCCATCTGAGATAAGTGAAAAAAAAGAGATTACGGATACAGCGGAAATAGCAAATACGGCGATTCCTGAACCCAAAATTAGCAGTGAATCAATAGTCCACACACCGATAGAATTAGAAGATAACTCGCTTCAAACCAATACTGACAATCAGCCAATCATTGGAAAAACACCATCATTGTCATTAAAAGAATCTGAAATTATCAACTCATTAAATGATGAAATTCCCCCTAAACAGCAATCTATGCATCAACAGGGTTTTAATTCCCAAGAAAAACAAGAACCTGATTTTATTAACTATTTTATTACATGGCTGTTTAAAGGTAATGTTGTAGCCAAAGTCGCCATTATCATATTGTTCTTCGGTCTATCTTATCTGTTTAAATATAGTATTGATCATGGATTATTGTCACCAGAGATTCGTATATTAGGCGCTTTTGTTTTAGGAATTGTACTATTAACTTTTGGTTGGCGTTTACGTCAAAAGAAACAACTTTACGCATTAATATTACAGGGAGGCGCTATTGGTGATTTATATCTAACCATATACGCTGCTTTCAAACTTTATCAACTCATTCCTTCAACATTCGCCTATATTTTACTGCTCGTCATATGTGGAACGAGTGTTTTATTTGCGGTATTACAACGAGCAATCAGTTTAGCTATTCTGGCTAGTGTTGGTGGCTATCTTGCACCCATTTTATTATCCACAAATTCCGGTAACCATATAGCCCTATTTAGTTATTATTTAATGATTTCTAGTAGCTTTCTCATCATCGCCCACTGGCAATCATGGCGAATACTAAATTTAATTGGTTTTGCCTTTACCTGTATAGTATCTTTAATATGGGGTTATAATAACTTTCGTCCAGAATTTTATGCCGAATGTCAGTTTTTTATTTTAGCTAATATGTTGATCTATGGTGTTTTAGCAGTATTACTGTCTGTTCGCTATGCAAATAAAGAATCCAATCAAAACATTATCGATCTAATCTTACTGATAGGTACACCGCTACTGGCTTTCTTATTACAATATGCCATTACTAAACAATGGGAATTTGGTCCAGCATTTTCAGCGCTTGGGTTTGGGTTATTTTATCTTACTGGCTCTTACATTATATTACGCCGTTATCCACTATTTACCAAAACAGTATCCTTATACGGACTAGCAATCGGTCTTTCATTTAGCAATCTGACCGTTGCACTGGCATTTGATCCTCAATGGATAGCTTTGATTTGGTTATTTGAAGGTTCTGCATTAAGTTGGGCTATGCTTACACAAAAACAGCCCCGTTTAGCGTGGTGTGGTGCCTTAATTACATTGTTAGGTTTCTTTTCTGGAAGTATATACCTTTCTTCTTATTTAGAGAACAGCCCCTATATTATCGCTTTTGGTTGTATAAGCATCTATATGTTGTTTAATGCATGTTTATGGCATTATTATCAACCGTTAGACTTTTCAACCAAGATAATAAAATTATTATTTATAACCCTTGCCGGCATAACGTGGATTATCTGGATTGTAAGCAGTATTATGAGAATAAACGAAATAACCGCAAAACTGCAAGCGATTACTTTATGTTTTATGATTTCGACATGGTTATGGTATATCATCGGTCAGAAAATTAACTGGCGTATTCTCAATAATGCGGTTATCATCCTTTGGCCTATTCTCTTCATTTCACGCCTAACAATCATTCGTTTTATTTTCGATGACACGGTATTAAACAGCAGTCTTTGGTATTTATTCTGGCCAATCGCCTTCTTAAATGCATATTTTTATTTATATCTTTCAGTAAAACGCCATATTGTATTGCCAAAATGGCTTTTATTGGCATTACATATCAGTCTATTTTGGATAACGTTGGATTGGTTATTCGATGGAATAGAATTATTGTTTATTTTATTACCAATGGGATTAGCAACGGTTGAGTTTAGCGTATTACTGGCAACCAATAGTAGTATTGTTTTATTATTCTACATGTTAGTTAAACGACGTATTATTACAACACCGTATCTTGCTAAAACCTATTGGTTAATTGGTTTAACTCCGATAATTCTATATTTAGTCTATCAGTTATTAATCGGTATATTTATGAACGGAAAAATTAATAATTGGTACTATATACCATTTATTAATCCACTGGAGATAAGCGCAATATTTGCCTTAATGATGCTCGGTGTCTGGTTAAAATTAGCTGAAAACCATTTGCGAATAAATAGCCAATCAACCAACATGGCGAACTTAAGTGCATCATTACCAAATATCATTTTAATATTATTAACTTTGCTCACTTTTTTATGGGCAAATAGTCTGGTATTAAGGTGCTTAAGTCAGTGGTTCAATATTGATTGGTCATTTTATTTTTTATGGCATTCAAATATTGTTCAAGCAACATTGTCATTGATTTGGACATTAATTGCCGTCGCATTAGTAACTACTGGCCACCGTTATTCAAACCGGAAACTATGGTACACCGGTGTCTTCATCCAATTAGTTGTGGTGATTAAATTAATATTTGTAGATAGTGTTGAACTCGATGGATTGTTACGTGCATTTGCTTTTATTGGCGTGGCGTTATTAATGTTATTAATAGGTTATTTGGCTCCGGTGCCTCCAAAAATAAAACAGCTATCTAATGAGGAATAAATAAATTATGAAAAAACGATTAATGTATGCATTACTATTGTTTAGTGGATTAACTCAAGCTGAAGATACGCTAGATAATTATCTCTTTGGTGCCATAATTGAAACCGCCAATGAGACAAGCATGTATAGTCGTATTGATATCCCTGAAGATGTGTATATTCACACATCATCTACACATTTAGATGATGTGCGAATATTTAACAACAAAAAGCAACCGGTTCCTTTCGCGTTAGCCAATCAGTACGAACAAAAAGAAAGCATCCAAACGTTTCCTGTGATCATTTACGCTCTGGACCAACAACCCAAAAAACCCCAAAATAGCTCGCAAGATTCATTAGATGTTGATCAATATCATGTTAATATTAATAGCAAAGATATTCAGATTAATGTTGATAAAAAGAAGGGTAAAAATATATTCACAGCCAATTATTTATTGCAAATTCCAGATAACATCAAATTAGAGTCTGGCGCTATCCGTCAACTAACGCTTGATTTTGATGATAACGAAAATCCTAATTGGCAAGCGAAAGCAAAATTGCTTTACAGTTATGATTTAAACAATTGGCAAATAGCTAGTAGTAACATCCCTTTAATGTCATTAACTGACCAGAATAATCATCAATCCCTCAAAGTACACACGATTGATATCCCCGCACAAAGTAACGACCAGATACGTTATTGGCTTATTACTTTAACTTCAGATCAGTATATAATTCCGACAATTAAACAGATTGAATTTACATCGAAAATCAGAATTCCTCAACAAGTTCAATATCCGCTTAAGTTCGATTTAATTGCATCCGATCATGAAGAAGCTATTTATCAACTACCTTCACCACAGCCGGTAAATGAAATTACTATTGAATTACAAAGTTCGCGTACCATTTTACCGCTCAGCATCTTTTATAAAGCTACCGATAGTGATAAAGATAAATCGTGGCATAAACTTAATGACTATATAATCCGTCGTAATGGTGATCAAGATGAACCACAAAAAATCATCTTACACGATGCGAATATAACAATGAAACAATTAAAAATAAAAGCTATCAATGCTAGTTTTACGACTGCACCTAACATTATCGCTTATCGTAATCGTATCAATCTAATCTTCAATAGTGGTGACAATGGACCATTTACTTTAGCTTGGGGCTCAACACAAGCAACCCGTGTAGCATTACCTCAACGTGTATTAGTTCCCGAAACACAATCAATAGCAGATTTACCAGAAGCACATATTGGTAAAATCTTCAAACTTGCTGGTAAAACTGGCATAGAATCACAAAACGATAAAAGTACAATGCTTAATTGGGTAATTTGGCTGTGTTTAATTGCCGGTGCTGCTTTTTTAGTTATATTAGGATTTAAACTATTTACCGAAATCAAAAAATCACCGCAATAATTCGCCACAACTGTAATCACATTTATCGAGATTAATTGATGAATGTGATTCACCTTTCTTTTACTATTATCACGAGAACGAATAGTATATTTGGCAATATCATATTTATTCAGCGTATTTACATGCTGATGTTGATAAACTACACGATCACTAAAACACTTAGTCGTTAATATTTCGCATACGATGATAGATTTTCATTTAACTCTGATGCTATTTAAATAATTTATTAGAATAAACAATTAATTATAGATAATTGTCTTTATCATACTCACCTAAGTAATCAAAATATTAACTGTTTTTGCGAACTTACTAATAGGCTGTTTTTTCTATTTTTATATTAAAGATAAGTTGTTAAGTGCTAGGTTAACTGCTGGGCGTCGGTTTGCAACACTCATTCTTATCCATATTGCTTAAAAAATTCGTAGAGATTATTTTGTGCGTCAAAAAATAAAAATAGCTATAAAATTAGACAAAATTTGCGATAATAAAAAAGAGAAAGGGATATAACGTCAATGGAGATAGTGCTTAATGATAATAATTAAAGAGCAATCGAATTTTGGTTTTTTAGCTGAACACGATCCACTGTTTGTCGAATTAGCGTGTACAGCAGAGCGAGCATTTAGCAGTGATCCTAATACCACATTAATAAAATTACGGCAATTAGCTGAAGCAATGGCACAACATATTGCTGCCAAGGCTGGTATTGAATTTAATGAACGCACTTCTCAGTCTGATTTGTTGTATAAGATTAGTAATGAACTCAAATTGGAACCCATTATCCGTAATCTTTTTCATACATTACGTATTGAAGGGAATAAAGCTACTCATCAATTTAAAACCAAGCACAAAGAAGCAAAAGATGGACTTTTAGTTGCTTACAAATTAGCGATATGGTTTCACCAATCTTTTAGTCAAGCTGGTGTGCAATTTAAACCAGGACCTTTCAAACCACTTGCTGATCCTAGCGAGCACTTGCGCAGTTTACAGTCAGAAATCAGTAAACTTAAAATAGAACTAGAACAAGCCAATATTGAACTCAATTCCAGTCAACAATTTAATGAATTACTCGCTAAAGAAAAGACTGAATTTGAAACGTTAGCGTTAAAAATGGATGAAGAGGCGCGATCCTTATCTCAACAGGCCCAAGAAAATGAGGCAATGTTACTCAAACAACAGAAAGAATATGAAATAAAGATTAAGGATTTACAACAAGCACTTGCTCTACAAGATGTAAAAGCTCAAAAAGTATCTCGTAATACAATAAGTAAGAAAGCTAAAAAAGCAAGTCAACAAATAGAATTAAGCGAAGAACTCACACGAATTTTAATTGATATGCAGCTTATTGAAGCGGGTTGGCAAGCTGACACCGAACAGTTAAATTATAAAAAGGGTACTCGCCCAGAAAAAAATAAATATTTAGCCATTGCCGAATGGCCGACAGAACATAAAGGCGAAAAAGGATCGGCTGATTATGTTTTATTTGCGGGATTAACACCAATTGCAGTTGTTGAAGCTAAGAAAAAGAATAAAAATGTTTCCGGAAAAATCGGTCAAGCTGAACGTTATAGTAAAGGCTTCCAAGTATTACCACCATTGATTGGTGCATGGGAACTTGAAAAAAGAACGATTGCTTGGCCTGATGAATCAGATTGCCACTACAAAATTCCTTTTGTTTATTCTTGTAATGGTCGTCCATACATTAAGCAATTAGCTGAACAGTCAGGAACATGGTTTCGTGATGTTCGTGATGGCGCCAATTTAAAGCGTCCTTTATTATCTTTTCATTCACCACAAGGACTCTTAGATCTACTTAATCGTAGTCGAGAAAACGCTGAACAACAACTAAAACAAGAACCATTTGCCTATTTGCAATTAAGGGATTATCAAGAAAAAGCAATTGTTGCGACAGAAAATACCCTTTCCAAGGGGATACGAACCGCTTTACTTGCGATGGCAACAGGAACAGGTAAAACTCGCACAATTATAGGATTGATGTACCGCTTTTTAAAAACTGAACGATTTAAACGAATTCTATTTTTAGTCGATCGTACCGCTTTAGGAAAACAAGCAATAGATTCCTTCAATGAAGCGCCATTAGAACAAAACCTTACTTTATCTAAAATTTATAACTTAGCCGAGCTTGGTTCTATGGCTACTGAAGCTGAAACACGAATACAAGTGGCAACCGTGCAAGCAATGGTCAACCGCATTTTTATGAGCGATAATCCACCTTTAATCGATCAGTTTGATTGTATTATAATTGACGAGGCGCACCGTGGTTATACATTAGATCAAGAAATGACAGAAGGTGAGATGGCAATACGTGACGCCACGCAATATTTATCAAGTTACCGTCGAGTATTAGATTATTTTGATGCGGTAAAAATTGCGCTAACGGCAACACCCGCAAAACATACTAGCGATATTTTTGGTAAACCAGTCTATATTTATTCCTATCGAGAAGCGGTAGCGGATGATTGGTTAATCGATCATGAACCACCAATACGTTACCAAACTTTATTAACACAAAATGGGATTACGTTTACCAAAGGTGAAAAAGTCAGTGCCATCAATACGCAAACCGGTGAAGTTGAAACCGCTGAATTAGAAGATGAGCTTAATTTTGAAGTCGACGCGTTTAATCGTCGGGTTATAAATGAAAACTTTAACCGAGTAATTTGCGAACAATTGGTGAATGAACTCGATCCGTTTGGTGAAGAAAAAACATTAATCTTCTGTGCTACCGATCTGCATGCAGATATGGTTAAACGCTTATTAGATGATGCATTTAAGAATCTCTATAATGGTGAATATAATCAAGCTGCTGTCGCTAAGATTACCGGGCAGAGCGATAAAGTTAATCAATTAATCAAACAATTTAAAAATGAACGCTATCCCAATATAGCTATCACTGTTGATTTATTAACAACGGGTATTGATGTGCCTAAGATTTGTAATTTAGTCTTTATGCGCCGAGTCAAATCCCGTATCTTATATGAACAAATGATTGGTCGCGCAACAAGACGATGTGATAGCATAGGTAAAACGGTATTTCGAATATATGATCCGGTTGATATTTATGCCGCACTAAAAGACGTTAATACTATGCAACCGTTAGTTAAAGATCCTAATATCCCCCTTGAACAATTAATTGAGGAACTAAGTGATCCTAGATTATTAGCTAAAGCATTACAAACACCAGGCGATATGGCGGGTGAAACTTATGCTGATGTAATTTTAAATCAATTAAATCAAAAATTAATGCGAATCTTGCGTAAGGCAGAGCAAAAAGCAGAAAATAAACCTGAATTAAGACAAAAGTTAGATGAATTACAAACCTTATGGGATGTTGAACCGAAAAAACTACATAATTATTTACATGAAATTGGTCCTGAATCTGCTGCGAATTTTATCAAACAACATCATGGGTTAATTAATCAATTAAATGAAGTCAATCGATTGCTTGGTAGTGAACGTTTACCACTCATTTCTCAACATGAAGATCATCTTCGAGAACGCTCGCAAAGTTATGGCTCTCACCAAAAACCCGAGGATTATTTAGACAGTTTTAATCATTTCATTCATAATCAATTAAATGAAAGTGCTGCGTTGTCTGTGGTTGTTAACCGCCCACGTGATTTAACCCGTGCGCAATTGAAAGAAGTTAAACTGTTATTGGATGGTGCAGGTTATTCCGAAGCTAATTTACGCACTGCCGTACGCAATCAAACTAATCAAGATATTGCAGCGAGTATTATTGGTTATATCCGACGTGCTGCCTTGGGCGAACCATTAATTCCTTTTGAACAACGTGTTAAACAAGCCATGCAACAAATCTACCAAAGCCATAGTTGGACACCGGCTCAACGCAATTGGTTAGATCGTTTAGCCAAACAAATTATCTTTGAGATCGTTATTGATAAAGAATTTATTAATCAACGCTTTACTGATAGTGGTGGTGCTAAGCAGCTTGATAAAATATTGGGCAATCAACTTGATACGGTATTAGATGAATTAAGCGAGGCTATTTGGTCAGCACTTACCGCATAATATAGCAAAGTCACTTGAAGTTGCTAAAATATACATTTACTCTAATTCATAATGGCGATGAAAATACTGGTCTTGCCTATTAAGTATACGAGTATAAACTTGGGATAAAAAATGACTAATAACAATATTGTACAAAAACTGTGGAATTTATGTGATGTATTGCGTGATGATGGTATTAACTATTCAGATTATGTAACTGAATTAGTACTTTTATTATTTATTAAAATGGTACATGAAAATACCGAAGCAGGGATTTTGCAAAAACATCCTTTACCTGTTGGGTGTCGTTGGACTAATCTCAATGATAAATCAGGTATTACCCTATTAAATGATTATAAAGCCATGTTATTAGCCTTATCAACAGGTAAGCGTCAAGAAATCGATCCTGAAAATCCAGAACAATACATTGAAGTGACAGTACATAATGACCCATTAATAAGCGCCATTTATGCCGATGCACAAACTCGATTACGAGAACCACGCCATTTAGCACAACTGATCAAAACATTAGATCAAATTGATTGGTTTAGTATTCAAAAGGATGGGCTGGGCGATCTTTATGAAGGATTATTAGAAAAAAATGCCAATGAAACAAAATCCGGTGCTGGTCAGTATTTTACGCCAAGGCCACTGATTAATTGTATGGTGCGGTGTATTAAACCACAAATAAAACATATCATCCAAGATCCTGCTGTCGGAACGGCAGGATTTCTTGTCGCAGCAGATCAGTATTTACGGCAACAAACCAACGATTATTATGATCTTGATGCTAAAGATGCTGATTTTCAAAAAAACGAAGCGTTTATTGGTGTTGAATTAGTACCAAATACTCGTCGACTTGCCTTAATGAATTGTTTATTACACGGTATAGAAGGCGGTAATGATGGTGCAATTTTATTAGGCAATTCACTTGGTCAAGTTGGGCAAGACCTAAAACCTGCGGATATTATTCTCGCTAATCCACCATTTGGTACCAGTAAAGGTGGCGATGCCAGTATTACTCGTAAAGATTTAACTTATGAGACCACCAACAAGCAATTAGCTTTTTTACAACATATTTACCGTAATTTAAAACCCGGTGGTCGCGCTGCCGTGGTATTGCCTGATAATGTATTGTTTGAAGCGGGTAAAGGGACTGATATTCGTCGCGATTTAATGAATAAATGTAATTTACATACAATACTACGCTTACCGACCGGGATTTTTTATGCCCAAGGTGTAAAAACAAATGTGCTATTTTTCACTAAGGGCTCAGTAACAGACGAACTGCAACAAGAAAACTGTACGCAAAATGTTTGGGTTTATGATTTACGTACCAACATGCCTAGCTTTGGTAAACGTACACCATTCACTGAGCAATATTTACAATCATTTGAAACCGTTTATGGTATCAATCCCGACGGCACCAGCCCAAGACAGGAAGGTGAATGGTCATTCAGTTCAGACGGTATCGAAGCAGACTCGTCAGCCAGTCAAGAAAACATAGAAGTTAATGATCAACTAGCGCAATCAAGATGGCGCTGTTTTAGCCGCGATTGGATTGCTGACATAAAACAGGATTCACTCGATATCAGTTGGTTAAAAGATAAAAATAGTGTGGATGCAACCAAACTCCCAGAACCAGCCATACTCGCCAAGCAAGCTAAAGATGAGTTAATAGTTGCTTTGGATAAGTTGGAGAGTTTGTTGAGTGCTTTGGGAGGGGGTATATAACAATGGATTTATTAGAAACGAATTGGGCTAATATAACTTTAGAAAAACTTTTCACACATATTATCGGTGGTGATTGGGGAAAAGACGAAAGTTATGAGGATGATGATTACAAGATGGTTTCTTGTATACGAGGATCCGAATTCAAAAACTGGAAAAATGATTATGGTTCAACCGCAGTCAGAAGAAAGATAAAATTATCAAGTTTAATGTCTCGTTGTTTAAATAATAATGATATTTTACTCGAAATATCAGGTGGCGGACCAGATCAGCCTGTTGGTCGAACCGTGCTTATCACTCAATCTATTATTAATAACTTCCCTTACCCCGCGGTTTGTACTAATTTCTTACGTTTAATGAGACCAGTAAAGAATATTAGTGCTACATATCTGAATTATTATCTTAATAAATTTTATTTATCTGGGGAGGTAACCAATTATCAAGGAGGAAGTAATAATCTTCGTAATCTTAAGTTCAAAGAATATTCAAAGATTAACATTCCAATTCCCTCAATAAATGAACAAAAAATCATAGCTGAAAAACTTGATTTATTACTAGCCCAAGTACAAGAAACAAAATCACGCCTTGAACAAATTCCCGAACTTCTAAAACAGTTTCGGCAGTCAGTGTTATCGGATGCTTGTTTTTGCGAGTTTTCTACAAATTCTGATAAGTATCAATTTTGGAAAAAAAGCTCGTTGAAAGAACTTACTACCAAAATTGGTTCGGGTTCTACCCCTAAAGGTGGTAATAATGTATATAAAAATAAAGGGATACCATTAGTTAGATCAATGAATATTTATTCAAATTATATTAAATATGATGATTTAGCATATATTGATGATGAACAAGCTAAAAAATTAGCTAATGTTGAAATACAACCTGATGATATACTTTTGAATATAACTGGAGCATCTATAGGTAGAGTAAACATAGCTCCACAATTATTTGTTGGAGGTAGAGTTAATCAACATGTTTCTATCATAAGATGTAAAAAACAAAAATTACTCCCTAAATTTTTACAGATATATCTGGCATCTCCAGAAATCCAAAAATGGATAGTGAAAGAAAATTATGGCGCAACGAGACAAGCCCTAACTAAATCAATGATTGAAAGACTTATTATTAGCTACCCCTCAATACAAGAACAAAACGAAATCGTCCGTCGTGTAGAACAATTATTTGCCTATGCTGATAAAATTGAACAACAGGTTAATACAGCTTTAGAAAAAGTGAATCATTTACCTCAATCAATTTTAGCCAAAGCGTTTCGTGGTGAATTAACCGCCCAATGGCGCACTAAAAATCCTGATTTAATTACGGGTGAAAATTCAGCTGCATCCTTACTTGAAAAAATTCAAGTTGAACGCGAACAAAACAATAAAAACAAAAAGAAAAAATAATCAATGCGTCAAGAACAAATTGATTTGCTAGAAATAATCACCAATAAGCAAAATAGTAACCCTGAAATCAACACATTGTTTAAAGGGTTATTATATTCACCTTGGCAATGCTCGAATAAATTAATCGATAAATATGTTAGTAAATCATTAGCAAAAATAGTAAAACGATATAAACAGTCTGTGTTACATTTTGTTTTTAATACAACTAAATTTAATTGCTACCAAACTTATATTTGTGGAATTTATTTAGAGCTTAATGATAGCAACACAGGTGAAGAAGCAAATTTCTTAGCGCAATTAAATTTGTACAAAGAAATAATTTCGGAAGATCTCGAAAAAGCTAACCTTAACTTTGATGAATTATCATCACAAGGGCAAGATACATTAGTCGGTTTGTATATTTATGCGACCATTGCAGTATATGAGGTGGCGGGAATTATACAACCTATCGATAATTCAAAACACTTTCATCTCAAAATTAAAGAATGTTATTTAGATGCTTATTTAATAAAACAGTTTAGAACTTTTTGCAATCAATATAGTTGTATATCAGATTATTTAACTCTCTATGAATTAACCAAGAATTTAGGACTATCTCAATTACAAAAAAATAGTGAACCACTGAAAAATATTACTAACTATTTAATCGATAAAACCTTATCCATTAATATCAAATATCTTGATACGCCGCTTTCTTATTCATTCCAACAACTTTTTAATCGAGCCCAACTGTTAACTTTTTTATATTGCTATTTAGTTCATCATTGTTCAACACCAAATAAAATCGAATTAAAACCAGTCAAAATTCATAATGCGGATATTCTTAAAGCTAGGTTTAATCAAAATGAAATTGACAACTTAGTTGCCGATATTGACAATAGAACAGGATTTTATAATACAGTATTAGAAAGAACGGAGGTGAATGATTGGCTTAACTTAAAAAATTTCAATCTTTACTACATGTTCAATATTCACGCCAAATCATTGTTAGATAAAGCGTTAAGAGCACATCAAAAATGGTTTGAAATTAACTATTTAATTCCTTATTTTCGCAAAGAGCTTGATCAAGAAAGATTTATCATTGGTCAAGGTTTCAAACGAACTAATAAATATCAAAATAGGATCGCTAATTATGATGTCGATGTTGTTATATATGATAAAAAAACAGATCTTATTTATTTTTGTCAATTAAAACACACGGTAAATTTTCTAACAACTAACTTTAGAAATGAACTAAACACATTTAGTAGTGAAATCCTTGAAAAAGGCGTTAATCAGTTAACCGCACTAAGGAAAATTATCAATGATGATTTAATCAAGCAGCAACTTATCACCGCATTTCAAAATACTCCTTTAACAAAATCATATATAAGAAAAAATGATTTCTCTAAAAATAGTCGTTTTATATTAATTCATAATATGCAAGATTTCGATCTTTGTACAAAAAATAGCATAACCTTGTATGAATGGAACACCTTGCGTAACCTACTGAAAGGGAGTTGCATTTTTACAAAAATAGATAAAGATCACTATTATCGTGGTGAAAAAATAAAAGAATTGTCGATTGATTTGGCTGATCTAAATGCGGTAAAAGAACATAGCTATATGAATAATAATATTAATTCGAGCTTCAAAATTAGTAAAGAATACCTTGAGTTATCAATATATAGCCATTCACAAACCGTCATTTTCAACAAAATAATTATAAATAATATAAAATTAGATTGTATAGCTCCTTATTTTAATTAGTTATCAATAAATTTATGACTAGATATTTTATATTTCAAGCAGGTATCTAAAAAATCCTTCCTTGCTGAAGGAAAATCAACGTCAAAACAGCAAAATTAAACTACACCAACCTAAGTCGGTGTAGTTTTGACTTTATGGCTATACTTTAAACGTAATCCACGGTTTAAGTTTAACCACTGTTTGAATCAAACCGGCGTTTTGTTGTGCTTCAATCACTGGTGTGATCGGTTTGTAGGCTGTGGGCGCCTCTTCACGTAGCCGTTCTTCTTTTAAGGTAATACATTGCCATGGCAAATTAACCTTATCATATTCGACTTTTTTGCTACGCATAGCTTGTCGTCTTTCTGCTCGACCTGCACCGTGTGAGCAAGACCATAACCAATCTGCATTACCTTTACCTACTGCCACATAAGAGTGATCACCCATTGAGCCAGGGATTAAAGCTATCTGACCAGCATAAGCAGGCGTTGCCCCTTTACGATGAATATTCATCTCATGTTCAGGCAAAATGATATTGTGTGAAATATCGACCACAAGTTGACTATCATCTTGATGAAAAATAGTTGCAAGCGATTTACGTATCAATTCGGTAATCACAATTCGATTAATCCAAGCATAACGCGCAGCAACGCCCATAGCTTGTAAATAGGCCTGTGCGTGACTATCTGTTAAACCAAACAATCCTGATTTTGGTTGCTTTTCATTATTCGGCCATAAAGCTTTTGCTCTATCTTGCCAACGCTGACCAATGTAAAAACCAACATCACGCGATCCGGTGTGAATCATGACGACGACACTACTTTTTTCAAGACCTAATTGATAAGCTAAATGTCGATCGATAATATCATCAACAATTTGTAACTCGACAAAATGGTTGCCAGATCCGACTGTACCTAAACTCGCAGGGCGAATAATATCGCGCTTTTCAAAAAAGGCTTCAGGTGCATACTGACTATCTGCCTTAATTAAGTGATTACCCGATATTTTATTAAGCTCTGCGTGTAACCGTTCATAATTAACTGAATTCCACAAACCTTGCTGCGGTAACGCCGATAACCATGCTCCAAGACCTTGATCGAATAATGCTTGAAAAGATTGCGAAGTAACAGGTACATCACGTTCATCTTGCAATAACACACGTTTTAATTGTGCAATAATTGTCGATTTTTGTTCACACACCTGATCAAAGCTTAAACCCGTGGTAAAAAGACGCATACCGCAATTAATATCGGTACCAATTGCTGCCGGGATAATTAAATCCTGAGTAGTTGCAACAATACTACCAACAGGCGCAACCGCACCCGGATGAAAATCAGGTGTAGCACGAGCCATGCAAACTTTCCCTACACTATTAGGAACGCTCACAGATGCAAAGTTCAGTAGCTGTTCTACCGCTTTTTGCTCTAATGGCAATGGACTCGGTAACAAAATCTGAGCAGAAGTATTTTCTTTATTTAAAGTATAAATATCATTATTAAAATGACTTTCAATCCCAAGACGGGACAAACGTTTTTGTAAACGGGAAAATGTAGACATAATAGCCACCTAGAAAACAATAAAAAAGCGTCTCCTCAAATTGAGAAGATAATTACTGTTTTCCTGCAGCAGCACTATTCAGGAAAGCGGATGAATTCTATACGCTGATTATTTATTTGTAAAGGACAAAATTGATATAGTAAGTCTGATAAATTTATTTTTATGACTCGCTCATTTGCTTTAAAATAGCAAACTCACCGATAAATTGATGAAGTTTATTTAAATCTTTAAAAGGTGTTACTGATGGTCAACCTTGGCAGATTGATATGCAAAAAACAGCAGATCATTTTGGGTGATGATTTGTATTTTTCAATCCAAATATTGGGAAGGTTTTCCTATGCTTTCGAAATTTGGCTTTGGGCTTAGGCAAGTGTTAACACACTATTTGCTTGCTAAAGATTAGCACGTGACTTTGAATGACGGTTCGAAGCTAATTGCAGTAAAAAACATCACATCACTGCTGAATCTGATCATTTATCGCAATGAGTTAAACTCAATGGCTAGAGGGCTTACTCGTGCTAATTCAATATAAAATAGATAATATACGGTGATTAAATGGACAAAAAAGCAAAAAAGATTCTGTTTCAAACCTATTGGAAAAATGGCTGGAAAGACAGAAAAGAGATAAAAACAGAGCCTAGCGACTTCGCGTATGCGAAAGAAAAAGGATTAATGTTTGATCCCATTACCATATCACACGATGATTGTGTCAATAAAATCATAAACATCGTCGCCACAATCACACTTGAACACGTTGCCAAGGCCTTTTTGAGCAGCTTATCAACGCGACGACTTGATTGGCGCTCAGGTATTGCATCATACTTTATCGCCAAATTAATGACAGCGCATCAATATACGCCAGTCGTGTCTGGTCAATCTTATCAAGATGGCCAAATGAGTCATTCATCCTATACGTGTCAGGTCTGCCGAGATCTCAAATATGGCATGATAGGTAATGAAAACTACGTCAAAGCAGATTTAAATATCTTAAACTTTGAACGAATAAAGTGGGGGGGAGTGCGTCATGGTGATTTACTTTATACCTACTTTGATCTCATGCAATTCACCAAACAGGCAATCTCTGAACCGACCAAAGATGATATAGCTATTTTAAAAGGGATATTAGCCATTATTGCATCTTGTCAGCAAGATGATTATCCGGGTTCACTGAGTGATAAACTGACGGATGTACCTAACTTTAAATCCAATCAGGATGAACGTAATACCATTATTGAGATTTTGGCTTGTGTGGGAATTTTACAACCCGCTTCTTATGAACGCCCAACAAGGGGAAAACACGATTGGGTATATGCCACTTATTGGCGTGGTCAGGATAAATACAATCAACAAATGGTGAAGCAATTATTTGGTCTTTAATGCATGATCTCTAATTTGCTCTAGGGGCTGTTGAATCTCATCCCAACTCAGCCCACCAAATATTTTTTCAGCCTGTCGGCATCATTACTCTTCTGTTTTTTGGTTCTCGAAATCGCAAAAAGCTATATTTAACAATGACTGGTCAAAGCAGATAGTTTTTTCATATTGTGTAGTGAGTGATAAGCCCAACAGCGACGAGAAACAGATTTACCATTAAAGATCAAATCAAAGCAACGGCACATGTCGAATGTCGAAAAGATGCTAATGTGATTAATGAAATCCCAATGGCATACAAAGATATTGATGCTGTTATGGCTGCGCAAAATGCATTGGTCGAGATAATGCATCAATTAAGGCAAGTGGTGGGTGTGAAGGGGTAAAAATGATCGAGGAGCGATCCTCGATTTTATTTAATCTTTACTACTATCAACTTTAAATTGCCAAACTTACTAAGCACTGTAATTGCATTAGTATTCTGTTCAATAAGATCCTTACAGATCCTCCCTTTAGGTTATTGCAATGGATTTCGCCTTGAAAGCCACCGTGCAATATTGAAGTTCAGGTGTTCAGGCGAGCGAGGGGTTCAGACCAATCCCTCCGGCTCCCCGTTCCACTGCGCGTGGGGCGTAATGGCGGATATTTGACAGATTTGAGGTATGTCAGTTGATTTATATGCTAATAGGATTATTGAGGTAAAGATTAAGGGATGAGATTTTTTTGTGATGTAATTTGCAATTTATTTATTAAAATAAATAATGATGAACACGAATATATATTAGACAGTTAATATGATGTTCGAAATTCAATCATATTTTGTTTAAATGGATTCAATATATAAAAAAATGGTACTTTTATTTATTTATTTAGCCTATTTTGGTTTTATATTTCTTCTAGTTGGTATAAAATTATTTCAAATTCGGCTTAAGAGTGGTTCTGTATGATTAATATAAAAGATGATATTTTCTTAGATTTGTTAACTGATGGATTAAAGGGAAATAGAGACAGCTTAACGATGAGAATTCGTGTACTTATTCGAAAAGTTAAATCAAGTTCTCCTGAGTTAGCAAAAAATTTAGATGAATTGTTGGTCAAAAATATATCTGTCACGCCTTTAAAAGGGCTTTCATCTAACAAACCGCCAGTTCCTGTTGATGCTGATAGTAGGCAAAAATTATTAGTAGAAAACTATCCAGTAGTTTTGGAGACTAAGCCACTATGGACTGATAATGTAGAAACTTCGCTAAAAAGAATTATTTTAGAATGGGAGAAAAGGGAAGATTTAGTTAAAAATGGGCTTTCTCCTTCAAAATCTTTATTGATGGAAGGTCCTCCTGGTGTAGGGAAAACATTAGCAGCAAAATGGCTAGCTCAAAACTTGAATTTACCACTTTTAACTCTAGATCTTGCTAATGTCATGAGTAGCTTTTTAGGTAAAACAGGCTCTAATATAAAAGCCGTTTTAGATTACGCAAGATCATTTCCGTGTATTTTATTATTGGATGAATTTGATTCAATAGCTAAAAAAAGAGATGATTATTCGGATGTTGGTGAATTAAAAAGGTTAGTAACAGTCCTACTACAGGCTATTGATGATTGGCCTACAACGTCTATTCTTGTTGCAGCAACAAATCATTGTGAGTTATTAGATTTAGCTGTTTGGCGACGATTTGATCAAATTATCCATTTTGATTTGCCCTCAAAAGAATTAATTACTGAATATTTATTATTTCATGATATTCCCGCATATATTTCAAACTCTATAAGCGACAAGTATGTAGGGCAATCTTTTGCAGTAGTTGAACGTTCTATTAATCATGCTAAACGAAATGCGGTTTTGGAAGGTATATCTATCTATCGAGGTTTATTGAAAGAACTTAATTTGGATGGAGCTTTAGAACATATTGTATTAGAGATGAATGCTGATGGTTTTTCTCAACGACAAATAGCCAAAGAACTAAAAATTGCAAGAGTTACTGTTAGTAAAATAATTAAAAATAGTAAGGAATAGTTTATGAATAATAAAAATCTTTTATTAGGTTATGGTGAGACTTTGTCTTCACCTGTTGAATTAAAACATGGTGGTGGTGATAAAAACTGTCCTTATACTTATGAGGAAAATAGACCAATTATATTAAAAGAACTTTATGATTTTATAAATGTATCGAACAAAATTTTGGATAAAGCTAAACCAAACAATAACGTTGTTGCTAAATTACTATTACACCCTGCGTTCCTTTCTAAAACTTATTTTCCTCAAGCGTTGTTACGATCATTTTCTTTAAATATGATTGGTAGTAAATCTGTAAATATAGTACCAAGGGGCTATTCTAAAAAAATAAAAAAATCAAATGAAACTGGTGAATTATCTAGTGCTTGTTTATATATTGCAGGTTCCGTTAAGTCATTCCAAACTTTACACGATCACTTAGAATCGAATGATTTAACCGAAAAATTAAAGAATGAAATAAAAAAAATAGAAAAAATAGAGCTTTTTAATAATAACGATAAGATTAAACATATTGATCCATCTCAAATAGAGAGAAAGATTGAGGTTGCGATTCATACACCTGATGATTATCAAAATATCCTGCCACTTTTTGCAAGTTATGCAGGATTATGTGGTGCTAAAGTCGATATGAATCGGGTTTTATCCGTTAAAGGATTATCCTTTTTGCCGATGATTGCTACACCAGAAGTTATTAATCATGTTGCTGAATTTACTTTTTTGCGTACTGTGAGAGATCTTCCATCTCTTCGAATCAATAATCCTGTTTTTACCAGAACTACCGATACAACGAAAAAGTTTTTATTACCTGACTCCTCTGCTTTAGATAAGAGTATTAAAGTCGCTATTTTTGATGGAGGAATTGGTTGTAATGATTATAATAAATGGGTTAATGAAATTAAGTGTAATCCGATCGCAAACGCGTCTTCTGATTTGTTAAATCATGGTCAAGATGTGACATCTACCGTTTTATTTGGACCTATTGTTAATGGTCAAAAAGAATTATCTGTACCATATGCGAATATTGACCATTATAGAGTCTTAGATGATTCAATTAGTACTGATTCTGATTTATTTGATGTATTAATTCGAATTAAATCGGTATTGGAAAAGAATGATTACCAATATGTAAATTTAAGTTTAGGTCCAAGATTACCCGTTGACGATGATGATGTGCATGTTTGGACATCAGTTCTCGAACAATATTTTTCTGATGGTAAAACATTATGTACTGTTGCGGTAGGGAATGATGGATCATTACCAACATCTTTAAATAGAATTCAACCACCTTCTGATCTAGTTAACGCGTTAGCTGTTGGTGCTGCAGATTCACTAGCCGATAACTGGAATCGCTGTGATTACAGTTGTGTTGGGCCAGGAAGAAGCCCTGGATACGTTAAACCAGATGGCGTTGCATTTGGAGGGTCGGTAGAAGAACCTTTCACGGTTTATAATCCTTATTTAGGCGGTGTTTCTCAAACAGCTGGCACTAGTTTTGCCTCTCCATTTGTTTTACGGCAAGCAATTGGTTTAGCTGCGAGTTTACAACATAATATTACTCCTTTAACAGCTAAAACATTATTAATTCATCATACCTCTAATAGTTCTCATGATAAAAAAGAGGTTGGATGGGGGAGATTTCCAACTAATCTAGATGAAATGTTGTATTGTGGTGATGATGAAGTAAAAGTAATATATCAAGATGAATTAGCGCCATCACAACATGTGAGAATACCTATACCATTTCCAAGTATTCCGATAAATGGCAAAGTTCATATTAAAGCAACCTTTTGTTTTTCATCTGCTGTAGATGCTGAACATCCACTAAATTATACAAGAAATGGGTTAGTGGTAGTTTTCAGAACGGATAAGGATATACAAAATAGTACTAAATCTTTTTTCAATTTAAAGGGTGTATATTCTACAGAGCAAGAGCTTCGTGAAGATGCGCATAAATGGGAAACAACCCTACATAAAACACAGACTTTTCTAAAAGGTACTCTTAATAATCCTTGTTTTGATGTTATTTATTATGGAAGAGAGGCTGGAATGTCTATTGATACTAAGCAATTAGAACCATTGCCTTACGTATTAGTTGTGAGCGTAAAAGCTGATAACACACCTGAGCTATATAATAACATTGTACAAAGATATCAGACGTTATCCCCTATAAAGATTAAGCAACAAGTTAGAATTAATATTTAGTACTAATGATTGTTTTGTATAACATTCTGAATCTTTTATTATAAGGTTCTAGAATGTTATTTATCTTTTATAAGCCTCTCCACCGCCTTCACCTTAATCCCCAAAATTTTAGCAATATCTTCAACCGAAACACCTTTATCCAACAAAGCATTAATCAATATTTTCTTTTCAGTCTCAGCTTTTCCTTTTATTTCTTTTGCTTTTTGTTGAGCTGTTTTTGTCTTATCCTTCTCAACCGCCAACTTCTCTTTAGCAATCAATTTTTCTTCCTTGCGGATGCGTTCAACCACTTGATAAGTTGGGACGTATTTTAGGCTTTGTTCTAACTCGTCCATAAGTTTGGTACTGCGAAAGCTGATATAGGATTTAGGGGTGATGATTAGGTGGTCAATTTGGTTATCACGCAATAACACACGTTGCATAATACTGTAGACATCGTCTGTGCCTTCAATAATAGCGTTTGTCATGCTTGGTTAATTTAATATCCATATTATCACCTTGTAAAATCAATTACAGCCTTTTCTGTTTAGGCTGGCCTGTTATTAAATAAACAATTCCGCAAGCTGACTTTTTGGGCTGTATTTTTGTTACAATTATTCAGAAGTCTATACCGTTTTAATTATTAATTAAGATTCTTGTAAATCAAAACAGATAATACAAGTTGATAAATAATATTTTATGTAATTGATTCATTTAGTCACTAGTCTAAACATCACCAAATTATTATATTGCTTAAGGTTGCAATAACAATAGTTCTACCATCCCATGAGAATCCATAGCAAAAAACATAGCCAGAAAAAATTCTGGTAATAGTGAGTTTGAAAATGTTCAATAAGAACTGATTTTTCATTAGGGAACAAATAAATATTATTTTTTAGACATAAAATAATTTACGAATTAGATAGTTAACGTATTGTGACTCTATTGACTTACTGCTAAAGCGCATATTGTGATGATTTCCAGCAATCTGGTGTCTAGCATGAAGAAGGTTTGTTATAAAAGCGACCAAGTAAACGGAAAATCGCCCACAGTTAAACTTTTTTAACAGTCAAAATCAAACAAACTACTTTGAGTACAAGTCGAAGTTGGCACGTATATGCCAACTTGAAAACAATTTAACTATGGAGATTTAAAGAAGTTTTTTGAATAATGCAATCAAGGATAAATTCTTTTCACCTAGTCGCATAAAAAATTTCTTATCTGTCTCTTCAACAACTAACGTTGCCTTAGCCGCAATGTTTAGGCCTGCTTTTGTTACTGAAATCGCTTTGGCTCGGGTATCTTGTGGATGAGGAATACGCTCAAAATATCCCGCTTTTTCAAGCACACGAACAACCTGAGAAGTCGTCATTGGATCACTACCGGTTAATTGTGATAACCGAGCTTGTGTCAGTGGCTCCTTTTCATAAAACCAACTAGCTACAGCTAAAACAACAAATTGTGTGTGTGTCAGTCCAATGTGTTGCAAAGCATTTCGCTGTTCCCTTTGCCAACTATTTGACACTCTCCATAGCAAAAAACCAGGGCTGTCATATGGTCCTTCAAAACAACTTGGAAGAGGCTTGTTAGATTTAGATGACATACAATCAAACCATCTTATCAGCTAGATATTTTGCTAAACCAGCCATCACATCTGGAAAGTCTGAGCTAATACCTTCTCCGAAAGCCTGCGCATCGGGACCTTGTGTATGAATAGCATAGATAAATTTGCTCTGACCTGGGTTCACTACTTCTATCCGATGTTCGACTCGGACCCGTGTTTCACCTATTAAGGTTTCGTCAATAAAATGTATTTCTTCAGCTACATCAACAAGCTGACTACGGACGATCTCACCATCAGGAAGTTCCATTGAAAACCATGTTCCTGACACAAATGGCCCTTCAATCTTGATTGATTTTACCCCTGGATTCCACTGTTTCCAGTTAGCAGTATCGACAAATACCTGCCAAATTTGTTCTGGCGTATTATTGACATTTAACTCAAAAGATTTACTCCAAATGTTATTTTTATTCATAGAATGTTCCGATATTATTATATGTAAGTGCAAATATTATATGTGCACTTATAATATCACTATTAGTACTAATTTCAAGTATCAGTACTGATTAAACATCATTTTAATTTTTCTGAATAATGATCTTACTTATCATCTGATTAGGGTGGTGCTTTCTTTTAAAGTTATTATTTTCTCGAATCTTCAACCTCGTTTTGTGCTAAATAATATTACGATTCAGGGCATGGAGAATATGCTGACTCACTATTTGAGTAAAAAATAAACTAGCTAAAATCTAATTATTGATGATAATAATCTCATCTGAAAGGGAATTTTTAACATCCACAACGAAATACAACAAAAAATGATTTAAATAAAAAATAACCCACCTCCCTTCTTGTTTAACCGGAACTAAAAACGCCTCTTATTTTAGTTCCGGCTAACTATTTACTGTATCGTGTAATACATTTTCATTGACTTAATTGCTTAACATTGTTTATTTCATTAAGATATTCATTTCTTCCCTAACTTGCGGTACCGTTAAACCGACAATAATTTGTAATGATTGACCTTTGTAGACAACATTTATCGCACCATGGCTTTGAAAATAAGCGGTTTCCTCAACCAATTCAGGATTATCTACTTGGATACGTAACCGTGTTGCGCAGTTAGTTATGTGTTTAATATTTTCTTTACCACCCAATCCTTCAAGAAAGGCGATGGCTTTTTGTGTCACGACATCATGCTCATTTGTGTCAGACTCAGCATGATGCGCATCCTCGCGTTTACTTTTTTGGTAATCAGATTTTGTAAAGAGTTTGATCTTAGCATCGGAACGACCTGGCGTCATAAGATTAAATTTAACAATGAGGAATTTAAACACATAGAAGTAAATGACAGTGAAAGTTAAGCCAATAGCAATTTGAATAACATACGTTACCCAATGATTTGCCCCTAGTGGTAACCAGTTTTGGAAAAGAAAATCGACAACACCTAAATAGAAATTTCCTGATACACCAAATAGGTACATAATTGTTGCCATCGTTGCTGCCAAAATGGCATGTACCAAAAATAGCATCGGAGCAATAAAGATAAAGGTAAATTCAATTGGTTCCGTGATCCCCGTCAACACAGCCGTTAGCGTTGCACCGATTAACAGTCCGGCAACCATTTTCTTATTTTCTGGCTTAGCCGTAGCATAGATAGCCATAGCAATACCAGAGCAACCGAATACTTTTCCCATTCCAATTAACATAAATCCACCTTGTGGGAATAATTCGGTTAATGGTGCATCGCTGTTAGCAAATTCAGAAATATGAGAAATCCAATAATTGACAGTACCACCATCGGTAACAATTGGACCAAAATAGACCGGACCATAGACAAAGTGATGTAGACCAGTCGGAATTAAAATACGTTCTAAAAAGGTAAACAACCAAACGCCGATCGCACCAGAATCTAAAATAATAATCTGTAAACTTTGAATTCCACTTTGGATAGGCGGCCACACCAACACCGTCAAAATTGCTAAAATAAGCATTAAAGGAAAACAAAAAATTACGATTAATGGTGTCCCAGTAAAGATATTCGCCCAATCAGGTAAACGTAAATCAAAAAAACGATTATGCATCCAAACGGTAAAAGCAGCAGTCATAATCGATCCAACAATAGAAGTATCTAAAGTTAATACGCCGCCAACTTCGGTTAATCCTGTTTGACCAGCTTGATAATTGATACCGAGCTGCTCAGACCAAACATCAATGATTCCACCAATAAAATAGTTGAATGTTAAATAAGAGATAAAAGCAGCCAATACCGCACGGCCGGATGCCTTTTTAGCTAATGCAATTGGTAAACCAAGAGCAAATAACATTGGCATATTTTGAAACAAAACCATAGATGCTTTTTGAAATATACCAACAATTTTCACATAAGTAGAGCCTTCTACTGCAAAAGGAAATAAGTGAGGATCAAGTAAAACAACCGTTAGTCCCAATAAAATGCCCGCAGCGGGAAAAAGTAAAACAGGAACAAACATTGCTGCACCAAAACGTTGAATTGTATTTCTCATATACATTAACCTTTTATTAATATATTGATTTTATTATTTTGGAAATAGTGATGTGCATTTTTAAGAATAACACTAAGCATTGATTTCAACCTTAGTGTTACTCCCAGTAATGATATAAAAATTATTTAAAGAACTGTGGCAAATAGTCTTTATTTTCGTTTAAAATCTCTTCAACAATGGCTTTGGCTTTCGGAACATTTACAACAGTTCGATTAAGTGTTAATGCATTGATTAATTTCTGTTTAGAACCTTCATACCACGCATCAACCACTAATTTTTCATAACCTAATTGAATTTCAATCATGGCTTTTTGGAATGTAGGAATAGTACCAATTGCAAATGCTTTTGGACCATCTGAAGTCAGCATACATGGTACTTCTACCATCGCATCATCTTGTAGGTTACGAATAGCACCATTATTTGGCACAATCACCAGATAGATATCACCTTTGTTATAGGCAAGTGATGCAGCAACTCGAATCATATAACGGCCGTGGATGTCATCATGAACATCTTCACCAGCAATGGAATTTTTTTCAATAATGCGTCTACACATTGCAAATACGTTTTTTTCACGACCATTAATGACTTGGCGGGCTCGGGTATTGTTAATGTCTTCTTTACTTACCATTTTTTCTGGATATAAATAGTATTGTAAATAAGTATTTGGTAAAAACTCAGGATTATCTCTTAACATGGTTTCCATGTTTTTAAATGTTGCTTGCCAAGAGGCATCGTTAGCAATCACCGCATCAACTGCTTTGATACCATCTTTTAAAATAATATCTTTAATACGTTGAGTTAAATCCTCACCTTGTTTATTTTTAATTTTAGTAAACCAACCATAGTGATTTAAACCAAAGTATTCAGGTACAAAATCCCAAATTTCACAGCCGAGCAAATTAGCATAACTCACCATGATCGCCGCTGGCATATCACAGATATTTAAGATTCGCTTATCATCCGGAAATTCCCTATTTAAGGCTTCTGCGACGATTGCGGCTGGATTAGTATAATTTAAAATCCAAGCTTCTTTTTGATAAGAGCGAATTTCACGAACTAATTCAATCATATCGCCAATTGACCGTAATCCATAAGCCATACCACCTGCTCCACAAGTTTCCTGACCGACACATTGATGTGACAAAGGAATTTGCTCATCACGTTCACGCATTTTTAAACCGCCAGAACGAATTTGCATAAAAAAGAAATCAGAATTTTCAAAAGCAACTTTTTTGTCAGTGGTATAAATAAACTCTTCAATTTCGGGATAGAGTTCTTTAAACATAATTTCCGTTGCTTTTGCATTTAATTCTTGTCGAGCAGCATCAATATCATAAAAAACTACCCTTTTTAATGGAAAGCTTTCTTTCTCTGTAACCAAACTTCGCATAATACCTAATGTATAAGTACTACCAGCGCCGACAACAGTTAAATTAATCTTTTTCATAGTATGCTTCCTAAATTATACTTGTTAAATAAAACTCACACTCAATATGTTACCAATAAGTATCTAACTAAATAATACCAATTTAATACAAATGTGAAAAAGATCACAAAATTTTTTCATTTGTTATAAGTTATAAGCTAGGAAATTATGTATATGGTAAAGTAAGAAATGCTAATAAGATGAGGCTATTTTGTATATGCTATTTGAATTATTCAATGTTAAAATAATACAAATTTAATACTAGAGAAAATACCGTGAGTAAACCACTTTACCGACAAATTGCTGAAGCTTTTGAACAAAAAATTCGCTCCGGTGAATTAGATGTTGATGATGTATTACCAACCGAACAATCTTTACAAGATATGTATAATGTAAGTCGAGTCACCGTTCGAAAAGCTATTGAACAACTTGAAAATCAAGGTTTAGTTCAGCGTATCAAAGGAAGTGGCACGTATGTAAAATATAATCCGGCCAAATATGATAGTTTTCAATTAAAGGGATTCGACGAAAATATTACCGCCCAAGGACGTACAGCTGGTACAAAAGTAATACATTTTCAATTAGAACCAGCACCATCGGCTATCGCAGAACATCTAAAAATTGAAGCGGGTACGATGATATTCTCAATTATACGAATTAGAACAATCGATGATGAACCAGAAATATTGGAACAAAGTTATATGCCTCTTTCACTCTTTCCAGATTTAAGTGTGGAAGTGATGCAAACATCAAAATATCACTATATTGAAAAACAAAAAGGCTACCAAATATCCCATAGTCGACAAGATTTAAAACCGGTTTTAGCTACTGATGTGATAGCCAAGCATTTAAATATTAAAACCAATCATCCTGTAATACGTCAACGTTCTACCAGTGAGTTAATAAATGGTGAAATATTTGAATATAGCGTTCAATATTTAAGAGGATTCCAATACCGGTTTGAGTATATTGCCCGCAGAGGATTGGAATAGGAATTCATCAACACAGTAAAGAATTTTTGATATTAATAAAAAATAGGTTTTTATGTACATCATTATTAATTGTTAAACTCGTAATACGATATCGTATTGCTAGTCGCGGTTCACGTGAATGAATTAAATTACGATTAATTGGTTAAATTAATTAAATTTACCTTATTCAGTATTAATGATATAATGTCAAAATAGAATTTTTAACATGTACAACAAATTAAAAAAGCTAAAGAATTGAATAAAAAGATTAATAATCCCGTCGAGGTGAAACGTTAAACTGTCCTTGATTTTTGTTATATCATTCAAGGTCAGCATGCTTACCCTCTCACCAATTGGTTAATGAAAAGCAACTTGAACAACACTTATGTGGTTTAGTGAATGTGCCACATAGTCGAGATTTATATGCGCTTTTTTAAGATGCATCTGGGGATTGTGATTATCATGGCATTATTCAGCATGATGATTCGACCGAACTGTGCTCGTCGTCGGTAAAAGTAGGCCCCCCAGTAAATGCTTACTTAAGTTTTAATCGTGATGGTTTTTCATCGCATTGTCGTGATTATAAGGCTTACTGGCAATGGGTTGCTAAACGTAATGAACAGCGTTATCGTAGCAATATTGAAAACGGTAATGATTTTGATGCTAAAAATATGATGCATACCATTCGCTTATTACAAGTTGCTCACGAAATAATGACCAAAGGCACCATTACCAATAAATGCGTAAGTCGTGATGAACTGCTCGCCATTAAAAATGGTCAATTAAGCTATAATGAGATTATAAATATGGCCAAATCATTATTTGCTGACATTGAAACCGCATTACTATCCTCAACCTTACCTATAACAACCCAATACTACACAAGCGATTGCATTGTTGGTTTCGATATGTAAAACATGGTATCTCGATTGACAAGATTTCCCTAATCTGCCATCGATGAATAAAAATGGCGAAAGTTAAGGTGTATTAATATTTAATATCATTTTATTCTCATATAAATATCAATTTATAATCCTTTAGCCATTAGT
Organism: Frischella sp. Ac48; assembly: GCF_019641635.1. Classification (NCBI taxonomy): domain Bacteria; kingdom Pseudomonadati; phylum Pseudomonadota; class Gammaproteobacteria; order Orbales; family Orbaceae; genus Frischella; species Frischella sp. Ac48. Next base: position 54,942 of record NZ_JAETXP010000017.1, read on the forward strand.
TAATGAATTCGCCATCTATAAATATGTCATATAGCAACGAAAATAAGAACGTTACCTGAATAAAATTTGGTGATTATTTTTATCATTTAATCAGATAAAGGCGTAATAGCCATTTTTACTTAAAATATTACCAAAAATAAATTTTTTTATTATGAAGTATTAGGTTAAATTTAATTTTAAGTAATAAATAAATTAAATATTTTCTTTTTCAATATTTTTGAATTATAAATAACTTACTTTTTAGATAATTGGCATTTTAGTTAGAGTGATAATCATTTTTAATGCTTAAATCAGACATCATCATTATGTCATTATTAACCGTTAAAAGTATTTTTAGTTTGATATATTTATAAACAAGTTATTACTTAATAACAATTAGATGACATGCAATAGTAAGGTTAATTGCCTTGGCTTTATCATAATAGGTCAATATTACAATATGGTTTATCTATATGACTAAAAATCTTAAAGGTAATGATATTATTATATATGCTAAAATTCTCATTCCTTCTTTAGGTAAAAAAGAACGTTTAGTGGCGAATTTTATTGTAAATAATTATGAAAATTTAAAAGCCATAAGCATTATTGAACTATCAAAACAGTTAAAAGTAAGTACGGCATGTATTACTAAAGTTGCGAAAAAGTTACGATGCAGCGGTTTTTATGATCTAAAAAAAGCCATTTCACTGAGTGAGCAAGAACAGCAAAAATCCGAATCAATCACTCGCTATGAAGATGTTTTAGAACAAACTTTTTTGAATTCAATCTTAGCATTGCAAGAATCACTATCCTTAATTGATATGAAACAATTTAAACAGATAGTGTCATTATTAGTAAACATTAAAGATAATAACAAAATCGTTATGGCTGGATGTGGTGGTTCTGGCGCCATATGTGAAGATTTTTGCCACAAGCTGTTAAAAATTGGTATTTTCTCTATTGTGTACCATGACTCCCACTTGCAACAAATGGGAGCATCGTTATTAGAAAAAGGTGATATTGTGATAGGTATCTCGCACTCAGGAAAAACAGCCGATATCGTTAATATGTTAGAAATTGCCCAGAATAATGGTGCTACAACAATATGTATGACCAATTATGTGAATAGTCCAATCACTTTTGTTTCAGACCATCCTTTGATATGTTCAGTAAAAAATCATCCTATTACTGGTGAAAATGCGACTACCAGAATTGTATTGTTAAATATACTAGACGCTATATTTACCATATTAGCCATGCAAAAAAATTCAAGTACTCAAAATAATTTATTAAAAACTCAAAATGCGGTAAAAAATAAAAGATTATAATTAGTTATCCATCATCGAGAATGATGGTTTAACCATGTTAATTATTTTCAATATTGGTATAAAACCATCGCAATAATATTGACAAATTTCAAATCCCTTCTGCTACCGATCGAACTTTAAAATAACATTTCCTAGTTTTATTGATGAGTGATATATTCAATAACACTGATTACATACAAGTAAAGTCAATATAATCAAAACATAAAAGGCATAATAAAATAGTTATCCTGAAAACAAACATTAAGTCCACCCAATATTCACTATGTATTTATGTGTTTGTTTAAAAGTCATAACTGTTTATCGATAAATCTGTTCCTAGGGAATTTATTCTAATACCCTTTTTAATTCAGAATAATCCCCATTTATATATATTTATGGCGCATCTCGGGCTGGATTATGTATTAATCCAGCTGACAATTTTTTTAAACTTTACGACAGTAAATCATCGTCGTTTTTTAGATTGGTTGTTAAATCTAGTATTATGCTAATAAAACTATTTACTACCCAATTTTCAAATTATATTATTTTACGGCGACGTCTTCTTTTGCTACCAATTCATCTGGTGTTTTAAGTAATGGTGTCAATATTGCACTAAGAATATAAAGTCCCGAATAGATACCAATAACGCCGCCAGCCCCAATTATTGGATAAAAAACCGCTGTGATAGCTGGTGCGATAAATGCTCCTAATCCTGCACCTAAATTAAGAATTGACATAGCCGCGCCTTTGTTATCAGGGGCTAACATTGGGAATAAAGCAGATAACGGTACATAGCCAGCCATGGTGACACCACATAAGCATAGTACAACCGCCATGATATAAAAGTTATGACCTAAAATTTGCGGAACTAACCAAACAAAAATTAAAACGATAGCATAACTAACGCCTCCCACCCACATTATGGTATTTCGCCAACCAAAACGATCGCCGAAAAAGCCAAAAAATAAGTTGGCAAAAATCGCGACTAAAAACACTGATGACCACATATGTAACCATTCCGTTTTGGAATAACCAAAACTGATTAAGTAAAGTGGCAAAAATGTTGCCAATCCATATTGTGCAATTCCATTAATTGATTTAACGACTAATCCAATTGACATCACTGGACGTTTTAAAATAGTTATTGCTTTTACTAGTTCTGCGATACTAAATGGATGAATCTCCTCTGCGGCCACTGTATCTTTATTGATTAAAATCGCTAATATTGCCCCAATAATGACAAAAATCATCCCAGTCCAGAGTAAAGATTTCTCACCCATGATTGGTAGTGCCATGGCTGAAAACCAAGGTCCAATAACACTTAACCCTAAAGAAAAAGTAAACCAAAACCAGCCTACCGCCGTTGAACGACGATTAATTGGTGAACTGTAATTAATCCAGACAAGAAATGAATAGGCAAATAACGGATAACCAATTCCTCTGATAGCATAAAAAGGTAGCATCACCATCATTTCCATATTGCGTAAACCAATACCAATAAAACCAATACTACCAATTACAAAAGCAATAACGCCAAAAAACATCACCTTTCTCGGACCAAGTGTTTGTACTAGCACTCCTGTAATCCAAGCTGCCAGCGTAACTGTCACACCATAAGCCGTAATCAGATAGGAAGCTTTAGCAACAGAAAGTCCTTTTTCAACCAACCAAATAGATATCCAAGCCTGTTCCAAGCCATCGCCAATCATAAATATTGTTAACCCAATATAACCCCATAGCAAATTTTTGGGTAATCCTAACTTATCAAACATAGTAATCTCCAAGCAACTTGGTTGTATCATATAAAACGAGATAAAATGTTTATACACAAGTTATATTCAGGTGCGATTCCATCACTTTATTTTGACAAACTAAAAATAGTAATATTAATTTCTTTTCTAAGATGCCTAATATTTAAGTATTTCAAATATTATTATTTTTATGACAGACTACTTGCTTTAAGGGACGCTTCAAATTCATCCCCTTTATCTCTTTTGCACCTTGAGAATAATTTGGTATAGCGTTATTTATCACCAATTAATGTCATTAATAATTTTTGTACTTTTATTGCATCTTGATGGCGAATAATATCAGCAATATTGTCCATACCGATTTGATCAATAAAACGTGATATTTTCTGATACATTCTGATATTCTGTGTACATTCGGCCACAGGATCTTCACGGGTTGGAAAAGTATCAAAATAAATAAGACCGGAAAAATTAACGCGTTTAGCATAATAGATATATTCTAATGTTTGCATTAAATGCACAGAACCCAGCATTAGACCATCATCGCAATAACCATATCCATCATTCAGATGAAATCCAACTAAACGTTTTTGCATTGAAGTTAAAAACAGAGAAAAAGCAGGATTTTCTTTTTTCATAATCATATGGCAAAAATCTAAAGTAACGCCTAAATTCGGTGAGCCGACTTTTTCTATTAATAACAGTGTTGCCGCACAATCGCCAATAAATGAGAAAGTTCGCGGTTCATATGGCTTGTATTCAAAACTGAATTGCATATCAGGATTAGGTAAAGTTACCCGACGTAACGCATCGACAAGTAATTCATAAGCGCAAAAATAATCTTGTTGAAAACAATAGTCATAACCATCATAACCAAACCATAATGTCACTGTATTTCCGCCCAAGAAACGGCACATATCTACAGCATCTAATGTAATTTGTATAGCTTTTTCTCTGATCGTTTCATTAGGATTGGTGAATTCACCGTCAATAAATTCTTTATTGTAACGTAATGCGATCCCCCCCATCTTAAGGTTATTATCTTCAATACACTTTTTGATAGCTTGTTTATCTTGATTAATAAAATGTTCAGGATAATTTAATTCAATATGTGTCAAACCTTCTACTTGACCCATGCGATTTATAAGATCACAAGTTGTCATAGTGTTTTGTGATTGATAAAGATCTGGACGAGATCGAAATGAATTGATACGCGAAGAAAATTTCATAGTTATATTACCTCTTGTAATGTGTTTTTTTTGTTATAACCAATATTTTTATGGAGGTAAATGAAGGTTGTTAGATGTTACTAAAAATAAAATTAACCCGGCTAAAATCTTGTCGATATTTTATTTCTAGTAACATTTTTGTTTAAAAACTTTTAGGTTTTGTGATTGGTTAACTCTTTACATATTATGTAAAGGAGTACTCATTCAGATTTAAATTTAACGATGTTTTTTTATTTTAAAACGTTAAAAAAATGGTGATTTAAACATCATTCAGCTGAATTTTTAATTAGAAACATTGACTAGTAAATAACAGTATAAATCTGAAAATACATACAAATTCTGCTGAGAATAAAAACAATTTAAGTAAGGAGTTGCCATGAAACATGATGTAGTAGTAATTGGTAGTTTAAATTATGATATTTTAATTCAGCAAGATAGGTTACCTTATGTCGGTGAAACTTTTATTGGTAATGAATTATTAATGATGCCAGGAGGTAAAGGTGCAAACCAAGCGGTTCAATGTGCAAAACTGGGTCTTAACGTAAAATTTATTGGCTGTGTTGGTAATGATATATATGGAGGTGAACTATTAAAATCACTAATAAATAATAATATCGCAACAGATGATATTTATCAAAGAGGTCCGAATTCAGGAATTGGGATTGTCCAAATCTTAGCATCTGGCGATTATTGTAGTACGATCATAAAAGGAGCTAACTATTTACTAACTAAAAATGATATTAAAGATACCTTTTTTACACATACTAAATTAGTGATTTTTCAATCCGAAGTTCCTGTCGATGTGGTTGAATATGCTATTGAGCGCGCAAAATTCTATGGCAGCCAAATCATTGTAAATAATGCTCCAGCCAGACATATTCCAACCGAAATATTAGCCAAAATAGATTATCTTATTATTAATGAAACCGAAGCGACATTTATGTCAAATCAAGATATTGTCAGTATTGATGATGCTCAAAGCTGTGCCTATACGTTATGTCGTAATCATAATATTAAAAATGTTATTATTACGTTAGGAGAACAAGGTGCCATTCATGCTGATGAGAACAAAGCTCTTCATTATCCTGCGGTATTTTGCCCGCAAGTTATTGATACAACAGGCGCCGGTGACTCATTTATTGGCGGAATTGCATGGGGAATTATTCACAATAGACCGATTGCGCAAATTATGCCTTTTGCTGCTGAAATTAGTGCTTATTCGATTCAAAAATATGGCGGTCAAAGTTCCTTTCCGTTGTTATCAGATGTTAAACATGCATTAAAAACATCTGATTAAAACTTAAAAATAATTGTTTTCTTAAAAGCCAATATTGGATAAAACGTATTTAATCATTAATATTTACCCTAAAATTGGCTTTAAATTTTTAAAATTTATTTTCTGATATTAATTTATTACTGATAACGATAATGCAAAATAGAATGATTTCATTACGTTAACTTCGTTTATTATTGGTCACTCTGGCAATATAAGTCTTATCTCGATTAAATACTCTATCTAATGTATTTGGTGCAACATCATGATAAGTTCCATCCTCGGTTTTATACTTACATTTGCGAGTAGCTTTACTATCTAAGCCGATTCAGTGTAAAACACAACTTATGATCTTTTTAGTACGGGATAGCCACTATCCCTTGCAGCATGAACGACACTTGGAGCATCTAAACGCGCTTTGTGTGGCCAATATACCTTTTGATATATCCATTTAGCGCTACCGGTTTTGCTTCTTTTTTAACCAAGCGTGAAAACCCGACCAACTTACATTTTTCACAGGCAGACTGGTTTAATTGAATAGTGTACTAAATGGTTTTCATATAACGCTATTCATCGACTTGGATGATTAAGGAAGTAAACATGCGCCTTTTTCAGGAGTTCATTCGCTATTTTCAGTTCTTTTACTTATTTTTTCTAACCCAATATTCCGTTGCTGCTCTGCGATTAGCTTTCGGTGACTAGTTTTATTTGCTGTGAATTGACTACCCCATTTATCGTGGGTGGATTTACTCACACCAAGGTGGTTGGCTAGCTTACTGATAGAAAGATATGTATTTGATAGAACATAATCGATCGCTTGTTGTTTGAACTCAGCGTTGACATTTTTGACCATGATGTTTTTTCTTCTATGATTTTTTAGACATATGATAGCGGTGATATATGTCCACTTTTTTAGCGAGAATCATCTATCCCATGGTTGTACAGAAAAAATGTTATCTTTTATTTTTATTTAATATTTCTAGTAAATAAGAAATAATAAAAGTTTAAAAAATTGAATGAATCCATTAAAATTACCATTAGAGAAATGATAAAAAATGAAAAAAAAATAAAAAAAATTTTTTTTCGAAATTAGATGTAATTAACTACAAGCCCTAGTTTTTTAATAAGAGAAGCTATAAAAAAGCTAAATTATATTATATTTTGATTAGTAAATACTCAAAGCAATGTAAACAAAAAACAGTGGTAATTAAATTTATTCAATGATGTTTCGTATTAATTTAATTACCAAGATGGTAATTTAAATAATCGTCCTTGTATCCCTTCATCATGTAATATCAATGCAATTTCATTCTTATCAAAGAAAATATCGCTATCAAGCGGAATATCTGAATCAATTACAGTAATAATTTGTTGAATACCTAAATTAGAGTATTGTCTTATCACATTAAGAAGATTTATCTTTTTTCTGTCATCTAAAGATTCAAATATTCCATCGTGGTAAACAAAACGAGGAAAATTATCTTTAAGATGACTACGTATTATAGCTAAATCAAAAGCGACACATAACAATTTTTTATAAGTATGACCATCATCAGCACTTGTTGAGCGACCCGTTTCATCTAAAATATCAGCATTAAAATCGAGATGATCTTTTTGATTAATATTAACGCTGAGTAACGCTTTACGAGAAATAACATCTTCAACAATGCGATTAAAATACAACCTAGTCTCGGAAAATAAACTTGTTTCCTGTTTATTTTGCGTATCTAAATCTTTTTCCATATCAATCCGAACTTTTTGAGATTGCTTATCTAATAATCTAATTTCGGTCTTAAGAGCTTGCAATTTGTGAATAAATTCTTTTTGTTTTTCTAAAAAAGCAATATCAGCTTTTAAGGTAATTAAATCATTAGATATTTGTTTATATTTATCAAAAATATCTGTTTCACCTAAAAATGATAAAGTTTGTGTTCTTTCTTCACCTAATTGCAATAATCTTTGATTAATATTTGTTAGCTCTTTTTTTATTGATGATAGTTCTTCTTTTAAATATTTATGGCGTTCTTCTGTAATAGCGCGATTAAACTTAATAAGTTGATTAAAATCTTTTTTTAATTGTTCAGGGAAAAGAATACCGGCTTCTTTGTACAAGCTTTCAGCCTCATCAGGATCAAATAATATTTGTTGTTTTTGTAAAGATAATTCTATCTTTTTTCGATTAAAATCCAATGAGTAGCGATTTTTATTCAATGTAGCTATTTGCAAATCTAATTCATCAATGAGTTTTTTAGTTTTTGCTTGATCCACTGAGTGAAAATCGAACTTATCCAACAGGCGTTGCCGCTCATTAACATCCTGCTGTTTTAATAATAAAAGCCCATCAATCCGGCTTATATCTTCAATTGAACCACCTAACTCTTGTTTTACTATCGTTTCTCTATCTTGTGCATCTTTAAGTTTAGCTTCTAGTTCATAATGCTTTACAATTAAATCAGAATTAAAACCAAGAATATGAGCAAGAAAAGGTTTCCAATCTTTATGTTTAGAGGCAAACTTTCTTAATTGAAAAACATCACGGTAATCATCTTGAGAACGTAATAAATAACCTAAAATTTTGCGATATTGCCATGGTTTAATCAAATAAAAATTTAATATACTGTCTAAAATCTCTTTCGCTTTATCAAATGGTACATTTTCATGATCCCAATGTGCTAATTGCGTAAAATCTTGGTGTGAATCGGTGTGTTTCTTTATACTGATACGTGTTGCATCTGTAACACTGCGACGAATAGTGAGGTAAGAACCATCTTCTAATACCAACTCTAAAAAAAACACAAATTGCTTAAATAGTTGTTCATGTTTAAATAAAAAGAATTCTGATTTTTTTTGAGATAAAAAACAAAAATCAAGTAATTTGCCTAATATCGATTTACCTAAATTATGGGTATCTTTTTTCTTATTTTCAGGAAAGCGAATTTCAGCTTGAATTACGTTCAAACCTGATGAAAAAATAATAGTTTCAAATAAATCTGGTTTATTTGAATATAATTTAGATAGTTTCATTTATCCCCACATATTCGATTGAGTCAGTTTTTGCATGATACTCAACTAACCCTAATAAAAAAAGAAGATTAAGTGCAGGTAGAAATAAAAATTGACCACCTTCAACTGACTTTTTAGCATATTCTAATAAACCATCATATTTTTCTAGTCTCTTTTTCTTAATATAATAAAGTAATAAAAAAGACATGTTAATAATAGTCTTATCCGGGTGAGTATGTTTATTGGGTCTTAGCATCTTCATTCTCACCTATATCACAACTCCAATACATAAAAAACAACATGACATTCACTAATCGTTTGTGTTTAGCTTGCCTCAAAATTGGCTCTCTATCAACTAATAACTTTGATAAGTAATTCATTATGTGATCAAAAGTCTGATAATCTTTTCTTTTTGCAATAATATTTAAGCAAAACTCTTCTGCTGCAAGTTCATAACGTTCACGTAGTGCAGTATTTTCAGCTAAAGATAGAAAAGATTCAATTTCATTAACGTCTTTTAAGTAACGCCGCTTAAGCTCATTAGCATAAGCCTCAGTCATATTATTTAGCTGATTTTTTCTAGCGTAAGTGGTTCGCTCTATATTGATATTGGTTATACTTCTTTCTAGTGTTCGCGCTTGATTTGCAAATGCCTGGATAACTTCTGCTAAATCGTCAGGACTAACAATTAACGGACTATCGATAGGATCTAGCTCAGCGATTCTCATTATTTCAGGATATCGTTTAAGATAAAGTTCTATCTGATTAATATCTATGATCTTTACTGATGCTATATCGACTTCAATATAGTCTGAAATCGTTTTACATATTTCACTCTCTGCATTACCAGTTAAACGACGATTAGTAAACAAGACATAATTATCCAGCTCACCTTTATCTTTTAACTTTTTGATACGAAGCAGTTCACCACCAATTACGGTATTGGGGTTAGTTTTCTTTTCTTTATTATAAAAATCAGATTCAGAGCAATTACGATTATAGCCATTAGTATGTTTGGCTTGAATAATTGTTGTTCCAACCCAAGGTGAACTTCTACTGGGAAATAATTCGGCAGTACCAATAAATTTAGCGTCTCTCCCACCATCAGGACCCTTAGCAAATCCTTGTGTAGAAATACCCATTATATGCTGGCAAATAATAACAACTAATCTTTCAAATTGTTCATCACTCATATCTTCATAAGCATATTTCATGATATATGTATTCCTTACTACTAAAAGTGCCAAACATTATAACTGTGTTTATATACATAACAATAATAAGTTTATTATTTTACGAGCAAGCTCGCATTTTTGATACTTATTACTTTTGAGCTTTTACCGTTTTCTTTCCAAGAATCTTCTGAACTTCTTTAGTATCAATTTCCATAATTGTTTTACAGTAATGCATGCAATTCGAATACTAATTGTTTTATCTTAGAGGAAATTACCAAGATGACAGAAAAAGAAAAAACACAAATAACCCAAACTATTTAATTTGTAAAAAATATTGAGGAGTCTATACCGTTTCAATAAGCACGTTAAATGATTTCTCTTTAAAATCGCAATTATAGAATTTTAACTGCTGTTTTTGCTTTCTACATCCTATAGTCGATATATTAACCAAGATTCATTCAAATAAATCAGCTATATCAATTTAAAATCAAGTTAGCTACTTTATTCAAGACAAAGCCAATTATCTATCTAATACTACTGTTTTCTACCCTCAATTATGTTGTAGTTAGACGGATAAAAGTATGGATAAAGAGATAGATTCGCCACCGCACCCAATTAAACGTAAAAAGAAGCTGATTATATTAACGCTATTATTTCTTTTTTTTGCTTTGGCTTATGGCGTTTATTGGTTTATGTTTAGTCGATTTAATCAATCAACGGATAATGCCTATGTTATGGGTAATCAGGTCCCGGTTGATGCGCAAGTAAATGGTGGAATATTAACGATTAATGTCGATAATAACGATTTTATTCAACAAAATGATGTGATAGCAACGATTGATGCAGTTGATGCAGAAAATGAATTTGGTTATGCCAAAAATGCGTTAATCAAAGCGATTAGAGAGTTGCATCAAATTCAGATCACAAATGAAAAACTTTCAGCCAGCATTCAGTTAAAACAAGTCACGTTAGACAAACTTAAGCAAGATCTTGTACGCCGGGAGAATCTTTGGTCACGAAAAGTCATTTCAAAAGAAGAGATTATTCATGCAAGGCAAGATGTCGATTTTGCTATTAATGATTTAAAGATATCTCAGCATGAATTAGCCATTAATAATGCGCTACTAATGAAAACGCCATTATTAGAACAACCAAGTATTCAGCAAGCAATTTTTAAATTAAAACAAGCTTGGCTTAACTTAAAGCGAACCAAAATCACCGCACCTGTAACTGGGTATGTCGCGAGGCGAAGTGTCCAAGTTGGTACACAAGTGACTAAAGGTGAGCGTTTAATGGTTATTGTTCCATTAGATCAAGTATGGGTAGAAGCAAATTTTAAAGAGGTACAGTTAAACGATATTCGTATCGGTCAACCAGTTACCTTAGAAAGTGATTACTATGGTGAAAAAGTTGAGTATAAAGGAAAGATAAGTGGTATTGCGATGGGCACCGGTGGCGCTTTTTCTTTGCTACCTGCACAAAATGCGACAGGAAATTGGATCAAAGTGATTCAACGTTTACCGGTACGGATTGAATTAGACAAAGCGCAACTTAAACAATTTCCATTACGTATAGGCTTATCAATGAATGTTAATGTGGATACGCATGATACGTCAGGTAAGCTTTTAACCGATATTCCAGCGAAGACGATAAAATATCAAACGGATTCACTTTCTTTTGATGAAACTGAATTTGAGCAGCTCGTTGAGGATATTGTAAAAACCAATTTCTACGCTACGCAGATTATTCAATGAATCAAAGTAAAGCGTCCTCATTGCCTTTAACTGGCATCAGATTTATCTTACTAATTATTTTATTAGCGGTAATCGCGTTTTTACAGATTTTGGATTTAACAATTACTAATGTGGCGTTATCAACCATTACGGGTAATCTTGGTGCTTCAAATTCGCAAGGAACGTGGGTTATCACCTCTTTTGCCGTTGCTAATGCTATTTCGATCCCCTTAACGGGATGGTTAGCTCAGCGTTTTGGTGAAGTGAAATTATTTACTTATTCTATCTTATTTTTCGTAGTCACCTCTTGGCTTTGTGGTATTTCAAATAGTTTAGCAATGCTGATTTTTTCAAGATTATTGCAAGGTATGGTTTCTGGACCAATCATCCCTCTATCGCAAAGCTTGCTATTAGCGTATTGCCCGCCGGCCAAAAAAAATATGTCATTAGCCATATGGTCAATGACAATTATTATTGCGCCAATCTGTGGTCCAATTCTAGGTGGTTGGATTAGTGATAATTATTTTTGGGGATGGATCTTTTTAATCAATATTCCTTTCGGGATCATCATTTGGTTTGGTGTTCACCTTTTATTAAAAGATCGTGAAACGGCTACCAGCAAATTACCCATTGATAGGATTGGATTAGTTTTATTTATAGCTGGCGTGGGATGTTTACAACTGGTATTAGATAGAGGAAAAGAGCTTGATTGGTTTAATTCTAATCAGATTATTATTCTTTCTGTATTAGCTGTTGTTTTTATTAGTTATTTTATTATTTGGGAACAAACAACAGATTATCCAATTATTGATTTATCCGTTTTTAAATCCCGAAATTTTACCATTGGCACAATTTGTATCAGTTTGGCATTTTTACTCCATATTGGCACGCTGGTTATTCAACCACAATTATTACAACGTGTGTTTGGTTATACTGCAACTTACGCCGGTTTAGTGTTGGCGCCAATTGGTTTGGTTCCTATTTTTCTTGCGCCAATAATTGGCCGATTTGCTTCAAATGTTGATATGCGTAAAGTGGTGACGTTTAGCTTTATTGTGTTTGCACTCTGTTTTTTTTGGCGAGCATATACATTTGAATCAAACATGACTTTTGCTGATGCAGCATGGCCGCAGTTTTATCAAGGTTTTGCGATAGCGTGTTTTATTATGCCCTTAAATATTATTATTTTATCTGATATTCCCATTCATAAATTAGCAATTGCCGGCAGTATTTTTAACTTTTTTAGAACGTTGTCGACATCAGTTGGTACCTCGTTAACCGCTACTTTATGGGAGCGTCGTGAAGTGATTCATCATAGTCAATTGACTGATATAATTTATCAAAATTCCCAAACATTAAATTACACTTATCAACAATTCAATCAACTAGATTTATCTAACATGCAAGTATCAGCTATGTTGGCACAACAGATTACCAATCAAGGTTTATTAATTGGCATTAATGAAATTTTTTGGCTATATGGTATGATATTTTTAGGTTTAATTGGTATAGTATGGTTAGCAAAATCTTCGGTGAAGGTTAATTGATACTTGGCTAATTAAATCAACGTGATTTTTATTTTGTGGCAGGAGTAAAGTATCAATCAGTGGTATAGTATTCAGATATAAAATAAGCAGGAGAGCGGATTTTGCATATTGATTCAGTGATTCAATTAGATGAACAAGACTCAGCAACTTTGTACTTTCTCCATAACGTTAATACCGATTTTCATCGCCATCCTTGTTTACAATTAACGATATCACTAAACGATATTTTTTTAAGTTTAGAAACAGAAGATAAAAAGTATCGTGAATTTGGTTTTATTATTCGTTCAAATCTGTCACATAAATTAAATACAACTTGCGCTATCAATTTTTTACTCGAACCCGACGCGCCTTATTTTCATTTGTTGTCACATTTTACCGAAAACGATCCTATTTATCGTTTATCGCGTGAAGAAGCCTCAATACTGGCAAAATATTTTATACATACTATTGAAAATAAACAGGTATTCGATATCGAGCATATTGTTAATTTATTATATCGCCCTAATACAAGTTGTCTTTGTCGGCAAGATAGTCGCATAGTTAAAGCGACCTCAATAATTTCGTTATTGCCGGTAAAACAGATATCCTCAAAAGAAATTGCTGATAAAATTTATTTATCCGAAAGTCGTTTTTTACATCTATTTCGAGAAAATCTAGGTATCAATTTCCGAGGCTACCTGTTATGGAAAAGATTGCGTGATGTTATTAACACGCTTGACGCATCGGCAACTTTAACAACGTTAGCTAATAATATGGGCTTTGCCGATTCAGCTCACTTTAGCCGAACTTGTGTTGCAAGTTTCGGATTAAGACCCTCAGAGCTGAAACGAGCGTTAATTTATAATCAAAAATTGCCAAACAATAAACATGGTAAACATATTTATTGTTTGCATAAGCCAGCAGAAAAATAACTCACCAGACCCAGCTGAACCATTCAATTCTGCGTTAATTTTAGTATGTTAAAAATTGCTAATTATTTTCGTGCAACAAATACGTTGCTTCATAAGGCTGTAATACCATTTCACCTTCGAGCACTGTTTGATTTGAGTAATTACTCAACAACTTTTGCCAAGAACTATTTTCCAATGCTTTAGGCAATTGCCATTTAACCGTATTTTCGGTCAGATTGGCTATCACAAGTAACGTTTGATTATTCCAATGTCTGACATAGCACCAACAATCAGCATTATCAGGCGTTAGATCTTGATAGTCACCGAAAATAAAGATCGGGTATGTTTTTCGTAATTTGATTAAAGTTTGATAGCAATAAAAAATGGAATTAGGATCGTCAAGCGCTGCCATCACATTAATTTTCGGGTAATTGTTTGCCACCTCAATCCAAGGTTTACCTTGGCTAAATCCGGCATTGGCGGTGTTGTCCCATTGCATTGGCGTTCGGCTATTGTCTCGGGATTTACTGGCAAGAATCGCTAACATATCAGACTCTGACATCCCTTCGGCAATTTTTTCTTGATAGATGTTAAGACTTTCCACATCTTTATATTGCGAAATATCGGTAAAATGGGGATTGGTCATCCCAATTTCTTCACCTTGATAAAGATACGGCGTGCCTTGTAGTCCATAAAGAATCATTGCCAGCATTTTGGCCGATTCGCTGTGGTATTGGTCTTCGTTACCTAAACGTGACACAATGCGAGGTTGATCGTGATTACACCAGAAAATCGCATTCCACGCCTTACCGTGCATACCCATTTGCCAATAGCCAAGTATCTTTTTGAGTTCAAGTAAATCGGGTTTAGCCAGCGTCCATTTTTCCCCATTTGGATAATCAATCTTTAAATGATGAAAATTAAACGTCATGGTCAACTCTTTGCCATCCAATGCGGCATATTTTTGACAGTTTTCAAGCGTAGTAGACGACATTTCACCCACTGTTTTTAAACCATTAGGTTGAAAAACATCCCGACTTAACTCTTGTAAAAATTCGTGTATTTTCGGGCCATCCGTATAATATTTTCGTCCGTCACCTTGTACGTCATCCGGAAAGTCTTGCTGTTTAGAAACCAAATTGATCACATCCAACCTTAATGCATCAACCCCTTTATCCGCCCAAAATTGACAGACGTTTTTAATCTCTTGGCGGACGGTTGGATTTTCCCAATTGAGATCGGCTTGCTGTTTTGCAAATAGATGTAAATAGTATTGTCCTGATTGCTCATGCCACTGCCAGGCTTTGCCGCCAAATTTAGATCGCCAATTGTTGGGTTCTGATCCGTCAGCTTTGGCGTCTTTCCAAATATAAAACGATCGAAATGGGCTGGTTTTATCTAAGGCCGATTTAAACCATGGATGCTCTGTTGAAGTGTGGTTAAATACCATATCCATCATAATCCGGATATCACGTTCATGCGCCTGCTTCACCAATAATTCAAAGTCGTCCATCGTGCCATAAGCCGGATCAATATCATAATAATCCGATACATCATAACCATTATCAACTTGCGGAGAGGGATAAATTGGCGTTAACCAAATCGCACTAATGCCCAGATTTTTCAGATAATCTAATCGGCTGATAATGCCTAATAAATCCCCCGTTGAACCCGCGCCACTGGCTTGAAAGCTTTTGGGATAGATTTGATAGATAGTACCATTTTGCCACCACGGGATATCTATTTTATTCATTGCTTACTCTTTATTTTTAATCAGTAAAATTAAATTCACATAAAATGGGTGAATTACTATTTATAATCATTATTGGATATTTAGTGTGCCTTTTTTCTGTTTTATTTTATAAACAATGATAGTTAATGCGATTGGAACAATAATCGCTACTAGCATTGCTAAGGCATAAATTGACCAATAAACAGGTTTTATTGATAAGATACCGGGCAATCCCCCCACACCGATACCATTAGATAATACACCATATAAACCACAGATTAATCCAGCACTAGCCGCACCGACCATGGCACAAAACATTGGGAATTTATAGCGTAAGTTTATACCGTACATAGCTGGCTCAGTAACACCTAGATAGCCGGATATAGCAGCAGGAATGGAAACTTCGCGCTCATTATGTTTTCGACTGATCAAAATGATGCCAACAACGGCTGAAGCTTGAGCAATATTGGATAAAGCAATGATTGGCCAAATCGGTGTACCGCCCATACTTTCTGTCATCTGCATATCGATAGCTAATGTAGTATGGTGAATTCCAGTAATAACCAACGGTGCATAAAAGAATCCAAAAATTGCCGAACCAATGAAGGCATAATCACCAGTCATTAAATATTTAACCACATAAGCAATACCATTGCCTAACATTCGTCCGATTGGTCCTAAAAGAAAATGTGCAAGGACGACGGCTAATAGTAGTGATACGATTGGGACAATCACTAAAGTTAGGTAATTAGGGACAATTCTACGTAATCGAGTTTCGATCCATCCCAATGCCAAACCGGCAAAAATAGATGGAATCACTTGTGCTTGATAGCCGACTTTTTGAATCGTAAACCAACCAAAATCCCACACGTCAGGAACGATTTTCCCTAGATTATAAGCATTCATCAGTTGTGGAGAAACCAATGTTATGCCTAAAACAATCCCTAACACAGGAGAACCGCCCATTTTTTTGACTGTAGACCAGCAAATAGCCACCGGTAAAAAGTGGAAAATCGCTTCACACGGTAACCAAAGGAAACTATGTATAGGTACCAACCAAGTATACGTGTCAGTAAGCGGTTTATCGTTAATAGTTGGCATTTCACCAATTACATTACGCAAGCCGAGTAATAAACCACCCGCAATCATTGCAGGTAATAATGGTACAAAAATTTCAGCTAAATTTGAGATTAACCGTTCAAACCATGACATATTTTGTTTAGCTGCGGCTTTTGTTTGCTCTTTGGTCGCTTCGTCAATATTTAATTGTTCAATCAATAACTTGTAATAACTATCAACATCCGTTCCAATAATAACCTGAAACTGCCCGGCATTATTAAAGCATCCTTTGACAAAAGACAATCCTTCAATCGCTTCAACATTGGCTAATTTGGGATTAGCAAGCGCAAACCTTAATCTTGTCAAACAATGGGTAACACTAGCAATGTTTTCTTTTCCTCCAACAAGTTCAATCAATTGCATAATTGATTTTGTTGAAACTTTAGGTGCTTTTGCCATTGTTAAGTCTCCTTATTTTCAATTTAAGCCAAAATTTTTTAATTATTTCGACCCTAATTTGGTAACAATTAAGCATAAATTGAATTATTATTTAAATAAATGGGAACGTTCCCTTTTTGTGATAAACCTCACAATTTAGGCAATATATCACTCAAAAATAGTTAAATGAGTATTTGGGAAGGAACCGTAATAATTTTAGGTTTTGCTCCACTTTGTAGTATTTGCAATAACTCGTTTGCAGCATAAGTACCAGCTTTATCAAAACCAAGATCGACAGTAATCGTTTTGGTAAACAAGAATTTAAGCAGCTCACTACTACCAATGCTAATAACAACAATATTATTGATATTTTTTTCAGATAAGAACTTATTTAGGCCTAAAGCAATTGAATCGGTAGCACAAATGATTGCTGTTGGTGAATCAACCAATACTGACTCGGCAAGCTCATAACCAGAATAATAGCTTAATTTGCCAAGCACCGCATTTGGCTTAAGTTTATGAGTATGACAAAAATTAGTATACGCTTGGTAGCGTAATTCGCCAGTAGTCTGATCTTGTTTAGTAATACCAATATAGCCAATTTTTTTATGCTTTTGATATAAATAGGTTAATGCTTTGTTTACCGCCCCTACATCATCATAACAAATGCAAGTATAATCAGAAAAAGGCCTAGCAATAACCACACATTTATCTTGCCAAAATGTCAGTCGAGAGCTATTCAATCCTGTAAAAGCAAAAATCACTACACCGTCAGCTTGCTTTTCTTTTAACATTGTCAGGTGTTCTTCGACTTTTTGCGGGCTAAATTGGCTCTCGATGATAATCGGATCATAACCATTTGCATAAAAAACAGGTAACATGTTTCGAACTGCATGATTTTCGGATATGGAATCAAGGCGAGTAACAATTATACCAATCACTTTATTACCATAACCACGCATTGCTCTAGCTGATTTGGATGGGGTAAATTGATATTGTTCAACAATTGCCATCACTTTATTACGTGTCGATTCCTTCACCATTGGGTCGTGATTAATAACTCGCGAAACAGTGGATTTACTCACCCCGCTCAATTTGGCAATATCTTTAATGGTTAAATTCGGTGATGGCTTATTCATAATCAATTTTTATAATGAAAATCAATTAAATCATAGTAATATAGTTTTAACAAAATGGCGATAGGGTGGCTAGTAAGTTAATATCAAAATTATTAACTATTACTTATTCTTCATTTATAATTAGATTGAGATTTGACAGAGGAATAAAACAGAATCAACAAAGCATTAATAACCTCATATAGACAATGAATTATGAAAAAATCATATTTACTTTTAGGTTACACGCTATTTTTTTTGAGTTTATCTGGCTATGCGTCTAGTGATGACACGAAGACTATAACAGAACAATTTAGATCAGCTTTATTATGTCAGTCAAAGCCTTTTGCCATAGAAGATAAAAAGATCATTGCTGAACTTGCAAAACAAAAAATTACTATAAAAAAACGAGATAGTATAAATGAAATCGAATACTATTTTGAGCAACCTATCAAAGTTAAGAATGTATGGGTTAATATGATTCGTTATGAAAGCGATAATTTTGTCACATCTTTTTATGCTAAAGCCAAAGGTGATATGTACAAGTTCGCTAAATTGACTGAGGTTAACCCTATATTACGCAGCTGTGAAGAACCCATTCCTTTGGATGATACCGACATATTCCGAAAGGAAATTACCCCGATTACCGACAATAATCTCTACCCAGATACAATCGTTATTGGTCAGGATAAAGATTCAAAGCCGGATGAATTTTATTTCATATGTTCTAAATTTGAGGCTAATTAGCCATAATTTTTTTGCTTAATGAAGATCATGCTATTAGTTTACTAACATTACTTATGTATAAACCTATTTATTAGCACTTTGTTTTGATTTATAAGCACTTCCCCACGCTAACATAGCACGATCAATAATGAAACTTTTACCAAACGGATTAATTGCAATACCATGATATCCGTTTGATTCGTCAAGTATTGCTTGGTAATCGGTTAAGTTGACGACTGGAGTTTGTTGATCTGCAACATTTTGCCATTTTCTTAATTCATCCCAGTTCATAAATATTGGAAAAAAGGATTCATTGTTAACAATATTGATTGCCACAAATGAAATTATCGTACCTTGCTGTAAGGTAAGGGAGTTATCTTTATTGCGTTTAATATTATCAGGTAATTCCATAATAATTGGCACTAATAATTTAGCAGCTTTTAACGTATTAAAAAGAGCTGTTTTATTTTTTCAGATGTCGGTTGTTCATCATATCTTTGCCATGCATCGTTAAGTTCTGGATTGGTTACTGGATTATTAATATCAAAACTCATAAATAGTTCTTTATTATTTAACTAAATGTATTACTTTTGTAAAGTTACATGTTTTTTTCGTGTGACATTATCATTGATGTTTATAGTTTTATAATCTTTAATGGATAAATAGCTGTTTTGGTATCTCTAAACCACTTGCTCACCCTTTATTATTTAACGAATACTATTATTTTTGTGAAGTTATATGAAGATTTTAATTGCTCGGCAATGATAATTGAGGTGTATAGTCTGGCAATCTTGAATATATAACAAGCTGTTTTTATTTTTCTAACTGCTAAGTCATCATAAGCAATTCCCCTGCATTGACATTCTTATAACTTGGTTGCTGAGTGTTTGTAATTAAACTCTTATTTACCCTGCATTATTTAACGAATACTATTACTTTTGTGAAGTTGTATGGATTTTTTAATTGCTCGGCAATGATAATTGATGTGTATAGTCTGGCAATCTTGAATATATAACAAGCTGTTTTTATTTTTCTAACCGCTAAGTCATCATAAACAATTCCCCTGCATTGACATTCTTATAACTTGGTTGCTAATGGTTTGTAATTAAACTCTTATTTACCCTGCATTATTTAACGAATACTATTACTTTTGTGAAGTTGTATGGGTTTTTTAATTGCTCGGCAATGATAATTGATGTGTATAGTCTGGCAATCTTGAATATATAACAAGCTGTTTTTATTTTTCTAACCGCTAAGTTATCATAAGCAATTCCCCTGCATTGACATTCTTATAACTTGGTTGCTAATGGTTTGTAATTAAACTCTTATTTACCCTGCATTATTTAACGAATACTATTACTTTTGTGAAGTTATGTGATATTTTCAATTACATGGTAATGATAATTGAGGTGTATAGTTTGGCAATCTTGAATATATAACAAGCTGTTTTTATTTTTCTAACCGCTAAGTCATCATAAGCGATTCCCCTGCATTGACATTCTTATAACTTGGTTGCTAATGGTTTGTAATTAAACTCTTATTTACCCTGCATTATTTAACGAATACTATTACTTTTGTGAAGTTATGTGATGTTTTCAATTACATGGTAATGATAATTGAGGTGTATAGTCTGGCAATCTTGAATATATAACAAGCTGTTTTTATTTTTCTAACCGCTAAGTCATCATAAACAATTCCCCTGCATTGACATTCTTATAACTTGGTTGCTAATGGTTTGTAATTAAACTCTTATTTACCCTGCATTATTTAACGAATACTATTACTTTTGTAAAGTTTAATTATTCCAGTTATTGTGACAATAATGATTTTCACTAATAATCTAACCATTTTTGACATAATAAACAGCTATTTTGTGTTTCTGGTGTAGGATCTTATCGAATACATATAATATGTTGTCAGTTAGGGATTAGTTATTAACTGATTGACAGTCGAATCTAAATCAGCATTATATCAATTGATTATAACTGCTTAGATTATTTAATTCATTTACTTTAGCATCACCGTTATCAATGATCCAAAAGAGGAAAACAAAAAATTGTCATTATGAATACTAAAATTCAATAAATTAAGAGAAACTCTGAAAAAATACTGAGTATCTACGATGATTTTAACATTAATGCGATTTACTTTTTTAGATGAAAAATATGCTATGCCTTATAGTTTCTTTCATAAATTAAATTTTAATAGAGAAATATTCTTCAACAATGCTCTTTTAATTGATAATAAATAAGTTTAAAAATTAACATCTAAATGCTATTCATCAAATTTATACTAAAATAAAATTTTCAAACAAATTGAAAATTTACTTAAAGATAACATTTTGGATAGATATAGAATCACTTGAATTTCATTTAATATTAAAAGATTTATTAAAAAATCTGGGTTAGATTTTTATTTATGCATTTAAAAATTATCGAATACAAAATTACAAAGCTGAATATACTTGAGAAGTATTAGATACCTTGTATAGTCGCATTAACAAATAAAATGCTATTTTAAACCGAACGAAAAACTTGTTTTTATAATAAAAATTTCTTTATGCTTAATTAACTATTGAGAATTTAACATGAAATCACAAAATAAATTTTTAGTCTATACACTTCTCATGTTTACGGTATCAGGCTATAGCATAGTGGCAGATAAAGCTAAATCCATCATGAATCAATTTAAAGATACTTTGCTATGTCATCAGTCTCCAGAATCTTTAATATTTAATACTTCCCCTGGGGCGTTTGCTAAAGAAGGGATTACGGTTACTAAAATTAGTGAGTACAATCCAAATTATATATATCACTTTGCCAAACCATTGAAAATGTTGAATGTGACATTTCAAACTGTTAAATATTTAGGAAACTATCATTATGGCTTTGATTTCTTTGCCGTTGCTAAAGGTGATATGGAGAAATTTGCCAAATCAATCGGAGCTAAACCCACTCCGGCTGAATTTAACGATTTTCGCTGGAAGAGTCCATATGTAAAATATTTCACTTCAACAACTGATCAGGAATATTTTAGACGTATCTTCCTTATTGGTCGAGAAGCAGACTCCAAACCAGGCGAATTTAATTTTGGTTGTTACCTATATTATTAATATTATCGCGGGAAATAGGTTGTGAAACAATCAGTCTTAACTGATATTTTGGTATGGGTAAAATACAAAGTTGATTTCCCCTTTTTAATACTCTTTTTTTAATTTATAAGCCTTCCCCCACTCTAACATAGCATCATGAACCTGTTTTAAACTTTGTCCAACATCGGTTAAAGTATATTCCACTTTAGGTGGTACTTGGGCATAAACCTTGCGAGTAATTAAACCATTTTTTTCCATAGCACGTAAATGTTGCGTTAATACTTTCTGTGACACGCCATTAAGTGATTTTTTTAATTCACCAAAACGTTTTGTACCTGTTAATAAATCACGAACAATTAAGACTTTCCATTTATCGCCCATTAGCATTAATGTGGTTTCTACGGGGCAAGGTGGTAAATTTTCATTACTTAACACGCTGATAATTTCCTTAAAATTCAGCAATAGTTACTAAATAGATACTATATTACTATATGGTACCTACTTTACAATGGAAACTTTGAATATTAATCTAAATATATTCATTTTTTGATCAACATGTTAAGTCAAAAAGTGTTAACCAAAATTTTATTTTGATAATATTAAAGGAGTAGACCATGAAAATTGCGGTCATTGGTGCGAGTGGTAAATCAGGTAGTTTAATCGTTAAAGAAGCAATTGCGCGTGGGCATGATGTGACGGCGATTGTTCGTAATCCAAATTCGCATGTCGATCCTAATGCAAAAGTTCTCGTTAAAGATCTGTTCGAACTTACTTATGAAGATTTGAAACCTTTTGATGTGATTGTTGATGCATTTGCCACATGGAGTCTTGAATCACTGCCTCAACATCAAACCAGTTTAAAACATCTTACTGATATTTTAAGCGGTAAACCTAATCGTTTATTAGTTGTTGGCGGTGCGGGTAGTTTATATGTTAATCCAGAACATACTATTCGTTTAGTTGATACCCCAGAATTTCCTGATGAATTCAAACCATTAGCCAATAATATGGCTAAAGCACTAGATGAATTAAAAAAATGTCAGGATGTGAACTGGACGTATTTAAGCCCAGCCATTGAGTTTATTGCTGATGGCGCAAGAACCGGTCGCTACAAAGCAGGTGGTGAGCAGGCCTTATTCAATTCGCAAGGACAAAGCCAAATAAGCTATGCCGATTATGCCATTGCCATGATCGACGAAGCTGAAAATGCTAAGCATATCAAACAACGTTTTACAGTTGTCGCGGAATAATCCTTTTCGGTACTTGACTGTAGAAGTTTAAGTTGAATCTGAAAGCTACTTATTATGCATCGACATTCATTTTAACAAAATGGGTGTCCGATGAACAAAATACATTCTCTCGTTATCATTATTTCATGATTATTATCAAATAAAATTCTAATATAATGATTCGTTGCTGTGATTTTGATTGTTTTAGCTTCCACCAAAAAACTTGAACGCTATCGATATTTTAAGCTCAATGGGATTAAATGTCGTTATTCTGCTAAGTTAATTGTAGCTTGTTTAAATTGGCGATCCTATTTTGCCCCATCAGAGACACTTTTTTATTATTAAAAAATCTCCGTTAAAATGGGAGCAGATCATATAAAATAACTTTATGTAATTAGGGTAAAAGTAGAGTCGCGCCTGTCTTTTGCTTGCCCTTCACTAAGCGGCATACTATAACTAACCGAATTCGTGTATAAAGAGTCATAACTACCATTCTAATAATAAACGCGCTAAGGAATAGCAAAGCCTATGAATCTTTATCAACTGATGTTAAAAAAGCAGTGGTTAATGTGGGAGGGAGATCAGGCATCAAGAACCTTCTCTTATCAGCCCCCAAAGTTGTAAAGACTTTTACCTATCCTACAGCAAGTCGGTCTGCCTTATCAAAGTTATTATGACAAAAATCCCGGCTAAAGTCTCGGATACGTTAAAAACCGCATTATATCAAGAACAGGTGGTATTAGTTCAGTTGCCGGTGATTAATGGCTGTCGTGAGTAAAAACCATCTTTGAAGAAACGTTACCGTTTAGATAACTTTTCAACTTGGTTTAAATTAGCCAAAGAAGAATCATCCCAACATATTAAATAGAACGATCAGTGTTAGATAAGATTTAGTCAAATATTAAAAAAGTATTAGGAACAGCATTAGTCAACCAAACACCATTATCAGCCAAGTAAAATTTAAAGCCTTGTTGATACATCTGCAGAGTATTTACTTTTAATACTACTGGTTTACCATGTCTTTCTCCTACTTTTTTAGCTGTCTTCTCATCACCAGATAAATGGACATAATGGCGACTGCCAGCGACTAATCCTTGTTTTTTAATGGAATCAATAAATCGGGTTGCAGTGCCATGATATAAAATCTCTGGTGGCATCTGTTCTATATAGCTTATCTTTACTTGTTGAGTTGAATGTCCTTGTGCTGCACGTATTTTTAGACCATCATCCGAAATCGTAAAACGTTTTTTATCATTTGTTTTAACAACTTGCTCAATCAACTTTCTGGTAAGTGGTTTTCCATGTTGATTAGCTTGCATGATTAAATTATCAATATTGATCCAACCATCAGAATCTAATGTGATACCAATAGTTTCTGGTTGATGTCTCAAAATATAGCTTAAAAATTTACTTATTTTATCTAGTTGTTTGTTCATATTTATTCCTTGAATAATCACCACATAGTAATGGGGGAAATCTACCATTTTTTTAAATTTGCAAATCAATCTCTATTACCAGCTTACCTTGCTTGATTTAATGATAACTAACAGGCAGCCTACATAAAAGCCAAATTGCTCAAAGCAATCTGCCCTTAATTGTTAATTGTGAACAGCAATAGTAGTTGATTGTTGTTATACTTCAGTGCTTTATTCAGTCAGCTGTTGAATCTGTTTCTTGGTAAAAAAGTATCTAAAAATAGCTTAATCACGATTTAATCTTCTGAAACAGTTTTAAAAACTCGCTATCTTCAAATCTGGCTTTAGCCGCTTCACCTTGAGTGCCTTCAAGGCAATAATTGCTGGTGACATTCAAAGCAACCGCTAATCGTTTTAATGTGTAAATACTAGGTAATTGCTTTAACGGTGACCAAATTAAAGAAACGGTGGTGGAAAATCTGCCGAGAATAACCGGTGCCGCTGAGGTTGTGAGTGTGGTATCATGAGTCTTTACGTCACAGCGGCAGTTAGTAGAACCGGTGTAAGGGCGCCAGCCTGAATATTATCTAATGCCACAAGGCACAAAACCCAACCCCAGACCACAACTGACCATTAAAGGCAGGTGGCTGGAACAGATAGGGTTTTATGTCGGCTACCCTGTTATCATTAAGATTGAACAGGGCAAGTTGATTATTGAATTTGCAATTCATTGACTATTAGTTATATAGATAACCTATAATAATCCAATCTTTTTATGGTGTTTTCTTGTGCATAGTTGAACACATTGAAATAAAAGATTAAACATTACTGAAAATCTAGTTTTATTGATCTAATTTATCTGCTATGTATCTTAAAAGATAAGATAATTTTCTCAAATCTCCATTTATGATAATATCTTTCTCAATTGAATTTAATAAAAAATCATAATCTTCACTTAGTTGTCCCATATCAAATTGATTTGGTTTGTTATAAGGGTCATATAGTAAATCTGATGGAATATTCCAATAAAAATCATCATCAAGAGATATTTTATGAATGCCATCTTTTTTCAATTTATCAATAATTAAATTAAATATAATTTCAATCTTATTTAAATCAATACCCATAACTAATCTTTCCCTTTTTTTATTTTATCTATATTCTTTTTAAAAGTGTTTATTTCATGTTCTAAATGTTTAATTCTACTATTTATAATATTTTGCCTAACTTCATCATTTGGAGCATTTTTTAAAAAGTCTTTATTATCAAAAGAATAAGGATCTTTTATGTATTCCTTTAATTTTTTTTCATGCAACTGTATTTGTTCTTCAAGTGCCTTTATAGCTCTTTTTTCACTGACACTTAAAGCTTTTTCTGAACTAATATTCCCCTTTCCAACATTAAATTCCTTTAGTTCAATCACATTCTTCTGATTTAAGCTGATTTTGTCAATGGATATTGTCACTTCGGTCGGTTTGATTGTCTGTCCGACTTTTACGGCGGTTGTTGTGTTCAGTTTAATCACATTTTCGGTTTGTGTTGCCATTTTGACTACCGATGAGGCTTTGGTGATTAAACCAATATCAATCAGTGTATAGGCGATTTCACCATAACCTTTAGCCAATAAGCCTGACCATTCTATCAACTCGCCACCGTGGGTCGCGGTAACCTCGTTACTCCACATTAAACGCGCACCAGCCTGAATATTATCTAATGCCACAAGGCCAATTACCGCCGCTAATGGCGCCCCCACCCCCGCTCTACCAACTGCCGCTGCGACGCAAAGACTCATGATACCACTCACAACCTGTGCTGCACCGTTTCTTTAATCTGGTCACCGTAAAAGTAATTATCTAGTATTTATGCTAAATCAACCACAAACAACGCACCAGCTCCATAAGGCACAAAGCCCAACCCCAGACCGCAACTGACCATTAAAGGCATGTGGCTGGAGCAAATGGGATTTTATATGGGGAGCCCTGTTATCATTAAGATTGAGCAGGGCAAGTTGATTGTTGAACTTGATTTGCAAGTTTAACAATAAATGGTTGATTTTTCCCACTACTATATGAGGATTTATCCCTTATTTTGAATAACGTTCTCTTAATTTATTCATATAAAATTCTATCGAATCTTTTTCATTAGGATGTGTTTGAATATGTACTTCCGATACTTTTTGCATTAGAGAAATAAATAATTCTATAGGCATAGGAAAACCTTCACTGTCTCCAAAAATAAAGATAGCTCCTTCAAACTTTTTAGGGTCATCTAAATCTTGATCTAACACATAAGCTATGTCTTCAGAGACAGTTTCACCTAATCCTTTTGAGGCATCAGAAATAAGTTCTAAGAAATTTATTTTATTTGTTTCACACATAGCCTTCAATAAATAATAAAGTTCCGAACCACCATTATTTATTAAAAAACTTTCTATTTTCTCTAACCATAAAGTTATATTTTTCATTTAATTTGCCTATTGGGTATTGTTAAAATTCATTATCCTAGGCTCTTCAAAATAAGGAGAATTTTTATAATCTTCTAACCAAGAATTATCTGTTGAAAAAATAAATCCTTCCAATCTTTTAAAAGTATTATTTAGTATTTTCAATTCAATAATTATTTTGTCAAAAAAGGTTTCGTAATGTAAATCAATATATAACCTATCTTGAGGTAAAATTTTATTGGAAATATATTCTCCAATATTATACTGTATTTCATTTATTTCATTAATTGGCATTATATAAAGTACATCGACGCCATCTCGACTCATAATAAATTCAACATAATTCTGTGTAATTCTTGACTTAAACATAACTGTTTGATTATCAACCAGAGTGACCTCTAATTTTTTCTTTTTAATTAAATCAAAAAAAATTTCTTTAATAATCAAATCAAAGTGATATGTCATAATCTATTTTCCTTTTATCATTTGGTTAGTTTTACTATCAAATTTATAACCATTCTCAAGCAAATAATAATATTCCCTACCAAATCCAGTAAGCTCTTTGGTACCTGTTATTCTATTTGTTTTGTATAGTTTAGAATCGATAGGGCTGGTAGCCAAAATAATATTATCTCCTCGTTTTATCACATTATCTAACCAAGGCTTATTATACTCATTCCAAAATTGCATTGGGTTTTTGTATAGCTCATCTGGTGTATTAAGTAAATTAAATCCTCCTTTTCTAGCACCAAAGTTAGTCGATTTTTCTAAATTTAGTTCTTTTATAATATATTGAGTATCATCAATATAGGTACCTAAAATTGTTGTGGTTTTATTTGGATCGGTTGTAAGAAATGCACCAGACGTTGCTTTGTGATTTAATTCCTGAATTCCCTTTTCAGCATTAAATTCCTTTAATTCAATCACATTCTTCTGATTTAAGCTGATTTTGTCAATGGATATTGTCACTTCGGTTGGTTTGATTGTCTGTCCGA
>NZ_JAETXP010000018.1:0-6163 GCF_019641635.1 Frischella sp. Ac48
GGTCGTATACCCCTGAAAGCACCGAGTGGTATGGTAGATGGTCAAACCGACAGCGTGTGGGACGTGCAGTTTACCAGCAGGACGCAGCGTAAGGACGTCATTACTCAGGATTACAATTACCGCACCGCTGATGCCGATCAATATACACAAATTAATACTGACGCCAAAGACGATACCACTTTTGGTACGGATTATCGTTACGGCGAGCACTACAAAAGCAAAGGCGATGATAGCTTAGTTGAAAGTGGGCTATGGTATGCCAAAATTCGCCATGAGGCACACCTTAGTCAAAAACTGATTATTGAGGGGAAATGTAACAACTATCACTTGATGCCGGGTCAACGCATGATTATCGATGGCAGTTCGATTGATGGTCTTGAGGAGGGGATTATCATCCTCTCAACCGCAAGCCAAGGTGAGCGCAGTGAGCCTTATCAATGTCACTTTACGGCTATTCCATATAATGTTTTAAAGCCATATCGACCACAGCCATTACCGTGGCCACAAGTGGCAGGAACATTACCAGCACGGGTCACCAGCCCGGATAATGATATCTACGGGTATATTGACACAATGGGGCGTTACCGGGTTAAATTTGATTTTGACCTGAAAAATTGGAAAAACGGTGAGGAAAGCTTATGGGTACGCCTTGCCAAACCCTATGCCGGTGATACCTATGGTTTTCACTTTCCATTAATCGATGGTATCGGTGTTGCGATTGCGTTCACCGAAGGTAATCCGGATAGGCCGTACATTGCTCACGCACTACATGACAGCACTCATCCTGACCTTGTGGCAATCGCTAACAAACACCGCAATATCATTCGCACGCCCGCCAATAATAAACTTCGGATGGATGATAAACGCGGTCAGGAGCATATTAAACTGGCCACTGAATACGGAAAAACCCAGATCAACTTAGGTCATTTGGTTAATCAAAATAAAGTGCAGCGCGGTGAAGGGTTTGAACTGCGCACCGATGAGTGGGGCGCGATTCGTGCGGGTAAGGGGTTATTAATTAGTGCCGATGAGCAGTATAAAGCACAAGATAGCCAACTCAATATGCAACAAGCGACTGAACAGTTAAATAAAGCCATTAGCTTAGTGTCGTCATTACAGGATGCAGCTAAGCAAGCGCAGGCGGAATTAGCCGATTTAGCGCGGCAAAAAAGCTTGTTAACGGATTCGCTCAATGAATTAAAAGATGCTGCCATTTTACTTTCATCGCCAAAAGGTATTGCTCAGGTAACACCTGACAGTATTCAACTCTCGGCAGGGGAAAATGTGATAGTCAGTAGTCATGGGCAGACGGATTTTAATATTCTTAAGAAGTTCACTCTTGCCGCCGGTGAAGCCATCAGCTTCTTTGCCCAAAAACTGGGGATAAAACTCTTTGCTTCACACGGCAAAGTGGATATTCAGGCACAGAATGACGAGATGTCACTCAGCGCACTGAAAGATGTATTGATAAGCAGTCAACAAGGGCGAACCGTGATATCAGCTAAACAAGAACTGATTTTAACCTGTGGCGGTGCGTATTTGCGTCTGGCTAATGGATCAGTTGAAATTGGTGCTCCGGATAATATTATCAATAAATCAGCGACTTGGCAGAAATTAGACGCAGATAGTTTAAGTCAGATGTCGAATCAACAAAAAAGTGGTCAATATGTATTTCATTCACAACTACGTTGGCAACATGATAATTCGGTGATTAAAAATCAGTTGGTGCGTATTATTCGTGCCGATAACACGGAAATTACCGCAATGACAGATAGTGATGGACGGTTGCCGGCTCAGTTTAGTCAGTTTGTTGAACCGATACAGATTATTATTGATGCTGAAGAATAAAGGCTACCAATGCTGATGATTGAATAACCGATAACAATTTAAATAAGAAGGTGTCATCAATGGGATGGAGTATTCCTGAGTTACCTCAGTTGCAACAGATTAAACGACCGTCTTATCTGTTATGGGCGATAACCGGTGTAGTAATGATGGCTCTGGGGTTAGTATTAACCCTGTTTCTGTATCACAATAACGACGCTGCACAATTTTGGTTATTTGCGATTGGGTTGCCCTTTACGTTGTGGCTGCTAATGCTTACCTGTCGGAGTGTGTATTATGCTTTTTTAAAATCAACCAATGACGAGATAAGTCAACATCAACAAGCTATCACCAGGCAGTGGCAAAATTGGAGTCAGGTACAACTGCCGATTTTTGGTCATTATATTATTTGTGCTGAGCCTGATGGTCTAAAAGCGTTAACGTCTGATAGTGTTAGCATTCCCTTATATCCACAAAAAGTCAGGCCACTGTACAATGCATCAGCCTCAACCAAACCGTATTGGTTTTTGGATGAAGTGATGATGAATTTAGCGCAGCAGTGTGCGGATTATCGTCGGTATCTCACACATATTTATCTACCTAATGAGCTTATCGAAGATGAGGACCTCATAGACGCAATTTTTCAGCGTTGGGATTTAAGGCCACAACCGGTTAAGGATTATGGCGTATTAATGGCTCAAATGTACGAAAATCCGGCGGAAGTTGAATTATCGTTATTGTTAGTATGTCAGTATGATGATGACACATATCACTATCACAGTAAATTTATCAGTGCTTTATTATTAGGGCAAGAAGCTTTGATGAATAAGAGCGGCATGCTGGCAAAAGCGTGGTTAGGTCGCTTAATGTTCACCGGTGAGGCTGAGCTATCCACCGATATCGGGCAGCTTTTTCGTTATAATCAACTCCCACCAAAGAAAGTTAAAGCTATCTGGATATCCGGATTAAATGACAAAACGCGATTAGCTTTAACGATGGCGAGTGGTGAGTTAAATGTAGGCGGGCAGCATGGCGTGACTTTTCACGATATTGACTTAACCTTTGCCAAACCAAGTAAATTAACGCACTACTTTGTGTTAACGATGGCAAGTAGCCGTGTCGGTCAGTCTTTTCGTGAGCAGTTGACGGTGAGTCGCAATCAAGGGGCAATCTATGTACAACTCATTAGCCCGAAAAAATTCGAGTCAGAACAGGACAGGTAGACATAAAATGAATAATAAAAAACCACAACAATCGTTTCAATATAATACCGTACCGACATCAGACAATACCCAAAACACCTTATTTCTTGAAAAAGGGCGGCTGATTGTGCCGATTATTTTTATCCCTGGCGTGATGGGGAGTAATTTGATGGAAAAAACAGGTAAATTGGATTCCAAAATAGTGTGGCGTTTAGATAGTCCTTTATCTGTTCTTGGCTGGGCCTTGCCCCATTATGGTAATGCCAAGGCACGTAAATTAGAGCTTGCTCCTGATAAAACCACAGTTGATGACCGTGGAGAAATCATTGAGGCCTCTGATGATGCCTCTGATAGAAAAGTGGCGCAAATTAAACACCACTACGACACACAGTTACATTTATTAGGCAATGATAAAAGTCGACAAAATGAAGTAAGGCAACTAAAGCGGGAGCGACGGCAAAAAATTGACGAGGCGATCAAAAATACGACTGAAAACCGACTATTTGGTTCAAGGCAAGAGCGAGGATGGGGAACAGTAGGGTTTTACAGTTATGGTAAGTTTCT
The DNA here is from genome assembly GCF_019641635.1 of Frischella sp. Ac48. Lineage (NCBI taxonomy): Bacteria > Pseudomonadati > Pseudomonadota > Gammaproteobacteria > Orbales > Orbaceae > Frischella > Frischella sp. Ac48. The sequence continues at coordinate 3,591 of NZ_JAETXP010000018.1, forward strand.
CAATGAATTGCAGACCAGTCTTTTTGATCAAAGGGGAAGAATTCCAGCGAAAATAAACGAATTGGTCAATAAATCCCCTTTGTTTAGCTTAGATGACGGGGCAAAAACTACTTTATTCTTTGAGGATGATAAGGACATTGAGCATTGTAAACAATTTTATTTTCCGGTGCATGCCATGGGGTATAACTGGCTTAAGTCCAATGAGGACAGTGCCATGGCATTAAAGGAACTGGTAGACGTGACGTTACCGCGGTATTATCAGAAACGCGGAAAGTTTTATGGTAAAGTGATTATAATCACTCACTCGATGGGTGGGCTAGTGTCTCGTTGTTATACGCAGGCGCTGGGTGGTGAGGATAAGGTGCTGGGGGTGATTCATGGCGTGCAGCCAGCAACCGGCGCGGTGGCCGCCTATACCCGTATGAAGCGGGGAACGGAGGTCAATACTGGCTTTTTCGGTAAGCCGAAAGCGGTGATTACCGAGAATGTGTTAGGCAAAGATGCGGCTGAGATGACCACGGTGTGTGCACAGGCACCGGGTCCGCTGCAATTATTACCCACGCCCGAGTACGGAAAGGGCTGGCTAACAATTACTGCTCCTGACGGTAAAGTGGAATCCTATCCAAAGTCGGAGCCTTATCAGGAAATATATCTCGCCAAAGACAAATGGTGGTGCGCTTGTGAGCCGCATCTGATTAACCCCCTCAATAGCGACCATAATGAAGAACAGATGAAGGTTGATTGGAAAGAATATGAAAATATTATCAAGTACAAAGTGAAAACATTTAATTCCGCGATTGCTAATCAATATCACCCAAACACCTATGCCTTTTTTGGCATTGAAAATAAGAAGCCAATAAAGATGTCCGCGTTAACCTATCAAACGGCACAGTGGCAGGGAAAACCTATCTCCAGTCATAAAGTGCCGCCAAAAAACCATATTGGTGACCAGCGCCGGCTCAATCTTAAGGAGCTAAAAGGGCGTCGAACGCTGAAAGATGGTGATATAAGTGAAAAATATACCTTATTACCCGCAGACGGCAATGGTGACGGCACGGTGCCGCAGCATTCGGGAGAAATCCCAATCAAGTATTTAACGGCACGGATGCATTTTTCGGTTGAGCATGAGCCAGCCTATCAAAAAGATAAGAGTCAAGATTTCACCCTGCGAGCAATTATCGATATAGTGAAAAAGGTGCCCCTAGCATGAAAACATTATCATCCTTAAAAAAAAAGGGAGCCGTCACGATCGCTCTCTTCTTAACATTAATCAGTTGTCAGGCATTTAACAAGGATATCCAAAAAATGACTTTATCAGCAAACGAACAGCAGCAAGTTGATGCTTTACTATACAATTCCCCGACACGCTGTGTGGGCACTTATTTAATTGATTTTCCTGCGGCATTTAAAGTCAATAATGAAAGCCTGTTTTATTATAAAGGCACGGGTGATTTTGTGATTACCACCAAAAAACAGTATTTACCGCCGTTTAAACAGATGATCGCCCGGCGTGAGCAGGCGTTAAAAGAGACTAAAACGATGGTCCCGATTGATAGCCCCTATTTAAAAGCAATATATCCGGTACAGACTAATCATCCGGATAAGATGCAAGGGATTATTTTTGAACGGATGGAGAGTCCAGGGACTTCTGATATTCTTCGGGTTTTAGAAGGTTATCGCTGGCAAGATGAAGTGACGTTAAAAGTTGAGATGAAAGCGCGTAATGGTTTAGGGGATCAATATGCCAGCGATAGAGAGAAAGATCCGGAATCTTATACTAATAACGTCCCGCAAAAATTGCAGGAACTGCGCCAACTGTTTGAGCGAATTCAGCCACGCGATGATTTAACTATTCCAACTACGCCGGGCTTTTGTTTGTTTAACAGTTTTATGCAAGGGGAAGATCGAGAATGGAAAGATATGAATTATGGGTATCGGCACGATAGTATTGACTATTTTTCATTCTATTTTGAATTTAATGATTTTGCCGATGACTATGCATTGCTTGATAAGCCGGAAGCTTATTTTACACAAGGTAGCGGACATACTATCTATAAAGGAAGCCGTGAAAGTCATGGTGTAAAATTGGAAGAGTGGGTTGTCAAAGGCAAATATTTTGAAGATCCGCAAGGCGTAAATACTGATGATACAGACTATATATTTACCTTAGGTATTCATATTACCGATCCAAGCTATAAAACGCCCCGATTACGGGTAGAAATGACCTACCGAATTCCCGAAGACGAAACTCAGGGATATACACAAGAGCAGTTGATGGTGATTTGGCGAGAAATCACCAACAGTATTCGAGTGCGTGCGAGTGCTTTTAAAGCGGAGTAAAATTGGCTTATTATTTTTGAGAAAAAGAGCCAAAATCGGCCGCTGCGAGCGATTGTTGATATGATAAAAACGGAGTGTCTGGCATGAACGCATTGAGAAAAAACACGGCAGTTATGGTGACGATCCTATTAATACTAAGCATATTAATTAGTTGCAAGGCATTTAACAAGGATATCCAAAAAATGACTTTATCAGCAAACGAACAGCAGCAAGTTGATGTTTTACTAAACAAT
>NZ_JAETXP010000019.1:0-5858 GCF_019641635.1 Frischella sp. Ac48
GGTGGCGAATATGTTTATACGGAAATTAGTTATGATAATCAACTTGAAAATGTGCCGGAATGGGCAAGGGATGATCGTTTATTGGCCTTATTTCAGAAAACTATCAAGCATTATGAAGGTAAGACTTATAAAGGGGCAGGAGATGTCATCAAAAAAGATGGTGCTTACTATAATGCCGGTGGTATTGGCCGGCTAGCGATAGGCCAATATTAATGGCAAAGGAGAATAACCGATGAAATATGGTCAATTAATCAGCGCCGTAGTTTTGGCATGCGGCTTATTGGGTTGTACCGATTTTGATGGTTCACTGAAAGAAAGGTTACAAGCGGAATATGATCGGATGAACGAAACAGGCAATCGGGCGATATGCTATTTAGCCGGGCATGTTCGGTTCCCGTATATTGATGACCCAACTTTGGACGAGGGAAAAATTCCAGCTGATTTAATGCGTTACTACAACATCAACCGAGAGGAATTAGCCATTCATTTACCACTTTTTGCCGAGTTAGGGTTACTTGAGCGCCAACCGGTGAGTGAGGGCTCGCCGTATTTCCGTTATAGCCTGACTGAGGAAGGGCAAAAAGCGCTTTACTTTTGGCCCGGTCAAGGGCCAGCGGGGGTATCACGTGATTTGGATGATAAAGCTTACTTCTGTTATGGTCGCCGGGTGATATTAAAGGTAACCGATATTGAGGATGTCAGAGCGGCCGGTGGTGAATATGTTTATACGGAAATTAGTTATGATAATCAACTTGAAAATGTGCCGGAATGGGCAAGGGATGATCGGTTATTGGCCTTATTTCAACAGTTTACCAAGTATTATGAAGGTAAGACTTATAAAGGGGCTGGAAATGTCATTAAAAAAGACGGTGCTTACTATAATGCTGGTGGTATTGGTCGGCTAGTGATAGGCCATTATTAATGGCAAAGGAGAATACCGATGAAATATGGTCAATTAATCAGCGCCGTAGTCTTGGCATGCGGCTTATTGGGTTGTACCGATTTTGATGGTTCACTAAAAGAAAGGTTACAAGCGGAATATGATCGCATGAACGAAACCGGTAACATGGCGATATGTTATTTAGCCGGGCATGTTCGGTTCCCGTATATTGACGACCCGACATTGGATGAAGGGAACATCCCCCCTAGATCTGTACGCTACTATAACATCAACCGAGAGGAGTTAGCTATCCGTTTACCGCTTTTTACCGAATTAGGGTTACTTGAGCGCCAACCGGTGAGTGAGGGCTCGCCGTATTTCCGTTATAGCCTGACTGAGGAAGGGCAAAAAGCCCTTTATTTTTGGCCCGGTCAAGGGGCTGGGGGGGCACGTAATTTGAAAGATTATTCTTATTTCTGTTATGGTCGTCGGGTGATATTAAAGGTAACCGATATTGAGGATGTCAGAGCGGCCGGTGGCGAATATGTTTATACGGAAATTAGTTATGATAATCAACTTGAAAATGTGCCGGAATGGGCAAGGGATGATCGGTTATTGGCCTTATTTCAACAATTTACTAAAGAATATGAAGGTAAGACTTATAAAGGGTCAGGTCGAGTCATCAAAAAAGACGGTGCTTATTATAATGCTGGTGGAATTGGCCGGCTAGCGATAGGTCATTATTAATGGCAAAGGAGAATAACCGATGAAATATGGTCAATTAATCAGCGCCGTAGTCTTGGCATGCGGCTTATTGGGTTGTACCGATTTTGATGGTTCACTAAAAGAAAGGTTACCTAAGTGAATTATTAAATATAAATATTATTAAAGCATCGTTTTCACTTTGCAACGATAATCCAAAAAGATAATCGCTAATAACTGATTGTTATATTTCATTAAATTAATGTTGACATTTATTAAATCAGTTTAAAAGTTAAACATAATTTAAACAAGCAAGATTGAAAATAACTTATGGCAAAACTTCAATATATCGTTCGAAGCGATCCAGCTAATTTTTTAGGCTATTTGAGCAGGTCATCGCTTTAATTTTGAAACATTAATCGGCAACGCACAAAGTCGTGCATACTTTTAGCTAAGATACTGATCATGGAATATGTACTGAAAATCCAGAACTAACCGTTGACTATCATTTTTCAACTGTTAGTGATGGCATTCGTAGTGACAACAATAAAATAGTATAAGGAAATAACAATACAATGGATAAAACACTAACTAACTATTTAACCGATCCTACTTATGATAATAAATACTGTTATTTACTCATCGATATGTTGGGTTATGTGAGCGAGATAAGCCCTCTCCATTTGGATAATATAAAAGAGAATGTGAAATCGGATCAAATCGCTATAATTTCCCGCCCTGAACTGGCTTATGATTTAAATGCTTGTCCACACTTAATTGTTATCAAAGAGCCCAATGAAAAATTAAATAATAAATTGGTTAGAGCTAGCGTTGGCATTGTAATTAGAGAACATTTATTCACCAAAAATTATATCTGCGGATGGATAGTGAGTGAGTTTCCACCGGAGGTATTAGCCCAAAAATGTCTCGATTTTGGTTCACAATGTGGGCGACTGTTTAACCTGCCATTTTTAACGTTCTATGAGCCTTTTAGAATGCAATTGTTACAGGATTGTAATGGCTTTTTTCCGCATTGGTTGCCCAGTATTATTAATTGGTGTGACAGCTATTTTTATGCGGATGTTAGTCAAACGATTCGCACTATTCAGCCTATTCGTGATTTCGATCCTATGGATCGTGTATTGACAGAAGAAGAAAAATATTATCAGCATCAGGCAAAAAATTTACTCGCCTTATATAAGGCGTGGAACAATATTTATTTGAAACTGAATAAAACGACGGTTTCAGGCAATAAAGCGCAACTGGTTAAATTTTGCCAATACAGTTATCAGGCACGAACCTTAGGCATTAACGATGTTAAAGATCATGATATTTTTGTTTTACTATCAATGAAGTATGGCTCATTGCTAAACAACGAAGAGATAAAAAATGCGATTTTGGCCAGTCAAGATGAACCAGGGACGCTAGCAGAAAAATTAAAACAGATCGATATTGCAAAATTTGTGGCGTCATCTAATAAAAATTAAAGGGAAATAGTATGACAGATAACATTCGATCAAATGAAGAAAAAAAACTAGAGCAAGAGAATAACAAATACCAAGCTGATCATGATGTTATTTATGAAGAATATCATCAGAAGACCGCTTCTAGTATGGCAGATGGTAACTGTGCGGTATGTAAACGTAAAGGTATTACGCTGTTTTTGACCCGTAAATCGATCCTGCCTAAAGGTTTTAGAAATATTGCCTGGTCAAAAGGCATGGCAAAGTTAGATGGTGAACCAGCAATCGATTTAACAACACATGAATATGCTTACCGGATGTTAAGAGAGGGTTTTGTTTATATTTTATTAGAAACCAACGATAAAAAGCGTTGTTATTTAGGGTATGAAGTGACGGCGCAAGGGCTGTACCGTCATAAAGCGATTGAAGAAATGGCGACGTTACATCCGAAAGAAGCGCCAAAAGCCTGTCTTAGTAGTGCCGATAAACATTATTTAAGAGGATATTTTATTACGATAGATTCAGTCAATGATATGTATACTAAGGCATGGATTGCGTATAGTCATCGTAGCTGGTCAAAAAAAGTTCGAGATTATTACATCGATTTAGACGAAGCGCAGTTGACAACAAGATTTGTCGCCATCGATTTACATAATGTGTTGGGCGATAAAAATCATTCACGGTTATTTCCATTAAGCGATTTTGAATCGCAATCAAAATATTTAGTTGAGCTTGAATGCCGTCAACAAGATATTGGATTTTATTATAAAGATATTCAAGATGATGAGTCGGGTAAAAAATTAAATTCATCGGTTTTTTATAGCTCAAGCTACTTTAATAGTATCAAAGATAATAAAGCGGCCTTTTTCAAAAACTCGCTGAGTTTAAAACCAGCAATTTATAATCAAGAAGCAGCAGTACTGGTTTTAGATGATTTGTTTGGCGTGGCTGAAGAATTAGCGATCAGTAAAAGGCAAAATATCATTCCCCTTGTCAATCGTTTACAAAATATAGATAAAAGTATTTATGAAGCAATGCGTGATGACTACAACCAAAAACTGTTGTCGGTATCAGATAAAGAAATGTCACCAACCGATATCGTAAGTAGTCAGAAAGAAATCGAAAAAGAATCCAATCCGATTATCTATGATGCCAAGAACACAGAAAACAAGTTGGATCTAAAAATCAATGAACAGCTTTTCAAACTTGAGCCCATTCCGCGTAATGTGTTGGGTGACATGATGAATAAAGTGTTAACAATGTCGTCTCCAACGCTCACAATGGTTGATGGTGGCTTGTATTTGAGTGACTACCTTCGCGCAGCTACTCGGGAAGAGCAAATTGTCAATTATTATTCAGAACAACTGGAAAAGGGTAACACAGAGAAATTAGATTATTTTAGTCCGGATCTCAGTTACCGGCGTCAAGTGAAGCATTGTATCAACATCTTTCATTCATTATTAAAAAATAAAAATGCCAACAATAAAGAAGATGTTCGTTATATTTTTTATAATCATGCCGGTGATGTTTTAGGAATTAAAGGCGCAAATCATAATGTTTTTGCATACTCATTAGAGCAATCCGTTACGATGGACAGCGGTAACATGAATGAAATAGCATCCCCCCGTTATAAATTTATGATTAACTATCCTGGAATTGATATTTCTTATATGCGATATATTAGTTACATGGATAGTGATGCGGTAAAACGCGCTGTAAAACCTGAAAGTTACGGCAGTTGCCAGCAGATTAAGTTTAATAAAGATGAGGAAAGCAAAGTCAAGGCCGCTTATCAGAAGTCATTAAATAACATACTGATTAATGATGTAGGTTATAGTTATTCGGGGCCTGAAACGGATAAGATAAACTATTTAAGGAAAACAACAGGAAAACAGCATTTAACCCGAAAAGATTTAGAGATTGCCAAAGTTGAAAAATATATTTATCCCGAAACCGAATTGATAAATTCCGAGAAAGATTTCGATGAAGAGTGGAAAAAATATAAAGATAGACTCAGTGAAAAGAAAATCATAAAGTTTGACGAAATCGATAAAGTCGCTTTTGAAACGATTAAAAAGAAAATTATAGCGTATTCAGAAGATCATAAAAATTATATCAAGTGGTTATTTACGCTAGCTAAGCCAACGGAAAAGGCTGAAATTAATGAAAATACTTTTTGGCTGATTGAAGTGGAAGCGAATAGCTCAGATGCTCATTTAGGTTGTATGTCTGATATTGTGAATATGTTGGATGGTGGCTATTTAGGGGATATTAAATTAGATTCAGAATTTGAAATCTGGAATAATTTAATAAACGATAATCATAATTTATTCGTTCATGCTTTAATGGGTAAGGAGGGCGGCTTATGGCAAGCGATCATAGAGAGCAAGCAAGCGGGTTATGAAAATCAACAATTACTAAGTATCGCTCAAATAATGACCCAGATAGCCGAGAAAACCGATAAGTTTATGGGCATTGAGATCCAAATGGGGCATGAATCAGAAGCCATTTCAATGACCCAACGTCTGATTCAGCGTTTTACAATAACAGCGGCTGCCGGCATGGCTCATTTCCCCAATGGGAGTACCGTGTCGAATGCCCTTATTGCAAAATCCTTCTTTATGGATGCAAGTTTAGTGACCTCAGATATTTATTTGCATTCATTTGGCGCCAGAGTCGCTTATAATCAATTACCGCATATCATGAAGGAATTAGAAACCAGACTGCCTCAACTAAAGGGTATTAATAGCTACCGTTTTCCGGATCTGAATGTTCAAGGTGGTAGTTATGAGGTGATACGCAATATTCAGGGC
>NZ_JAETXP010000002.1:0-137208 GCF_019641635.1 Frischella sp. Ac48
GCTCCGATTTTAACGGAGATTTTTAATAACTATGTAAATCTTACATCTGAATAAAATATCGTAACATTCTATTATCAACATAAGATGGAGTGATGAATTATTGTTATTTTCTATAAAATTGGACTGGTTTGATGGTAATAATCGTTTGTGATAATAATAATCACGAATTAAATATACCTTAATATTAACACCGTTATGTTATAGTATGCATTTTATTAGATACAATAATACGATGATGACAAATAACGATTTTTCAAATCTTGAGCTTGATGAGCTTTTAATAAAGAGCCTGAATCAGCAAAATTTCACTACTCCAACCACAATCCAATTACAAACCATCCCGCATGCACTTGATAATCGGGATATCCTAGGCTCTGCGCCAACTGGTACTGGAAAAACCTTAGCCTATTTAATTCCTGCTGTGCAACATTTATTAGATTTTCCAAGAAGAAAACCAGGCCCACCAAGAATATTAATTCTTACCCCAACGCGTGAGCTAGCCATGCAGGTTGCTGAACAAGCTAAATTACTCACACAATTTACCACTTTAAGTATTGCAACGATTACCGGTGGTGTGGCGTATATGAATCATGCCGAAATTTTCAGTAAAAATCAGGATATTGTTATTGCCACTACCGGACGCCTTCTCCAATACATCAAAGAAGAAAATTTTGATTGTCGAGCTGTAGAAATGTTAATTCTTGATGAAGCTGATCGCATGTTAGACATGGGGTTTGCGCAAGATGTGGAAACGATTTCCGCTGAAACACGTTGGCGCACACAAACCTTATTATTTTCAGCCACACTTGAAGGGCAAGGTTTATATGATTTTGCTAAACGAATTCTTAATGATCCCGTAGAAATTCATGCTGAACCTTCACGCAAAGAACGTAAAAAAATCTTTCAATACTATTACCGAGCTGATGATCTTAAACATAAGACAGCAATTTTGGTTCATTTACTCAATCAGCCTGAAGTCACTAAAAGTGTTATTTTTGTCCGTAAACGTGAACGGGTGCATGAACTGGTTAGTTGGTTAAATGCTGAGAATATTCGTTGTTGTTATCTTGAAGGGGAAATGGTACAAGCAAAACGTAATGAAGCGATTAAACGTATGATGAACAACACCGTTAATGTTTTGGTAGCTACTGACGTTGCTTCGCGCGGATTAGATTTTGATGATATCACTCACGTGATTAATTTCGATATGCCAAAAACAGCCGATGTTTATTTACATCGTATTGGTCGTACCGCACGAGCAGGTAAAAAAGGAACTGCCATTTCGTTAGTTGAAGCTCACGATTATGAATTAATGAAAAAGATTGAAAGATATACACATGAATCATTAATTTTAAGGGTAATTGATGAATTAAGACCAAAAACCAAACCCCCTAAGATCGCTAGGAAGAAAAAACCGTCAGAAAAGGCTAAAGCTAAGAAAGAAGCACAAAAAAAAGAGGTAAAAAAGAAAAAACAGCGTCATCGTGATACTAAAAACATCGGCAAACCTAAGAAAAAATTATCAATCTAACAAAATTGATAGACTTAACTTATGAAATTGATTGTTTTAACCGTGTTGGCTATCACATTTTGAACGTTATAATGTAGCTACATTATGGATATTGTTACAGCATTTTTGACTTTATCCTTACATAATAAAAAAACTTAGGAGCTCAATATTATGACATTAGTTACTCGCAAAGCCCCCGACTTTACCTCTTCTGCTGTATTAGGTAATGGTGAAATCGTTAATAATTTTAACTTTGCTAATTTCACTAAAGATAAATATGCTGTTGTTTTCTTTTGGCCAATGGATTTCACATTTGTTTGTCCTTCTGAAATTATTGCGTTTGACCACCGCTTAGAAGAATTTAAAAAACGTGGCGTTGAAGTAATTGGTATTTCAATGGATTCTGAATTTGTCCACAATGCATGGCGTAAAACACCACAAAGTGAAGGTGGTATCGGTGAAGTTAAATTCCCAATTATCGCTGATGTTAAACACTCTATCATGCAAGCTTATGGGATAGAACATCCTGAAGCCGGTGTTGCATTACGTGCCTCATTCTTTATCGACAAATCTGGTATTGTACGTCATGAAACCGTTAATGATTTACCAATTGGTCGTAATATTGATGAAATGTTACGTATAGTTGATGCTTTCCAATTCCATGAGGAACATGGCGAAGTATGCCCGGCACAATGGTCTAAAGGTAAGCAAGGTATGAAAGGCAGCCCAGATGGTGTAGCCAGTTACTTAAAACAGCATGCTGGAGAACTTTAATTATTTCCCCCTAATTTAAAGTTCTTATTTTTTAGTAAAACCGGAATCTGTATTCCGGTTTTTTTATTTCACGATACCCTCGCGTCTCTTATTTTAATAACCTTCTAAGCTTAATGAGATAAAATACTAGTTAGGTAAAATGAGTTATTAAAATTTGTAAAGATTTTAAATAGTGAAGCGATTTTTTTATGTTAGAATAGCCACGTTTCCAATCCATTATAACATTTCGATTTTTAATGATTTTATTATAAATAATTTACTTATGAGCAATTTATCTCCTACAATTGGGTTTGTCAGTCTTGGCTGCCCTAAAAATCTCGTTGATTCTGAAAGAATTTTAACTGAATTAAGAACACAAGGTTATCAGGTGGTTCCTTCTTATGATAATGCCGACTTAGTGATCGTAAATACATGTGGTTTTATTGATAGTGCTGTTCAAGAATCCTTGGAAGCTATTGGCGAGGCATTAAATGAAAATGGCAAGGTCATCGTGACTGGTTGCCTTGGTGCGAAAGAAGATCAAATAAGAACGGTTCACCCAAAAGTGTTAGAAATTTCTGGACCACATAGTTATGAGTCGGTACTAAATCATGTCAATAAATATGTGCCAAAACCAGAATTTAACCCATACACCAGTTTAATTCCGCAACAAGGTGTAAAACTAACCCCTAAACACTATGCTTATTTAAAGATTTCAGAAGGTTGTAATCATCGTTGTACATTCTGCATAATTCCTTCTTTACGTGGTGATATGGTAAGTCGTAACATCGGTAATGTACTCGATGAAGCAAAGCGTTTGGCGGATAGTGGGGTGCGTGAACTTTTAGTCATTGCTCAAGACACTTCGGCCTATGGCGTAGATACTAAAAATCGGCTAGGATTTTGGAATGGTATGCCAGTGAAAACCGACATCCAACATTTATGTGAACAACTAGCAAAACTGGGAATCTGGGTAAGATTGCATTATGTTTATCCCTATCCAAGTGTCGATAATCTCATTCCATTAATGGCGGAAGGAAAAATCTTACCTTATTTGGATGTCCCCTTACAACACGCGAGTCCAACAGTATTAAAATCTATGAAGCGCCCGGGAACCATTGAAAAAACACTGGAACGAATTCATAAATGGCGTGAAATTTGTCCGGATATCACGTTACGTTCCACCTTTATCGTTGGTTACCCAGGCGAAACAGATCATGATTTTCAACTATTGTTAGACTTTTTGACTGCCGCACAACTTGATCGGGTCGGATGTTTTACCTATAGTCCTATTGATGGTGCAATGGCAAATCAATTACCAGATCAGATATCTGAAGAAATTAAACAAGAACGTTATCATCAGTTTATGCAACTGCAACAAACCATCTCAACGACAAAACTCGCCGGTAAGATCGGTAAAATTATGCCGGTTATTATTGATGAAGTCGATGATGAAGGTGCTATTGGACGAACCATGGCAGATGCACCAGAAATTGATGGTGTTGTTTATTTAAATGATGAACAGTCTGTTAAAGTGGGAGATATTGTAAATGTCAAAATTGAACATTCTGACGAATACGATCTATGGGGAACATTTGTTCCAAACAATTAAGTAACCAACTTATGAAATATTCTTATAAAAACGAGACGAAGACTCTCATTAAATTATCAATTCCAGTCATCTTTGCGCAAATTGCACAAACTGGCATTACTTTTGTCGATACGATTTTAGCAGGGCACTACACTGACAATAATGGTGATAGTGATGTTGCGTTATCGGGTGTTGCTCTTGGTGTATCAATTTGGTTACCGACCATCTTATTTGGTCAGGGTCTATTATCGGTATTAACACCAATCATTGCCAATTTAAATGGAGCGGGTAAACGTCAACAAATTGCCGATCATACGCGACAAGGTTTAGTTATAGCCACTTTGCTATCAATAATACTAATGACACTTTTATATCACTCAGATAAAATTATCGCATTGCGCAATGGCGCAGATAATGAGATTAATCCCGAAATGATGCATGTGGCAGTTTATTTTCTGCGTTCAATTATGTGGGGTGTGCCTGGGTTTCTCTATTTCTTAGTCTATCGTTTTCAATGCGAAGGGCTATCAAACACTAATCCAACCATGTATGTGATGTTTATCGCACTCTTGGCCAATATTCCAATTAATTATGTATTAATTTATGGAAAATTAGGTTTACCTGCATTTGGTGGAATCGGTTGTGGTATTACTGGCGCAATCGTATTTTGGTTAATGTTCATTTTGATTAAGTGTTATACTGCAATGACCCCCACTCAAAAAGATATTCGCCAAACGCCTTTTACACAACTCTTTGAGTTCCAGATCTTAAAACGCATCATCGTATTGGGTATCCCTCTCGCTCTTGCTTATTTTTTCGAGGTCAGCCTATTTGCCATCATCGCACTTATGATCGCACCTTTAGGTAAAGATATCGTCGCAAGTCACCAAATCGTGTTCGCTTTAAGTAGCATGACCTTTACACTTCCATTAGCATTGGGTGTTGCTACCAGTATTCGAGTTGGTTATTTATTAGGGAAACAACAACCATTATTAGCCAAACGGACGGCCTATGTCAGTTTAACGATTGCACTTTTGCTATCATTAACAGTTGCCATTTTGTTAGTGGTGTTTAAACGCTTTTTTATTATCTGTTTTACCAATGATCTGAATATCATTGAATTAAGCCTACCATTAATTATTTTATTGGCTATTTATCAAGTCTTTGATTATCTGCAAGTAACGGCCAGTAACGTTTTACGTGGTTATAAAGACACCAAGAGCATCTTTTATATCACTTTCATATCTTACTGGGGCATTGGTTTACCACTAGGCTACATCTTAGGATTAACCAATTGGATTACCGAACCAATGGGAGCTGCCGGCTTTTGGATGAGTATTATCTTTGGCTTATTATTTGCAGCGGTATTACTAATTGGTCGTATGATAATGATTCAACGACAACCTAGCGACAAAATCTTGATGCAAGCAAATCAATAAAATCTCATTCAGGCTTGTTTGTATTATAAACAAACAAGCTTGTTTGATGATAAAAACAGCAATTTTTAATTTTTTTACTTGCCAGTTGGACTTAATATCGTTAATATTTGCGCCTATAGTTACTGATTAACAAATTATTTATACGCCCGTAGCTCAGTTGGTTAGAGCATCACCTTGACATGGTGGGGGTCAGTGGTTCGAGTCCACCCGGGCGTACCATCCTAAAGCCTTATATCAAAAAATTTTGAATAAAATCTTATATGATCTAGATTTTATATTTTGGCTAGACGGTTACACCATAAAATAACCATTACCGCTATTTAAAGCCTTCCAACCTTATCATTTAGAAAATTATGCTCAATGTTTGTTAACACATCCATTGCGTTAATATTGCTATTTCCTAGTTCTAATGTCCTAAATTTGACACAGGCGCTGCCCAAATCATTTTATTTTATCGATTCTATCGTTAGCTATTTATTAATGTTGTTATCAATGCAAATAGAATTACTTGGTATTGCTGTTTTTGGTCGAGCCTTGGAAAATCACTTCATCAATATTAGAATAAAAAAGACACTGATACAAATAATGACCAATAAAAACCTTTTAAGAGAGTTTTAATTTGCTTTGGTAGTCAATAGTTATTTTATTCTTGTGCAATGCGTTAATATTTTAATTTTTTCATTATCTTCTGACTTATTATACGTTCTCGTAGATTCAATTATTAATTGATACTCATTGTCTGATATATATTCGAGCTTTCTAGATCCGACTATTTTCATATTACCTATAAAAGATTCAAAACGTCCATTCATTTCGTTGAAATCCTGTTTTATTTCACCATCGCCATCAGTATATTCTACAAAAAGATTATCATCTTTTTTTAGATATTTAACGAATAATTCTGCATAACCATCTTGGGGAGCATAATCTTGGAATACACCATTCTTCCATTTGGCAACTTGGTAATTAATATCACATATCCACTCCCCAACAAGCATATCTTCGGTTACTTTCTTCTCCTCACAGCCGGAAAAAACAAACCCAATTAATCCTAGCAATAAAATTCTTCTCATACCATCCCCATAATATTTAGGTAATGTTAAGAAATCTATCCTTTAATATCAATTACAATTTAGATTGAACATCTGAATCATTGAATAAATACTTGAGTTGCACTCCATGTATCATTTTTAACATTATATTTTAAATCAACTGTATATTTATTATTCACCATGACACCAAAGCTATTTTTCGATTCTACATATCCATGAACACTATATTCACATATTTCTAATCCTTCTTTATCAATATCTCCGTAAACATAAACAGCACTATCATCTATGTAAGGAAATACCGCGCTTGACGGATATTTCAATTTTTTCTTTACAAAGTTTTGAGACATTACGAAAGCCCCAACATCAGAATCACACTTATCACCACAGCCAGTTAAAACAAACCCTATCAATCCAAGCAATGCAATCTTTTTCATACATACCTTTGGTAAAGCTTCTTCTATTATGACTATAAGCATCTCTTAATAGCTTTAGTACGTTTTTGCTTCCCTTTCCAAAAATCAAAATCACCACGATAAGAATAAAAATTCACTCTTGTAATTCCATTATCCTCAAAAGTATCACAAACATCGATAAACTGCTCTGAATACACAGTATGATAGATGCCTGTCTTCTGTAGATTTGCGTACTGTATCCCCCCTAACCGTTCTTTTTGCCATTCAACAAGAATGCATTCCGAAACTTCTTCAACGGATTTGTTAGATGTGTATGTGTTTGATACATCCAAATTGTTTCTATATTCTGCCATATTAGTACAAGCCGTTGCTCCTAACAAAATAAAAATGATTAATACAATTCTTTTCATACCATTCTCCTTATTTTTTCGGTAATGGTATGAAATTTATCATCTAATATCAATCATAATTTAGATTGAATATTAGTCGAATTTGACATAGCTTGCCAGACGTATCCCGTACGACTACTAATATCATTAGCGACTTCTTGCTTTACTGCTGTTTTGATAATTTTATTTTTGTTGCACTGAGATACTCTAACTTTCACTTTCCCCACTACGCCATAATCAAGCAAACATCTGGCTATCATGATAATATTCTGAATTTTTATTAACCCTTTTTTTGTTTTACTTCCAATCAGCTGGGTAACATCATTTGGGCAACAACAGGTCAGCACTTGTCTTGCAACTTCAAGTTGAAGTGTTATTTTTTCATTAATGTAATTAATTACGTATTGATTTGGTTCTTTAAAGCGAGTCATTGCGTTATATGCATCATTAGAAAGCAGAACAGCATAGGCGTTAACTATCTCATGTGGTTCGCCAAGTTTTGATAAGTTTTCAAATGAGGGAGTGAAGATATAATCAATTTTTTTATGCTCAATGTCCCATTTCTTTTAATTGAAATAACAATTTCGCCTATATCTGTTCTAATCACATTTAACCCTGTTTTTTGTTTGGTTGAGTTGTAAGAACTTCACCAGTAATTTTTATAGATTTAGATGAAGCACCTTAAATTCAAATGAGACCGACACAATATCACGAGCTATTGTGTAGTTGTGTGCGTGTCTAGCATTGCTAGCGATTCGATATTAAGTCTATACTCAAAATTTGTTCATAAAAAAACCATGGTAAAGAAACCATGGCATTTAACTAGCTTGAAAAATTTTTTACTATGGATTATTTTTACCATACTCTTCTATGATTTCTTTTGCTGTTTTACCGTTTAGTTTTTCTTTCAATATTTGCTGAATTTTGTCTTCATCGTTTCCTACTTGAAAACTAGCCGCAACAACAACTCCTATTATTGCTCTATTGAAATTATCCTCATCTTCTCCCTGTAATGTTGCAGATATTTCTTTCATTGATGCTTGAAATGCTGACTTAGATGAAGCATCAATTTTTGGTAAGCCTTCGCCACATCCAACTAAAGCAAAACTAACAACTAATACAGTTACTAGCTTCTTAAACATATATAATTTCCTATTTATAGTAGATTTTTAGGGATTATACAAAATTAATCGGCAAATAAACAAGATAATTCGAAGGTTTTAAACGCAACCCTTCGGGCACCCATATTCTGCGACACAGGTCTGTGATTATGGAATATCAAGGGCTCGCTATCCCTTGAATCTGCTATGGAATAATTATTACGTTTTCGCTATTAACGCCAGAACCAGCTATCATTGTTGAGAAAATTAAATAACATTTACCAACTTCCCGAAGCTCCACCGCCACCACTGCGACCGCCTCCGCCACCGCCGAAACCACCACCAAAACCTCCGCCAAATCCTCCACCAGAACGTCCACCACCATAGGGACCACTGCCACCACCGGATCCGCTTATACCAAAAATGCCATAAAATATCGTACTAACAACAAATACTAAAAATAAAATCGGTAATGCTATTGAAAAAGGTAAACCAGAATACAGTGAAAAACCACCGGTTGATATGCCATTTAAAGCACCAACAAAGAGCCCTCGTATCCCTTGCGACTTTTTAAAGAGCCGTGATGGTAATAAACCTCCCATTGTCGCACAGATAAAGAAGGAAATCGCTGCATAACTAAATAGATGTGGAGCAAAATCACTATTTAACACATCTTTTAGTTGTAAATCTTTATTGGTTGCTTGTGGGGTTTGATTATCAATATTGCCGGTTAAGATCTGAATCATATCATTTAAACCATTATTGATACCTTGATAATAATTATTTTGTTTAAATTGGGGTGTAATGGAACGATTAATAATCCATTTGGCTTTTATATCCGGTAAATCGCCTTCTAAACCATAACCAACTTCAATACGTACCCGATGATCATTTTTAGCAATCAGAAATAATATGCCATTATCATGATCTTTTTTACCAATTTTCCAACTATCAAACACGCGAATAGCATAATCTTCAATTGATTCTCCTTCTAAAGTTGGGATCATCAAAACGGCTATTTGCGCGCCATCTTGCTTAGCAGTTTCATATTGAATAATCTGTTGTTCCAGATGATTTAATTGTGCTTGAGTTAGCGTACCTGTTGTATCTACAACGCGTTGCGTAAATGCCGGTACGCTAACATCAGCAAACGCTAAATGGTTAAAGTATAGAAAACAAACTAAAATAATTTTGATTAAATGATTCATCATTATTCAAAGCTTACTTGTGGTGCAGAAGAAATTTGTTTTTCATTTTCGACACTAAATTGAGCTTTAGGTGTTAAACCTGAAAACATGGCAATAAATTTACCAGGAAAGCGGCGAATATAGCTATTGTAGGTTTGAATTGTAGCAATATAACGATTACGAGCGACAGTAATACGATTTTCCGTTCCTTCTAGTTGCGCCATAAGATTTTGATATAGACTGCTTGCTTTTAATTCAGGATAATTTTCACTTACTGCAATTAAACGACTTAAAGCAGAACTTAATTGCTGTTGTGCTTGTTGGAATCGGGCTATAGCCTGAGGATCAGATAATTGATCGGTATTGATTTGAACCGATGAAACCTTTGCTCGAGCTTCAGTAACTTGAGTTAGTACCTCTTTTTCATGATTGGTATAACCTTTCACAGTATTTACCAAATTAGGCACTAAATCTGCACGACGTTGATATTGATTAAGAACTTCTGACCAAGCAGCCGAAACTTTTTCATCATTGGTTTGTACTGAGTTATAACTATTGAATAAATATACGGCAAATATAACGACTAACGCAATAATGACCAATATAAATTTAGATTTCATAAATTCCTCTACCCTATTAA
The DNA here is from genome assembly GCF_019641635.1 of Frischella sp. Ac48. Lineage (NCBI taxonomy): Bacteria > Pseudomonadati > Pseudomonadota > Gammaproteobacteria > Orbales > Orbaceae > Frischella > Frischella sp. Ac48. The sequence continues at coordinate 10,078 of NZ_JAETXP010000002.1, forward strand.
ATAATGGATTAATATCAGCTGATATAATCAGAATCAAAACCTAAGTATAACTCATTGATTTATAAATATAAAATAAATTTAACGTCTTGTTTTCGGCAATTAAAAATAAATGAAATTTGCCAATTTTGAAATCGTCATTAAAAGAAACATTTTTTGGTTAACTAGATTTACAGAGATTGAAAAATTAACTCAATCTTTTTTAATGACTGGCAGTTATTATTAGCTATTGTGTACAGATCACGCTCTGGATTATCGAGCTATTTGCTGTGTCTTTAAAGCAAAGGTGAAATATGCGGTTATCGATGCTCAGCTGAGCCGAAAGTTTTTAACCGCAAATCTTCGGGATGCTACGTTCTGCGACGCAGTACTGAGCGAGTGGAGCACATGGACTCACCAGCTTGCAGATCGAATATAGGTAGGCGATTAAATATTGTGTTTTAGCCATTAAAGCTCTAACCAACTAAGAATGTTTAAGAAATTATTTTCCTATTACAATTGCGACTCAATCGGTAAATAACTTATTACTGTCGCCAGAGCTCTTTGCCACCACTTACTTTCAGGATCATGTTGCCACTTTATCTCTTCATGGTGATCGCTTTGATCAAGCCAACACAGTTTGTCATCCTGCAATATAACGTGATAGCTATAATCGTTGCTAATTCTTAGATTAAATTCATTTTGTAATGCTTGAATAATCGTTGGTTCTGCAAAGATAATACCCATTTCGGTATTGAGATTTGCCGAACGAGGGTCGAAATTAAATGAGCCAACAAAACCCAACTTATCATCAACCAAAAATGCTTTAGTATGTAAACTGGCCCCACTTGAACCAAGTAATGTATGACCGACCTTGCCAAAAGGCTTTAATTCATATAATTTGATCCCTTTTTCTAACAAGGGTTTACGATAAGTCATATAACCACCATGGGCAAAAATGACATCATTTGCCGCCAACGAATTAGTTAAAATGCGCAATGCAACTCCCTGTTGATGTAAGTGTATAAATTCATGTACACCACTTTTACCAGGAACAAAGTAAGGTGAAATAATATCTAAACGTTGGGTTGATTGCGTGATAATTGGTTGTATACGATTTTTTAACCATTGCGCTTCACCTTTATTAAATGCCTTAATGGCGGGGTCAGAATACACATGAATATCTTTGCTCCAATGGACTTGCCATACCCCTTGATTCCACTCTTTCTTAAAAAGTGATTGAACACTGGGTGTGTCAGCTAATTGATTTAAGTAGGGTTGTGCTAATAAATTTGCTCTTTTGCTTTCAATCGTAAGTCTCAAGTGTTCTAATGATTGTTTATGATTTTTGACCAGCGCCTCAATCGGAATAACGGCATCACTATTCCAAAAATCATCAAATATCGCTTCTGTGTCATGAACGGCTTGACCACCGATTAATAAATCGACATCAAAAAAATTACGATTCTCAGCTGCACCGAAATATTCATCACCTATATTACGCCCACCAACAATTGCCATTCGCCCATCGGCAATCCAAGCCTTATTATGCATTCGTCTATCTAGACTTAAACCACGCAGTAACATTTCAATGCCACGCATCAGATTATTACCTCGTGCACGAGTTGGATTAAACATGCGAATGTGGATGTTTGGATGTTGATTTAGCGTAGCAAGTAAATCACTATTATCTTTAACATTCATATCATCGAGAATGATACGAACGCGGACCCCACGTTCAGCTGCCTCTAAGACTTCTAATCCTAATAATTGTCCAGTCAAATCGTTATGCCACATATAATATTGCAAATCCAAGCTGCGCCCAGCTTCCCGGGCACTTTTTGCCCGAATTGCAAACGCATCTTTATCACTTGGAACTAATAAAAGACTACTTTCATTGGGGTGTAATGCAAATTCAGTACCTAGGGCTTTATCAAGGTTTGTTTGCCCGTCTTGTATCGTTAATGCATAGCTCGATTCTCCTTTCACCTGTTTGGCGAAACGACCAAAACTATAGATAGCTAGTATCGAGAATAAAATAAATACCCCCATAACAATAAGCAACATACGTAACCGCCCTTTTTGCTTCATACTAATCTCAACTAAAAATTCATCAACTTGATTTTGAAGTTACTTAATCATTATAAAATTAAGTATAATAATTATTAATAGACAATATCACTAATCGGTAAAATATTTATTAAAGCACTTCGTTTTTATGACATTAAAAATTCTGTGATTAAAATTAGTATAATATTTTTTTAAGTGTTATTAAGTTAATGCAATATTCGATTCCTTCAAGCATGATTGCAATATGCTTAAAAATGAATAGTGAAACGCCTTCTTATAGCTTAATCATAATCGATAATTTAAAAATTAATTAACAATTTTCGATAAAAAGGCTTATAAGTTGATATATTTTAGTGACTATTCACCTTGTTAATTGGTTTTATTTAAATAAAATACTTATCATTAAATTGACATGCAATAAAAGAATATGTTTAAGAACTACCGAATTGATGTAATGGGTAAGAAAAAATTTGGTAACAATAATCGAAATCCTTATCAACGCTATAACATGAAGGTCTGCAAATTTAATCATTTCATATGGGGTTGCGCATCGGTCATCGCTTGTTTGGGATTTATGTTTTCTAGCTATTTTGACTATGAAACCGAAACAATTATTTCTAATAATTGGATGGTGATAACAGGGATGATATCGCTAATTCTTAGTATAATCTTTTGTTGGCTGATAAATTCGAAATCAGCCAGAAAATATCATCAAAAAACAGGCATATTGCAAATTATAAATCATATTGGACAATTTGCTTTTATCCTCTTTTTTATTTTATTTATTTCAATAATGTTATTAAAAATGTTGATTAGCTTCTATCCTGGTGAGACTAAACAATATATTACCAGTCAGTATAAAATTACCACACCGGGTCCATTCAGATTGATGACCAAGACTAAACGGGCAAAAAATGGTATCAAAATTCATGAGCCACACAGCTCGGAGTGGTTTTTCGTTCCTTTTACGAAAGATCCTGATAAACAATATCCTTCTAAAATTTTGGTAAAAATTAAAAGTAATTTATTTGGATCAACGCTGGTTAGTTATCATATGAATGTTGTCTTCATCAATCAATCATAAATCATTAATTTTCTCCTCAGTGGTGAAGCGATTTTTACATAAAATGGGTAACATTTAAGGCATTTTTAATCAGGAGATTATGCAGGGGATTTTCAAGCCAGAAGAGAATATTTAACATATTAGCCATATTAGATTTAAGAGCTAGTGAGTCCACAATGCGCCATACGTTAACGCTGCGCAGTAGCATGCAGGAGCTAGATAATTTGATCAAGAAACTGTCAACTTACCAGAACACCATTCGCGGTGTATTGCGCCTGCTTTTAAGGCAACGCCATCACAGAGGAATCGAGAGCGTAATCCTTACTCAAGGGCAACAATGATCAAACGCGATTAAGAAATATAAGAAACTCATTACTTAATATTTAATAGGAAACTCAACCAGATTAACCGCTTTAATCTATCCAACACTATCAATCTGTTCCGTTTGTAACCACGTATATTGACCAATTAACGGCAATCTCAATAGATGGCGACGCAATATATCATGGGCGACTGCGGCTAAAATTGTCTGTTCGGTAGCTAAATGATAACGACGACCGTTATATTTTAATTGATAATAATATTTATGATTAGCAGTCAGTAATTGTAATTTAAAACGACCACTTGCTATATCGTAATCATGCAGCGCTAAAATAACCGCTTGTGGATAAGTTGACTTTAGTTGGTTAACGATTTGACCGATATCCTGATCAATACCTAGCACTTGCGAACAGATTATCGGAGCCTGATTGTTATAAAGTGGATAAGCAATTAATCCAGCAGTCTGCTGTTCAATGATAATGATTGGTTGATGATGTTCACGTAGTAATTGACTTACTAAAGGGGCTAATCCAATCGTTCCCACATAAATTAAATTATCCTTTACTAATGCGTTAAGTTCATACCAAAGTTTATCCATTGCTGGTTGTTGACTCTGTTTTGCGGTCAGTTTTAATTCAATAAAAGGCATTGCCGAACGATAACCAATCGTAATGTCGTCCGGTACAGTTAATGTTGATTCAATTTCATCGGCTAAATCACTTTCAGTACGCCCCATCGTGGTAAGTCGATAACAACATGGTTTATCCAAAATCGGAAATTTGCTTTGTAAATCTGCTATAATTTGCTGGCTAACCATTTGTTTAAATTCTGATGGCACACCAGGTGTAAAATAAATTTGGCAATTATTGATGATCATATGAAAACCACAAGCTGTTCCAACAGGGTTATCAATTATTGTTGCGCTACTTGGTAACATAGCCTGCTTCATATTACTGGACGGCATTGGCTTGCCACGTTGCGCAAAATATTGCTGCATTTTTTCAACCCATTGCGGAAATAACACTAATGATTCATGATTAGCTTGTGCAGCGGCCTGCGCCGTTAAGTCATCGCTGGTTGGTCCAAGTCCACCATTAACAATTAAAATATCATTAACTTGACTACGTTGTTGTAGTGTGGCAATCAATTGTTGGAGATTATCACCCTGTGTATAACGTGAGGTGATAACATACCCCTGCGCAAAAAGATAGTCGGATAACCATGTGGCATTGGTATCAGTAATTTGCCCATAGAGCACTTCATCACCGGTACTTAACATTTCAATATTTAAATTACTCTTCATCTGGATTATCCGATTCCGACATGTGTTCTTTACTTTGGACTACCCGCAACGCAAAATAGAGATCATAAGCAAATTCAATATAATCTTCGTCTAAATAAATATTTATTTCTTTAAACCAACGTTTGAGGGTACGCCGCCTACCAGCCAAAATAAGAATCGTATTACGTGATTTCAAAGAATGAACTAACTCATCGATTCCCATTAATACACTTACATCCTGATAAGTGAAACATGGTATCGCATCGACAATAACATAATTAATCGGATTAGGTGATTCATCAACTAGACTAATCAAACGTTTTTTGAAATAAGCAATATTAAAATAAGTTAGTGGTGAATTAAATCGATACATAATCACATTATCAACAGATTGCACTTTATTCCCTAATGAGTGAATTCTTCCGTCATCATCGACACCTAGCAATTGATCACTTGGACGAAAAACACGGCGTAAAAATAGAAATAACCCTAATAATACTGATAATGCCATACCGGGAATAATCCCAATTAATAATACGGCAATTAACGTACAAGAACTTAAATAGAATGCTTCGCGATTCTGCTTAAAAAATCGCTTGATGGTTTTAATATCGATTAAAGACCATGAAGAGTAAATCAGAATAATGCCTAATACGGCTGATGGAATATATTGCAATGGTGGTAGCAAAACCATTACCACTAATGCAATCACAGCCGCAGCAATCATTGACACCAACTGGGTTTTACCACCATTGACATCATTTACTGCGGTACGCGACGACGTTCCACTTACCACAAAACCATTGGATAAGCCCGCCACAATATTGGCAATCCCTAGCGCTTTAAATTCGGTATCAGCATTTGTGTCGTAATTATTTTTAGCCGCAAAACTGCGTACAGTGATCATCATACTAATGAAACAAATTACCGCAATATTTAAAGATGGGACGACTAATTCACGCATTAACCCTGCATCAAAATCAGCCCAAGAGGAAAAAGGAATCACCTCATTACTTAACTGACCGATAATATGTATACCAAACTGATCAAAACCAATGATCCAAGACAATAGCGTGATAATAATAACGGCAACTAGTGGCGCGGGATAACGCGGCTTGAATTTCTTTAAGCTGATTAAAATTGCTAAGGTCAAAATGGAAACAATTGCTGTAGCAAAGTGAATATCAGTTATTTTAAAAGGTAATGATAGTATGCGTTCAAAAAAAATCGCATTGTCATATTTAAAACCACACACTTTAGCAATTTGATCAATGATAATGGTGAGAGAAATCCCATTTAATAAACCAATTAAAATCGGGCGACTAAGCAGATCAGCTAACGACCCTAATCGTAATTTACCTGCCACAATGCACCAAAGACCAACCATAATGGTTAAAACAATCACTAATTGCCATCTTAAGATTGGGTTGTCAGCAGCTAAAGGAATCACCACTGCAGCAACCACAGCACATGTTGCAGTATCTGGTCCAACAATTAATTGTCTGGAAGAACCAAATAAAGCATAAGCGATCAATGGTAAAATAGTAGAATAAAGCCCTGCGATCGCCCCAACACCAGTTAATTCGGCATAGGCAATCGATACAGGTAAGGACACCGCTGCCACAGACAACCCTGCTCTTAAATCATAATTGAAATACTCTTTTTGATAGTTTATCAAAGCGCTCAAACCTGGCATCCATTGGTACAGCTTTTGCAACCATCGATAATTTGCCAATTGTGTCATGTTATGATTTCCTTTCGTTCAATTTTTATTTTCCAGCAATACTCATTTGTTCAATCAAAATTGAACCAGTTTGAATATTGGTACGGGTTTCGATATCATTACCGACAGCGATTATTTGACGATACATATCATTTAAATTACCCGCAATGGTAAACTCATTTATCGGATATTGGATCTGACCATTTTCAACCCAAAAACCAGTTGCGCCACGGGAATAATCGCCCGTAACCTGATTGACGCCTTGTCCCATGAGTGAAGTAATTACAATACCTCTATTCATTATTTTTAATAATTCATTAAAAGAATGTTGATTATTGTCAGTTTGCAAACGCCAATTATGAATACCACTTGCGTGTCCAGTACTTTTTAATGGCTGTTTTTGGGTAGATAATTTACGGGCTGAATAACTACTTAGTAAATAGGTTTGTAACACGCCATCAGTGATAATATTTTGGTCATATGTTTTAATCCCATCCCCATCAAACGGTGCCGAACCCACTCCCTTTAATAAATGAGGTAATTCATGTATCGTTAGCCATTGAGGAAAAATTTGCTGACCGATTCGATCCAACAGAAAAGAGGACTTTTTGTAAATTGCCCCACCACTAATTGCTGACGCTAAATGCCCAATTAATCCAGTTGCCACTTCAGGACTAAATAAAATAGGCGTTTGCATGGTAGCAACTTGTCGTGAATCCAAATGAGCAACAGTTCTTTGTGCCGCCTCCATACCGACTGATTTTGCATCTTTAAGTGCCTGAATATCGCGCGAACTGGTATAAGCATAATTTCGTTCCATTTGACCATTTTTTTCACCTATTACACAGCAGGAAAGAGAATGGGAACTGGTGCGGTAGCTCTGTAACATCCCATAGCTGTTTCCATAAGCCCGAATATCATAACGACTACTAAAGTAACCACCATCACTCTCTTTAATATCATTACTATATGTTAATGCGGCTTGCTCTGCCATTGCAGCCTCTTCAAGTGCTCGTTCCACATTGAGATCACTCGGATGAAAAAGATCCAAATCAGGACAATCAAAAGCCATCTGTTCAGGATCACCTAATCCAGAAAAAGGATCGGATGAGGTATATTTCATAATATCAACAGCTATATTAATCGCTTGCTCGATTGATTTCACTGAGAGATCATTAGTCGAGGCGCTGCCTTTTCGATGATTTTGATATACCGTAATACCTAAAGCCCCGTCACTATTAAATTCAATATTTTCCGTTTCACCTTGGCGAGTACTAACATTAATACCTGTTGATTTATTTATAGCAACTTCCACCGCATCCACTTTAGTTTTTGCAATCGCTAGTGCTTGGGCTAATACCGCTTCAATATGTTTTTGTTCTTTATTACTATCTATAATAATTTGTGAGGTATTCATATATCTATCCAATATAATCTGTAACTGAATTTTATGATACGTTTATCAGTCAATAGAGTTATTCATTTATTTAATATCTGTTATTGTGCTAATGATACGTTATAATAACGCAGATTGATAATATTCAACGTGATATTTTTAATAAAATTTTATTTAAATTGCGAGTATAAATCTACTATTTATCGCATTAACTTAACGACTGAATTTAAAGAAATTGTATGACACCATTTGAACAAGAAGACGCCTTATTACAAAATATTGATGATAACGATGAAGAGATCATCTATGTTAGTAAAAGTGAAATTAAACGTGATGCCGAAGCCCTAAAAAAACTAGGTGTTGAACTGACTCAACTAAGTAAAAACGAATTAGCGAAAATCCCGCTCGACGAAGATATGATTTATGCCATTGAATTGGCACAAAAAATTAAAAAAGAAGGTTATCGTCGCCAAATCCAGTATATTGGTAAATTGCTACGTAATCGTAATATCGAGCCGATCAGCCAAGCATTGGACAAATTAAAAAATCGCCATAATCAGCAAAATGCCCTTTTCCATAAACTAGAACAATTACGAGATGATTTAATCGAAAGTGGTAACGCTGAGCCAATTATGGCATTATATCCTTTAGCTGATCGCCAACAATTACGCCAATTAGCGAGAACCGCTAAGAAAGAACGCGACGACAACAAACCACCAAAATCAGCGCGCCAAATTTTTCAATATTTAAAAACACTTACAGAGAATGAATAAGACAAATTTGTTTTAAATAAAATAATAGTAAGCATTACGGCTTCAAACAATAGTAAAATTCATTTTTACCAACATCAAAATAACCCAAAGACATTTAAAAAAGCCTTTGGGTTTAATAATCTGCTAGGCAGGGTAAAGACTAACATGTCTGGCTAACTGCCTATACGGCAGTGAACACCTTTAACAGTTGCTCATCTGATAAGCCATCTTTCTAAACTGCCTATACGGCAGTGAACAAAATCAGAATAAAAACTTAATTTTTTTGAAATTTCTAAACTACCTATACGGCAGTGAACGAAATATTTTTTTACCATATTCATTCTCGCCGTTTCTAAACTGCCTATACGGCAGTGAACACGTCATTACACCCAATAAAATAGATAGTATTTTTCTAAACTGCCTATACGGCAGTGAACTTTATCAATATCACCGTTGTTACTTCCGTTTTTTTCTAAACTGCCTATACGGCAGTGAACGCAATGACGACGTCAAGTACGAATCGACCGATTTTCTAAACTGCCTATACGGCAGTGAACTTGATTTAGTTCTTCTAAAGATTCTTTCATTTTTTCTAAACTGCCTATACGGCAGTGAACCGGGCGTTGGTGCTTTAGCGGCAATTTATGCATTTCTAAACTGCCTATACGGCAGTGAACTCACTAAAGCCCAAATGGAAGGTAAGCTCGCTTTTCTAAACTGCCTATACGGCAGTGAACGGTCTTTTTGGTCTCCGATTGACAGTGCAATATTTCTAAACTGCCTATACGGCAGTGAACCAAACTCACCAATTAAATACAAATCAAAGTCATTTCTAAACTGCCTATACGGCAGTGAACTAACAAGCTACTTAGAAAGACTATCAGCGCTATTTCTAAACTGCCTATACGGCAGTGAACTAGAACCAAACATACTATAAACCTTATTAACAAAAAGGCAAACTTGAAGTTGGAAGTAAAAAACCCTTTTTTTTAGAGCCTTTTTAACTTGTTGAATATATTTATATTTTAAATTAACTAAAAAAAAAGGGTCTGGCAATTGCATTTTGTGGTGATTTATTTAATAAGCTTGGATGTCAGATATTGCTTACCGTAATATCAAAACCCGATACAACCTCAATTGTTTAAGAAACGCGTTTGTTATCTTTTTATTAACTCGCCGTTATAGTTAGCGTTTATTTACAGATTATTCTCTCAACTAGCAAGCTATCTTTTTTGACTTTAAAGCAATGGCAAAATTGCTATTATCAATGCTTAGACGATCCTAAGGTTTTAAAGCAATCCAACAAGTTCTCGGAATACCGCGTTGTGTTGCGCACGATAAAAAATCCTGATTTATTAATATTTATTCGATTCTGGCTAAGGATTTGCATAACATTTTTCAGGGAATGATATTAAGTATGTTTTTGTTAGAGTAACCGGTAAACTTGTTCTCGGTTCTCCCAATATTGTTTGGATTTGCACATTATTAGCGGTTATATCTAAATGTAATGGGAGTGCTAAATTCATTTGACAGATATTAAGATCCAGTTGTTTTTCTGTTAGAACGTGTCCGTTATTATCAGCCCAATGATAGGATAAATCAGAATAAATAATTATGTTATCATTAAAAGCATCCCCCCTAGCATCACTAATATGAGAGGTTACTGAGCTATTGAAATATTCTTTCACCAGAAATGAATTAAGCGATAAATCATCCTGAAAATATTGATAGTTTTCACTGCTAATATTACCAAATATCTCTGAATAATCTTTATTACCAATAGCAAAACCTAATCTTTTTTTGGCTTGCTCATAATCAACCTCTGTATTAGTTCCTTGAAGTATCCTAGCTGAAGTTTTAGAGAGATGGGCAAAGGCTATATTCATAATACAACATTGAAATATGATTAAACTTACTAAAATATACTGATATCTGAACCCAGATTTAAGGCTGCATATTATCATATTTTTATCCTTTTCTGCAGGCTAGCGCTATAACTAGTTATATTTTAAAGAAATATGTTTATTAGCTTAAATTCCAGACTGTGGTTCTCAGTTATTTTTATTATTTTAGATCAATCATAAGAAGAATTTTGTTTAATACGAGAAAATTATAGAATAATCCAATTCACTTTTAAAACTCTTTTTCTATCTTTTTGTAAATTTGAAAGTTATCCTAAAATAAAGATATTTTAATTGAGTTAAAAGGTCTGTTAAGACAGTTTTATCTCAGAAATTATCGATTGAACATCCTTTTCAATTCCCCTATCTGATTTAAGCTATTTTACTTTGCCCAAACCATCAAATTCCCAATTTTGACCACTCATAATCAGAATAAAACCTATTATTTAAATTCTCATATATTTCATTTTGTAATTTCGTTAATGTAGCGTCGGTTAATTTTAACAATTTATTTTGTACATTTAACGAAGGAATATTGTATGAATAATAAATATCTGAAACATCTTCCTTGGGTAATTGTTGCCCTTGTTGGAGCATGTTGCTTGGCCGTTGTCGCATTGCGCCGAGGTGAAACCATTAGCGCATTGTGGATTATTGCTGCAGCTGTATCGGTTTATTTAATCGCATATCGTTATTATAGCCTTTATATCACCAATAAAGTTATGGGATTAGATGCCACTCGAGCAACTCCTGCCGTCGTTAATAATGATGGTTTAAATTTCGTACCGACTAATAAGTATGTGTTATTTGGTCACCATTTTGCAGCCATCGCTGGTGCCGGTCCATTAGTAGGGCCTGTTTTAGCTGCACAAGTCGGTTATTTACCTGGCACCCTTTGGCTATTAGCCGGTGTGGTACTCGCTGGTGCAGTACAAGACTTTATGGTTTTATTCCTTTCTTCTCGCCGTAATGGATCATCATTGGGTGAAATGATTAAGCAAGAAATGGGGAAAATTCCTGGTACGATTGCTCTATTTGGCTGCTTCGTGATTATGCTGATTATTTTAGCAGTTTTAGCTTTAATTGTGGTTAAAGCACTTGCGGAAAGTCCATGGGGGGTATTTACTGTTTGTTCTACTGTACCTATCGCCTTATTTATGGGCATTTATATGCGCTATATCCGTCCAGGTAAAGTATTAGAAGTCTCAATTATTGGTATTGTTTTACTCGTTTTATCTATTTGGTTCGGAGGCGTGATTGCCCATGATCCATACTGGGGTCCTGCATTAACTTTTAAAGCAACGACTATTACGTTTGTATTAATTGGCTATGCCTTTATCTCTGCATTACTACCTGTTTGGTTGATTCTTGCACCACGAGATTATTTAGCAACTTTCTTAAAAATAGGTGTTATTGTCGGTCTTGCTGTTGGCATTATAATTCTTAATCCAGAATTAAAAATGCCAGCTATTACGCAATATATTGATGGATCCGGTCCAGTATGGAAGGGTGCATTAATGCCATTTTTATTTATCACCATTGCTTGTGGAGCAGTTTCTGGTTTCCATGCTTTGATTGCGTCAGGTACGACACCTAAATTATTAGCTAATGAGCAAGATGCTCGTTTTATCGGTTATGGTGCGATGTTAATGGAATCATTTGTAGCAATTATGGCACTCGTTGCTGCATCAATCATTGAACCTGGATTATATTTTGCGATGAATACTCCGCCTTCTGGTTTAGGAATTACTATGCCAGATCTGCACAAATTAAGTGATCCACAAGTCGCTCCAGTTATTCTCGCACAATTAAAAGATGTGAGTGTTCATGCTGCTGCGACCGTGAGTTCTTGGGGATTCACAATTTCACCTGAGCAGATTTTGCAAACTGCTAAAGATATTGGCGAACCATCTGTATTAAATCGTGCTGGCGGCGCACCAACACTTGCTGTTGGAATTGCACATGTGTTCCATCAGGTGCTTCCGGGTGCCAATATGGGCTTTTGGTATCATTTTGGTATATTATTTGAAGCATTATTTATTTTAACCGCGCTGGATGCTGGCACTCGCTCTGGTCGCTTTATGTTACAAGATTTACTCGGTAATTTTGTACCATTCTTGAAAAAAACCGATTCAATTATTGCTGGTGTGATTGGTACAGCCGGATGTGTTGGATTATGGGGTTATCTGCTTTATCAAGGCGTGGTAGATCCTCTTGGTGGCGTGAAAAGTTTATGGCCATTATTCGGAATTTCAAATCAAATGTTAGCAGCCGTTGCTTTAGTATTAGGTACTGTCGTACTAATCAAAATGAAACGTGCACAATATATTTGGGTTACCGTTATCCCTGCTATTTGGTTATTAATTTGTACCACTTGGGCACTTGGTCTAAAACTATTTAGCGATAATCCTCAATTAGAAGGCTTCCTATATTTAGCGAAAGAATATAATCGCCGTATTGCTGAAAATCCAAGCTTAACTGAAAAACAAATTAATAATATGCACCAAATCGTCATCAATAACTATACAAATGCTGGTTTAAGTATTTTATTCTTAGTTGTTGTTTATAGTATTATTTTTTATGGTATTCGAACTGCGATTAAAGTACGCAACAACAAAGAAAGAAGTGATAAAGAGACACCTTATGTTGCTGTACCAGAAGGTGGGGTTTCTACATCAATGTCGCATTAAAGGCCTATTAAAAACTTGGTGATATGAATTAATATTGTTTTAAAAAATGAATTCAATCAGGTCAGCGTAATTTAAAAAAGGGTTCAATAGAGCCCTTTTTTATTAAGAGATGATTAAAAAATCACCTTTCCTTGTGCTATTTCTAAACTGCCTACTCGGCAGTAAACATTAGAAGAAAGTAAGCTTGTAAAATTTGTCTTTTCTAAACTGCCTACTCGGCAGTAAACTGATAGTGATCCTTTAGAATTTAAATGCGGGTTTTCTAAACTGCCTACTCGGCAGTAAACAATGACCTTGCGCCACTAGGGGAAGATTGTGATTTCTAAACTGCCTACTCGGCAGTAAACTATTTTCACCAAAGCCCATAAATACTCGGCTTTTTCTAAACTGCCTACTCGGCAGTAAACAATTACGGGAGCACGAACGCCTCCGAAAATTATTTCTAAACTGCCTACTCGGCAGTAAACGGGTTTTTACCATTTGATATAAAATTGGCGACTTTCTAAACTGCCTACTCGGCAGTAAACAGCATCAGCAGTTGATTTAGCATTTTTCTTAATTTCTAAACTGCCTACTCGGCAGTAAACGTTGATATATTTCTTTTTCGGTCAGTCCGTTATTTCTAAACTGCCTACTCGGCAGTAAACTAGAACACTACATACTATAAACCCTGTTTAGCAAAAGACAAACTGGAGTTTAGGCGTTTAAAACCCTTTTTTTTAACGGCTTTTTAACTTGTTGATTATATTTATTTTTTAATTTTGGTAAAAAAAAGGGGTTAGTAATTGTATGGTTGGCGGTATGTAATTATGAACAGCTAAGAAAATTCTTCACACAGGAATTTAATCATAAAAATGGTAGATATTGGCATAAAATTGTCATTACCACATAATATTTCATTTTATTATCGATAACGATAATTTATGAATTGCGCTTAGTTAGTCCACCAAAATCACCATAATTAAAAGCTATTATAATTTAGCTATACACGATAACAAACCATTGTATAATACATCGAATTCTACGTTTTAATTAATCGCAGTAAAGGCAATTCAAAGATAATAAATGATTAGGAATGTGCTGTGTTATCTATTTACCAATTAAAGCCAAAGTTTCAAGCATTACTCCGTCCACTTACGACTAGTCTTTATCATGCCAAAATTACTGCTAATCAAGTTACGGTAGCTGGTTGTTTGGGATCAATTATTGTCGCATTAATTGTTGGTATGTTAGCAGCTTATCAGTGGATTTTTTGTCTTATCCCCATCTGGATGTTTATTCGAATGGCACTTAATGCCATTGATGGGATGTTAGCTCGTGAGTTTCAGCAAAAATCTGATCTTGGTGCTTATTTAAATGAAATTGGTGATGTAATTTCTGACATTGCATTAATGTTAGTTTTTATACAACTCGATGATGTCAATCATTACTTAGTTATAATTGTCGTTTTACTTGCATTTTTGAGCGAATATAGTGGCGTATTAGGCATCATGATTGGTGCATCAAGACGCTATGATGGTCCTATGGGAAAAAGCGATCGTGCTTTTGTCTTCGGTGCGATCTGTTTTGGGATTGCTATTCACCTTTTACCATTGGATTGGATCAATTCACTACTATGGATTATTAATATTCTACTTATTTATACGGTGATTAATCGAATCCGAAACGGCTTACGGCAAGCTAAAAAATAACAAGGAAAGAACATGCGCGAACAACAACAAAAAACCTTTATCAGTCATGATGGTTGTCGATTATTTTATCGATATTGGCCGGCAGTTGATAGCGATAATCATCCTTCCCGAGCTGTGGTATTATTTCACCGAGGACATGAACACTCGGGCCGCGTTGCACATCTTGCTGATGAACTAAATTTGCCCAATTATCAAATTTTTGCATGGGATGCTAGAGGCAATGGTCAATCTGAAGGTGAACGCGGTGATGCGCCTAATTTAGCAACCTTAATTAAAGATGCCAATTGTTTTATTGAACATATCAAGCAAGATTTTCATCTTGAAAATGAAGATATCGCAATTATAGCGCAAAGTGTTGGAGCAGTGATTGCTTCGGCATGGGTACATGATTATGTACCCAATATTCGAGCCTTAGTGTTGAGTTCACCAGCATTTCGTGTCAAACTTTATGTACCGCTAGCCATACCCGGCCTAAAGTTGCTCTATAACTTAAAAGGTAATTTTTTTGTTAATAGTTATGTAAAACCAAATCTACTGACTCATGATTCCGAACGAGCAGAATCATTTATTCAAGATCCGTTAATCACTAAGCCAATATCGGTTCGATTATTGTTGGATTTATATGCAGTGTCTGATCGCATTGTTAAAGATGCAAACGCAATTACTGTACCAACACAATTACTCTTATCTGGTTCTGATTACGTGGTAAGGCGAAAACCACAAAAGCAGTTTTATGAAAATTTGGGTACTCAGCAAAAAGAATTTCATGTATTACCGGGATTTTATCATGATACGTTTGGCGAAAAAGATCGTCTCATTGCGATCGAACGAGCTAGACGATTTATTCTCGGGTGCTTTGCAAATGCGCCTTATGTTCCATCGCAAGTAAATGCTGACTTAATCGGTTTTACCAAACAAGAAGCCGATATTCTAGCTACACCAGTATCAGGTTGGTTTAAACCCTATTACTGGCGATTTATAAGAGCTACTTTAAAATATGCTAGCCAGAGTTCTGATGGTATTAAACTCGGGTTTGATACCGGATTTGATTCAGGAAGTACCCTAGATTATGTTTATCGTAATCAACCATCTGGAAAGACTAAACTAGGGCAGTTCTTTGATTATATGTATCTGCAATCAATCGGTTGGCGCGGTATTCGTCAACGTAAAATTCACCTTGAAACACTATTAACACAAGCGATCAATCAATTACAGCAACAAAACAAAGTGGTAAATATAGTTGATATTGCAGCTGGACATGGTCGTTACATCCTTGAAACAATTAATCAATTAGCTAATAAACCGAATTCCGTATTATTGCGTGATTATAGTGATATCAATATTCGAGATGGACAGGCATTAATTGATCTTCTTGGTTTAACTAAACTTGTCCGTTTTGAAAAAGGTGATGCCTTTAATCGACAGCAGTTAGCGCGATTATCTCCGAACCCTACGCTAGCTGTCGTTTCAGGGTTATATGAGCTATTTAGTGATAATGCATTATTACGTGAATCTTTATCAGGGTTAGCTGATGCCATGCCTGAAGGCGGATATCTCATCTATACTAATCAACCATGGCATCCACAGTTAGAATTCATCGCTCGCGCATTAACCTCACATCGTGACGGACAACCATGGGTAATGCGTCGGCGAACCCAACTGGAAATCGATCAATTAGTGGCAGCAGCTGGATTTAAAAAAGTTAGTATGTACATCGACCAATGGGGGATTTTCACGGTATCACTGGCTCAGCGGATTAACTAGTTGCTAAAACTATGCGAACGCTCAAATTTAAAAGATACCTCTTTTATAAATGTATCTGCTTAGGGGGATTGTCGGTATTCTTCTTTGCTAGTTATAACCTGGCTAATTGGTTTACCGCAAATCGATTAGATGTGGGGAGTTTCGTTTTCAGTTGGGAATCATCAATCCCTTTATGGCCTTGGACGATTATACCCTATTGGTCAATTGATTTAATGTATGGGCTGGCAATTCTGTTAGCTAATACAAAGCAATCATTAAAAACCCTTTGTCTACGGCTATTGTCTGCCCAAATAATTTGTGTGCTATGCTTTTTCATTTTTCCACTTAAATTCAGTTTTACACGACCACCACTTGATGGTTTTCTAGGCTTATGGTTTGATGTTTTAATGGGATTTGATAAACCTTTTAATCAAGCCCCTTCATTACATATTACTTTATTGGTGATTTTATGGCAGTTTTATACAAATTACCTTCGCTGCACGGTTGTACGCTATCTGTTAAATAGCTGGTGTTTTTTAATTGCTGTATCAGTATTAACAACATGGCAACATCATTTTTTTGATATCCCGACGGGGCTTTGGGTGGGCTGTTTTTGTATTTGGCTATGGCCTGAACACGATTCATCACCATTAAAAAATAACCCATTCCCCAAGCATTATATTTGGGCAGGGATCTATTTTATCTTATTCTTATTATCATTAAGTTTAGCCATCTATTATAATAGCTGGGGACTTTGGTTGTTATGGTTGGCTGGAGCCTTTTACTTGGTATCACTTAATTATCTGCAAGTTGGCGCAATCGGTTTTCAAAAACAAGCAAACGGCCATTTTCATCTACCGATAACTATTTTATACCTCCCTTATTTTATGATAATGTGGTTAAATTCACGAATATGGACATTAAAAAATAATCCATTTGATTTAATTACTGATAACGTTTATCTCGGTAGAATCCCCGATAAAAAAACCTTACAAGCCAAAGCTTTTGCTTCAATTGTTGATTTATGTGCTGAACTGCCAATAAGTCAATTTAACGGTCAATATCGGTTAATCCCAGTACTGGATATGACACCGTTATCCATTGAACAATGCCAACAGGCAGCTCAAACAATAGAGCAGTATCACAATCAAGGAAGTGTATTAATCTGTTGTGCACTGGGTTATTCACGCAGTGCTACTGCTGTGGTTGCATGGTTGTTATTAACCGCACGGGCAACAACCGTTAAAGATGCGATTAACCAAGTAAAAGCATGTCGTAATACCGTAGTCATTTCTACTCAACAACAGCAAATTTTAGCTGATTGGCTTAATCAAATACTTCAAGGGAATCGATATGTTTAATTCAGAGGATACACAATTAACTGAAAATACCAGCCAAACCGCATTGGTTACTTTTAGTAGTTTACTGATAATAAGTCGGCAATTGGATATTATGTCACTAATGTTCACGATGATTGGATTATCATTTGCCTTAATCGCAAGTTTGTCGGCAAGTTCTGCCATGTTAATCGTTGGTTATGTTGCTTGTTTTTTAATTGGATTGTTTAGTAAATATTACGCTTTACGAATCGCATTTGATAAAAAACTATTTGACTACTTAGCCACCAAGTTCGATCAACTCCCCAATACGCTAAAAGAGTTAGATGATACCTTAATACAATTAAAATTAATCAAATCCAAAATACAACCATCACGATCAATAACCGACCGTCAAATGGGTACTTTAATATTATTAAAAAAACAAATCATCACCTTGGTGATACAAACGATATTACTTAGTTGTATATCAATCATTGGTATAATACCTTTAAGCTAATTTATGTGATTAAAATCAACCTATATGTCATAAATATAAAAATTAGACTTTTAGATTATTTAGATAACATTGACGAAAACCACCTTTCAGCAATTTATTTACTGCCTATGCGGCAGTGAACGAAGCGCGCTAGACCCCCGCTACTTGGTCTTTTCTAAACTGCCTATGCGGCAGTGAACTCCTGTTATTCTTGAACCCATTTTTTACTCCTTTTCTAAACTGCCTATGCGGCAGTGAACATAGAAGCAGCTCAAGCCGGACAATTCCAATTTTTCTAAACTGCCTATGCGGCAGTGAACCCTGTTTTGCGCAAAATGGGCAAAAGTATTGATTTCTAAACTGCCTATACGGCAGTGAACTAACTGCCGTTAAAGATACCATTTTCAATATTTTTCTAAACTGCCTATGCGGCAGTGAACGCTGGCGGTTATGAGCCCGATCCTGATTTAGATTTCTAAACTGCCTATGCGGCAGTGAACTCATCAGCAAAAAAATGGCAAGGCAGTGTTGATTTCTAAACTGCCTATGCGGCAGTGAACAAGCAAACCCCCAGCTTTCGATGGGGGCTTAATTTCTAAACTGCCTATGCGGCAGTGAACTATTCTGGACGAGGCTAAAAACGCGTACGAATTTTCTAAACTGCCTATGCGGCAGTGAACTCTTGGCTTGGCGATATGGCGGCTACCCCGGTTTTCTAAACTGCCTATGCGGCAGTGAACAAGAACGCTATATACTATAAACCTAGGTAACATAAGGGCAAAGTGAAATTTTGGGTTTTAAAACCCTTTTTTTAAGTGGTTTTGTAACTCATTGATCATGCTAATTTTTAAAATTAGTTAAAAAAAAGGGTTTAGGGATATCTTTAAATTTAGTTAATGTACATAGATTATTCACTAACTTGTGGTGCTTGTTTTTTTCGCTTTTTAAATTATGGTGAATTTCATTGCTACTGATGATTAGAGTCTCTGAAGGTTTATAACAAAATCATCTGGCATCCGGATTCTACTGCGCAGGGGTGAAAATTTAGTAAAAATAATATGCTAAAGCATAGTTTAACAATATTGCTTGGTTTGGCATGTTTAGTGACTAATTGGTATTAATCTAAAACTTATCAATAGAAATATTTTTTATATCAAAAATTTAAAATATGATTTTCACCTTTGTCCCACACAAGTACTACAGAGTAAATCTATTTTAAAAGAATATTCGGTATGAATATCGAATAAGCCGTGATCGTATAGATGTTCCGCGGCGGTTCTTCAAGAAAATGGATGAACAAAGAAAATTATCTAGTGACCCGTACTTCCTGTGATTATGTGGGTGTTGTTAGCAGAATTGCACATAAAATATCCCTAACTCGGACATTAGTATAATACTAAGCGAAACATAGACTATTATTAACATTCGTAATAATCAAAATTGTTAAAATACCAAAGTCAGTCACTCAGTGATCACTTTATAACAAGCATAAATAAGGCATTTCGAGGGCTCGCCAGCCCTCGAATTTTTGAAGGAAATCAAAATCATTTATAAATAAAATACGACTTTAATACCAATTATTTAATAAAAAACAATCAAATCATGATATAAAGAAACTTAGTTTTTGAAAGAGTGAATGGGTGCGGGAATACGCCCACCTCGTTGAATAAATTCACTAGAACTAAATCGATTAACTGGCATAATCGGTGCGTGCCCTAGTAAACCACCAAATTCAATATTATCGCCGACTGTCATCCCCATAGCTGGAATAATTCGCACCGCAGTAGTTTTATGATTAATTACGCCAATCGCTGCTTCGTCAGCAATCATAGCAGCAATCGTTTCTGCTGGAGTATCGCCAGGTATAGCGATCATATCCAATCCAACTGAACAAACACAAGTCATTGCTTCGAGTTTTTCTAAATTTAATGAGCCATTATTCACGGCATCAATCATACCGGCATCTTCCGAAACAGGAATAAATGCCCCACTTAACCCACCGACATGACCACAAGCCATTACACCACCTTTTTTCACCGCATCATTCAGCATAGCTAAAGCTGCGGTAGTACCATGTGTACCCACGACTTCAAGCCCCATTTCTTCTAAAATATGGGCAACAGAATCACCAATTGCTGGTGTTGGCGCTAAAGAAAGATCAACTATGCCAAACTGTACACCTAAACGCTCTGACGCTTCTTTACCCACTAACTGTCCCATACGCGTGATTTTAAATGCAGTTTTCTTGATGGTTTCAGCAACCACATCAAAAGGTTGACCTTTTACCTTTTCTAACGCACGTTTGACTACACCTGGACCACTAACACCGACATTAATTACACAATCGGCTTCACCAACACCATGGAAAGCACCAGCCATAAATGGATTATCTTCTACCGCATTTGCAAATACGACTAATTTAGCACAGGCCATGCTGTTGTCGTTAGCTGTTAATTCTGCTGCTTGCTTGATCACTTCACCCATTTTTCTTACCGCATCCATATTGATACCAGTTTGTGTTGAACCAACATTAACGGATGAACATACACGCTCTGTTTGTGCCAATGCGCGGGGAATGGAGTCAATGAGTATCTGGTCACCTTTATGAAAACCTTTTTGTACCAATGCTGAAAACCCACCAATAAAATTGACACCAACAGCTTTGGCGGCAGCATCAAGCGTTTTAGCAAATTCGACATAGTCTTTGTCGTCAGTTGCTCCAGCGATTAATGAGATTGGCGTAACTGAAATCCGTTTATTAATAATCGGAATGCCAAATTCCGAGGAAATCGCTTCACCCACACTGACTAAATTGCCAGCTAAACGTGTGATTTTATCGTAAATTTTTTGACGAGCTTTAACGCCATCACTATCAATGCAATCTAACAATGAAATACCCATTGTAATCGTTCTTATATCTAATTTTTCTTCTTCGATCATTTTGATCGTTTCAAGAATTTGTTTGGTTTCCATGAATCATTACCTTTAGTGTGTTTATAAGCGGTGCATCGCGTCAAAAATTTCTTCACGCTGTAGATTTACTTTAACTTTTAATTGCTCACCGGTAACCGTTAACGTTTGTTTAACTTCATCAAATGGCTGTTCAATTTTGTTTAAATCCAGTAGCATAATCATGGTAAAATATTCGCCCATAATGGTTTGTGAAACATCTAAGATGTTAATGTTTAGTTCATAAAGTTTTTGACTGATACCGGCAATAATCCCCGTTTGGTCTTTTCCTATCACTGTCAAAATCGTTTTCATTTGGGCTCTCCGTGTAAAATTTAAACAACTTAGTTTATTTTTTTAAGCGAGTTATAATAACATCTTCAAAAATTATCTAAATAGTAGTAGATTGCTTATTAATAAAAATTATAACGATATCCCCCCACATAAAGGTCAATAATTATGGTGACATTTGAAAAATCAAATAAATTAGAGCATGTTTGTTATGATATACGCGGCCCAATTCTGGAGTATGCCAAAAAACTGGAAGAAGAAGGTCAAAAGATCCTAAAATTAAATATTGGTAATCCAGCGGTATTTGGTTTTGATGCACCAGATGAATTACTGGTAGATGTGATCCGTAATTTACCAACTTCACAGGGTTACAGTGATTCAAAAGGGTTGTATTCTGCCCGTAAAGCGGTTATGCAAAGTTATCAAGCACGTGGTATCTACAGTATTGACGTTGAAGATATCTATATTGGCAATGGCGTATCCGAGTTAATTGTCCAGTCGATGCAAGCTCTTCTTAATTCTGGTGACGAAATTCTGGTACCAATGCCTGATTATCCGCTTTGGACTGCTGCTATCAGTTTATCTGGCGGAAAAGCGGTGCATTATGTTTGTGATGAAGAACAAGATTGGCAACCCGATTTAGACGATATCAAAAAGAAAATTACCCCAAACACTAAAGGCATTGTAATAATTAATCCTAATAACCCGACTGGCGCGGTATACAGTAAAGAAATTTTATTAGAAATTGCAGAAATTGCTCGTCAGAATAATCTGATCATTTTTGCTGATGAGATTTACGATAAAATACTTTATGATGATGCCGTTCATCATTCGATTGCAGCACTAGCACCTGATCTCTTTGTTGTGACCATGAGCGGTTTATCCAAAACTTATCGTGCAGCAGGATTTAGACAAGGTTGGATGGCATTAAGTGGACCGAAAAAACATGTTAAAGGTTATATTGAAGGACTTAATATGTTGGCGTCTATGCGATTATGTGCCAATGTACCTCTACAACATGCGATTCAAGCCGCTTTAGGGGGCTACCAAAGTATTAATGAGTTTATTAAACCTGGCGGGCGGTTATATGACCAATGTAAAATGGCTTGGGAACTGCTTAATGACATTCCTGGTGTCAGCTGCCGACGTCCTAAAGGAGCATTATACCTGTTTCCAAAATTGGATATGAAAAAATTTAATTTACATAATGATCAGAAATTAGTATTAGATTTTTTATTACAGGAAAAAGTGCTGTTAGTTCAAGGTAGTGGTTTTAATTGGCATAAACCTGATCATGTTCGAATTGTAGCTTTACCTTATATTGGTGAATTGGATGATGCTATTCACCGTTTTGCACGTTTTCTAGCTAATTATCGCCAATAGCTAATGAACAAAATGAACAATAAGACTAAACATTGCCTATGCGGCAGTGAACAAAAAATGGATCTTTTTGGACCCATCCCCTTGTTTTCTAAACTGCCTATATAGCAGTGAACGAATCATTGAACAAAATTCTGAAAAAACCTGATTTTTAAACCGCCTACCCGGCGGTTTTTAATTAATATGACCAAAACACTTTAGCAAACCATTACGGCGATTTTAATAATGTTTGTTGCAGTTCAGCGGCATTAGAGTATTTCGTTAAATCGGTTAACTGATTAAGGGTTTTATCGGATTGATTACCGATAACTTGCGAAGCAAATAATAAACCATCATGCTGCATAACAGATTGCTTAAAGAATGTAATCACATCTTCTTTTGATAACTTTTTGAGCTGCTCAATACGTTTTTGTATTCTATCAAACGCAAAGTTTGACTGTTCATAATCACCTAAATAATCATCGAATTCGCTATCTAAAGTTTCAGCCGGCATTGATAACTGCTTTAATGCTGATTGTTTATAATTATCGAATTCCGCATCAGTTAGTGCATTAAGTTTATTTAAAATGATCGGATAAAACGCTTGATAACGTTGATTTATATAGTCAGGATCATATTGATTACTTTGGATTAAAAAACCTATACCGTGACTGTTACCAATAGTGATAGGTAATGAAAATACAGCATAACCCAACTGTTCTGTACTTCGTAGTTGATCGTAAAACCATGGTGAAATAATTTGTGATAATAAATCACTAATATTACGACCGGTTATTTTGTCATATCCTTTTGGTACAAATCCCATTAGTAGAGCATTATCGGAACTTTTTGAATATTGGGTAATTAAAGCATCACTTGAATGATTAATTTGTAAAATTTGTTCTGGATGATACTCCACAGCAGGATTTAAGCTGCTTTTAACATTACGATATAACGCTTGCACTTTATCATAAGGTAAATTTCCTAAAGTAAGCATATAAGGCACTGAATCCGTTAACAACTGTTCACGAAAATGCCGTAAATCAGCTGCATTAATCGTATCGATTGCCATACGTTTAGTATTACGATCAAAATAAAGTCCTTCGGCGATTGCAGATAAAGGCTGTATCGCCAAACGATAGCTATTGGCGTGATCAGCAGCATCTAATTTTTGTGTATACCATGATTTGGCTAAAACCAGATCTTCATCGGTGATATCAAATTTGCGATATGTTGTTAAAGTCGCATCCACCATGTCTAATAGATGCTGATTAAAACCACTTGCCATTATCATCATGCCTGAATCAATTTTTGTGAAAACTGACATTCCAGCAATTTGAGCTTGAAACTGCAATGGAGCTAATTGACGATTAGCTAAATAATTTAGTAGAAAAAACATAACCTGATTCTTAGCGTTATCGAGCGCAAAATTGTTACGTAATGATAAAGCAATAACCCCTTTGGGTTGATCAGCAAAATAACGACTAGCGAAATGAAAAAGATTCCCTTTTGGATCAAAAGCTTGATTTGGCTGTTGATCAACATCAGTTGCTGCTTGAGAAATTAAAAATTGATCGGGTATGTAGGGATTCAATAACGGCAATGAGAATTTTAATTGTTTAGCTTGTGTCATAATATTATGTTTTTGTGTTGCCGTAATATTTTCAATCCGGTAAGGAGCATCAACAAAATACGCCTTTTTGTCAGTGTTTTGATTTGGCGCAATAAGCCAAATTCGGGCGCGATCTAAGGTCAATGATTTAAGCCTTGCTTTAATCGCGTTTGGATTATAGTTATCAGCAACATAGTCGGCATCTAAGATATGCTGGGTAGGATAAAGCAACATTTGGTCAGCCAAATACTCAACATAAGACATATCATGGGTAATATCGG
This sequence comes from Frischella sp. Ac48, assembly GCF_019641635.1. Taxonomy (NCBI): domain Bacteria; kingdom Pseudomonadati; phylum Pseudomonadota; class Gammaproteobacteria; order Orbales; family Orbaceae; genus Frischella; species Frischella sp. Ac48. The sequence goes on from NZ_JAETXP010000002.1 coordinate 34,993, forward strand.
GATAATTAAATTCAAGTTTTAATACTTTTTGGATTTCACGATAATATTTTTCATCAACGCCTTGTTTCGACAATAATTCTAAATATCCAAATATACTGGCTAATACTTTGTCTTTTTCAGCTAGTCCTTGATCCGTTAAATTAACATAAATACCAAATACACCGCTCGTACCATAGCGTAATGGCGCACTAGCTGCACTAATCGAGTCAATTAATCCTTGTTTTTGTAATTGATCAAATAATGTATTTGAACTGCGATTGCCAAGCAAATAAGCAATATATTCATCGGTTTTGGACGCGAATTGCTTAATATTATTTTCAATAGGAAACTGGATATATAATACCTTTTTGGGTTGTGCAGGTTCCATATAGATGATTTTACCAAGATTATCATTAGTCATTGCCGGTTGGGTAATGTTTTGTTGCTTAATTTGACCCGCGGCAATATGACCGAAAGTGGTGGCAGCTAAATTTGCTAAATCGGTCCATGCTTGATTGCTATACAATATACCAACCATGTTATTGGCTAGATAATAATCTTGATGAAATTTAACTAATGCCTGATGTAAATTACTATCAGGTTTATCACTTAATGTTTCTAAATTCCCACCAGAAAACATCGCAGCCGGATGATTTTGATTAATCGTTTCTGAATCAACTTGACCAATTCGAAAGCCATCATTCGAGCGAGCCATGGTTAATTCAGCATTGACCGCATTGCGTTCTTTGTCAGCATATTTTGGATCGAGTAAGGGTTGCGCAATTGCATCGGCTAAACGATCTAAAGCGCCGCTAAAAGCATCGTTTTCGACTTCAAAATAAAAAGCGGTGCGATTTAATTCTGTGCTGGCATTATAACTACCAGCATGAGAACTCAGATACTCGGCAAAATCAGATGGCTTAGGGTATTTTTTGGATCCCATTAATAGCATATGCTCTGTATAATGCGCTAACCCTTGTTGTGATTTAGGATCAAATAATGAACCAACTGGTATTGCCAGAGCTGCAGATGATTGAACCGCTTTTGGATCAGAAATGACCAATACTTTCATGCCATTGGTTAATTCGATAACACGATATTCACGATTATCGTGTTCACTTTGATTAACGGTAATTTTAGAAACAACATACAGCGGTTCAATTGATAATGCTTCGGCGGAAGAAAAAGCCAAAAGCAAACTAATTAAACATAGCAGTAAACATTGATAACGTTTTTTCATTGAAAACTATCCCAGGAAATTATACATAATTTGAAAATATATTGGTGCGACAAAACAAAGCGAGTCAATCCGATCCATCATACCACCATGACCATCAATAATGTTACCAAAATCCTTAATACCCCGATCACGCTTTATTGCCGACATACATAGACCACCACAGAACCCGAGTAATGTCATAAGGATTGAGATAAATCCCGCTTGCCAAAAATTAAATGGGGTAATCCACCATAATGACATCCCGATACAACTTGCCGATAATATCCCACCGACAAAACCTTCCATTGTTTTATTTGGGCTAAGCTTGGGAACAATAGCATGCTTACCCAATAACTTGCCAAAAATATATTGTAAGACATCTGATATTTCAACGACAATCACTAAAAAGATAATCAACTTGAAATTTTTTGCCTGATCGCCATCATTATTTAGTAACAATAATGCTGGAATATAACTAATACAGTAAACCGCAATCATCATACTCCATTGAATTTTGGCTACTCGACCTAAAAAATCAACGGTATCACCATTTATTGCAACGCGCGTTGCAATAAATAAAAAAACGAAAACTGGAATGAATATCACGAAAATTTGGTAACACTTCAAACCAATTAGCAGATATTGCAATGGTAAAAAAATAAAAAAACACCAGAATAACGCTTGATGATCGGCTAATTGGGTAGGCGTTATCGTAATGCATTCTCTTAGTGCACAAAAAGATATAAACACAAATAAAACCAGAGTCCCCACTGTTCCAATTAATATTGCAATTAATAAAACAATGCTCATAACCCACCAAGCATTAATACGCTGATTCAAATTTTCAATGGTTTTACGATTATGAGTATTGAGTTTAAATTTTTTTAGTAACAGACCCGTTAAACTAGCTACAAAAAGCAACGAGAAAATACATCCTAGAATTAATTGCATATTGGTATCGTTCAATATCATTAAATTAGATCCTTCAATGCTTGTTTTGCTCTTAATAAAAAGTCTGCCTTAGTTTCATTCTCGTGTAAGGGTGATATCGCTGAACCAAAAATCGCCGAGCAAATTATGGGCACAACTAATTTACTGCCTTTAGGTAAAACGCGATTGAGATTATTCAAATAAACAGGTACGAAGTGAATATGTGGAAATTGTTTGGCTAAGTGATATAAACCACTTTTAAAATCGACAATTTGTTCGCCATTTCCCCTTGTTCCTTCAGGAAATAAGATTAAAGATTGCTGTTTTTCTAACGTGGCAATTAAAGGCTGTAATGGATTTTCATGGGTATTGGTATGACGATTAATTAGTACTGAATTAAAAACCTCAATCGCAATAAATTTCTTAAGCGAATTTTTCTCCCAATAATCCTTTGCTACAACAGGATGAACTAATTTACGTAATTTTTTAGGAAAACTTGACCAGATTACCAAACCATCCAAATGACTGGTATGATTAGCGTAATATATTGTCACTGCATCACATGGTGGGCTATACCAACGCGCTTGAACACCGGTTACTAATTTACACACTATCAATAAAATGGTACGGCAACATTTAGCAAAGAGTTTCTTTATCATAATAATTATCGTCTCACTGATTTTATGAATGGAGATGATTTTTTAATTATTGATCGCTATCATAATCAGATTGGCATAAAATAACATAAAAAGATAAATAGCTATATCAAATCTTAAGACGCTAAAATATCAGAATGATAGCTTAATCCCTTCTATAATACTGACAATTTTAAAAATTACTTAAAGAACACCATAAATTTTTTATTTGTGAATTAAGATTTTAAACTAGATAGCAACCAAAATAACCAGAAATCTGAGCATATTGCAATTTAAAATTGTTATTCCCCAAATTATTTATATTAAAAAAGATTGGATAAATAATTCTTTTAATGACTCGAAATCACAAGAAATTAAATAACCAATCTGTCGTTTAGGGATAATGGTAATACATTAAATTTAAGCTATTAAAACGGTAATTAATGTTCCCGCGTTTTTCTAAATACGATATCCGGATAGCGTTCTTGAGTTAAATTTAAATTAACCATGCTTGGGGCGATATAACTTAAATTATCTCCACCATCGAGAGCCAGGTTGACTTCACACTTACGTTTAAATTCTTCCAATTTTTTAACATCTCCGCACTCAACCCAACGAGCGGTCGTAACATTAACCGGCTCATAAATCGCTTCAACATTGTATTCTGATTTTAAACGTGCAACGACTACATCAAATTGTAGTACCCCAACGGCACCAACGATAAGATCATTGTTAATTAATGGACGAAAAACCTGTACGGCACCTTCTTCAGATAACTGAACCAATCCTTTTAATAACTGTTTTTGCTTAAGCGGATCCTTAAGGCGAATGCGCCGGAATAATTCCGGTGCAAAGTTAGGAATACCGGTAAATTTGAACTCTTCACCTTGACTGAAGGTGTCACCAATTTGAATGGTGCCATGATTATGTAAACCGATAATATCACCGGCATACGCTTCTTCAACCTGTTCACGATCACCAGCCATAAATGTTAAGGCATCAGAAATATTGACATCCTTACCTAACCGAACATGACGTAATTTCATGCCTTTTTCATATTTACCAGAAACAATACGTAAAAAAGCTACTCTGTCACGATGCTTCGGATCCATATTGGCTTGAATTTTGAAAACAAAACCACTAAATTTTTCTTCTTGAGCGGTAACTTCGCGTTTGTCGGTTTGGCGCGGTTGTGGTGCTGGCGCCCAAGCGGTTAATCCATCTAACATATGATCAACCCCAAAATTACCTAACGCAGTACCAAAAAATACCGGGGTTAAGTCACCCGCTAAAAATGCCTCTAAATCAAATTCATTGGATGCCCCTTGAACTAATTCTAACTCTTCACGCAATTGAGATGCTAAATCTTCACCTACTGCTTGATCAAGTTCAGGATTATTTAATCCTTTAACAATACGAACTTCTTGAATGGTATGCCCTTTACCCGTTTGGTAAAGGTAAGTTTCATCTTTGGCTAAATGATAAACGCCTTTAAAAAGTTTACCACAACCAATTGGCCATGTAATCGGCGCACACATGATATTAAGTTCATTTTCAACTTCATCTAATAACTCCATCGGATCGCGAATATCACGGTCGAGTTTATTCATAAAGGTTAAAATCGGCGTATTACGTAGACGAGTTACTTCCATAAGTTTGCGTGTTCGATCCTCGACCCCTTTAGCTGCATCGATTACCATTAAACAGCTATCTACGGCAGTTAATGTCCGGTAGGTATCTTCCGAAAAGTCTTCATGTCCTGGGGTATCTAATAAGTTGACTAAACAATCAGCATAAGGAAATTGCATGACCGAGGTCGTAATAGAAATACCACGCTGTTTCTCCATTTCCATCCAGTCAGATTTTGCATGCTGTGCGTTTGCACCACGGCCTTTTACCGTGCCGGCGGTTTGAATCGCGTGTCCAAATAATAATACTTTTTCGGTGATGGTGGTTTTACCCGCATCCGGGTGAGAAATAATGGCAAAAGTACGGCGATTTGCCACTTCATCTAAATAAGCTTGATCGGTCATGATTCTTTAACTATTAAATTATAAACGAAAACAATGCCGAGGATTTTAGCAGATATCCCATTAAATAGATATCTGCCTACCCCAAATCAGTTACAAATATCGTAGGAAATAAACCTAACTCAATTGCACAAAACTAAGCGCTTTTTCTACCACTTCAAGACCTGCGCCTTTCTTATGTGCATTTTCACTAAGATAGCGGCGCCACTGTTTAGCACCTTTTTTACCATTAAAGATACCTAACGTATGACGCATGATATGATTGAGTTGAGTTCCCTTAGTTAACTCATTTTCGATGTAAGGAAAAAGCAGTTCAATCGCGACAATCGGATTAATAACCGGGCGATCTACAGCAAAAATTTGTTGATCGATTTCACTTAATAACATTGGATTTTGATAAGCTTCACGCCCTACCATAACCCCATCAACATGTTGTAAATGGGTTTTAATTTGTTCTATTGTGGAAATGCCACCGTTTATCGCAATCGTTAATTCTGGATAATCCTGTTTAAGTTGATAAACTCGAACATAATCTAACGGCGGTACTTCGCGATTTTCTTTAGGGCTTAAACCAGATAACCAAGCCTTGCGTGCATGGACTATAAAAGTTTGCGTATAGGGCATAATTGTTTCAATAAATTGACATAAAAACGAATAACTATCTTGCTCGTCAATCCCAATTCGATGCTTAACCGTAACAGGAATAGAAACGACATCTTGCATTGCTTTAACACAATCGGCGACTAATTGGGCATTAGCCATTAAACAAGCACCAAACATGCCATTTTGTACACGATCCGAAGGGCACCCCACATTAAGATTAATTTCATTGTAACCTAATTGTTCAGCTAATCGTGCACATTGCGCTAATGCCATAGGATCACTACCACCTAATTGTAAGCTAATGGGTTGTTCTTGCTGATTAAAGCTTAAATAATCGCCTTTACCAAACAAAATGGCGCCGGTTGTCACCATTTCAGTATAGAGTAATGATTGCTGAGTTAAAATGCGGTGAAAATAACGACAATGCCGATCAGTCCAATCAAGCATAGGCGCAACGGAAAATTTATTTAAGGTTGAATTCATTGATATACCAGTATCTAAAGCAGATTTTTTTAGTATAACATAGAGAAATCGTTAATACAGATAAGAGGCTTTTACTTAATTAATTTATTATAAAATAAATGATATTAGATTATCTTTTTTAATTGTCACTAAAACAATAAATTTATCTTTAATGAATGATACAACCTAACTCTAAAAAAACATTATTTATGCAATCTAACTAATTTGATGTGTTTTTTTATCATTTTGAATTAATTATTTCACTTATCTTGCATAAACATAACCGATGAATCACTCCAAATAAAATTCTAACTTTAACTGCTACCTAACAATTCGACATAACAGGTTTGTTAATAATTATTTTATTAATTTAGCAATTAGTATGATATTTAGCTCGACTTTTCACCAAAATACTGTATGCTTATACAGTGTTTTGGTGAAAAATAATAATTAAAAGGAGAATATTTATGGAAATTAGTCAAGATACAAAAATTTTTAAAGTAACTTTAATGAATGATAGCACATTAGTCGATGGTTATGGTTTTATCCATACTTGGCTAAAGTTTGAAGTAGATAATGAAACACCTACTTACTTCAGTTTTGGTCCAGAAACTAATATTATTCAATCAGAAGGTAAGTTTGATGACGATCATGCTATGGAAGGAAGACCTGCTACAAGTGAATATAGAGTTACAATAAATGAAAAAACTTATAATGAAATGATGCTTGAAATTAAGAAAATGAAAGAGGAGAAAATTAGGTATAAACTTTTTCCTGACAAAAATAAGAATTATAACTGTACAACAGCTTCATTACGTGTACTCAATGCTGGTGGGGTTGGTTCCAAGTTCAAGAATATTACTACTCCTTTCGGTATTGAAGAAAAAATTTCTGAATTTCAAGGTATTGCACCACCTTCGAATATATTTAAGGAGACATTTCAAAATTTAATACAATTAGCAAAACCTCGCAAGCAAATAGTCGATGACGTTATGGATTGGTACTACGAAGTTAATGAAGATGGTAACAGTAAATTCTTATATGCTCCTGCTTCGGAAGAATTTTCTGATAAATACCGCAACACATTATATGACATAGTTGATAGCTGCTTTGGTTCTAAAAATGTGTGGAAGGCTTATGAGTGCGCAATCCGCAACATACCATCCTCTGATATAATGAATGAACTTACAAAAGGTATTACTCATCTATTATTAAAAAAATTATCGCCTGATACCTTCATTTTTGATCCATTATGTAAATACTTTTATATTGAAAATCCAAATAATCTAGGTGACCCTAAATGTGAATACTATTATCCGGTTAAACATATTAGAATTAATAAAATTAACAATATTTGCCCAGTTATTAAAACAACTAAACATCCTCATTCTTTATTAATAGATGTCATATATCCAGATAACAATATTCCTAAAGAAGAATGGATAGAAGGTAGTATTGGTATTTATACAGGCTATAGTTACGACGAAAATGAGAGCATTAGTTACTACGAAAATGAGAGCATTGACCACAGAATACAAGGTATCGATATATATGAAAGTATATATAGTCTTAAACTTTTTAAGACAATTTCTATCTCATCTTTGCTTGATATGGCGATGAGAGGTACGGAAGAAGATGACTTTATTCAAGGATGGAAGTCTAGAAATAATACTATTTATGGATTAGGTGGTAATGATGTACTTGAGGGAGGCAACTACAACGATACGCTAATTGGTGGAGCTGGTGATGATTTTTTAGTAGGTGGTGCAGGAAATGACAGTTATATATTTAATTTAGGGGATGGTAACGATACTATATTCGATAGTAATGGTGAAATGGATACCATAAAATTTGGTAAAGGCATTATTCCTAAAGATATTTTAGTGAAAAAAATGGATAATGATCTTTTATTAATTATAAATGATAAAGATAGTATAACAGTTATAGATTATTTTTACGACAATGAATTTATGATAGAAAAAATTATATTTAACAATGGTACCATTTGGACACCTCAAAATATTTTATCAAAATTAGAAACGATCGAATATATTAGTTAGTGTTCTAAATCAAATCACCATTTTTGAATATATTATTTCCTAAATAATAGAATAAACCCGCTGATTAAGCGGGTTTAGTGAATTTAGTTAACTAATACAACAAATATTTATTCCATATCATCAAGGCTTACATTATCACTAGCGGCGCGTTTTATATCTGCTACTTTACCTGAGTCATCAAAAATAATCGTATAAGTGATTTGTTTAGGATAACCGTGTTGCGGATTTTGACGAAAAACATAATACCAGATATCATCACCAAATAAAGATGTTAGCATTGGTGAGCCCATGATAAACACTACTTGCTCTTTAGTTTGCCCCACTTTTAATTTATCAACAGATTCCTGTGTAATGTAGTTTCCCTGATTAATATCAGGACGGTAAACCCAACGATCAACAAATGAGCATCCAGCCAATAACAATGACGAAAAAATTGCAACAATAATAAAACGTAACAATGACATGTAACAATATCCATTCTAAAAATTGTGGCGTATATTATCGCTGATATTTTATCTAAACGCTACTGCTTATTATAAACGATGCATTTTAAACTCTATTTTTGCCCCCAGAATGGGGCAATACAAGAAACTTTAACGTTTAGGATTACGACAATCAAAACATCACTTTTAATAATAATTAGTATATAATACGCCATCATTTTTTAGCCAGAACTTGTATTATGACGGACAATCCATTATTACCCTTAAGAGATAAAATTACTGCGCTTGATAAACAATTATTAACGTTAATTGCACAACGACGTGAATTATCTAATCAAGTGGTGAATACTAAAATCAACGCCAATATTCCGGTGCGAGATCTAGAGCGAGAAAGGATATTGGTCAAAACATTAATCGAAACTGGCAAACAATTTGCGCTTGATGAATTGTTTATCAAACGACTCTACCAAGTGATTATTGAAGATTCTGTTTTATTACAACAACGTTTGTTACAACAACATCTTAATCATGATGTGATAAAATCAGCAAAAATTGCATTTTTAGGGCCAAAAGGATCCTATTCACATTCCGCAATGCGCCGTTACGCGGCAAATCATTTTGATCAGATAGAAGAATCGAGTTGTTCTAGCTTTAAAGATATTTTCGAAAAAGTGGAAAAAGCTGACGTTGATTTTGGTGTTGTACCAATAGAAAATAGCAGTTCAGGTTCAATTAACGAAGTCTATGATCTGTTACAAAAAACCAATCTTCATATTATTGGTGAAATTTCACTACCCATTGACCACTGTATTTTAGCCAATAAGCAAGCCACATTAGATGAAATTGATACGGTATATAGTCATCCACAACCTTTTCAACAATGTACAAATTTTTTAGAAAAATACACACATTGGAAAATTATATATTGTGACAGCACCTCTTCTGCTATGGAAACTGTTGCTAAACAAAATAAAACTAACCTCGCAGCGATTGGTAATAAAGATGGTGGCGAATTATATGGTCTGCAAGTATTAGAACATAATTTTGCTAATCAAAAAGAGAATATCACACGTTTTATAATATTAGCGCGTCAAGCGATTAATGTATCAGATCAAATCTCCGCTAAAACCACTATATTAATGAAAACTGGCCAACAAGCAGGGGCCTTAGTAGATGCATTATTGGTTCTGCGTAATCATAATATAGCGATGACTAAACTAGAGTCGCGCCCGATCCACGGTAATCCATGGGAAGAGATGTTTTACATAGATTTACAAGGTAATCTCGATAGTATTGTAATGCAACAGGCATTAAAAGAACTCTCAACTATTACACTGTTTTTGAAAGTACTTGGCTGCTACCCGAGTGATAATGTTGCACAGTAAAAAAATTTTAACACTATGATAGATTTTGCAAAATGTATTTTGACATGGTACGACCAGTATGGACGTAAAACATTGCCATGGCAAATTCAAAAATCAGCTTATCATGTCTGGCTGTCTGAAGTGATGTTACAGCAAACTCAGGTGGTTACAGTTATCCCTTATTTTAAGCGTTTTGTGCAACAATTTCCGACCATTACTGCATTGGCAAAAGCTCCGATAGATGATGTTTTGCATTTATGGACCGGGCTTGGTTATTATGCTAGAGCCCGTAATTTACATAAGGCGGCCCAGATTATAACCGAACAATTTAATGGTATTTTTCCAACCGATTTTAATGACGTGATTAATCTGCCCGGTATCGGTCGCTCAACAGCTGGTGCTATTTTATCATTATCACAAAAGCAACATTATGCAATTTTAGATGGCAACGTTAAACGTGTACTAACCCGTTTTTATGCTATTAATGGTTGGCCAGGTAATAAACAGATTGAAAATCAATTATGGCAACTTGCTGAAAACGTTACACCTTTTGTCGATGTTGATAAATTTAATCAAGCTATGATGGATATCGGAGCCATTATTTGCACTCGTAGCAAACCCAAATGCTCACTGTGCCCTGTCCATATGGATTGTAGTGCTTATCAGCATGATAATTGGCAAAATTATCCGACCAAAAAACCCAAGCAAAGCATTCCGACAAAAACAGCCTATTTTTTGATATTAGATGATAACCAAATGATTTGGTTGGAAAAACGTCCTCCGATAGGTATCTGGGGTGGGCTTTATTGTTTTCCGCAATTTGAAAATTATCAGGCAATTGAAAACTGGCTTAAACAACGCAAACTGACGACAGATAAGTTACAACAATTGATTAGTTTTAAACATACTTTTAGCCATTTCCATTTAGAAATAGTACCAATTTATACCCAATTGAAAAAAAATTGTGCTTGTCTTGATGAAGCTAATGGTTGTTGGTTTAATTTAAAGCAACCAGCAAAAATCGGATTGGCCACGCCTGTTCACAATTTATTACAGCAATTAACTCGACAATCACACACCACTTTTTAGCTAAACATTTTTCAGTTATAATTTTAACAAAATCTTTAAAGTTTATGATTTTTAAAGAAAAAAACATTCAAGGAAAAGATTATGAGTCGCATGATTTACTGTCAATATTTAAAAAAAGAAGCGCCTGGTTTAGATTTCCAACTATACCCTGGAGAGCTTGGTAAACGGATTTTCAATGAAATTTCTCAAGAAGCATGGCAGGAATGGATTAAAAAACAAACTATGCTAATTAATGAATTAAAATTAAATATGATGAATCCTGAACATCGTAAACAAATTGAAAATGAGATGGTAAAATTTTTATTTCAAGGGCAAAATATCACCATTTCTGGCTATAAGCCTCAGATTTAATTGGATATTTAAGGAATGACACAGTTTAGACATTTGAAATATTGTAATATCAAAATTGTTAGTTTATTGGCAATATCTGCTTTATTAGTAGCCTGTCCGAGCTCAAATAATGGCTACAAAACAGAATATCATAAAAACACAAATGCCTTAAACATATTAATTAATCAATATGCTAATAATATTGAGCAAATTTGGGGACCACATGAAGTTTTAATAGCTGGTCCGAAAGATTTTGTTGAATATAGCAATGATTTATTGACTCGTGTGCATATTAATTTCGTGTCAGGCCAACTAGCTATTGAAACGTTATCGGAAGATCCGAAAAATCAATTAAAAGCAGCGATCGTAACAACATTATTAATGACTGAACCGGAAGATATATCTAAGCAGTCAAACGCTCCAATTGATAATAGTAAAGAACCTTTCTTATATAAACAGATATTAGATGAAACAGGTCAACCAATACGTTGGGATTGGCGTGCCGCACATTATGCTGATTATTTAGTAGACAACCAATTACATACCCGCAAATCGGGTAAAAAACAGATCAGTTATGTTAATATTAATTTGGTACCTGATCATGTTAATGAACGTGCGCATAAATTTATACCATTGGTTCGTCAATCAGCTCGTGAATATCATGTTGATGAAAGATTAATGTTAGCTATTATACAGGTTGAATCTAATTTTAACCCATTTGCGGTAAGCCGTAGTGATGCGTTAGGTTTAATGCAACTCCAACAGCATACTGCTGGTCGTGATCTTTTTAATCGTTGGGGTAAAAAAGGCGAACCAACAAAATCTTATTTACTTGATCCAAAAAATAATATTAACATGGGTGGCGCTTATTTAGCATTGATTCGAGATTCCTATCTAGCAGGTATAAAAGATCCGGTCTCAATGCGCTATGCAATGATTAGTGCTTATAATGGTGGTGCTGGCAGTGTATTAAAAACATTTTCTAAAGATCGTACCAAAGCAATTGAGGTAATTAATAAGATGACCGCTGATCAGGTTTATCAAAAATTAACCACTTCTCATGCATCACAAGAATCGAGAAATTATTTAATTAAAGTAAACCAAATTCTAAAAAAATAATATGGTAAGACACAATAACGGACCAATAATAACACTTGAAAAAAGGACTGTCAGTTTTATGATTGGTCTGTATTGTCAAAAAAAACATAGCATGCCTAACGGTGTTTTATGTGATGAATGTGCAGACCTTAAACATTACGCTTTACAACGTTTAACTACTTGTCGTTATGGCGAACAAAAATCCACATGTGAAAGGTGCTTGAAACATTGTTATCGCAAAGATTATCAGCAAAAAATTAAACAAGTTATGCGTTTTTCAGGACCAAGGATGTTACTATATCATCCTTTTTTGGCTATCAATCATTTATATAAAAATATCAAACAGCGTAATTAAACATAATATGACAAATTTACCAATTCCTGATAATTATCAGCAACTCTTTGATAAAAAAATTACTCAGACCAAGGCATTATTTGAACAATTTACTATACCTGAATTTACCGCCTATCCGTCACCTACTAGCCATTTTCGTATGCGAGCAGAATTTCGGATGTGGCATGCCGGTGACGAGTTGTACCATATCATGTTTGATCAAAAGAATAAAAAAAGAGTGCGCGTTGATGATTTTCCAATAGCGACTCATTTGATTAATCAGGCAATGCAAAGCATTTTGCCATTATTAAAATTCAATCTACCGTTACGTGATAAATTGTTTCAAATTGATTATCTATCGACCTTAAGTGGCGAGCTATTAATTTCGCTGGTTTATCACAAAAAACTGGATGAAGTCTGGTTAAGTCAAGCAAAACAGTTAAGACAAAAATTGCTTGACCAAGGATTTAAGGTACATCTGATTGGTCGGGCGGCTAATCAAAAAATAAGCTTAGATCACGATTACGTTGATGAACAATTAACAATATTAGGGCGCCGTTATATTTATCGTCAAGTTGAAAACAGTTTTACGCAACCCAATGCAACTATTAATATTGCAATGTTAACTTGGGTTATTAATGTAACGAAAGGATTATCGGGTGATTTACTAGAGTTATATTGTGGAAATGGAAATTTCTCAATTGCCTTAGCGCAGAATTTTAATCAGGTATTAGCGACCGAAATAGCCAAAGCTTCAGTCAAAACCGCTCAATATAATATTGCAATTAATCAGATCGAAAATGTAAAAATTCTTCGCCTGTCAGCCGAAGAATTAACCCAAGCGATTAATAATGAAAGAGAATTTAAACGGTTAAAAGAAATTTGTTTAACAGATTATCATTGTCATACCGTTTTAGTCGATCCACCTCGAAGTGGGCTAGATAGCAAAACCTTGACCATGATTTCACAATATCAGAATATTATTTATATTTCTTGTAATCCGCTAACATTAAAAGAAAATCTGATCGAATTAACCCAATCACACATTATAAAGAAAATGGCTTTTTTTGATCAATTTCCTTATACCCATCATTTAGAATGTGCTGTCATGCTGAGTAAAATAGGTTGATAAAAATATTTATTTATATCATTATGTTACAAAATTAATGCAGTTTTAGAAGTAGCAAATAAATGTTAACTTTATAAGATGGTATGACTTTTTTATAAAATAGCTAGTTATTACGTATAATGTTTATTTGCAATAATCAGCAATTTATTTAATAATTTATTGGTTTTTTTCCAATTTTATTGACAGATTAATAATCTATCCCATTTTTTTAAATCGTTAAAAATAGAGTAATGTGGAATGGTTTAATCACACATTTTATTTTAAGCAAAAAAAAACCCCTAATTAGGATTAGGGGTGCATAATTGCAAGGAATGGATGAAAGGAAATAAAACAATGAAACAACAACTACCAAATAGCCTTAGGCTTCATTGTTTTTATACTATAACCTGCAAACACCGTCATCAACATTACTAAGAAATGACATTTTTATCATCAAAATTTCATTATTTAATGTTGCTTGTTTATTTATTATATAGCTTAAATGACTGAGGCTAATTTCATTAAAGGAAAATTTAATCAAAATGAAACTATTAGTTGTTGAAGATGAAACAAAAACGGGCGAATATCTACGGCAAGGCTTAGTTGAATCTGGTTTTATTGTCGATCTTACGAATAATGGTTTAGATGGTTATCACAGAGCCATGACCGAAGAATATGACCTCATTATTTTAGATGTCATGTTGCCTGACATTAGTGGATGGAAAATCATTCAGTCATTACGAGATGCCGGCAAAGAGACGCAGATCATATTTTTGACAGCTATGGGTAGTGTTGAAGATAAAGTTAAAGGTCTTAATCTTGGTGCTGATGATTATCTGGTTAAACCGTTCTCTTTCGCCGAACTATTAGCAAGAATCAAATCCCTTCTTAGGCGTAATGTCCCACAAGTTAGTTTACATCAATTGACCATTGCTGATTTAGTCATGGATTTACCTAAACGCACTGTAACTCGTGCAGGTAAACGTATCGAATTAACCAACAAAGAATTTTTACTACTGGAATATTTCTTACGTTATCAGGGTGAAGTTTTACCTCGTTCATTAATTGCTTCGCAAGTATGGGATATGAACTTTGATAGTGATACAAATGTTATAGATGTTGCGGTAAGACGTTTGCGCAATAAAATAGATGCGCCTTTTGAACCAAAATTAATTCATACAATTCGTGGAATGGGATATAAACTGGATGTTTTTAACGAAAACGAAATATAAAAAACTAATACATTTCTTCACAATGATACGCATGCCGCTCATTGTTTGTTTTTTTACTTGTATACTCCTTTATGGCTTAAGTCATTTTATTGAACGTTCTTTTGAAAAATATTCTGTTGCGCAAAACATAGCGGAATTACATTCGGTTATTGAATCAATTGAACGTGAAATATCTTATTATGATCCCCAAGAAGATCGCGAAAATCTTATTCAAAATATTTTGTTAATTCTTGCTAGCCATAATCGCTTATTGGTTTGTATTGTTGATGAACAAAACAACATTTTATATAAAACTCGAGGACCAAATTTATTACTAACGCGCAATAAATTAAATTATCACTCAATAATAAGTAAACAAAAAACAGCAATTTGGAACTATAACCATCATTCATATCGTGTTGCTGCTTCGGATTTTCTTACCTTAAAAGGTAAAAAATATACGACATTTATTGCTATCGAACGCGATTATCAAATTGAGTTTATTAATCGTCTACATGATGGTCTAATATTACTAATATTTATTGCTTGCCTTCTCACCCTTTTTGGTACTTTATTAACAATTTATATTACCCAAAAACCAATTAATCGATTAATCAAAATCATTGAATCAGTTAACAGCAAAAGTTTGAATTATCGTATTCCGATCAATACTGTCCCTGTTAAGTACATAAGTTTAATCAAAGCATTTAATAATATGTTGAGTCGAATGGAATTTGTCTTTCAACGTCAAAGTAATTTCACCGCTGATATTGCCCATGAAATGCGTACTCCTATTACAAATTTAACCACACAAACTCAAATCGCCCTTAATAATGCTAGAACAACCAGTGAATATAAAGAAGTACTGTATTCACATTTGGAGGAGTTTGAACGTTTATCGCAAACCATTACTGATATGCTTTTTTTGGCACATGCGGATAATAAACTACTCAAACCCGAACTAAGTGACATTGATATAGTGAAAATGTTTACTGCCATGTTTGATTATTTTGAGTTTATTGCTGAAGAGAAAAATATCAAATTGGAATTAAAAGGGCATTGCCATTTAATGCAAGGCGATAAGTTAATGATTAATAGAGCTATTGGTAACTTACTGTCCAATGCGATTGAACATACCCCAATTGACGGAACTATCACAGTCAATGTCAATCAAATTAATCAAAAAACCATAAAAATTGTGATTGCAAATCCAGGAAAAGAAATAAATAAAAAGCATCTACCACATTTATTCGATCGCTTTTATCGTATTGATGAATCAAGGCATCGTAATGGTCAAGGCGCAGGAATTGGTCTGGCGATTGTTAAATCAATTGTTGAAGCACATAACGGTACTATTACTGTCGAATCAGATAAAGCATCAACTCGATTTACGATGATTTTTCCTATATCACAAATCAAAATAAGTAAATTTTATCAGACAAAAAAGTAAAAAATATTATTCATCATGGAAGTTGTTGTATAATGCTGTGCCATTAAATAGGTGATTCACTCGATTCAACACTTTGCAAAAGTAACAATATTGAAATTAAATTTTCGACAATCAGTGCTAATAATTTAATTGAAAAATTAATTGTAAAATATTTTTTTTTACAATAAATTATTAGCGCTGCAAAAATAATGTTAACATATTGATATTTTTTAAAATAGTGAACTAAACTATACATAAAATTAACTTAGGAATAATTTAGTGAAGTATTTTCGTTGGTTTCTTAAACTTCTTATCATTGGTATTTTATCGGGCGCTGTTATTATTTTTGCCGGATATTTCTACTATTCCAAAAATTTACCGGATGTGACTCGTTTAAAAGATGTACGATTACAAACACCGATGCAAGTTTTAAGCAGCGAGGGAGAACTTATTGCAACCTTTGGTGAGTACCGTCGGCTTCCACTTAAATATGAAGATATCCCCCCTGTTGTTATCAATGCCATTATTGCAACTGAAGATTCACGTTTTTATGAACACTTTGGTATTGATCCCATCGGCATTTTGCGCGCAATGTATATTGGTTTAAAAAATCATAAGTTTTCCCAGGGTGGCAGTACCATTACGCAGCAAGTTGCCAAGAACTTTTTCTTAACCCCTGAACGAAGTGTTGGCCGCAAAATTAGAGAAATAATTTTAGCTATTCGTATGGAAAAAGAGTTGTCGAAAGAAGAAATCATCGCATTATATTTAAACATGATTAATTTCGGCTCTCGAGCATATGGTATTGGCTCGGCAGCATACACTTTTTATGGTAAACAAGCGAAAGATCTTACCTTAAGCGAAGCTGCTTTATTAGCTGGTTTACCTAACGCACCTTCTGCTTATAATCCAATATCTTATCCTGAAAAAGCCCTATCTCGTCGTAATTGGGTATTACATCGAATGTTAAATCAACAATTTATTACCCAAGAACAATATGATGAGGCTATCAGTGAGCCACTTAATGTCGGTTATTATGTGCCGAAAATAGCTTTTTCCGCACCTTATGTTGCCGAAATGGCCAGACAGTTTATGTATGATAAATTTGGGGATAGTGCTTACACTGATGGTTATAAAGTTTACACCACTATTTCGAAAAATAATCAAATAGCCGCGAATAATGCAATGCATGAGCAAATTATCAATTATGATATGCGGCATGGCTATCGTGGACCAGAAAAAACATTATGGCAACCAGCAGAAAAAGCTTGGAATAACACGGAAATCGCAGCTGCTTTAACCAATTATTCATGCTATCAGGAAATTTGCCCAGCAGTGGTGACTGAGTCAAATACCGAACAGGCTAAAGCTATCTTGAATGATGGTAAGACCGTTACCATCAATTTTGACGGTGTGAAATGGGCTAGACCTTTTATTAGCGACAATCAACAAGGTGCCTTACCCACTACCGTATCGTCTGTGATTAAAACTGGTCAACTAATCTGGGTTAAACAGCAAAATGATATTTGGATGCTATCACAAATTCCGGTTATCAATGGAGCAATAGTATCAATAGATCCTGAAAATGGTGCAATTAAAGCGTTGATCGGTGGCTTTGATTATAATATCAGCAAGTTCAATCGCGCAACACAAGCTATTCGGCAAATTGGTTCCACCATTAAACCGTTTATTTATTCAGCTGCATTAGATAAAGGTTTAACACTGGCAACCGTTATCAATGATGCACCAATCATGCGTAGTAATGCAGGAAGCGAAGTATGGCGACCAAAAAACTCACCGGCAATCTATGCTGGTCCACTACGTCTAAGAATTGGGCTAAGTATGTCAAAAAATGTCATGATGGTGAGAACACTCCGTGCGATCGGCGTCGATTATGCAGCAAAGTATCTGGAACGGTTCGGTTTTCCGCATGATAACATATCGCGTAATGAGTCATTAGCTCTAGGTTCTGCCTCATTCACGCCTTTACAAGTTGCTCGTGCATACTCGGTTATCGCCAATGGTGGCTATTTAATTACGC
Source organism: Frischella sp. Ac48 (assembly GCF_019641635.1). Taxonomy (NCBI): domain Bacteria; kingdom Pseudomonadati; phylum Pseudomonadota; class Gammaproteobacteria; order Orbales; family Orbaceae; genus Frischella; species Frischella sp. Ac48. The sequence goes on from NZ_JAETXP010000002.1 coordinate 53,358, forward strand.
CTTATTTAATTAATAAAATTGAATATAGTGAAGGGGATTTGATTTATCAGCATCAACCTGAGATTGCATGTAAAGATTGTTTGATTGAATCATCTTACAAAAATGAAAATGCTGAAACAGCAAATTTAGACAATGTTGAAAAAGTTGCACAATCAAACGAACAAGAAGAGCCAGAGCAAGAAAAATTACGAGCAGAAGACAATATGTTATTACCAAGGGCTGATATTCCATTTAGACAACTCATTAATCCAGATGGAACCGTTAATGTTGATAAAACAACCATATCTAAGCAAGATGAGCCTACTTATGCGCCTCATGTTATTAGTAATGAAGTTGCTTTCTTAATTAAAGATGCACTTAAATCAACGGTTTGGGGAGATCGAGATAATCAGTGGCGCGGTACAGCTTCACGTTCTCGTTCACTAGGACGACATGACATTGGTGGTAAAACCGGCACAACCAATTTATCGAAAGATGTTTGGTTTGCAGGGTTTGCTCCCCATTTAATGACCACTGTTTGGTTAGGTTTTGATGATCACCGTCGCGAACTTGGTCGAGCAAGACAAAATATTTACAATGATAAAGCACCAACTACTGGAGAAGCAGGCGGTAATCTTGCTAATCCAATCTGGAATAATTATATGCAACAAATTTTAAAAGATGTTCCAGAAGAATCTGAAATTAAACCGGCTTCAATTATTAGTGTTTTAATTGATAAAAAAACAGGTTTACTTGCACCACAACCAAATAGTCATTCTATACCAGAATATTTTATTGAAGGCACCGAACCAACTAAGTATGCAACTAAAGAAGTGGGAACCAAAGTCACTGATGAACAAGGTGTTACTTCGGAATTATTTTAATTTAATATTGAACATGAGAATTATCAATGAATGGATTCATTAGAGTCATCGGTGGTAAATGGCGAGGACGTAAACTACCCGTTTTGGATAGTAATGGTTTACGTCCTACAACTGATCGCGTTAAAGAAACATTGTTTAACTGGTTAATGCCAGTCTTACAAAATGCAAGGTGTTTAGATTGCTATAGTGGCAGTGGTTCTTTAGGGTTTGAAACACTATCGCGTGGAGCTCAACATACGGTATTGCTGGAAAAAAATCCTACTGTAACTAATCAATTGAAAAAAAATAGTCAATTATTAAAAACCGATAATATCGAAATTCATCTTACTGATACGTTAAATTGGTTAAACAGACCAGCAATACAGAAGTTTGATTTGGTGTTTATCGATCCCCCTTTTCATCATAATTTAGCTGAAGCAACAGTAGCATTATTGGAAAATAATGGTTGGTTAAAAGCAGGTGCTTATATTTATATTGAAACTGAATTACAAAATAATAAATTATTTCAGCATATTCCATCCAACTGGCACTTACATCGTGAAAAAATTGCCGGACAAGTTTATTCTCGTTTATTTATAAGAGCGGACGCATAATGTTTATTTATATTGGTAAAACAGTTTATCTGTGTATTTGGTTATTTTTATTATTTAACTTCATCCATCCTTACCCTGCTCCTGCTGACATGTTAGCTTATATAGCTTTTGTCACGTTTTTTATATTGCATGGATTACAGGCTTGGTTACTTAATTCAACGTTGTCACGTCAAGAGAAACAACAACACCATTTCCGAGTACTTAAACTTTTTATCTTTGGCTTTATTGAAGCAATGAGTTGGAAAAAAAACAAGCATAAATAAAAAAATGCTTGCAAACGAATTATTTTTTTGTATAATGTAGCCCGTTCCAGTTTAGAACAAGCCGCATGCGGGAATAGCTCAGTTGGTAGAGCGCAACCTTGCCAAGGTTGAGGTCGCGAGTTCGAACCTCGTTTCCCGCTCCAATATTACGTTTAAACACTTCTCCATATGTCTTTAATTAATTGATGAATCGAGCATTTTACATTTTATCTGTCTTTAGAGATTTTTTATTAATATCGAACATCTAAGGCAAAATGAATACAAAATAAGGCACGCAATTTTTATACTTTATTTTGTTATCTTCCTGCACAGTACATACCTATTCTTACATTTCTTCGATTTAACTATCTCGTATTGTCGTTCCGACTATTCAGAATAATGGAGGTTGACCTTTCCCCCCAAATAAATACCAGAACTTAAATGAGATTTCCATTAGAATTAAGCAAACAAGGCGATCTCATTATGAAAAAATGATTCACTGAAGAATAAATCATTAAAGCAATTAAGCGCTATGAAGCAGGAGTCAAGGTTGATGACTTATGTCGAGAGTTAGGCATTTCAGCGGGTACATTTTATCATTGGCGTAGTAAATATGCCGGGCTTGAAGTGAATAAAGCTAAGCGATTGAAAGAGCTTAAATTAGAAAATAATAAATTAAAAAAGCTCCTTGCTGAAAGAATGCTAGCAGTAGAAGCGAGGAAAGATGTGTTACCAAAAAAGTGGTGATTGTTGCAAAACGGCGACGGATTACAACACATCTAATTGATAAATTTAAATTAACCGAGTGTAGAGCGTGTTATTTGTCTAATTTGAGTCGCAGTGTCTATCACTTTAAGCCCAAAGCAAAGTCAGATGAAGGACTAAGAGCTCGTTTAAAAGAGCTGGCTAGTCAGCATCCAAAGTATGGTTATTTAATGTTAAGCAGCTTATTAAAATCAGAGGGCCTAGTCAAAAATAAAAAGCAAACTTATCGGTTATATTGTGAAGAAAAACTGCCAGTTAGAACCAAAAAGAACGGTAAAATTCATCGTCAAAGAGTGCCATTATTATTACCATCAAATGTAAATGAACGATGGTCGATGGATTTTGTATCTGTTCAGCTTGCTAGCCATCGCTGATTCAGGGTATTGAATGTGGTAGATGATTTTTCGCGGGAGTTAATAGGTCAACTAATTTCAATCATCGGTCAGCAAGTGGCAAGATTTCTAAACCAGTTAATAGAAATAAGGAATAAACCTCAATATATTACTTGCGATAATGGCAGTAAGTTTACAAGCAAAGCTCTGTTTTTTTGGGCTAAAGAAACAGACAAAACGTTAAATTTTATTCGACCAGGAAAACCGACGCAAAATGCCTTTGTTGAAAGTTTAAATGGTAAATTCAGAAATGAATGCCTAAATCAGCATTGGTTTAGGAGCCTAGCTGAAGCACGTTATGAAATTGAGAAATGGCGCAAACATTACAACTATGTTCGACCTCATAGTGCATTATACTATTTGTCACCTATTGAATATGCCAAACAAGTGGCTTAGCATGAATAATCTCATTTAAGCATTGGTACTGTTATTGGGGAATGGTCAGAATAAAGAATTATATTATAAGATTACTAATTTTTTTCGAAGGAAGAAAATAAAATATTTAGAGATAATCCTTGCCAGATAAAGAAATAGATGATGCATAGGAAGAGCTTCATGTCAAATTCAGTCAGTATTATATAGATTTTTTAAAGAAATTTGGTGGGAGCTATGTTGGTGTACCATCAGATGGATTTAATAATTTAGAGATGTTATCTAACCAAACAGTAGTAGATATTACTAAAGAATTCAGAGAAAGCTATAGGATAGGGTCATAATTCATGAAAAAAATATTATTAATTTCAGCTTACTTAATTAGTATTTCTTGCTACGGACAAGAAAAGTTAGAATGTCATGAAAAAATAAATAAACAATTATTTACAGAATCAAGAGATACTGTCATGGAAAAATTTAATATAGAGGAATTTAATAAACACCAAAAAAATGGCAGTTGGACATTTAAAAAAAATAATGAAAAATATTTTTTAACAAAACTACAAGATGAATATTGGGTGGAAATCTCAACAAAACATAATCCTTTTATTCTAAAATGTAATTATTATTCAAATGGAAATATAAAATTAAAAGGTTTAATATTTCATGGCAACGCTTTTACTAAAGGGGTTGTAGTTGATTATGATAAAGAAGGAAATATTATTAAACAAACAGATTATGATGCTCCCTATAAAAGTTTTCAGTGGGAAAAAGTAAAACTTTGGTTAGAAAATAGAAAGGTCGATTTGTTGGATCCTTTTACTCGAGTATGGAGAGAAAATGAAAACAATCGGCCAATTTGGTATTTGAGCTGGGATACAAAAGAACATGACAAATATGGAAATAAAATTATTCAAGATGTAGAATTAGATGGAGAAAAAGGCAAAGTGCTTAAAGAAACTACCCATACATTTGAAGAATAAATTCCTGAATAATATAAAGATAAATCAGTTAGAGGGAAAAATAATCATAAAGAAATATCCGAAGTTAACAAAACCTATAAAGGATAAGACTGAATTCGGAAAGAAAGGAAGAATTAGAAGAAAAGCTATACGAAGGATATTCTCGAAAGCATAATCTTTCACCGGCAAAAAATGATAAAAAAGACGACCCCATCCTAGTTTTTACGTATTTGCCAGTTAGAGGTGACGAGTCATTCTGTCACCAAATTCGATAATAATATCTGGAAAAACAAATATGAACTATTCAGAATTTAAAGAAAACCTAAAAAAATAACTAAAGCGACTTTTTTAAAGTGTGCTAAAAACTTAAAACCAGAAGAAATCTGCGGATTTGGTATATATACCGATGAGTCGGTTATGAGCATGTCAATTTGTTGTAACACCATAAACCATTTAAAAGAGTTACAGCAAGAGGAAAAGGGCTATGATGATTACTTCAAATGGAGTATTAATGAATGGCAATATGAAATGATAAACGAAATACACGTTGCAAAAGTAAATGAAGAACTATTAAATGAACATAGAAAAATATCTGATAATCAAAAATTATTTGAAAAACATAAAGATAAAATTTTAAACATTGCAGTAGAAGTTTTGCAGGAACTAAAACAGGAATCACTATTTAAAAATTTAAACAGAGAATTTGTATTAATGTTTGGTATTAGTGATTTTGATGACAAAGAAATTGAAAAAGCTAATGCGCAAAGACTAAATGATGCAACTCAATTTATGCAATTTAAAAATTGGCTAGATTCAGAAGAATAGAAGCAAATAATATGGCTTAGAAAAAATAATAAGCAAAAAAGTTATTCAGTTCTAAAAATATAAATAAAAAAACAAAGAAATTTATTAAGCAACTCACGGGCAAATACGCCTGCTCAACAGTTATCACACATAGCGAACAACATGTCGAAGTTCTTGCAAGAAGAGAAAACGAATTACCAGAAAAGATGATATGAGAAGTAGCCAAACACACAGAAAAATTTTCAAAGAAGTTTTAAACTACGAGACTAAAAAAAGCTGCCATAATAAGAGATATATCAGGCAAACGATATAAATATAACAGATAAAGGAGGTTGGCTATGGTAGTCAAGTATTTAGGATTTTATTTGCAGAAAATAAAAGATCAAGGTAGCTCCGTTGCACTATGGGATGCATGGAATAAAACTAAATTTGAGAAAAAAGTAGAAAAAGGCCAGCTCACTTCCGAAGAAGTTGCTAAATACAACCACGAGCATTTATTGGGATATGAGTTTTGCGTGTTACAGTCCAAACAATCACTTTACCCCGATTGTTTTGTTACCATCGTGCCAAGAAATCAATATATTGGGGTTCATTTTATCGATAATGAAGGAAGAACATATTTAAAATATCATTTTGGAGAAGTAAAAGAAGACCGCACCCTATTTTTAGAAGAAGTTTGGTTTACGCAATACATTGTAGGAAACAGCAGCGAAGACCAAGAGTACCGGATCCACTTTGTATTTGATCAGGACGGAACCTATGCAGCCCGAAAATATATCGATTCTAAGAGGAAATACGAAGATTACGAAGGCAATCAAACACTGGACTTTTCCGGCTTATACGAAAAATATCCCGAATTTGGACAATACCAAGGCATCATCCAACTTGAACGCCCAGTATTGATTGATATAATTTCAGGGCATAAGCAACGATAAGGTTACCTGAAATAGGACTCTGATAAAAGTGTATTTAATAATAAGAATTGATTTTTTTTGTATCATTAAATAAGAGATAAGAATAAACTGTAGTAGCACTTTGTAGTGCAGAAATTGTTTTCTTGTCATCACCACTTATTGAAGGAATATCTGGTAATAACCTGCTTCTAATTATCGACCCTATAAATAAATTTGTGTATTTGTCTATTTTTGAACTACGCTAACGAGTAAAAAATGGGTAGATATAAATAGACAAAAAAAACTAAGAGAAATGGCTGTAGAGCTCGTCAAAGGCATAAAAACTCAGGAAGATTTAGGCAAATTAACGGGTTTTATGAATAAATTGGTGATTGAAACGGCGTTAAATGAAGAAATGGCACTGCATCTAGGCCATGAAAAACATCAGAAAAAACAAGGTAGCAATCGCAAAATGCCTTTGTTAAAGTTTAAATGGTAAATTCAGAAATGAATACCTAAATTAGCATTGGTTTAGGAGCCTAGCAGAAGAACGTTATGAAATTGATAAATGGCGCAAACATTACAACTATGTTCGACCTCATAGTGCATTAAATTATTTGTCACCTGTTGAATATGCCAAACAAGTGGCTTAGTTGGATAAAACATAATGTTATTTTGTGCTTTTTAGCCCTGCTCTCTAATTGATGGCTAAAATATTCAGGCTCATTATCACAGCGTATCGCGCATTCAATAATTTGATTTAATGACCTAATGACACGCAATACTGGCAATGAAAAATCAACATAAATCGTTAAACCTTTTTGGTTAAAATCATTAATGACATTGAATAAGCGACAACGGTCAACATCAGAAAACTGGTCATGCATAAAATCCATTGACTACCATTCGTTAATGCTTTTAGGTATCATTAAGGGCTCTGTTTTTTCTCTTTTTAAACGCTTACGAGGATTAATACGGAGGTTAAGCGATAATTCACAGCAAATACGGTAAACCTGCCTATGATTCCATATCTATTGTTAAGAAGTGTAAAAGCTGACTCAATGAGATATTTAGCCAGCATTTTTGAATTGTCGTTCCCAAAACCTCGACATTCTGCCAATAGCTATTTTTCCATGTCTATAATTTTTGTTGTTGAATAGATGTTTTTTTATATTATTTATATCATATACTTTTACTATTTTGTATGATTTATAACTTATTTGAATAATAATGGTGATCATTAAGTTTTATTGCAATCGAGTCAATCCTCTGTATTTTTAATTTAGAAATATCAATAAAGTAGACAATATATGATCTGTCTGGTCTGTTAAAACCAAGTAACTTACAACCATGACTTTTATTTTTTTCAGCCACACTATTTATATAAATACTATGAATAAAATCTAAATTATATAATTCACCATTTGATATGAGGTTAACATTGATATCTTTGATATCATCAATAGATTGATCAGTAACTTTTATAGTTAATTCAATTTCCTTTATATTTTTATTTTTTATTATTTTTTTTATAAGTACATTTGCGTTCTTGAAACTAGTTTGATCTAGAAATGTATTTTCTACTCCCAGTAATTTAACGCTATTTTTATAATAGAAAGGATCAGTATTTTCTAAAACGTGTTTTTCTCTATTATCTAGTAGAAAAAATATGGTAATAATATTAATGTCTTTTGAAATTGGAGTTTGTAAATTTATATCAAAAATTAATAATTCATGCTCTTTATCCATTCGAATATTGGTAAATGTTTTTATTTCATCCGCATCAGACTGTAGATGAGTTAATTTTTCCATATTACCTATAGTTAGATCTATATGCTTAATATCTGCTATTTTGCTAAAATTTTTTAATCTACTATCAATTTTTACAATAAGTTGTAACTTTTCTATAAAGCCTTGTTTTTCAGATAAAATATTATAAATAATATCAGTATCATCAAAATTAGATTGTTTAAAAGTAATCGTATTAACAGGACTATCATTTTCTTTAGATTCTAAATCACAAGAAAATACAAATAAAGGTAATAAGAGTAAAAATATTATTTTTAATTTTTTCATTGTGCGTCTTTTATTAATCTTGATATATCAATCTATTTTTCAATTTCTAAAGGATCTTTGTCTTTAGTAAATTTATAAAATTTCCCATTTTCTCGATTTTTTGATTAATTATACTTCCGTGATTATAATTTTCTAGCTTTGCTTCTTTTTAAGTATCTTAAAAAAATCCTTTTTCTTGAGATTCAAAATCTTATTTATATTCTTTATCTACAAAGATCATTCAATAATGATACGCGAGTACATGAATTTTGGAAGGTAAAAATATTGGAAAAATGTTAATATCATTTTATTTAAATCGACATGAAGCTCTTCCTCCTGGAAATAGTAAATTAGGTTAAAAATTAGATTTGTAATGGATAGAAATATAAAAAAAATTTTAGCAGAAATTAAAGCATATAAAGAAAAAGAATGATTAGGTGCAAAAGGACTATTTGGTGAGATTCTTGGAAATCTTAATCAGATAGTAGATGAGTATCCGAATAATTTTCAATATAAATATTTATTAGCATCTGCGTATTTTGAAGCAGGAGGTGAAGATTCAGGGGAATATTATGCTAAAGAAATTATCGAAGCAGAACCCAACTCAAAAGAAGCATTTGAATTGTTAGGATTAATTTGTGTAAAAAATGCCAAATATGAAGAAATAGAATCTCATTTTAAAAAAAACCAAAACACTGATCCTGATTTTCATAATACAAGAATGAGTTTAATCCGATTATATTATGAAGAAGCAGAATCTTATTTCAAAAAAGCCCTAAACATTGATCCTGATTTTCATAGTGCAAGAATGAGTTTAATCCGATTATATGATAAACATCTACAAAATGATCAGGAGATGGAAATAAATTGTGAATATATGATCACTCACAGAGATTCAGATAAAGATACTTACTCTATGAAGAAAAAGCTTAGCATTATATTAGATTGGTATGCCTTTGTTTATTCACGGCTAAAAGAAGCACTAGCAAGACAAGGTAAATATGAAAGGGCTATCGAAGTATGTGAAGAATATATCCGGTTTGATACCTCAAGTAGTAAACAACCAAATCCTGTGGAGGTTATCAATGAATACGGAAGTATTTACAAATTTTATTATTTAATGAAAGATAAAGAAAAGCTGGAAAAATTCAAGGAAAGATACAAAAGTATTTATTTTTATGAAACAGAGCAGGAATTAGAACACGATTATAAACTTTGGGAAAAGTGGGCTGACGAGGGTATATTTTGAAATATTTGGATAAAAATGAATGAAAAAGAAATACTTCACCATTGTATTATCATCATAAACCCAAAAATCTTCAGAATTATCTAGCAATTTACCTAATGTTCAACTTGCCACAAAAAAAAAATAACTTTCCAGAAGATACTGTTTTTAGATTTTTTTAGAAGATAAAGTTTTTTGCTCCGTCGTTTTTTGTAAAGAATCAATTTCCTCTGATATAACAGATTTTAAAGGAACGGCACCAACCGGCAATGCTTTTTCAATAATTAAGTCAGAACCTTGTTTGGCTAACCATTGCTGTAACTTGGTAAAATCACTACACCAAAGGGTTTCAATATCACTATCACGTTGTTGATTATTTTCGGAAGTCAATTTAACTGCTCGTACCTGCATGCGTGCCACCTCAGCGTTTGCGGCTAACTCTATGCCGTAACCAGGTGTAGAAGGATTACGCAAAACTAATCGCCCATCTTTCGCCCACTGTGTATCCATTCCGTGTCGTACTTCATATCCTAAGCTAGCCAGTCCCTGTAAAATAACTTGCTGTCTGTACATCGCTTCTGTTTTTTCTGTGATTTTTGCCAGCGTATGTTCACAATTATCTATTAATATTTTCAATTCTTTAACACTCATCGTGTCAAGTTTATTAAAATCAAAATCTAAAGGCTCCGTTGTTTTTTGTTGTAATTCAGCGATTAATAATTCCAATTGTGCTTGTAAAACTCCACGTTCCTTGGCCTCATTAACCGCTTGAGCTAAGTCTAGAATAATACTATCCAGTAGTAGTTTCTTACGGTTAGGTTGTAACTCCTGCTCAATGTTGTTTAAGCGCTCAATAAATACATCATAAACTTCTTTTTGTTCAAGTGATAATTCTGCAAGATAGTGTTCAATTTTTTGTATATAAGGGTCTTTTTGCAATGCAATATTTTGTTGTTCTAACCAGCTTGCAAAGGTTTGCGTGTTGTCATCAACCACCATACGATCCAGCAAAGCTTGTTGCTTTTCTGAAAGTTCTTTGGTGTTTTTAGGCGTGAGTAAATTAAAGGCTTTCGTTAAAAGCTGATTAATATTACCCTGATATTTACCTTTAATCGCTTGTTGTAATTCGTTATTGAATTGATCGGTGAGTACTACTTGTTTATTATTTAATAAATTAACCAGAGCTTTGATATTTTCTTTTGCTTGCTTTTCTTCAATAGCTTGCTGACTTTTGGCAGCGACCTTTAATTGTCGACGTTGTGCGATATCGTCACTTAGACTGGTTATTTCAATCGGTACAAGTCTTTGTATGTCTGAGAAACGTTGCTCTTCTAACATTTGATCAAAGGTTTTTCGTTTTGCAATGATTGTTTCATAAAACTTTTCATCTGTTTCATTCAGCTTATCCATTGCTTTTTGCCATTGCTTAATCGATTGATCCAGACGGGCCAAATGCCCTTTGCTGGTAGCCGTCATTTCTTCTAGCGTAACAATTCTGACAACTTTTGGGCCACTCATTGACTTACCTCAGATGTTAATACAGTTTCAACCAACGTTTTTAAACGTTTCTTTTCTTGTTCTTTATTTTCATACCAATTATGTGATGAAATACGTATGATATTAGGAATTGCACGTTTTAAAACCGATTGTCGCCAAATTTCACGTGATCTAGCATGATTTAACAATGCGTTAATAGGTGCATCACATTCAATCCCAATACTGTATAGTTTCGTTGCTGGGTCTTCAATCGCAAAATCTAATGCGAATACCCCATTTCCTGATTGACGCATATATCCTACCCCCAAAGACTGGATATAGGCTTCTACATCATCAAGAAAAGCATCTTGTTGCATAGTCTCTGTTCTATCAATAACCAACTGGCTATAACCCGTAACTCGATTAAGTAGATCTTTACTGTAGTCAAATTTACCTTCTGACAATGCTTTAGCATAAGCTAAATAGCATTGTAAATAATCCCTAGGTGTAGTTGGGCTCTGTTTGCCAGATAACATATCAGAAATATCGTCTATCGGCATTGAGGAGACTAAAATTATTTTCTTACGAGCTCGTGTAATGGCCACATTAAGCCGCCTTTCTCCCCCCTGTTGTCCTAATACGCCGAAATTACGTCTAAAGATTCCTTTCTCATTGCATCCAAAAGTTGTCGAGAACACAATAATGTCACGTTCATCGCCTTGTACATTTTCAACATTTTTAATAAAAATGGACATATCTTCGCCGTTGTCCATACGTTGATTTTCTTCTTTGAAGATGGTGGCAAACGTTTCATCTTCAGCTGCTTTTTCATAAAAGAACTTTTCAATTAAGTCTGCTTGCTTTTTATTAAATGTAACCACGCCTATTGAAGGACGTTTGCCCGATGACTGCTGCCAAATATTGTCCACCACTTGAACAACTTTTTTGGCCTCTTTTAAATTTGTTTGTTGTTCATATACTCCATTAGCCCATATATACTCTAAAGGCTGTGCTTGTTTAATCGTATCTAACGGATGCCGAACGGGTATATTTAGTTGATTCATATAGAAAGCAGCATTCGAATAATCAATTAACTCTCGATATTCCGAACGATAGTGAATTTGCAAGCCTGTAGTTGGTAATACTGAACGAGCAAGCTGTAATAAATCAGGACAATCCGTAATTTCTTTTGAGTCCCATTTGCCTTGTAATACCTCTTGTTGTTCTTCATCGGTTAATTCAGCGCTTAAATTAAGATCTAAATCTTCCTCAAGCTCTGCTTGAGCACTAAAGAAAGAGCTAGGTGGCATTTGCTTTTCATCCCCACTCACGACAGCCACTTTAGCGCGATAAAGTGATGGTATTGCATATTCGACAGGCATTTGTGAAGCCTCATCAAAAATGACCACATCGAACAAGCCTGCTTTTAAAGGCAATAGCCGACTCACAATATCAGGATTCATTAACCAAATGGGTCTTAAACTCATAAGCCCTAACTGCACACCTTGTTCTACAAACTCACGCAATCTTCTTGCACGCTGCCCGGTTAATCGTGTAATATCTTCCCATTCTCTAGCACTCGCTAACTTACCGACAGGAATATTGTGCGTAAATAAGGTTTTATTTAATTCACGGATCTCTTCGTCAGCTTTGGCTAAAGCCTGAATTTGTTGTTGAATTTCATCCTCATTGGTTAGCAATACAGGGTTATCTTGCTCAATACGCGCTTTCCATGTCTGTTTAGCCTCATAATTTAATAATTGTCTAAAACTTTTATCAAGCGCTGTAGTGGGTAAATGAGTTAATTCTTCCTGATAGAGCCTTAAACGTTCAAACAACTTAATAGCCTTGGTTGATAATTGTGGAACACGTTTTCTAAAATATTGGTAAGCTTCCATGGTATCAAGTACACGGTTAATTTCTATCAGCAACAGCGGAGAAATTTCATATTTTTCGATGGACGTTTTGCAGTTTCCATAGAGAGTATCTTCAAAATAACTCACTAACGGCAATAATGCCTCTAAAGAAGCTTTACGTGAAGCATATCTTTCAAAAGCGGTATGATAATCATTTAATAAGTGTTCGAATGCCACTTTACTTTGTAAGACTGACTTTTCAACTTCTTCACAGTGAGGTGCTGACATAATTCTTTTAGCCCATTCTTTTACCTCTTGCAAACTTGTTAATGTTTCATTGACGACATTTTTTATATTAAGGTTTGTACGGTTATCAGGCACAGGCAATTGTAGTCTAGCGCATATAGTCTGTATTTCTTGACGAATGGGGCGATATTCTTGCTCAAGCACCAATGCATTATAAAGCTTAGGAATGCCCTCCAAATTCGGCAGTTCGCCTTGTGATGCTAAAAATGCTAATAACGCCTGTTTTGATCTATAACGTTTAATACTTAAGAAACTATACCATGGTCTAGGCATTAACATCAGTCGAGCTTTATTTGATAAATCATTTAATACATCTAACTCTAACAAACAAAGTTTAAGGGATAAATCACACCAATAGCTTTCATTTAACAGTGCTAAGCGCTCTTTCAATAGAGTCAGTTGGTTAATCAGTAAATCGCCTTCTAATACAGCGGAAGAATCAGCACCCAACTTAAAAAAAGTCAACCATTTTACTAAACGTGCGCGAATACTTTCTGAGATCGTCAGAAAATGATCCCCCTCTGCTTCAATCCATTGCTGGTAGGGTTTTGGGTTGTCTACTTCAAAGCGCGTATGATTAGTCAACTGACTCATTCTTAGCTGTTCAACACTTAAAAAATGGCTAAAGAATTTTTTAAAATCTTCTAGTGTCGCTAAATCATGGGAAAATACTTTTAAATGAATTAGAGGACTATTTTCGTAACAGGCAGGCAACCAAAAACGCACTAGTGGTGCACACTCATTTTCTAATGCTATTAACTGTTGTGGATCGCAATCACTTATCACTGATCTTATTTGAGGAGCTGCAAATAACTGATAGTTTTTATTAACACCAATTAAATCAGCAATCAATTCTCTATAGCTTAACCCCGTTTGAGGATCTTGTTGATGTAGTGCCTCGTGATGATTATCTAAACGATTTTCTAAATCTGTAATTTTGGCTGCAACTAGTTTACGTTTTTCGATCCAATCCGTTCTTTCAGGGAATTTAAATAATAATCCCAGTTGTTCTCGTATACTACTAATCACCGAATTTCTATTTGCATTAACATCATTGACCATAATACTGCGAGAATCTAGCCCTTCCGCGGCTAAGCGTTTATATACTACCTCTAATGCTGCTTTTTTCTGGCAAACAATCAACACAGTTTTATTTCGGCCAATCGCGTCGCCCACCATATTTACAATGGTTTGGCTTTTCCCTGTTCCAGGAGGACCTTCAATTAAGAGTCCTGAGTCTTGTCGTGCTTGCAAAACGGCATTTTCTTGCGAAGGGTCACTGGACACGGAAAAATAGCGATCTAACTCTGCTGGCTTTTCAGGAATCTCAGCAACTGCTTGATAAGGCTTTAAACGCAGTGCTGTTTCTAACGCAGTATTAACAGGGGATAATTTCTTTAAACGGTTAAGTTCTTCACCGATGGATTGACCTAAAAAGTTCACATCAAATAACACAGCCGAACATGCAAAGCAGACTTGACCACGTTCAGTGTCAAAATTAATAGGTAGATTTTGCACTTGCCGAGACGATACACGCCCCAAATGAGTCAATGTATCCATGACTTCGAGTGTCGTCAGCGCAGATCTCGCTAATAACTCATCTATAACGCTTTTCCAATCTTCATACAACGCTTTTCCTAATATACCTTCTAATGCAGGATTAACTCTGATTTCTTCACGTTCAGTATCAAATGCTAAAGTAATACGGTTAGGAACGCCCATGTCATAATTAAGCTTAATGGGCCAAAGTAATAGCGGAGCAATACGAGGTAATCGATAACTATTAGGCTCTTGATAAAGCAAAAAAGGGAATCCCATATACAATCCATTAATCCCTGTATCTCTTCTATAGAGATTGGATTGACGGTATAAATTACGCAACTGATACTCGATAAAGTTGTTGGCTTGAAAGGCTTCCAGATCAATAGCTTGCGGTCGGCTATTGCGCTGTACAATATGATCTAACAATTTATTGGCAGACGTTCTTTCTGTACCTAATAAATTAATATCGACACGCGCAGTGTACATTCCTAGACGCATTCTCACTAAAGGGCCTTTTAATATAGACGTAGTGACTTTTTTATGGAAAAAATCAATAATCTGAGAGGTATACTGCCGTTTATGGGGCTTAACCCATTTTTCAGGTCCAATACTTAATAAAACCAACAATTTCGGTAATGGCATGCGTTTTTCAAGACGGTATTGTTCTGCCCATTGGTCGACTTCATCCACCCCCGTGCTGGCAAACCCTTCTATTAGTTCATTTAACTGTTGATAAAGAGTCAAACGTGGTTGCGCGATTAACCTTCTTAACGCCTCATCATCAACCATATCAATGTTTAATTTCTTTCCTAATTTGAGTGACTCTTTAAGTACTGTATCTAATGATTTAAACTGTCCAAGCTCAGCACTGAGTAAAACAATGAAATCCTCTTCGCTAATGATACGTCGCTCTAATAATGACAGTAACCCTGCGTTATTTGCATCCGGAAACAGGGCACTTTTTTCCGACCATATGGCTGCTAATTGGGCTCGAGAAGCAGATAACAAATGGATTCTTAAAACTTCTTCATCAAGTTTTATTTGTAAGTTCAAAGCTCGCTGACGAACTGTATTAGCTCGCTCATGTAAATGCCATAACCACACCTCAGACGCTTTTAGTAAACTTGGAATAACCCCTGAAATAAGCTGGTATCCATCACTAGGATGTTGCAATAACCAATTTGGCGTCACAATATTACCGGCTATAATGAGTGGGATGTCAGGATTTAAAATCTTTAATACCACCATCAATTGCATATCCGATGTTAAATCCGGCTTACGCATAACCTCTCTGATAGTGGCTAGACTCGTGGCGTCAAAATCTGCTTGCTCTAACCATGTCACCAAATTACCTCGAGACAAAAGCTCTGTCGCTTCTTGCCAATTAACAGGGTTAGCTGCATTTAATGCAAATAATTTAACTCTATGGTAACTTTTTCCACCTAAGGAAATACTCTTATCGAGATCAACTTCTTGCGCAGCCGCTTGCACAATTTCTGGAGCAGCTACATCCTCGCCGTTAATCCACGCTTGAACTTCAGACCATTGCCAGCGACGATGATGATCTTTAGTCAATAGCCCTCTTAATAGCAACTGTAACCGAGGGTCTAATGTGGTTGGAATATCTACACCACTAGCCAGTACTTGAATGATAAACGCTTGTGTATTTACGCCCTCAAAGCATTTACCTTGTGTCAATTGCTCTAGTAGAATAACACCCAAGCTCCACCAATCAGAAGCGACACTCACACCACCTGCTACAACTTCTGGCGCAGTATAAAAAGTAGTTGCCAAAGGCGATATGACTTCTAGATCAAACTCTGAGAGCCTTGCTGAACCAAACCCCGTAATCACTAAATCCAGAGGTTCTTTTGTTCGCACTAATAAGTTATTAGGTCTTAAATCACAATGACGTAAACCGGCTGCGGTAAAAGCATTTAGTGCTTGACCTAGCTCTGTCATGACATGGCGAATAGTATCCATATCATTAATGACCATCCCCAAATCAGCTAATACTCCACCTGTTAATTCTTCAGCCACAACATAAGCTTGGTCGTTCCAACGACCTTTAGTAATAATTTCTGGCACATGCTCACGAGGAAGGTTACGCAAGACTTCATATACATCAATATTTGGCTCAGCACCAGTATGATAGAGCGTTAGAACTGCACGTTTTTCATCATGTAATCTTTTGACCAAATAACGTTCACGCACGCCATCTGTTTGACTAATAAGTTGCAGTAACTGCCAATCATCAATGGTTGTAATATCAGACTCTGTTATGGTTTCTTCATGGTTAGAAGATATTCGTTCTGGATTTTCTGAATTATCTATCTCGGCTAAATCAGCACCGCACTCCATGCAAATTAAATCACCTGTATCCATGATATGGCCATTAACACAATGTGAAACAGTGATTTCTGGCAACACATCATTGACCGTTACAACGCTCTGGGGGCGCCATCCTGTTTCACTAATAGTTACTGATGACAAATCCCAACCACAGGGTTCATCGTTAATAGTCCCTTCACAGAAAATCTCATGAAGAGATCGCTCTGTTTGACAATTAGGACAAAACCGCATCATTGCCATTCTGAAATCCTTAATACTTTGTTTTATCAGCGGTCACTTTTATCTGGTGCCCTTGTTGCTTTAAAAGAGTTTGTAATTTTACGAAATCATCGCGCCTAGGAATGCCGGCAAACCAGACAACACCTTCTGCATCAAACATGACATCTAATACTTTATCCTCAGTTGTAACTGCTTGCTGATAATAGGCAAATTTTTCTACAGCTTGTGAGGTAAAACAATGTAACCTTTGATTATCACTCCCTCTTAACCTTAAAGTTTGTGAACTCTGCCGTTGAAAGGGGTCACTGATTAACACATCAATGTAAGGTTTAATTTGCTGTAACTGATCGGTAATATCTTCAACGGCATACCCTGTGTACACTAAAATATCGACCTTTGTTCTTTCGCGTAACTGAACCACAATAGCCAATAACGCCTCAAATTGATCGAACGGTTCCCCGCCAGAGATAGTAATCCCATCAATCAAAGGTAGGTAAGAGGAAAGCTTCATCATCAGTTGTTCAATTGGAATTAACGTTTTTGCTGTTGCCCATGTATCAACTGAAATACAACCCTCACAACGTAAACTACAACCTTGAAACCAAATACCAAGTCGCCTACCTGGTCCTAGTGTTGTTACTGGAAAATGAATACGCGAGATACCAACTGTTAACACCATTTACTCCAAAATTAATTGTCCTATTTGCAACTGAGTTACCACTAATGTTTGACCTGTTTGAGGGTTTAACTTAAACAACTCACGAGCCAATGGATTTAATAAATAAGCCTCAATGTGATTACGTATTCCTCGACCACCATTTGATAAATCAGCTAAAGCAATGTTTCTCAAACTGTCTAATGCTTCTGGGGTAAAGGATAAAATTAACCCTTGTGATTGTAAATCTTCAATCACACCATCGATCATTTGTTGGAATATTTGCTCCGCCACATCAGGACGAATAAAGTCAAAGACAATAATATTTTCGCCTATCCTATTCAATATTTCGGGGCGATTTAAAACAAATTTAAAATGCCGCTCAATTTCATTTTTTACTCTGGCTTGAACATCATCAAATTGAACATTAGCAGTAACGTTAGGAATGCGCTCACCTGTTTCGGTCAGTTTATAAATTCCAAGATTGGATGTAAAAATGATGAGTGTCTCTGAAAAATAAACACGCTCACCTCGACCAGAAGTTAGAACACCATCATCTAAAATTTGTAAAAATTTATCCATAACCCGAGGATGAGCTTTTTCAATCTCATCAAATAATACGACACTAAACGGTTTTTCTCGTATTGCATTGGTTAGCTCCCCTCCTACATCATAGCCCACATAGCCGGGAGGTGAACCAATTAAACGCTGATCTGAAAATTCTGAACTAAACTCAGACATATCAAAGCGAATGTATGCGCTTTCATCATTAAAGAGTAAACTCGTAATTGTTTTGGCAAGCTCAGTTTTACCTACACCTGTTGGACCTGCTAAAAACACTACGCCACGGGGTCTATTTCCTCTTCGATTAGCACCGATACCCGTAATCGCTCGCTTTATAATATCGAGCATATGGACAACCGCATGATTTTGTCCTTTAACTCGTTGATACACAAAGTTATCTGCTTGTGCTATTTTTTCACGATCAATTTTCTGCCAAGGATCTTCCGTTACACCTACTTTATAGCGCCTTACGGCATCATTGATATCATCAATGCTCAGTTTCTCTACTCTTGCCAATGTCGTAATGGCATTCATATCCAGCAATAACATCCCTTCTGTACTGTTAACAAAGGTTGTTTCCGCTTTTGCCAGCAATTCTGGCGAAGTTTGTTGCGAACCAGGAATACCTTTTATTAATCCAGAGGCTAATGCTCGACGAGCAGCGCTGTCTGGTTTAGAAACTGGAATATGACGAATTCGTGGATTATTTACTAATAACCAGTCAGGTAAATCTCCCTCTTTTTCGACCAACCAAAGTACAGTATTAAAAAAGGGCGTACGATTTGTACCAGCTGGTCTTGCATTCACTCGATGAGAGAGTACTAATGCCCGCGTAAACAGCTGATGTTCTGCTGCACTTAAGTTATCTGCACGAATGGTCAGTTGTGAGGCAAAATCAATAATTAATGCAACAGGCTCGTCATTAAGATTAACAAAATTTTCTAATGCATTTCCCAATAAATCAATGCCTGCAGCAGCCCGCCCTTTTTCTGGCGTTAATCCTACTTGTTGTAATAATTTATCAATATCGATAGCTGGTAAATCTGGCGTTTGTAAACCATAAAACCCCGATAAAGGATCCCAAATCAATACTTGACTATACCCTACATCGCGGAGAGCACGATATAACGCCAACTCAAATGTTTGTGGTGTAATAACCCCAGGAGCTACTTCACACGCTTGTAAATCCCTGATATTACCTGACAATACAAACTGGCTCTTTAAATGTAAAAACCTAATTAAATCACGCATCCAGCGTGGCTTATTAAACTGATAAGTCATGCCCAAATCCTTTAATAATAAACCTCCAATAATCACTACCATGTATTATATAGAAACATATTGATATAACTAGCCTTAATAATTAAAGATATGTAATGTTGATAGTAATAAAATAAAACTACTTAGTACTTGAGAGGGATTGGTTGACATTTTATAGGTTTTAATAAATAAAAACACTATTTTTATATATATTGAAATCTATCATATTTGTGTTCGTTGTCATTCAGCCAACGGTAAGATATCGCCAGAGCAATATGAAAGCATTATTATAAAAACATGAAATCATATTGGGCAGGATTATTAATGGAGGACGATGAATCATTCTTAACAAAACCTAAATATTCTTATAATTCAGCATTTCAGAGTTGCTTTATAGTATGTTTTTGAGCATAGTTGAAAATTAATTTATATCTTGTTCCGTTTTAATTTTAGCCGTTAATATTGAATTTCTTTTGTTATCAATAAATCCTTAGAATATATCTAATTTGGATTTACACAAAATTTAATACAGTTTCGCACAGAACCATCTTGCAAGATACATTATCAGATTACTTTTGGAAAACTATACAATTTAGACCAGAACTAATCTGACAGAAACCTTTCAAAATCATATACTGTAAATGCTGGTCTAAACGTATTCACATTATTAATATTCTATATCTTGATTCATTGTTTGATGAATATCGACTTTAATATTACCATCAAATTTGTTGACTAACCAAATATTCAAATTAACACTCTTAATAAATTCATATAATCTATTTATACCATTAACTAGACTTTTAGGTCTCGTTGTAGCCACAAATAGCTGTTTCATAAATTTTTCTTGATTACTCAATGGTCTTTTTTGGCGGTAATTGCTTTATTCCCATTAACAATTATGATTAATTTATTCCTTTTCATCTAGCTTCTTTAATTCTGTATAAATTAATGCAAATTACTTTTGAAATGTAATATCACAAATATCAACTCTTTCCATATAATTTGTAGAAACCGAAGAAAATATGATTTTTTTATTTTTATCAATAAAATAAGTTGCAGGAATAGGTAATTTATGGCTTTTATCATCATTAAATAATTCTAGATCTGCACCCAGGTTTTTATAAATTTTACGAATATTTTCTTGTAGTATGTAGGCAAGCCCATATTTATCAGCGATTTCGTTACCTTTATCTGAAAGTATTCTAAAATCAAGGTTATTTTGTATCGTTATATCATGATTAAAACGGATAGTTTGAGGGGTTATTGCAATAACCGTTGTACTATCGATAAGATTGTTATTAATAGCTTCTTGATAATGTGCTAGTTCAGCCATACAAAACGGGCACCAATTACCTCGAAAAAAGCTAAGTATTACGGCATTATCTTGTAATACATCATATAGTGAAACAGGTAATCCTTCGGCATCTGGCAACGTAAAATCAGGAGCTATATCACCGACTTTAAGAGCATGATGTTCTAAATTTTGCTCAATTAAGTTCTGAAGTGATTGTCTAAGTGCATTTAAAATATCAACAGGTACATTTTGAGCCATCTCTTTTTGTATAAGCTGAAGTTTTTCATTTAATTTCATTGTTATTTTCCTTTAAGTGGCATATTAATTGTACGCATCGCTTTTTTAACAATACGCTTTGTAAATTCTGTATTACTTTCAAATACCCATCGTTCGCATAGATCTGAGACCCAATTTGGTCGAGTTTTACTTGCATCATTTAACCAATTTGCAACCGAATCTTGGACATATTTTTCTGATTCATTTTTTAATGGTTCAAGTAAAGGAAGCGCAATATCAGGTTGTGTTTTTAACTCGGTAATATGTTTACACCAAACCCCTCTAGGTCTCAAACACTCAACAGCAAACCGTCTAATGTAGGGATTCGGATTTGTTACCCAAGAAGATAGTAATTCGATAGAAACAGTTAAATCTGAACATAGTTTTTCACGAACCGCCATCCAAGCCCATTCACGAACACCGAAGTGGTTATCTTTAGCATAAGGTTGAATCTGGATAAGTAATTCTTGTAGTGATAATGGGGGTTTCTTTTCCGGAAGAATAAAACATGCCCATCCTCGGGCTGTGTCAGATATATGTTGTGATAAACAACGGTATATTTCATCTTGTATGTTATAACTAACGAATGTGTCAGCAAGTACTTTCCCTATTATTTTCATTTTAGACAAAATACCAGATGCAGTATTATTCATATTCATAACTGACAACATTTTGTTTAATAATTGTTCATTACAAAATGGCGTAAGAATCACTTTAAATAAATGCTCTTGGTCAACCTGTAAGCATTCATTGAGATGAGTTGTGGCTTCAAGCCCGTTATTTAACATGTCAATACGATTCATTATTCGTGATGTCCTAGTTATGAAATTGTTGCGTAATAGGATGTTTTAATCTGTTTAATTAACTTTCTATATGACATGTCACTTATAAAATACTAACTTATAATGACGGTATACAGTCGGTGTAAGTAATAATTAAATTAATCCTCTTTAAGTTGAAACATTTTATTTAAAATACCAATGAGTGTTTCAATTTCAGAATCAGTGAGATTTTGTGTAATGCTAGCAATCCAACGACTGTGATCTTTGAATATTTTGTGGATTAAAACTTGACCTTTATGGGTCAGAGTTATATTAATTTTTCTTCCATCAACAGGGGCATCAGTTTTATTGACTAATTCATCTTTAACTAAAGAATTAATTAAAGATGTTATCGTCGGTTTTGTAACGCCACTTAAAGTAGCAATTTCTTGCGGAGTGAGCATTTTATACTCAAATAAAAGAACGAGCACCATAAAACGACCTTCAGATAACCGAAAATCATTCAATCGTTCAGAGCATTGCTTGTCTATTTTCTTTCCTGTAGAAAGTATGCTAAAACAGGCTTCTACTGCTGATATATTAGCCACTTTGTGTTTTTTAATAATACTCGCTAAAGATGTGTATTTTTTTTCCAATTTCATGATTATTTCTTCTTTGTAATATAGTTAGACGCCTAACTATTTTTGATAGAATCTAATAAAGTATATTTTTTGTCAAGAAATATTTAGCAATTAGTTAATTACATTTAAACAGGAAGTTTATAAAAGAATTGATATAAATCATCTAAACATAATGAACATGATATGAACCTCATAATTTTTTTAAGGCTTTTGTGTTTTGAAACAAGTGTAATAATGCCCTAATGTTGGCTAAATTATATCCTTCCTGGCATATCCATACTTTTTCGTTCTAAAAGATAAAATTATTTTTTTTTATTTTTATTCTGTATTAAATAATTTAATCAGAAATACAACGGGTTATAATTATTACGCTGAGTAAATGGCGATTATGTCTATACAAATCACAAACAACAGCAACTCCAGTAATTAACCATACTTTTTCATATTATAAATTCAATCTAATACTGTGGTTATACAATAAAGTTGCCGCTATTCTTAAAATGATCTTTTATTCAAACTTTGAGGTATCGGTAGCACAAACACGGAGTCGATGACCATCAGGATCATTTCCTACAAATGTGTATCCAAAATCGAGCATTTGAGGTTCGAGTTCAATTTTGACGTTTAGTTCTTTCCACATCGCATAAATCTTATCTACTTCATTTTTTGTTACATCACTAAATGACAGCTCAAAACCACCATAATGATTGGGTGCCTTTGGCGTTATTTTATCAGCCTCTTGAAGGCCCAAAATAAAATTATCATTTAATAAAAATACAGCAAAACCAGGATAAGTTTTAACAGCTGGGCGCCCTAGTATTTTTGTGTAAAACTCTGTGCTAGCATCGACATCTTTGACATAAACAATAACGCTATTGGGTTTAAACATTTTTCTTTCCTTTTGGTGATAAAAATTAGTTTAAAGAATTTTAGTTATCTCTATTTTGATGTAGCATTGCTGACAACTGCATGTCATATTTAAAATTCAATCTAAATTATTTTGCAAACATAAAGCATGAAAATTAATCGTATAATTACTATCATCATGGTATTGCTTCAAAGAGAAAAAATAACTGGTAAAGAATTAGCAGATAAATTAGATGTATCATTGCGTACTATTTACCGAGATATACAAGTTATCGAGAGAGCTGGAATACCCATTATTACCTTTCAAGGAAGTGCAGGTGGAATAAGTATTTTAAAAAATTATAAAATTAATAAAGGTCTATTCACTAAAGAAGATGTCATTGTTTTATTAAAAAGCCTTAACTTATTATCCTCACCGGTTTTAAAAGAAAGTGAAAATTTAAGAACACTCGAGAAAATAAAGAGTTTTTTATCAGAGCAAGAACTTGATGAAGTGACAAATAACTTAAATCAACTTAATGTTGATTTATCACCTTGGTTTTCCAAACAAAATATTGATAACAAAATATCTATTATAAGACTGGCACTGAAAGAGCAACTGCTTTTATCGTTTGATTATTTAAGTGTTAGGAATAAACAACCCTCACGTTTAATTGAGCCATATCAACTTATTTTTAAGGAAAAAGCATGGTATTTACAAGCTTTTTGCCTAACTAAAAATGATTTTCGTGTATTTAAGTTGTCGAAAATGTCAAACATTAGAAAAACAAATACTAAATTTATTAGGCAGACAACGCCTGAAGTATTTTCTTTATTCGAAACGGATATGAAAAAAAAGATTTTTAAAATAAAATTATTAATAGATGAATCGCTTTTGGAACGTATTTTAGATTTTTGTGACGAAAAAGATATTAAGAAATTAAATGCACAACAGTATCTCGTAAATTTTGACTTTATTGATGATGACTACAGTTATGGCATTTTACTAAGCTTAGGCCATAAATGTATTTGTTTAGAGCCTGAACGCGTTCGTACAGAGATGATTGAACGTACGAAGCAATTAGCTCGCTCATATAGTGAAATTAACAAGTTATCTATATCAGATCATATGTTCAAATGATTTTATATTTATAACTTTTTAGCATAGAAAATTATAGAAAAATTAATAAATAGCTAGTATTGATAAATTGATGTCTGTAAAAGTCTATTACCTTTCATGAAACATCATTCTAGAAAGTAGTTTAAACATCAACGATATAAAATCTGTAAATACGATTATTTATCTGTTTGATACTAAATAAAGTGATCGATATGGTAATTGTCGAGTATGTTTAAGAATTAGTATTTTTCTTTTAAAACGTTTGAATGATAAAAGAAAATTTATAGATGAAAGAAGAAATTGTGGCGAAATCGACATAGAAGATTCTAGATGTTTTATCTTTATCACACATCAATAATGATAAAAATCATATACTAAATAAAAATAGCATTATATATGATTTAAAGAAACCGCTTAGGATTAAACTTGCCCTTATCACTGACAGAAAATAATAAAATATGCAGAAAAAGCGATTGTCTATAGTGTAATTTAGATTAAAGCATCTAAGATTAAATCATGGTGCAAGGCTATATTTTACGTTCAAACACTAATTAGATTATCATAAGAATTTTTTAATCGTGTTTAATTATAAAAAGTTATCTTAGGTATTATAAAGTTTATTTCGTGATGCTAAAGCTAAAAAATGAAGGATATAAAATATCAGAAATAAGGATAAGTTGTGTATCACGAAAATTAGCTTACACTGCAGGGTAGCAATTACTTTGGAAAATCTTTTTATTTATTGAATAATTGACAAAAATAACTTCTATTGGCAGGTTAATCAATCAGCGATCATTTCCGCTGATTGATTATCTTGCAGAGCTTTTAATCTTTTATCTTTCGATCAACTCTTTTCTATCTGTGCTTTTTTAAAAAATAGATAAGCAAGTATAGAAACAATAAAATTACCTATCGCAGCAAAAATGATTACCACATTCAACTCAAAATAGTTAAATAAAATAAAACCTGTTAAAGCCGCACCTATTGCTGCACCGCAAGTATTGATAGCATAAAGATGTCCGGTAGTTTGGCCAATGTTTTTCCAAAACTGCGCTATATAAGTGATTAATATTGGTAACGTAGCCCCCATTAAAACTGCAGGAACAAGGACTAATAAGAAATTAACAATCGCAACAATTAATAAATTATAGACAATAAAAATATCACCGAAAAATAAAATAAGTTGATAACTAATTAATCCAAATAACCCAATTCCAAATTCACTAAAACAAAAAAACTCAAGTGCTTTATCAGGATATTTATCCACCACTTTCCCGCCGGCAAGTGCTCCTAAACCCAGACCCAACATAAATGCTGATACGATAATCGCAACTGAATCCACATCAGATCCAAAAGCCGAATAAAGTGCGCGTTGCCAAGCAACTTGGTAAGTTAAACCACTCATTCCGGAAATAAAAAATAAAATACTTAGCAGTAGTAATCGTTTTTTGCTTAACATAAAAGGTTCCTTATTTATTCCAAAGTCCATATTTATATTCAGTTATCATATTACTATCAGTAATGATTTCCGTATCACGATCTAAATTATAAAGTTTTTCAACTTCACCTAAGTTTAACAGTTTTGTTATTAATGTTTTTTTGTAAGCACCAGATTCACGTTGTTTGGACTCTTCACTAAATAACGGTTTACCGTCTAAAATTAACTTATTAAGATTAGCTTCAGCAACAACTTCATCAAGTTTGATCATCGAATCAGACGCATAAATAAAACCGAGCGTCCCCCAATAAGCATATTTAAATACCGATTGTGCAGTTTTTAATGTGTCGGGTGAGCGCGTACTATTAAATGCCAAAATACCATTAGGATTTAATGAATTTTTGACAATTTCCATCATCTCCTGCGACAAAAGATTAGTTACACCTGAACGCCAATGGTAAGTTGTATTCATAACGATTAAATCATATTTTTTGTCACAATTTCGTTTAAGCCACCGTCGGCCATCATCAATGTAGATATTAATTTTAGGATCGTTTAATATTGGGGAAACTTCAGGATGTTGTTTAATAATGTCTAGATAACCTTTATTAATTTCAATAGCATCAATGGTTTGTAATGTTGGAAAACTTGACAAAGCGCGAGTCCATGCCCCACCACTAACCCCAATAACCAATGCTTTTTTAGGACTAGGATGGACTGCTGCTAATAAATAAAGCCGATTTAGGTCATTTATATCATCGTCTGGATTGATACTTATAATCCCATCATAAACATTATTACCTAGTACAATATTTTTTCTGCCTTTCTTATCATCATTAACAATATGAATTACACCATAGCGATTTTCAACATAATTATTGACAGAGAGATTTTTAAAGGTATTTGCAAAAATATAATTAGTATGTTTATCTACTAAACCAATACAAATACTGCCAAGTATAACAACAGTTGTGACAGAAACAGCTGTTTTTTTTATTATCATCAAACTGCCTAATGTGACACAAACCATACCGGTTATAATAAACATCGATGAAATAGAGATATAATCGAGAAGAACACCACCAATTAATAAACTACCTAGCGTTGAACCAATTATATTAAAGAAGTAGACTTTAGAAACAGATGAACCAATTTTTCCATTAGCAATATTAGTACCTAAATGGTGTACAATTGGAAATAAGATTGCCATTAAAGTGGCTAGGATAAATATTAAAATACAACATATGAAAAACGAAAATAGTATAGAGTTTTCTTGAAGTGTAAATTGTATTATAAATGGAATCATTATGTCAGTAAAGCCAGCAATAGTTAAGACTATTCCACCGACAAAGAAAAGATTTGAATAACGGGTACACATCATCTTACCTCGCCCGGCCCCATAGGCAATACCTAATAGAAATAAAACCAATACCAAAGCAAAAGCAAAAGGTTGTCCACCCAAAATAAAGCTGAAGACTCTAAACCAGAGCATCTCTTGCCCTAAACTCATAAGTCCAACTAAAAGCGAAATGGACCAAGCAAAATATTTCATTATTTTTTCCTGACTTTTTTATTATTGAATTATTGAAATTTTACATACTGTTCTACTAAAACTAAACACTTCCAATCGACGGAATTAAGTGGGTCATTAAACACCTAAATAATCACATTTACAAGACCTGTTTATAAAATATATACGCAGGTTATTAAATACCATAATAATTATTCTTTCAAATTGATTACGCCAAAGCATCCCTTTTTTGCATCTCTTTTTATTGTAGGAAATAGCGCTCTTTCAATGAAAAATACCCATGTTAAATAAATATTTAGAATCTGTATAATTGACAATCGGTTTAACGGTATTGTAAACATATGATTTAAACTTTTTAAAATCATCAAGGCTACGCCCAATTCAGCTACGATTATAGAGCTGATAAGACGACAAATGAAAATGACTTGTGAATAAAATTCCACAATTGAAGTCAGTGCAAACTGATGACACATTATTTATGAATGGTGATAGCGTAAAATTGCTATAATTTACATTATGTGTGAATTTAATTCATGATATTATTCATAAATTACTGCTTTATCTTGCTAATAATTAGCATTACAATCTATTCAGTTAATTAACAATATAGCTGCATTAAATATTTAGTAAATTTTTACCATCTCAATTATGCAATTTGCGCTTTTATTCTATGATTTATCTGGATTGGCATTCATCGCTACTAATCACGCTAAAAAGTTATGAAGACGTTATTGAAAACAAACAAAACATTCTATGATCGCATAGTTATGCTAATCCTTGCTACATTAATGGCAATGACATCATTATCGGTTGATATTTATTTACCAGCCATGCCACAAATGCAGCATGATCTGTCAGGAAATATCGAATTAACTATAACTGGGTTTCTTATTGGCTTTTCTTTAGCACAATTAGTCTGGGGACCGATAAGTGATTGCATTGGTCAACGCAAACCACTTTTTATTGGCATAATATTGTTTATCATTGGCTCTGTGGGGTGTGCGCTTTCACAACACATTGAGCAAATCATATTTTGGCGGGTTTTTCAAGCTTTTGGTGCTTGTACTGGACCAATGATAGCTAGAGCTATCGTTCGTGATCTTTATCAAAAAAAGAAAGCGGCTCAGGTATTATCGACATTAATGATTGTCATGGCGATCGCTCCTATTGCCGGTCCATTGATTGGTGGGCAATTGATACAAATCAGTACTTGGCATAGTATCTTTTGGTTATTGACCTTGATTGGTGTCGTAATATTGTTGAGTATCTTTTTACTGCCAGAAACACATTTTCCCGAGAAACGAGTCAATCTGCAAATTAAAAACATTTTTGCCACATACTATAAGTTATTAAGTCATCGGCAATTTATGCGCTATACATTATGTGTCACTTTCTTCTATGTGGCGGTTTATACTTTTATTGTCGATTCGCCCTTTGTCTATATCACTTTTTATGGTATTGGCGAACAATATTACGGTTGGTTATTCGCAATTAATATTGTTGGTATCATGACATTAAGTGTACTAAACCGTTATCTGGTTACCCAATATAGTCTTAATTTTTTACTGCGTTCATCGACTATGATTGCAATGGCTGCATTAGTTATTTTAGTACTCTTATTCAATTGGCATATCGGGGGAGTTTATAGCATCATCACCATGCTTTTCATTTTTTTTTCAATGAATGGTATCATTGCTGCATGTGCAACAGCGGCAGCGCTGGATCTGGTTCCTGAAATAGCCGGTTCAGCTTCAGCCCTGATTGGTTCTTTACAGTATGGTAGCGGGATTATTTCAACTTTACTATTGGTATGGTTTTCTAATGATTCTCCATGGGTAATGATTATTATCATGACAATATTCATGTTTATGAGTGCTCTGATGATGCTGATACCTTTAAATCGCCAACATCATCGCCTTAACGTATCACAACTATGATTATTAAGGTAGAGATAAACAAGGTCTTCATCAATTGTATATGCCGTTTAACACCAATCATTACTGTCATTCGCTTAATGGCTGGTTATAGTTAAAGTTACATGAAATGAAATTGCATTAAAACAATAAATTCATCATGATGACCTCTATCTCATCTTATAGCGATACTTAGAAAATCTTTTAAACGTTTGATTATGCCTGTAATCTTAAAAGTGAGCGAGATTGGCTTTTCAGTCAGAAAAATAGTCATCTTTTATCAAATACTATAACGTAACCTCACATTGAGACGGTAAATAAGCCAAAATATTTAGAAGCTATCGGTAGTTCTAAATCCCCCACCACCTGATGAAGAGCTTGATGAAAAACCACCACCACTTGAAGATCGAGATGAGGAACTCGATGATGTTCTCCAAGACGAGCTATGTTCCTTTTTATTATTGGAAATAGACCAACCACTTCGATATTTTGTTGTTGATGAGACCGTTCTGTCTATTCGTATGCGATAAGCAATGAGTGCATGAACAATGGATTGAGGAAACACATTTTCATCGAATAAATTGTTTAAAATCTTATCAAGTCTAGACGGTGAAAGATCATATTCATAAAAGGAGCTTGGAATATTATTTTTGCTAAAAATATAAAGTACTTGGTTAAAACGGTTATAGGTATGCTCTAATCGTTGAATAGTTTGTTGCAATGCCGGGAGTCGCTCTTCAAGCTGCTGTATTTGCTTATCTGCTTTCTGAAGATTTTTCAGTAGAATATCATCTTCAGCTGATTTGGTTTGCAAGGTCAAATGCATAAGGGTGTATTGAGATTGTCGTTGTAAAAATTGCGCCAGTTGATTGGATATATCCTGAAATTGATTACTTTTACCCAATTTAGTATCATTGAAATCTTGATTGTTTTTTTCTTTTTGTTTTTTATAATGTGCTAACATCTGTTCCGTTTGTGCCAACTCACTTCTTAATTGAGGAAGGTGTAAGCTATTTTCAACGATACGTTCTTTGTTTTCTTTTGGTTCTAATGCAGCCTGATATAAGCCTTTTTTAATATCATAACGAGACTGAGACTCTTTTAGTAGTGCCTTAAGTATTTTTTGATTTTGATAATTTTCACTAAAATTAACGCATCTCGCCGCCCAGGCATCTAACTTACGAAAAATCCCAAAACCTTTATAATTATTCTCACCAAAATTTCTTTTTAATAGATAGTTGTAACAACGGTTTTGACTATATTGAGCCAATTTTTCTGAAAATTCGTGTTGTGCTTGTTGAAAATTTATCGTTTCGTTATTAAGGTTTTCTTCTGCTTCTTTAAAGCGATTAAATAATGTTACATATTCAAGATCATTTTCTAGTTGCCTGACCTTCTGGATTGATAGTTCATCTATTCGTGCAAATAAGCTTGACAGGTTATGTTGACTATGTAGCATAAGTTGATCTAATTCTTGAGATCTCTTATTGAACATACTGAATAATTCTTGTAGTTGATTAATAAGAGATTGTATATGGGCATTATGATTATCAGGCGATTCCAATAAATAAATCGTGGCTATTTTTTGATAAATTTTCACCTGCTCATTTTTCAAGTTCAGCATTGTTTGATGAATGTTTTGCCGCTCTTTATTAGCCGAATTTAAAGAAGCCATAACATTGTTAGCTTTCAACTTAATACTATTTTCAATTTGTTTGGTCTGCATATTTTACCACTCCAAAATTCTGCCTGGTTTCACTGAACTTGGGCAAACAAAAGTCAATCGACCAATTGTTTTTTGACAAAGCAAGTTATTATCAATGTGTCCATCTTGTGCCTTATCAGCTCTTACCACGTTAAATATGTCTTGAGTAACTTGTTGACCAAACATACTGACTAATTTCATTTCACCAGTTTCGATACTTTTTACCCATATTGGCATTGCTATTCCAGACGGTAATGTTGGCGTAACAATTAAATACCAAGATTGACCATGAGTATCATCATGGGTTCGAACAATACCTGATTTATAATTTGGATTATCGACAACAATCAGATTTAACGGCGTTTGAGCAAGTTTAATATAGTAAGCTATCATCGTTTGATAATTCTCTACATTGGTGAAATTAAGTTCTTTTAAATCGGCTTTTAACGCGGTTTGTAGTGATGTAACCGGCGCCATATCAGACTCAGGTACATTAAGTCTATGCAATTGAATATTGTCTGCGCGTATTTTATTTTTGATCGCTTCGGCGCGTTCAACTGTACTATAGAGCGTTTCTAGACGTGTAAGATCGACCGTCTTCTCACCACGATTAAGGCTATCAAGAACCGCATCAACTGTAACTTGTAAAATTGGGTATTGCTTAGAGGCATTGATAAAAGGTTCACTCAAAATTAATTTAGCTAATTGTTGATCTGTAGCAAGTAAATTACGTAATTCCAATAATTTTGAGTTAATTTTGGCTAACTTATTGTTTACTGAAATATCGATCTGTTGAAGTTGATTAAGGGTATCTTTTTTAATAGCAGAAGATGAATCAAATACCGGTTTAGTAAGGGGTGTAATATCGTCTTGATTAAGTGCTTCTACAATAATTGCCTTTAATTTTTTTGCCGGTACAAGCACAAAGTTAATCGGTTGTTTATTCAGTTCAATAAACTCATTATTTAAAGTATCTAAAGATTGTTTGCTATCTTGAATATGATTATAAGTGGTATTAATATCATTTTGTAATTGTTTTACTCGTCCAACTTTAGAAGAATGACTTACTGTACAGATAAATAAGACTATAACAACTAAAAAAACTATGATATTTCTGCTTATGTAACAGTAAATCAATAAATCTTGAAACCATGAATGGCTAGGTGCATTAAATCGTAATCGCTTATCGAACCAAAGTTTAATTCCTTTCTCTATGGTTTCATCATTAATAGGTAAACCTTGAGTTTGATAGTAACTTTTGATATCTCGCTGTAAATTACGATGTAGTGTTTCCCGATCGAGGTGCTCAAGTAATAATTGCTGCTTTTGATAAAGTTCATCAATGATTGCCATTGCACCAAGTTGGTCACTGAGTTTAAATTCTGACATTAAACATTAACCTTTAACAAAATATTATTAAAGCGTTCTTTCCCAACTTCTACGATACGATCAATTTCTTTAGCATTATTGAACGATTCATTTCTAAGCTCAGTAATCAACTGATGACTGGATTCTTGATAATTAACTATCGCTTCAACCAAAGAACGTAAAGAATCAGCTTTGATCGTTGATCCATATCCTGCTCTTAACCCTTCTTCAAGTTGCTTATTCCCCATTGAAGCAATACTTTCAATGCCTTTATTCATACCTTCTTTCATTGCTTCTAACGTTTTAGTGCTTTCACTTAAACCTGATAATGATGTTATCGAAGCACTTAATGCCGTGAAAACAATTTCATTTGTGGAAAAGAAACTGACACTTTGTTGATAAACACGTTCTTTAACAGATGTAGTTTGCTGTAATCGGGCAAAAACCGCTTCAGCCGAATTATAGGAAACGGTTAAGTTATTGGACAAATCTAAAACAATTTGGTAACGACTGTCTTCTTGTTGGACATTACGTAACGCCTCATCACGAGCAAGCTCTAAACGTGCTCGTCCAACATGATCATCTGAATGATATTCATCAACTGCCGCCATCGCCAAAGCTAATTCTTCTTTACACTGTTCGAGACGAGCTGCGGCAATTTGCACCACCTCCTCTGCGGCGATTTGTGCTTGCTTTAAACCAAAACGAAAATCGATATAGGCATCTAAAATAACGCGCTCGCGCTCTATCTGATGATTGGTATCTTTAGATACTTCCAGATAGGTCTTTTTGATCGCATTAAAGCGATCAGGAATTGAGCCTCGTTGTAGGGTCATCCAACCTATTTTAACTTTTTCAAAAAAATCTAAGCGTCCATCATCTAACCAACCGACCATCTTTTCCATATCGGTACGAATACTATCAAAATTACTAACAATTTTCGTGTAACGCTGAGAAACTGCCATACCATCAATTTGCTCTCGCACCACTTCATTAAAGGCGCCTTGTTGTTGCAAAGTACGAGCAATAGCAACAATACGATTCTTATCAATTTCTGCAATTTTATCTAGTAATTTTAAAACTGGAGCATCAGCTTGTGGCTTAACAGTTATACCCACTTTATTTAATGATTGTACCGCTCTATCAACGTAAGAAACTATATTATTAGACATTTCACAATTCCTTGAAATTTTATAATTAATCGTATATTAAATGAGCATAAATTATATAGTAATAAATTTATTATTACCATTGATAGTCGCTTTCATGCGTGAATGTTTTTTAGATTCGACTAAATTTAATCATATTGATTTTTACCACTAGCTTAAAAAAGTTAATAAACGTTCAAAACTAGCCAAAACAAACAATAATCCGTCAGGAATTGCCATTTTAGTATAATTGTTTTCCATTAAATAACATTTACATTATAAAATCGCTTTATCAATAAAAAACCCCTCAATAGTATGATATTAACGGGTTATTTTTTACGAATAATGGCAACTCATATTCGATTATATATCAGTAAAGAGAATTTTCGCTTTGCTAAAGACACTTGGCTTTAACTTACCGTTAGACCAAATTGGTTATTATTTTCACTTAAATAACATATTATTTATTAATCTCATTCCATACTTGATGCAAGTTTGTAAATTGTTCAGAGCTAACCTGAGTAATAAGTTGATTGATACCCGTTTCGGTTAAACCAAGGTTTCGTAATATGGTTAAATGTGAACGTAATTGTGGATTTACACTTGTGCCTAGTCCGATCAAACTTCCCAGTGTAGCCAATTCTCGTTCAAAATCACCTAAATTATCACGACTAAACTGGTAGCCAAATAATTGTGCTTTAATGGCATAATCAATCGCTGGGGCAAAATCGAAAATAGCTGTTTTAGTTGGACGATGAGTGAGTTGCGCTAACTTTTGTGTTCCCAGTTCATAATAATTAACACGCCCTAATTGGGTTGGTAGTGAACCTTGTGGATCATTGATACCTTGCTTAATTCGTTCTTCAAGCACCGTTTTCAAGGTGATCATAGCATTTAAGGTTTTAGGTGCGCCAATATAAGCAAACTGATGTGACACCAACTCTTTAAGTTCATTGACTGTCAGCCCTATTTTTAGCCCTTGTTCAATAAATTTTTTTACCACAATTTGGTCGCCTTCGGTCACGGCGATCGCAAGGGGAACTACAACAAGTTGCTTAGCCGTTAATTGTTGATTATTGGTGGTTTCAATTTTTATGGAATTATTAACACTTTCCGGTTGGACTTTTTCCATCCAAGTAACCATATTATCCTTTGCCGGGCTGATTGCAATATGACTCATTGCTGTATATTCGTCGGCACCATGCCAGTGCTTAACGTTTGGCGCAATCCATACCACATCACCTTGGGTGATCAGCTGAATTGGTTTTCCCCACTGTTGAAAACGTCCCGTCCCTTCTATCACAATTAAATACTGCCCTTGACTATGTGCATGCCAGTTGGTAAATCCATTTGGTTCAAAATGGACAATTGCTGGAGCTACATCACCGTGACTAGGCATTAATGGATAACGGATAAAGGCTGCCTTGCCAGTAAAATGATCGCTATCAGCTGACTGTAAAATAAATGTATTACTTGATGTTAATTGAGTATCCATTATTTCTGCCTGTAGATTTAGATTAAATAGCAAAAAATAAAGTAATGTAAATAGTTTAACTGTTTTGATTGTCATTTTAAGTTATCACCAAAAAATGTGGTTAATTTATCAGTTATCTGCTGCACATAAGGCTGTTTCCAATATGTTTCTATATGACTTGCATTTGGCACAAGAAACAATTCTTTATTGTCGGTTCCACTTGCGTTAGCAAAAACTTCTTGAGTCATATAGAGTGAATCCGCTTTCTCACCAGCAATCATTAATAAAGGTTGACTAATTAATTCAACATTAGTATTGACGTCAAACGCTATTAAATCTTGAAAACTATCGATCGTATTATTCGTTTGCGAGTTTGGATGAGCATGCGTATTGGCATAGTATTCATAACCTTGGCGATACATTTCAAAAGGTAATTCCGCCACTTGTTCAGGAGTCATATTTTGACCAAATGAAGGAGAATATTGAATTCCCCCCCCCACGGCTTCTTGTGCCCGGACTTTGGCAATATCACTCAAACGCTGTTGGATTGTCTCTTTTTGACTACGCATAAAACCATTACGTCGCGCATCACCTGTATTAAACATACTCACCGTGGCCACAGCAATAAAACGCTTATCGGTCTGAGCTGCTTTAATCGAGTATCCACCGCCACCACAAATACCTAACAAACCTATGTGATGAGCATCTACACTAGGATATTGACTAATAAAATCGGCTGCGGCTCGAATATCTTCAATACGATTTTGTGGTTTGTCAGTATAACGTGGTGTTCCTGAACTTCCGCCTTGATAAGCCGCATCAAAAGCAATAGTAATGTAACCTTGCTCGGCAAGATTTTGTGCATACAACCCAGACACTTGTTCTTTTACACCACCATTTGGATGAGCCACGACAATAGCCGGATATTTGTTTATAGGATTATAATTTGCTGGCGTATACACGTTTGCAACTACGTCAATATTGGTTTGGTGTTGTTTATATTTCACGGGATGTATATTAACTTTACCTGATTCATTTTTAGTTAAGGCATTTTCATACGTTAGTGTAAATGGATTATTTTTATAATCTTGAGCCATAGCATCGCCTCCTAATGTTGTCACTAATAGCGTGACTAATAGTGTTGTCTTTAAGTATCTCATTGTTTTATTCCCGTAAATAATGAATGTAATTTATTATAAGCAGACAACATTACCATGATAATATAAGATAATTAACATGGCTTTGTGAGTAAAATTCATTAATGGGATAACAATGACTAGTCATAAACATTTCAATGATCTTTATGCTTTTTTGCAAATTGCTAAATTAGGTAGTTTTACGCAAGCTGCTGCAATCCTGAATGTACAACCCTCTGCCTTAAGCCATCGAATAAATGAGCTAGAAAGGCGGTTAAAAATAAAATTATTAAATCGTACCACTCGTGCAGTTTCGACTACCGAAGCAGGTCAACAATTATTGGAACGCGTTATGCCAATGTTCACCTGTATCCAACAAGAGTTATGTGCGCTTTCTGATTATACCCATAATATGAGTGGGAAAATTCGCATTAATTGTCCGGAACGTCCAGCTTTTGAATTAATTTATCCCAAAATTCATCACTTTTTAGCGCAAAATCCCGGTGTTGAAATTGAAATTTTTATTAATAATAATTACTGTGACATTGTGGCGGAACGGTTTGACTTTGGTGTCCGTTCAGGTAAAGACTTGGCTCAAGACATGACCGCAGTACCGATATCAGCTGAAAATACGATGGCTCTGATTGCTTCACCTTACTATTTAAGTCAATACGGTGAACCCAAACAATTACAAGAAATTACCAACCATCGTTGTATTGTGATCGCGCTTAATCCAGAATTTAGAGTCAGCGAATGGGAGTTTATTGAACAAAAACAATTACATAAAATACGTGTTCCAGAAAACTTAGTTTTCAATTCACAATATTTAATTAAACAAGCTGCCATAGATGGATTGGGAATAACTTGGCTACCACGTACCAGCGTACAAGCCGATATACAAGCGGGACGATTGATTGAATTGTTAAATAAAACAGCCATTACTTATCCACCGATGTACCTTTATTACCCACCCAACAAACATAAAACTACGGCGATGACCGCATTCATTGAATTATTGCGTTGGCAAAAAAATGAATAATCCCATAAAAAGGTTATGTATATCACAAAAAATTTAATAGCGAAGACGTTAAATTTTAAATTTGGCTGCTAATTAAATAAAAAAATTATGTTACCAATAGATCAAAAGATTTATAAGCAGAATTGATTGGATTTTATACATTTTCCATGCAAAACTATACCAAAATTTATTTTCAGAAAAGGGGTCATTTATGTCAAAAATAAAATTTCAAAAAAAAACGCTGGCACAAAATTTTATCTTAATATTATTAAGCGGAATATTAACTGCTTGTGGTAATGATTACTCGGAAAACAGTTCTCAAGCATCGAAAAAACCGGCTTACAATTCAGAAAACAGTTCTAACATATTGATAGAACCTAATTACCGAATGGGTGAGTTTTCAGATACTCTGGTTACTAGCAATAGTTCGACACAAAGGTTTATTAATGACATATACATATCATCAGACACAGCGCAATATAAAAACTATACTGATAATTCAATCAAACAAGTTGCCAACGAACCTGTAAGTACATTTAGTCTCGATATGGACACAGGAAGTTATGCTAATAGCCGCCGGTTTTTGTCGCAAGGCCGTATGCCTCATCCTGACGCAGTACGAGTAGAAGAGTTTATTAACTATTTTCCAAGTGCTCCAAATGAAGATCTAATACCGTTAGTAGGTTCGCCATTTTCAGTAGCTTATGAACTAACCCCAAGCCCATGGAATGCAGACAAAGTTTTATTAAAGGTAAATATTAAAGCTAACGATGTTAATTTTAAAAAGCTCCCACCTTCTAATCTTACCTTCTTAGTCGATACATCGGGATCCATGTATGGTCCTGACCGATTAGAATTATTACAAAAATCATTAAAGTTATTAGTAGATAAGCTTCGTCCGGAAGATAAAGTGGCGATTGTAACTTATGCAGGAAGTGAAGGTGTTGCTTTGCCACCAACATCAGGTCGTGATAAAGCAAAAATTTTGGCTGCAATTGACAATTTTGAGGCTGGTGGCAGCACTGCTGGTGGCGCAGGGCTTAAATTAGCGTATAAAATGGCCGAACAAAACAAAGTCGCTAACGGCATTAACCGAATATTATTGGCGACTGATGGTGATTTCAATGTTGGAATTCGTAGTACCGAAGAGTTGAAAGCATTTGTTATCAGTGAAAAAGAAAAAGGCATTACGTTATCTACACTCGGTTTCGGTGATGATAATTTCAATGAACAATTGATGGTACAAATTGCTGATGCCGGTAATGGCAATTATAGCTATATTGATAGTCTAAAAGAAGCCCAAAAAGTATTACAAGAAGAGATGAGTGCAACTTTAGTCACAGTAGCTAAAGATGTCAAAGCACAAATAGAATTTAACCCACAATACGTGTTGGATTATCGTCAAATTGGTTATGAAAAACGACAGTTAAAACAAGAAGATTTTAACAATGATAAAGTGGATGCTGGTGATATCGGTGCTGGTAAAAAAACCACCGTTTTATATGAGCTAACTTTAGTCGGTAATACGCCAAGTATTGATCCTTTACGCTACCAAGCAAAAAAATCTGAGCCAAATATTTCTATCAACAGTAATGAAATCGCATTTCTCAAACTGCGTTGGAAAGCACCAAAGGATAAGAAAAGTAATCTAGTTTCTCTACCATTAGAAAAGAAAGCATTGGTTAGCAACTTTGATAAAGCAAGTAGCGAAACGCGCTTTATAGCAGCAGTAGCTGCATTTGGGCAAAAGTTACGCAATAATCCTGAATTATCTCAAACATCTTATCAACAAATAGCAAGTTGGGCTAATAACGCCAAAGGTAAGGACCCTCACGGATATCGCAGCGAATTTGTACAATTAGTGAGAAAAGCTGCAGCGTTAGATGATAAAAAATAGTTATTGCTAATGTCAATGCAGATATTTACTCTGCATTGACCATCATCACTTCATATAAATACCTGATTTGATATATTATCAATAATTAAATTTGTATTAATTTCATTAATGATTACAGATAATCTTTATCTGATAATGTGGACAGTGACGTTGAGTTATCTTTTGGGTGCTATTTGCTTTTCTTATTATCAAAAATAAATATCAAAATAGTATAATGACTAAATCGTCGATTACTATCATGATTAGCCAATTACCGAAGTTATTATTAGATAAACAACGCTTGGCAATTTATTTTTGTTCTTTGTTTGTATTGTTAAGTTTTGTTGCGCTTTATTCTGTGCTGCACCAAAATTGGTTAAGTATTTATATATCAGAATTAAGAAATATCAGTATTTTTACTCTGTTGTTTAGTTTGACAGCTAGCTTTGTCTACAAAAAAATAAGTCCATTATATGTATTAGTTATCGCATTGTGTTTAATGGCCATTTCTTTAGCGATGCATGCTTTTTATCTAAATAATCAGCAAAACCCCATTTACCTTTTGTTAATGATTCATTTTGTTTTTATTCTCGATCTTGCCTATGCTGTTCCCGCGATGATCACTTGTATTGCAATAAACTCTGGCATTCAAAATCGAGGCATGGCAACATCACTTTATACAAGTATATTATTTATTGGAGCAAGTTTAGGTTAGGTGTTACCAACTATGTTTAACTCAAACACATTAATCTTTTTTATTGTATTTTTTCTCATTTTTAATGCAGTAAAACTTATATTAAGTTTAAAAAATCGCACTTATCAATAGCAATTTATTATGAAAAAATTAATCACACTAATATTTATTAGTGTTTTTTTATCTTCCCCCACTTTTGCTCAGGAATTAAGTAATATTAAGGAAAATATAATGGATTCGACCACATTAAAACCGGCAAATATGATATTAGCTACCAATCTACAAAAATTGTTACACCAAGATGAAATGAATTTTAATTTAGTCCTGAAAAAACAAGGCTCGCATAATCAACAACCGATCACATTAAAACGTTTTGAGCCTGAACAGACGACTCATCTTGGTCACCAACATATCTCTTTTGTAATCGATAAAAATTCAGATATGCTACTTGGATTTGTCAGACTATTACCTAAATATATTAGGTCAGAACAACAGGTTTCAAAAGTAGTCGCTTTTGAAATAACACTAAATTTTCTAAAAAATTATGCCCCTGATTTATTAGTCAACTATAAAAATAGTTGGATTGATACACATGATGAGACCATCATGGTTGCCGACAAAAAAATCACTATTACTGGTATAAAGGTAAAATGTCGTGATTTAAACACAGGATCATATTTTTGGACCATTATCGCTCCAGATCAAAGTGTAATGGTTTTCGAAAGAAATATCGAATGGGACTTCATTAGGGCTGGTCGACAAACTCAGAAATGGTTACATGCTCAGTGGTTGAATAAAAATTTATAAAAAATCATTTAACAGATTATTGAATAAAATATGTTGATTAACTATATGGAAATTCCTTTTAAATACGATGTTAATGAAGTATTATTATTCTCATTATTAAACCAAATTTATAAAATAGATTAGGTATTTTTAAAATGATAGATAGAGGAATATGAACAATGAAATTGATGTATAAATTTTTAAGTATTTTTATGTTAGCATTTCTAGTGACAGCTTGTAATTCTGACGTTAATACACCAGAAAATGTGTCAGAAAAGTTTATAACACATTTTTATGCCGGTGATGCGAGTGCTATTCTTAAATTGATACATATTAAAGATAGCGATAAAACTGATGATTTTGAAAAGTTATTTGTCTCAAAATTTGAGAAAATGGCGCAAGATGCCAAAAAATTTGCTGAAAAACACAATGGACTAGACAAAGTTGAAAATATTGCTACGGATTATACTAACGATGCTAAAACATCAGCAATGGTAAACACAAAGATAACATTTAAAGATGGCTTTACCCGAAATGAAAAAATTCCTGTGATCAAGATTGATAATAAATGGTTAATTAAACTTAAATAATAGGATGAATCAATTACAAAATATATCAGATTAATTTCAATTAAAGGGTGACAAAATAATGTTATCCTTTTTAATATTCAACTATTATCCATGAAACTCCTCACTTATACTTTTATTTTAATCCTATTTATGAGCTGTTTTGGATTGGCTTGCCAGTTATCACATCCACCGCAAACAGTACCTAATCCCTCTTTAATAAAAATTGGGGATTGGATTTTCCGTAAAGGAACACAAACAGACAGCCTTATTGTCCGACAGATTAGTGGTGACGAATATTCTCATATCGGGATGGTTGTTGCTGTTGATCCAGAAATTCAAATCATTCATGCGACGACCGATGATGATCATAATCATTCAAATCAAGTTATTATCTCAAGCTTAGCTGAGTTTATCACCCCTAAACTAGCAGAAAAATTTGCTATCGCCAGACCGAATTTCTTAACCACAACCCAGCAACAACAAATTGTAAACTATCTTTTAACGCGAAAAGGCGCTAGCTTTATCATTGCGCCCAAAAAAGATGAGCATTTGTATTGTACTACTTTGCTATCCGATGCTATTAGCCGTTATTACCCTGATTTTAAAGTAGAATGGCAGTATGTGAATTTCCCGTTACTCAATGGATTTTATCTTTTCCCAAGTGCGTTTGCTAAGCATGATGATATTACTTGGATATACCAATCTCCTGCTCAAACCAGATAACACTCTATAAGTCATAATACAACAACACAATCACCACGTGGTTTTATAATTAATCTATATAACAAAACTGTAGATACAAAAATAAGTAATTATCACTATCCCTTTTTATAGCGAAATCAATCATATGAAATTAATCTTGCTATTTATTTTAATACTAAAACTAACTTATTTCATATACAACATTCTAGGTTGATTAGCATTATTTTGCTGATTTAAATACGTGGAACCACAACACCCTCCCGATGATGCGCAATGAAAAGGAGATTATTTGTCATTAATTGTATTCGTTCTAACCAGCGCTTTTTCCTACAATAAATACGATTAACAGTGATTAATTTAAAAAGGAAATAGCAATGCGTAAACCCAAAAAATTACTTAATGATCTAAATAATGTCAGACATGAAGTCATGCAAGGACTAGTTTATGCCTATAATGGCAAACTAACTGCAATAACAGATTACTGCGCGGTCTATGGTAATCATATACAAGCTGATCAAGTTGTTATCATTTCAGGTGGTGGTAGTGGTCATGAACCAACCTTTGCTGGTTTTGTCGGTCAAGGAGGAATAGATGGTTGTGCTCTGGGTGAAGTTTTTACATCACCTTCCCCAGACCAAATTATCGAAGTAACGAGAGCGATAGAAAAAGGAAAAGGCGTGCTATTTTTATATGGTAACTATTCTGGAGATGGTATGAATTTTGATATTTCTGCTGAAATTTTGGTGGAAGAAAATATCGTCTCGAAAACTATTCGGGCAACCGATGATATAGCTTCTGCTCCCTTGTCAAAAATTGCTGATCGTCGTGGCGTTGCTGGAATTATGTTTTTATACAAAATTGCTGGTGCGGCTGCCCAATTAGAAAAATATAATCTTGATGATCTTTACCGTGTCGTTAATAAAGCCAATACTTATGTTCGGACTATTGGGGTCGCACTTGATGGCTGCGCATTACCACAATCAACAAATTTTAATTTTGAATTAGCTGCTGACGAACTCGAAATTGGTATTGGTATTCATGGTGAGGCAGGATTACGTCGACAAGCTATGACATCTAGTGATGACATCGTCGAAGAGATGATCGATCGTTTGTGTGCTGATTTACCTTTCAATAACAATGACCGTGTTTGCGTATTAATTAATAACTTAGGCGCACTCAGCAATACCGAATTACTGATTATAACACGCAAAGTAGGTATCGAACTTGATCGCCGTGGTATGATTAGTCACGATGTGGTAGTTGGCCATTATTGTACGTCACTTGAAATGTCTGGTTTCTCAATTAGTTTATTTAAATTAGATGACGAACTACAGCACCTCTATGATCTACCTTGTCATACCCTAGGATGGAGAAAATAAAATGAATTTATTACAAGTACGAGAAATGATGTTATTTACCGCCGAAAAAATGGTAGAAAGTGAACCTGAATTAACCGCATTAGATCAAGTGATTGGTGATGGCGATCATGGGATTGGTATGAAACGCGGATTTGCTGCTATTATCGTATTACTACAAAACCCCAATTTTAACGCTATTGATTTTGGCGATCTCTTCAATCAAATTGGCACTAAATTAATGACCAGTATGGGCGGCGCATCGGGCGCTATTTTTGGCACTTTTTTTCGAGCTGGCGGAAAAAGTATTGCCGGAACGACGGATTTTAATGCTGAAACACTATCAAAACTACTTAATGATGGTTGGCAAGCAGTCTATCAACGAGGAAATGCCAAACCCGGCGATAAAACCATGGTTGATGCACTTGCAGCCGCAGCAAAAACAGCAACTGAACTTACTAGCGCAAAATTGACTGATGCCTTACCGAAAATTGTCGAATCTGCCATGCAAGGTGCTGAAAATACAGCTCAAATGA
This sequence comes from Frischella sp. Ac48, assembly GCF_019641635.1. Taxonomy (NCBI): domain Bacteria; kingdom Pseudomonadati; phylum Pseudomonadota; class Gammaproteobacteria; order Orbales; family Orbaceae; genus Frischella; species Frischella sp. Ac48. The sequence goes on from NZ_JAETXP010000002.1 coordinate 96,944, forward strand.
TAGCGGTATTTGGACGAGCAAAGAATCTAGGGGAACGATCCATTGGTCATAAAGATCCCGGTTCGGTGTCAATGGCTTTTATTCTGAAATATATGAATGACTATTTACAAACAGCATGACTCAAACAAACCGCCGCTATAATCGGCGGTTTGTTTGCGCTAACAATTCGAACAAAGCGATTAACTTAATCTAAAACACTATACGCAATTTGCTGATTAATTTAAGATGATTTGGCAATCTTCTTTAATCGCAATATACATTTTTTACGCGGTTAAATTGACTCATCACGTATCCAAAATAACAAAATCAACAATTTTAGCATCCGTGTTATAATTTGTTTATTGAGGTTTCAATATTCATCAGTTGAAAAATTGCTATCAATATTTATCAACAGCATAACTTTAACAAACCGCCGTATGATCGGCGGAATGGTGATTTATTTGAAATAAAGCTATATTTTAAATTTAATCTGCGAAGGATATGCCCAACTTTGCAGTTCTTCCGGTGGAAAACCGCCAGGATCTTTACCACCATTAATCAATAAAGCATGATAATAAATCTCGGCCATTTCTTCGATATAAGCCGCTTTTAATACCGCTTCATAAGGATCTTTATCAACCGCAATTGCACCATGTTTCTCCATTAATATGGCATCAGCCCGCTTAATGGGTTCAATAACACTCGTTGAAAGTTCTGGTGTCCCAGGTCTTCCATATGGCGCTACAGGAATAATACCATCTTTTAAATTTAATATTGCACACTCATAAACAACAGCTGGAATTGGTTTTGCTAATACAGCAAATGAGGTAGCAAAAATAGAATGCGTATGTGAAATAGCAAAAACATCAGGACGTGCCTTATAAATCTCCAGATGCATTAAACACTCGCTAGTTGGTCTTAAACCTGATGCAGCCTCTATCACATTAGCATCGAGATCCATTACGACAATATCACGTACGGTTAAGAGTTTTTTATCAATGGTGGTCGGTGTAACCAGAACATAACCAGTTTGTTTATCTCGTACACTTGAATTACCGGCCTTATGTTTACATAATCCCCATTCACTTGATTTTTTAGCCATTTCAATCACAGATTGTTTTTGAATTTCTAACATTTTATCGCTCCTTTATTGGCAAAATATTCATTGATAGTTAGCAAATAATTTCCATATTTCATGGTTAAGTTTTGCATTCCTGATTTGCGTGGCACCATCATGTAGTTCTAATAACTCATTTAATTGCGCTAACGCCTTAAGATGCTTTTGCGGGTTATTTGTTGCTAAAACAACAATTAGATCAGCTTGCATATAACCACAAATATCGATTTTGTTTGGTAATTTGAGTAACGACATCGCCACTTGTTTTACACCATCATCAATCCCGGCATGAGCAATAATCAAACCATCAACTAACATGATGTAGGGTTGTTCAAACTGAATTTTATGTATCATCCTTTCCAGATAATAGGGTTCAATAAATTGGTTATTTAAAAGTGGCTGAGCGGCAAATTTCAATGCTTCTTGCCATGATATATTCGCTGTTTGAGCAATTATAATATGAGATTGTTGCATCAAATCCGCTAAAGACGGTATTTCCTGCTGAGTGATACGTAAAGGATTTTCATTAACTTCATCATGATAAAGATACGTCGTTAACGCTTTTTGTAATGTCTTTCGATCTTTAATACTACTATGTTTTTCAACAATCGACATCAACTCTTCAACTTGAATAATACTGGGATCAATGCCTTGTAAAGTCCCCATAACTTGATGACGAAAAGCAATTTTATGTAGATTATTAAGTGAAGGATTAACAATAAATAATAATTTATCGGTCGTTAAATGAGAAGTTGAAAAAACAATATCATAATAGTGTTTATATTTTTCAAATTCACGTTTAGACATAGCATCAGAAAAGTGCAATTCTGGAAGTAAAACTTGTAAAGTCAGGTAAAGATAAGTCGATACTGTTGCACTATTCTCACAAACGACAATCGCGATTTTTTTAGTTTTGATTTGATTAATTAGTCCCTCTCGTGTTAACCAGCCACCAAATAAGACAGTAATAAAAGCAATTTCTTCATCCGGCATCTTACCATGTAAAATTTTTTCAAATGGGGTTATCGCTTTACGTACCATTTCATGCAAATGACCAAACTCTTGCAATACAATATCGTAGACACTATTAATATTGTTAATATGATAACGAATTCGATAATATGCTGGCTTCCAATGCTGATAAATACGTTCAATGAGTTCATTTTTATCCTGAAAAGTAATACAACTAATCTGTTCGAAATTAACAATGACCTCAACCACACTTTCTAATAACACCGCATCAAGATGAAAATATTTGTCGGAAAGCGTTTGAATATTTGAGCTTTGTACTAAAACCGTTAAAAAAATCTGTTCATTAACATCAACAATACCAAATTTTTCAATTAACTTTTTCATCAATTGAAAATCACGACTATTGACGACTTCGCTGTAAGTTTCCGGTAGATATTCAATTTTTTTATTACTTTCAATACGTCGTAACACAAAACAGATAAAATAGGTTAATTCTTGTAACTGTTCGTCAGTAAAGACAATTTTTAATTTTTTTTCTATTTCACTAAAAACGATACCGACTTGTTCTAAATTACCTTGAGGGATAATATTAGGTTGCCGAAAAATTTTATCGGCAACAGGCATGTTAATAATGCGATGAATTAATTTAAGTAATAGATAACGTTTATCAATTTCACTGCCAGTGATTCGATAACCATTTTCACGATCATAATGAACATGTAAATGATATTGCACAATCATGATTTGCACTTTTTTTAGATCATTAATCACGGTGTTTTGACTAACGATAAGTGCCGATGATAAATGAATCAATGACAATCTTTCGGTTCTGGTTAATAAAAAAAATAGCAATAAATGAATACGTTCATCTTCTGAATAGATATAACGTTTGCTATCAAGAAAAGCCAAGTCATCTCGAAATCTTTCAATTACAACTTTGGGTACACTAAATTTTCCAGTTTTGAAACGTTTTATTAATTCAAGATTAGAAGATTCCAGGAAATCATTAATCTTCTTAACAGTATAACTAAGTTGCTTACGAGTTAATCCAAATTCATTTTGCAACTCTACGCCACTCATACTCGGGTTTTTTATTAATGCATTTAAAACGGCATGAATTCTTTTATCAACCACCATATCATTATCAGCCTCTTGCTTTTGACTGATGGCAATTTGCTTCGCCATCAGTTTTATTAACTATCCTGCCAATCATTAGCTTTATCTGCATCTATTGATTGGTTTCTTGTAAATATTCTTTTCGCAATTCACGCGCATAAAACACATACCCAATACACCAATACACCGCCAAGATTAAAGGCACAAAATAACCTTGTGAGCATTGCCATATAAAGGATGAAGCATAAGTAAATACCGGTGCATCGATTGAGCTGTTTGAAATCAATTGATTAGTTGGAATATCAATCGCTTTGGTAGCAAGTCCTAAATCTGTGATAATTGGCGCAAACTGAGTACCCACAAATAAGAAAAATGGCACACCAATAATTGCTAATATCACCATTCTTAACGTATTGCCTTTAGTTAAAATATAAGCAGGGACAACTAGTGCAATATTAATAATACCGGCAAATGGCAATAGTTTGTTTCCTGGTAAAATAACCGCCCAAAGCAAAGTGCAAGGAATAGCGACAATCACCGTAAACCATATTTCACTAGCCCCACCCATGAACGGCCAATCTAAACCAACAAATAATTTACGTCCGGCAAAACGTTTATTCATATAATCACTGATCGCTTCAGAAATAGGTGATAAGGCTTGCATGAATAGTTTAGAAATCATTGGGAATAGCATTAATGCCGTAGCCGCTTGTATGCCTAACATTAATATCGCTGCAACATCATAACCAGCAATAATGCCAAAAGTCACACCCAGTAAAAAACCTATCACATGATTTTCGGCAAAAATACCCAGTTTAGACCGTAATGTTGCTGCATCCATGGGTTTGTTTAATGCCGGGATTTTACGTAGTAAGAGGTCAAAAGGATAATAAATTGCACTAAAAAATAACATTCTATGTGTACATGTAACGCCCGGAATTCCAGTTAATTTTTCAATTCGATGTTGGTTAATATCGCCGGAATTGAGTTCCAATATGATTTGCAATGTGGCAACAACAAATGCCAGAATGAGTGCGATAACAGAACCTAAAATAGGGGTTACAACCGCGACAACAATGAAAGCAGTAAAAATTTTTCCCCAAACATTCCATAAGTCGGCGTTAAACGTATCGGTTTTTTTTAAGACTAGCATTAAAATATTCACGCCAACCTGTAACGGAAACATTAAAAATGCATAAGGCCATGCCCAAGAGACATTTGCCATAGTAGTCCATCCACCGTCAACAATACTGAGCTCGATGCCTGTTCGCTCCATCATGGTTTGAGCAGCCGCACCAATAGCATCAACCATAAAGCCAATCAACATACTCATTCCAACAAATGCGACCCCTAAGGTAATTGCCGCTGAAGCACCATCTCTCAGCTTCATTCTCACCATTAATCCAGCAATCAACATTATGAAAGGAACAAATACCGGTGCTCCTAAATTCAAAATATAATTTATGATCGTTCCAAGAAATTCCATAATTAAACTCCTATTTACAGGCCTCGATAATTTTTTGTAATTCAGCATCCATGTTGATTCCTGTTAGAAATGCAATTCCATTAATCACTGGGATCGGATACTGTTTTTCAATTTTTGTTATCGCGATATATGCTGCACTATTTTTTATATGGGTATCGACTGATTTAAGATCGACGACTTCTACTTTGATATCGTCAAGATTACGTTCTTTTAATAAACGCGTAACTTTACTTGCAACAGTTTGTGATGTAGCTACGCCACTACCACAGGCAACAATAACTTTTTTCATGATGACTCCTTAAAATTTATATTTGATTTTAATAGTTTAAGAATTTCAGATGTATTTTTTGCTTGATAAAGCGACGCTAAAAAACTTGGATTAACAAAACATGACATCAATTTTTGCAGTAAATCGATGTGTCCATTTTTTTCTATAAAGCCAAGTAAAAAAATAAAATTTGCTTTTAATACATTGTCATTATTTGCCATTTCGCACCATGGCACAGCTGATTTAACCCGGGTAACAAAGATGAAAGGTTTAATAACATGTTCAATATCAGTATGTGGCATGGCAACTACATAAGGTTCGGTCGGCAATGCTGTTGGATAGACAGATTCTCGGTATTTAATTGCCGTCAAAAAAGAGTCTTTCACATAACCACCCTTGCTTAAAATAGGGAAAGTAAAATCAAAAAATTGATCCGCATTGTGGAAGTTTTTATCTAAAAGAACTAAATCTTTAAAAAACCATTGATTGTTAGACTCATTCTCCATCTTATCCTCCATCATTAAGTAACTAGCAAATTCAAATCATTTGATATTTGCCATAATTCAAATGAATTCAATCTAATCTGATAGGGTTGATTTTAGGGAATTAAAGAAAATGAGACTAATTGATTTGCTACCAAATAATATCCATGGCATTGCTCATCATAGGGATGAACATAACTATATGATAAGATAATCCAATCTTATATTAGCATGCATATTTACGAATATTGTTTAAAATAATAAACTAAGTAACGCTGCTGTATTTTGTTTGTATTGCAAAATTGACGCCATAAAAAGCATTCATTTTAAAGAGATAACATCGTATAACAATGCAGTTATCATGATTGATGATCGGTAAATTGCCTTACCATATTTAAAAGAAAATTCATAAAGCATACCGAAAACAGGCTATCACTTTTTACTAGAAAAAAGCAGTCAGGAAAGTAGTTATTAAATGTTATAAGCATTTATTATTAATTAATCAGATAAAATAGGTGTTAATAAACACTATTATCTTTGATAATTGCGAATTGATAACACATAAAGATAATATTGGCTGACAAATTGCCATATTTAATCTTATTATCTTCATTAAGATCAAAACTAAATTGAAAAAGAAGTTACTTCGCTTTCTTTGATATTAACATGCAATAAACGACCTTTATCATCATAAAAATAACATTGACCACCTACGCATCTGCCTGAAAGTGAACAACTACCAGACCAATCAATGGTAGCTTTTATCGTACCAGTGCTGTAATGATAAAAGTAAATATCCCAACCCGAACCATCTTCTCGTTTAACTAACAATATTGTCAATAAACCACTTGAGAGCACAATTAAATGTTTTAACTGCTCGGGGGAAATCGTTAAAGGAATACCTATATATTGATACTGATAGTCACGCTTATACATCAATCTGCTTTTATATTTATCATATTTTAAATAAAAAACGATGTCTAATTCTGCATCAAGAAAAAAGCCATAATATTCTCCAACATAAGGAGTGCCATAAATATCTTCAATAAACTTAATATCATATCGACGAGATAACCGATGCTGTGGAAGACGAAATGTAAATACTTCAAGTTTATTTTTTTGATTACGGATTACACGGGTTACATAAATTTCACGCAGCTCATCCCTAACACCCTGTTCAATTTTATTAGGTGAAAGATCAACACGCCATACAACAGATAATGTACTGCCAATATTAATTACTTCAATACAGTTATTATTAACAATGGTCCAGTTAATACCATCAAATTGCCGTTGACAAAACTGAAATTTGATCAAACCAAGGTCAACCGATTTTTCGGTTGTTAAATCAACTTTATGAATACGATAGTAACTATCACGTTTTATCAACGCTAAAACTTGTAACCGATTGTCTGAAATTACAAATGATTCCGCCGCAATCATAAAATGAGCCAATTGTTTGCCATTTTTGCTTACTAATAAAATCCCCGCTTCTCCCAAAGCAACTAAATATTTTCCATTAGCTAAAGCAACCATATCATGAATCGCTCGATAACCCATCTCAGGACAATGGTATTTAACAAGATCAATTGATTCCATTAATGAATGCTGTTTGACCATAATTAATGATGAAATGGGAATATCAAATTTTAATGCTTTCTCGCCTGTGAGTTCAATCAATTTTGCTATGTCAGCTCGAGTTAATTGATTGGGATAAGTAATAGCATCAGCAATGATTATGTTAATAAACATATGTAATAAAACACGTAATTTATCAATATATTGCTGGTGCAACAATATCTGTTTACCAATATCAAATCTTAATTGATGTTCGTCAGGATTATTTTTTATGGATAATAAACTGGTTTTAAGCTCAGCAATCGAATCAGGCATTAAAATAAAGCGTTTGACAATTGTCTTAGCATTGAGTTTTTCAGTATTGCTAAACCATTGCTCAGCAAGATAACGATATTCAGGTAACGGCCAAATCGCATCAATCGCAGCTAACCATTCTGCCTTGTCAGCTAATGTTTTAGCCCATTCTACTCTTAATTTATTGGCTATAGCCGGCTGTTCCTGTTCAAGTAGCAAAATCGTATTAGCAAATACATTATCTCGCCTTGCTATCATTATTGCTTGATTCCAATCATTTGCCAAACAGCAAAGTTTCACAATCAACTCGGGTTCAGCATCACGCGTAATCGCCAACTCCATAGCTTGTGCATAACGTTTATGCTGCACTAAAAATTCCAGTGCTTCATTTAAATTATTTAATAATTCAACTAACACAAAAACCGCGTCTTCGATTTTATTTTGTTTAGCCAATTTATCGAAACTCTGCCGATAAAGGACATTTAAATGCTCAATTAACTCTGGTGGCAGATAAATAGAGCTTGCTTCACCATAAATCGATTCGCTTAACGATAATTTACTACGTGGTTTAGGTACTCCAAAAGATTGACCGGTTGAACATGCATTATCATTAATCGGAATGGCATAACGTAATGCATCTTGTAAATCGCCTTGCTCAAACTTTTTCAGCATAGTTTCGAGATATTTGCCTTGCCGAAAAGCAATCAATTGACTAAGTTTTGTAATTAGTGCAAATACGGTGAGATACTTACGCCAATTGCTCGGATTAATTATTTTCGGACGCTGACGAGCAGGTATTGTTGAATTTATCGAGTGATTATTATTTGGCGGTAAATCATTATTTTTAATTTTATAAGAAAATGTTTTTGCTTCTATAACGTTATCAAATTCCCCTTGCTTTACCATATTAATAAACTTAATGATCTTTCTAATCACCTTTATAGTAACCAAACCAATAACACACATAATTAAGTAAGTAAAACCTGAACCATTAAAGTCGATAAAAGAACCATAATAAAGTGAACTAAGATCCAAATTAAATAGGTGGGAAAAAATCAAAAACACAAAAAATGCATAGGCAATCCATATTAGCCTAAATTTTTTTGCTGCTTGAAAATGTGGTGGAGTATTAGTCTGTTGATTAGACTGCTTTTGCTTAGCGTTTTTTTGTAGTTGCTCGATATACTGCTGCATAAGTGGACTTGACAACGGCATTTTACCAGCAAATATTTGCTCAAGAGGCTTACTTTGTTCCATAAAATCAGGAACGTCATCATAAACCACATTAACAGCATAAGTTTCAGTTGTGCATAATTGATATTCGGCTAAATCGACCCACTGCGCAGGATCAATTATGACAGCTTCATCATAATGATACATCGCCATTTGATTACCAATAATTAATATCAAATGATAATCGGCAACTTTAGCAAAAAGTTTTTTAGGTAATTGAGTTGAACATAAGATGCCATTTTCTAATATCAATGGCCAACCTTCCAAATTATCACAATCACATGATCTTAAGGTTGGAAATCTAAGTAAATCACCATGTTCAAATTGATAGATTGTGCAACCTAAAAACCAATGTTTTATCAATAAACGCCGGCGTTGTATACTATCAAACCACTGGGTAGGAAACCATATTCCAGCGATGTATTGATCACCTTTTAAGGTTGGATTTGGTATAAAATCAACAATATTTTCCATATATTAATTAGCTTTATATAATCTCAGGCGTGCGGATTGTGATACAAATGAATATAGAATTAATTCACCCATATTAGTCGTTACAGAAAAGGATTGAGCTAACGAATTGTAACTATAGTTTATAATTTTATTTGGCGATCGAAAGCATACATCCATATTATTATTGCTATAATCAAATAATGCGACTTGCTTTCTGTCTTGATTAATTACCAAGAAGTCGGTACGATTTGTTTTGTTATCATAATATAGACCAAAAACTTGCCATTCATTAGGTATTGCTACTCTCTGGTAATCATTCTCGGCTGTATAAATTTGCCACTCTTGTGCCTGCCCTATAGCGAGTCGCCCAAATCCTTGTAGCCATAATGATTCGGCAGTTATAAAAAACTGTTGGTTTGACAAATTTGGCAACGTTGTTAAACAATAGAAAAAATGGCAGTTAATATTATGACCGTTAATCAGTAGTTGTTGTTTATCATTGTTGTATAGATATAATGCCTGATGGTCACTCAATTTAAACAAGGCTATGACATTTTCAGCAATTTTATAAATCTTGGTGATTTTCTCTTGGCTTTTGGGAAGGAATGAAAGAACATATAGTTTATTTTCCGCATCAACAAATAGAATATCTGTACCATGTCCGTTAAATAGCCATAATAAAGCGATAACAACGTTGTTTTTATCAACATGAATGACTTCAGCTATTTCAATTCGCGGTCTATTGGGTTGCCATATAAAAAATGTTTTATTGTCTTGAATTAAAGCAACAACATGTTTACCCAGTAAATCGAAACCTAACACTGGATAATTTAGATGGTAATGATGAATATGACAAATATTTTTCACCTTCATCAAATCGCTAAGATTGACAAAATAGATATGCGTATTGTCGCCATTATAGGTCAAAATACGATTACCATTTGCCGAAATGAGTGGCTTAAAGTTAACGTTAATTGGCACAATCGATTTTTTAACTATTTCAGCATAATGACCTGTAAACATGAACTGACCTAACACCATTTTGGCGCAAATGATTTCATTAGGTAAGGTTAACTGACAACATTTTGTCATCATATTACTGGTCATCTTAACTAATAATTTATTATAATCTTCAATAGACCTTTCGATATTGACTTGATGAGTAACCAAGTCAATTTTTTGATGATTAGTGCCTATCAACCAACACTCATCATAATCTAATTTAGCTTGCTGTATATAATTATGCCATTCATCTAGGTGGTTATTATCGACTAACTTAGTCGTGCGCGTATTTAATAGTAATTTAAGATCATTTACATCATGAAATAACTTTAATTTAGGGGAAGATTGAATTACGCCCCAATAAAATTGGCTACCCTGCGCATGCGATCGAATATCTAAAAGTAACATTAATATCAAATGCACTAACCGTGATACACCGAGTTGTAAAATACCACTATCAAACAGGGCAATAATCACCCCATTTGCTTTCGATTTTTCTTGGGTTGGAGCTAAAAACAAGTGTTCATAGGACACCGCCCGACGGATAAACTCGTCCGGCTCTTCTTGTGCAATTAACCATTCACTTGCTAATAAATTTGCGTAGCTGCCACGCTTATGTAAATCACCTAAACCGGATAATAACTGTTGGTCATGCCATTGGCTTTCCTTAACGGGGCCTAATAATGGATTGAGTTGCAACATAAGATCGGCAATATTCGGTTGTAGACTGTCATTAAACCATGATAACCAAGGCCGCCAAGCTTGAAATGGTTTTGGTATTTGATTACAAGGCATATGCAATAAACTCTTTAGTTAAAGGCCACTTTTTTTCCAACGGAATTACCATTTGGGGATCATTCCACAACAGAATATGATTAAACTTAAATTTATAATTTATTGCTCTGGCTAAAAGTGTCGATGATATCGATGGCTTAGCATGACAAGGTAACCACAGTTGTGGCTCTTGACTATCAAACATCGCATACTGTACACCATCAATCCATGGTAATAATGATGGTTCACCAATAATCACAATGAAATTATCACCTTTAACAAATTGATATTTGGATAAATCATATTTATGCAAATTCTGATTAAGATGAATTAACAGACGCCTGACAACATCATGCCATGCCACTACTGCAACGGGTGTAATCGCATCATTATTGGATTGCCAATGCCATTGTATATAGGAATGACTATGCATTTTGAGCTATCAAATTAATTAATTGCGCTCTTAACTGCTTGAGCGGTTCTGGTATGGTATTTACGGCATAATTAGCATCAATTTCCCGTAATACACTTTCAATGTGTATATCTTCATTATTTAAACAACCTTTTGCTAACTCAATTAACCTTTCTAAACGTGCATTGGGTTGTTGCGTTGCAGATTCAGCGGCATTAAAAAGTTGAGAATTATTCGAAATCATAAAAATATCTTTTAAAATTTCTTGTCCTTGTTGCTGCATATCCATGGTTGGTATCACATAATACAATGGCCACAAATCTTGTTTATCCGCTACAAAACGGCCATTAACTAATGCTGCTGCGGCAATAAGTTTTAATGTTTTTACCACTCGTCGATCAGATAAAACAATACCATTTTGTCTAAGCAGGCGAATCGCATCAGCAAAAGGTGAAAAAATTTTGTCTAAATTTACTTTTTTAACTTGATCGCTCAGTGTTGAGAGCTCATCTAATGAAAGTGAAGTATCAATTGCCGCATATTCCGCTTGCCAGCCCCCGGCCAACAAATCTTCAATAAAATTATCAGCTACCGAGTCAACAAAAAGATGAAGTAAGAAACGATCAGCAAATGCCGACAGTCCATCATCATCGGGCAAACTATTGGAAGCACCAATACAAATTTTTAATGGACAAGTGATTTGTGTATGTCCACGTTTAAATTGTCGCTCATTTAAAATACCGAGTAGCGTATTAAGAATTGCCGTCGAACCTAAAAAGACTTCATCTAAAAATACAATTTCGGCTTCGGGTAGCATTCCTGCTGTATCTGTTTCGACGGTTCCTTCTCGAAGCTTTTTAAGGTCTACTGTACCAAATAATTCCGATGGTTCAGTAAAGCGCCCCAAAAGATACTCAAAATATTGGCCATTTAATGTTTTAGCCATTCGCCGAACCACTGCACTTTTAGCCGTACCAGGCGGACCAATAACTAATAAATGTTCTTTAGCAATGGCGGCTAAAATAATAAGTTCAGCAAGTTGTTCACGACCAATAAAACCTTGAGTAGCAATTTTGATGCATTGACGAATTTTAGATGTGGTTTCCATTCTGGATTTCGTTAATTATTTTAATTAGACAACATATATATTAAATGACTATATTGTCATTTACAGCAAATGTAAAGTATAAGATTAATGAGTTAAATAAAAACTTAACTTAATTAGGTTATGCTTATTTTTGTTAATGATTCTATAACAGGTTTTTCATAGATTGAATAAATTAAAAATCATATAATTAAACATCTGTTTTAATAATTTTTTACTAATATAACGTAATTTAGATACTTATATTCTATTAACCAATGATAAGCCAAATTAAAATTCTTATTATCATTAAAAATAATCATTTATTGTTTAAAGAATCATTTCATGGCAAGATTAAAAATTGTCTTTTAACAGCATCTTTTTTATTAATTGCAATAATCTATTTATTAAAAAGAATCAAGGAAACTTATTCATGAGTAAAGGTACAATGAAAGAAAATCACTCACAGTGGAGTTCACGCATGGGATTCATGCTTGCTGCGGCTGGTTCTGCTGTTGGGTTAGGTAACATTTGGAAATTCCCGTATATGGCAGGTGAAATGGGGGGCTCAGCATTTGTGCTCACGTATTTGCTTTTCATGTTCATTATTGGATTACCGATTTTAGTTTTAGAATGGTTAATTGGTCGTCGTGGGCAAAAAAATCCCATTCATACGATGGAAGATGTTGCTATTTCTGAAGGCCGTTCGAAAGCATGGCGTTGGGTGGGGATCATTGGAGTACTAGGTTCATTTTTAATTCTCTCCTTTTATAGTGTAATTGGTGGTTGGGCCACAGATTATATTGTTCTTGCCGCTCAAGGGGCATTTGAAGGTGCTAATGGTGAAATTACTGGACAGCTATTCACTGATTTCCTCGGTAACGTTAATAGTCTGTTAATTTGGCACACGGTATTTATGTTTGCGACAGCATTTATTGTAGCAATGGGGGTCGGCGCTGGTTTAGAGCGTGGTTGTAAAGTCATGATGCCAGGTTTGGGTGTTTTACTGCTAGTATTGGTAGGTTATGCACAATATGTTAGCGGCTCAGCTTTTTATGATGCGATTCAATTCCTATTTACGCCAAACTGGTCAGCAATTAGTGGTAAGGCGATATTAGCCGCTTTAGGACATGCATTTTTCAGCCTTTCTTTAGGTATGGGAATTATGATGGCGTACGGTTCTTATCTTGGTAAAAATGTGAACTTATTATCAACTGCGAGTACTGTGGTTATTTTGGATGTTATTGTGGCAATGCTATCAGGCATAGCTATTTTCCCACTGGTATTTGCTAATGGTTTACAACCCGGTGAAGGTCCTGGCCTGATCTTTGTAACACTTCCAATTGCTTTTGGTAATATGGCCGGTGGTAGTATTTTAGGTATTTTATTCTTTATCTTTTTAACGTTTGCCGCGTTAACTTCGTCTATTTCATTACTTGAACCAACGGTTGAATTATTAGAAGAAAAAACTCATATGGGCCGTAAAACTGCAACCGTGGTAAGTAGTGTGGTCATCTGGGCATTAGGTATTGCTTGTATCCTTTCATTTAATGAATGGGCTGAAGTGAAACTATTTAATAAAAATATTTTTGATTTACTCGATTATTTGACCAGTAAAATTATGTTACCTATCACAGGATTAGGAACGGTTATTTTTGGTGCGTGGATGATGAACCAAAAGCTGATCTGTAAAGAGTTAAATTTAGATTCTTTCTGGTTTAAAGTATGGTCTATATTAACTAAATTTATCATTCCTATTGCCGTTATCGTTATTCTGGTTTACGGATTTGCCTAATAATAAATCAGCAATAAAAATCCTCTTAAAAACCCTGCTTTTTGGCAAGGTTTTTAAGCAATTTTTATGGGAATGCATCCATTAGCTGTACACTTAGATTTGATTCTTAATACCTAACATATCTGCAAGCAACGCTAAATGCTATCACGCATATGTTTTTTTATTCTCTTGCAACGTCACCGTTTGCACGATTATAAAATTTTTTATTATGCGTTTAATATTGATTTGTTTATATATTGTAAGATTATTTGCTTACCTCACGTTAGTAATTCCCTTTAACCACGGAATCCACAATAGTTAGCATACTGGTCTTGTTAACGTGATTTACCCGTTAACAATTTGCTATTTGACATGTTACAAGTCATTAGTCAAACCAATTATAACCTTGATCTTTAATCCTATGTTGTAATTGAACTGTTTAATGAGTGATAGAGTCGTACATAATTTATCATAAACAAACGTAGAATAAGTCAATTATCGAAGTTATTATTGGCGGAAATAATAGGAACACTAATGCGGTTATCCATTAACGTTCCTTTTTATTCTATTATTTAAAATCGTTATTCTGTTACTGCTTCATTAGCTTGTTTATTTTGTTCTTCTCTATACAATTTATTATCATATAATTTCACAAAAGGCAGATAAATTAATAACGCTAAAATCGCTGAAAGTATTGCCACAATCGCCGCGCGATAATCACCGCCAGTACCAATAAAGGCCCCTAATCCCATTGGCGATGGCCAAGGAACCAAAGCAATGATTGGATTCATAATCTCAGTATTTATTGCAAAATAACCGAGTGTACCACAAGCCATAGGTGCTAATAAAAATGGAATCGCTAAATAAGGATTATATACAATTGGCATACCAAAGATTATCGGCTCATTAATATTGAAAATAGCGGGTACTACCGAAGCACGGCCTAATATTTTCAATTGACTGGATCTGGCGAAAAACGCGATAAAGAAGGTCATTAATAAGGTTGAACCCGAACCGCCCAAAATTACCAATGAATTATTAAATTCACCTGCAAAGGGTATTCCAGCACCTGCCGTATTTTCCGCCATATTTGCAAGCATAATCGGTGTAATAAAAGCCCCAATAATACTCGCACCATGGATACCGACAACCCATAAAGCATGGATCAAAAATAAGATAACCATAACACCTAACCAGCTTTTGGTTAAGTCAGTAACAAACGCAAATGGAACACCAATAATATAAAATATATCAGTACCCAAATAAATTAAGATGCCATTTATAATGATAATCGTAAAAGCAATCACAAAGGTTGGAATAAGTGCCGTAAATGAGCGAGATACGCCTAATGGAACAGTTTCAGGCATTTTCACTATCCAATTTCGTCTCACACACATAAAGTAGAGTTGGGTCGCAACAATCGCCATGATGATGGCGATAAAGATACCTGATGTACCAAGTCGGGAAATAAAAGGTGTTAAGCTTAAGCCATTAAACACTGATTTATCAGGATCATTTTGTAATACCATTGAGCCATTGTGCATAACTAGTTGTGGCAAAGTCATAAAGAAAGCAAAAACAGAGAGCATCGCACCATTAAGTGCATTAACTTTTAATCCTGTTTCTTCAGCTTCGATTTTAGTGAGTTCATAACCAACAATGATATTAAAATACAGTGCTAAAATACCCATGGTTGCAGTATTTGCAATCATATAAAGATCACTTATTCTAAAAATTGTCTTTTCGAAAAGACCTTCTAAACTCGTAAAGGTCATTGGCAACGTATTAAAAACTAAAAACATCGATCCAACAATACAAAAAGGTACTGAAGCCATCCCAGCTGCCATAACCGCTCGCACAATTTTAAATTGTGAAATCTTGGCCATCGGCGTCATTAAATACTTCTGTAAAATTACAAATCCCGTATTCATTTTGTTTTCCTCATTTAATTAATGATTTCTTCGTAAGCTCGGATTCTTTGGTAGTGTTTATCCTCATTACGTTGAATTTTATTTAGTTTTTTTAATATTAATAAAACAATTAATAAATTCGTTACACATAAAACCGTTAGCATATATAAAGCATCTTGTGAATGTTTTAAAAAGGGAAAGAAGGCATGAAACAAAGGAGTATAAATGGCAACCATTGATATAATATGGATTATCAATAATGCACGATAAAAAAGATTGGCATAAGGTAAGCGATTACTATGATTGCGATAAAGCTTGATTTGCTCAAAAGCAGTGAATCCACCCATTATAAATAAAATGAATGATAAAATCGCCGTTACAGATAATGAACCTAGCAGAAATATTGTCCAATAAAGATTAAGAAATAGAAAAAATGCTGTACTATAACGTATTGCTAAAAAACGGTTAAAATAAAGATTATTAAAGCTGATTTTTTGCGCATCAGTCATTGGGCTATTCATTGGTTATCCTCGCATTTTTACTGCCAGTTGAGCGTTTTGTTCATACAAATAACTCATTTCGATCGCCATTTCGCGTAGGGTCATCGTTGTCATTAAATGATCTTGTGCATGAACCATAATAATTTCCATGTCAATTTTTGTCCCATTGGCATAATTTTGGAGCAATTCTGTTTGCGATTTATGAGCTTGTAATATTTCTTCATTCGCTTCTTCCAGTAACTGATTAGCCGCTATAAAATCAGCCTTGCGCATCGCTTCAAAAGCACTGTGAATTTTCATTTTGGCATTACCACTATGCAAAATAATAGTAAAAGCAACGAGTTGAATATCCTCTGAGGTCATTTTTTCATTCATTGCTAGGCTCCTTTTTCAATAAGTTGGATAAAAAGTGGTTTAAATTGAGCAAAATTTTGACACTGCAACATGTCACTTTGCATCTGTAAGTCATCAATCAGCGCCACGATCGCTTTTGTCATCATGGCTAAATTTGGGTTTTGATAAATAGATGGTGAAATCATAAAAATAAACTGCACCGCCGGGTAATTTACATCCCAAAATAATCCCTGCGGAATCATTGCGATACCTATTTTAGATAATTTACCTACAGGAATTGCTGGATGGGGTACCACAATGGTTGAGCTGAAAAAGATTTCACCTAACTTCATGCGGTGTTGCATTTGTTGTTTCATTTCCGTTTTATAATTGTGTGCTTCATTAACCGCGAGTAAATCCAATAATTGCTCTAATACTCGTTCTCGTGCTGGTAACGTTTGACAAATCACAAACTGATCAGCGATTAAATCATCGACAATATGTTCCAAATGCGTTGTCGGTTGAGATGAATTTGCAGCTGAAAGTGCCAATAAAGGATCTGTACACGGTGTTATAAGCATTTTGCGCGAAGCAAAATAATGACGAATTTTTTGCACATCCTCTTCAGTAAAAAAGACTGAAACATGAAAAACAGGGACTTTAAACACTTTTGCCGAGAGATCAATTGAAGAAATAATTAAATCAACTTCATTTAACATTTCTGGTTCAATTTCATAATAACCTCTGGTCGCAACAATTTTAATTCGTTCATCAAATTCACTTTCAACGCGATTTTTTAGCAGTTGAGCGCTGCCTAATCCAGTAGCACAAATAATTAGCACTTTTGCCTTTTGCTCATTTTTCAATTTTTCTATTGAAGCAAGAAAATGTAACGTTAGATAACCCCATTCATCATCATGAACTGTAAATTGACTCAAACTAGGAAGTTCAAGAAAATAATGTTTGACTAAAGCAAACACTTCGGGATATTTACGCTTAATTTCATCAAGTAATGGATTGTCTAATTTAATGTTTTGTTCTAACCGTATTAACATCGGTTTGAGATGTTGCAGAATACCGTTTTTTAATTGTTCATCTTTTAAGAAGAGATAGCCGGTTTCTTGTTGAATTTTTATCAATAGGTTGGTTAAAGATGAATAGAGTTGTGAATCTAAATTATGCTGAATAACGTTTGATTTACTCATCAAATGTAGTGTTAAATACATCTGCTCTTCTTTCGGAAAATGAAAGCCCGTTACAGTTTCTATTCGTTCAATTATTTTCTCTGCAACGCGATATTCCAATGCCATTTTTGTCGATGCCGGCATATGCAAATTTTGAATTGAAAGACCTGATTGAATGCGTTTAATACTTAAAGAAAGATGCAAAACGATATTTTGCATCATCACATCAGATAGCTTTATTTTTGCTTCACGACACTCATCTAAAATAATGATCGTAAGCATATCAAAACTAATGATATCACTAAATTTATTCAAATAAGTTAACCGTTGTAAAAAGTTAATCGACTCTTCATGAAAGAAATAACTCATAATGAAATGTCGTTTAGCTCTTTCTTCACCATCAATAAAAATAAGTGCTTTATTTTTTTTAATAGTTAATTCATAAGGTTGCAGTTGATTTTTTATTTCCTGAATATCTTTATTTAACTGAGATGAACTGATGTATAATCGTTCAGATAATTCTTCAACATCAATTTTTTGACTTTCTAGTAATAATAAATTAAGAATATAGTGTTTTCTTTCCGATACATCGCGACTGCTAGTTTGATCATCACTGCGATCTAAAAAATGGTGCTCGATGAGAAATAAATTAAATACTTTTCGATCATTTATTTGTAATCGATAGCCATAACCTTGTTTACTAACAATAATAGCACCATTGTTTTCAATGATTGTTTTTAAATCTTTGAGATAGGTCCGTACGGTCCGATCAGATAACGCTAATTCGCTAGCAAGTTCCAGACTGCTTTTAAAGGTATTTTGACAACGAACCAGTAAACTAATCAGCTCACGTTGTTTATTTTTTATCATTATTATCGATATCCGTACGCGTTCGAACTACTCTGTTAAGCTATTCGGGTGTGTTATAACCTCACGACTATCTTGCTCACATTAGATAGCGTCATAAAGCGCCATCATATAACGTGAATCTTTCGATGGCGCATAAATAATCAACTAATCTTAAGGGATATTTTCCTCAACTAACTTTGCCAACTGTTCAATACCTGATTGAATGGGAATATAAGCTTGAAAAGGAATACTAACGACAGGTTTACTTACTTCCTCACCCAATTTCTTCAGCTTATCGAACATCATCATGGTTTGTGGGCTAATTAAAAACAATGCAAAATCACTATTTTTAATCATATTACTGCCTTCCGTTGCCGAAACCGCATCTAACACAATCGCTTTATTTTTACTGGCAAAATATTCGCTCACTTTTTTGGCCATTAGTGATGATGACATGCCAGCAGCACAAATAATTAATGCTTTTTTCATAGATTCTCCTTAAGGTTGTTATCCTTTATAAAACTTCACCATTTGATTCAATAACTTGCTTGTACCATGCAAATGAATCTTTTCGGCTACGTTTTAAAGTACCATTACCTTTGTTATCTTTGTCAACATAGATAAAACCGTAACGTTTTTCCATTTCGCCAGTGCCGGCAGATACCAAATCAATACAGCCCCACGGAGTGTAGCCCATTAAATCAACCCCATCTTCTTCAACCGCTAACTTCATCTGTTTAATATGTTCACGGAGATAGTCAATACGATAAGTGTCATGAACACTGCCATCAGCTTCAACTTTATCATAAGCTCCAAAACCGTTTTCTACGATAAATAATGGTAATCGATACATGTCTGTTAACCAATTTAAGGTGTAACGTAGACCTTCAGGATCAATTTGCCAGCCCCAATCGGATACTTTTACATATTGATTGCCAATTAGATCGGTTTTTTCGTTATATTCATAACTATCATTATCTGCCGTTTTTCTGATAGCGTTGGACATATAATAACTAAAGCCAATGTAATCGACCGTTCCAGTTGTTAAGACTTCGAGATCTTGTGGTGTGATATCCAATTCAATGCCTTTTCGCTGCCAATATTTTTTAATGTAATTTGGATATTGGCCGTGAACATGAACGTCAGCAAAAAAGTATTTACGTTCCATGACTTTTTGTGCCATCAAAATATCGCCTGGTTTACACGTTTCTGGATAAATAGGTACTAACGCAATCATACAACCAATTTGAAAATCTGGATTGATTGCGTGCCCTATCTGTACTGCTTTAGCACTGGCAACAAGTTCATAATGAGCAGCTTGATACATAATTTGTTCGCGGTTATCACCTGGTTTATAATAAATCCCCGAATTAGTAAATGGCGCAAAATCTTCATGGAAATTAGCTTGATTATTAATTTCGTTAAATGTCATCCAGTATTTGACCTTATTTTTATAACGGTCAAAACAAACTTCAGCAAAACGCACAAAAAAATCGATCAATTTTCGATTACGGAAACCACCGTATTCAGTCACTAGATGATAAGGTAATTCAAAATGAGACAATGTAACGACAGGTTCAATATTGTACTTAAGGCATTCATCAAACAGATCATCATAGAATTTTAAACCTTCTTCATTGGGCGCTAATTCATCACCTTTAGGAAAAATACGCGTCCAAGCTATAGATGTTCGGAAACATTTAAAGCCCATCTCAGCAAAAAGTTTGATATCTTCTTTATAATGATGGTAAAAATCGATCGCTTCATGATTAGGGTAATACTGACCAGCAACAATTCCTTCGGTAATTTTACGATAACTTTTTGGTGATCCTACCGTCATCACATCAGCCACACTCATCCCTTTACCACCTGCTTGCCATGCTCCCTCTAATTGATGAGCGGCAACGGCTCCTCCCCATAAAAAGTCTTTTGGTAAACCTTTATTATTCATAATTAAGTACCTATGTTTATTGAGAATTTAGATTAAGTATAAAAGGAAAAAAAGATAATTACTAACCAACTTTTTCCGCATCGATCAGGAAAAAAATAATGATTTTTCCAATAACTCTACTTCGTAAACCATATATTTAACTTAGCAAGTTCAACATAATAAGTTTGCTTATAACCGATATGGAATGGCAAAAAATGATTAGTCTTGTAACAGAAGTAAGGATATGTAAGAAGTGATTCGTACTGATGAACAAATAAATAGCGATTTTATGCACAACTCAATCATAAATTTAATCTAATATATTGAAGATGACTGTAAAAAATACCAGATTAACTAGTTATAAAAATAACGTTTTTACCAAACTCACTATTAATTTGTACATATTTTGTAAGCGCGATAGATTCGTTTCATTGCAATGGATAATAACTACAAATTCAAAGGTTCTATTTCATCATGTTCACAATCTAAACATGGTTGAAAATAAGTATTGGTTAGAGAGCAAGGTTAGTTCTTCATCTGTCAACTCTAGATAAAAAATATTGCAATCCGAGTTAACAAAAGCAGTTGGTAATGATAATTATCAGCAGAAAACTGATAATGTAATTTTTTTATATCATTAATTTCTTTCGTTAATACATTTTTCTGTAAAAGAGGAATCAGTTAAATATCGCCATAGTACGCGCGTAATTTCGCCAAAAAATTCGTAAATTATCCACTAAGCGCCTACAATTTCCGATAAAATACAAGAGATTGACAATGTTGTTTTCAATAATGATAAACGATAAATTTATAGATTACTCCAGCGAGTATGTGACTGTTTACTTAATACGTTCAATAACTTCGATAAATAATGGTTCTTTAGATTATCTTGATCTTGTGATAGCGACTTTTTCTTGTTCACTAACGAATTGAAAACAAGTTAATGTCATTAAAGACATTAAGCTTTCTTTCAAAGATATCACAACATAATCTTAACAGCTTTTGCTAATGCTTAGATAGCAGCATTAATGATGCTATTATTTATAATCAACATGTAATAAATTAAAAGTTACAGTGCTATCAATACAAGGTTATCTTTTTATATCAAGTTTGGGCTTCATTTTAACTGCCATTTACCGTTTTCATCTTTACGATAAACTTTTTCGACAGCTGACCATGCAACTCGAAACGCAATTTGCTCGGGGGAACTATTATCGCGTCGTTTTTGCGGATCTTGATATTGTTTTATCGCGTGGTTGAAAGCTTCTTTAAAGATATCTTGGGCATGTTCGGGTAAAACGTGACGCACTGATTCAGGTAAATCATTTCGTGTTTGATATGGCATAACGCATTCCCCCATAAATTAATTGACACGGCACTCGAAGATAAAATATTGTTTAAATACAATAATATAAGATTAAATTTAATCTTTTTTATCAAATAATACAAGTCTTAATTTATCAGTATTGATATTGCCAACAATCAAACTTTATTTAAGTTAAGTTCTACTAGTCCAAGTTCATATTATGCATGTCAATAATAGCAAAACTGAGATATTTAGGGTAAATTGCACACAAATATTTTATTATTTTTTATAGCAAATTTGGATTATTAATTCAATAAATAACCCCTCATTCAACTAAAGCTAAATGAAGGGTTATCATTATTATCTCATTTATTATGCAACACCGGGTACAGTGAAATCCATAATGAGTAATAATGTTGGTAAAATAAATATTGATAAAATCGTTGAGGCAAAGAAAATACTTGATGCTTGTTCTTGTTCAACATTCCAATTGAATGCCAAAATGACGGCGGTCGATGCAGTTGGCATTGCTAATAAAAAGACCAATTCTTCAGCTTCCATTCCAGTAATGCCAAAAAGATGTACTGCAATCAAAGCAACAATTGGGGTAAGAAAGCTTTTTAATATTATATTCACTATCAATGGTTTTGAAAAAGTCAATTTAACACCATAAATACCCACTCCAACCGCAATTAGAGAGATAAAATTACATGCATTAGACATAATATCAAACGTATTGAATATAAAGTGTGGCATCCACGTTGTACCATCTGTTACACTGACAATTAACCCAAGAATAACTGCTAAAAACATGGGTTTCATCAGTGAATTTTTCACTGCACTCAGTACCATGGTTCCAGTAACTTTACCACCTGAGATTTTAGTATCACATAATTCTAGTAAGAAAATAGTCATTGGAATTAATGACAAAGCAACCACAAAATTCGCTATAGCAACAGAAATCGTAGAAGAAGCACCCAACATTAGGGTTAAAAATGGCACACCCATTCCCCCCATATTAGGGAAACAACATAACATTGAACTCATTGCCGTCGCCTTTAATTCTTTATGTAATATATATTTGTTAGTTAAAAAACAAATTATCCATAAAAAAGACATTGTACAGAAAAAGGCGATCATCCAAGTACCATTGAATATTTCTGATGGCTTAGCGTGGGAAGTATGAACAAACAGCAGTGCCGGAAAGACAAAATTTGAGACTAATCCAGATAATAACTTCTTAGAATCTTTAGTAAATATTTTCTGTTGTACACATAGCCAACCAAGAAAAATTAACAAAAATACCGGAAGACAAGAACTTATTACTTGCCCAACTGCTGACCAAATCAGATTCATTTTTTAAAACTCCTAAAAATAACTTTAATAAAAATTTATATTCGGTAATAGGACGGTAATTTGTTATGGATTTATTTTTATAGACCGTGCAAAAATACAGGGAATAGATAAAATGTACTTGTCATAGCCAGTACATTTTTGTACTCTTAACTTGTTGAAATTTCAAATTACTAAACTCTGTTTTATCGTTACTTTGATTAACTCAATAATTAATACCACATATATTTATGTGGATGGATTCATTAAATATCATAATATGTAACTATTATAACTTAATCTAAACATGCTTGTACAAAACTATACACTATTAATGTTATTAAAAAACAGAAACTTAGCAACATTTTATTTGACTTATCTCAATAATAATATGTTCTTATTATATCTAATAAAGCGTTATTTTTTGGTAAATAGAAGTGTTAAATTATAGTAAAAGTCAAAATTTAAGCTAATAATGCCTAATATTTAGTTGTTTCTGGATATTTTTAATGAGCGATTATAAAAACATTTTTAATATGAATATAAAATTTGACTTTTGGGAAAAATAAGGCTATACTTTAGGAAAATAGATTATCTGTATTTAAAAAGTTGTTAAATCCTTTCATAGTAACTTTTCTCAAAAACTTAAATCAATTATTAATGTTAAAAATAGAGTAAATTTATTGCATATATCATAATGAGTATAGCTATGTGTTTTCTATTTTAAAAACTCGTTAAGTTAATTAGATCCATCTATTAAAAATTATGTGCAATAGGTTAAGTATCATAAAAGCTACTAAATAACGACTAAATTTTAATCGTCAAATGCACTCAATATAACAAATTGAATCATATTATTAAAATTATTTTATCTTCTACTTTTTATTCGATTTTTTAAAGTTCCGTTTGCTGCTTCTATACAATTAAATCATATGGATTTTCGCTACTATATAATGCTATTAAGCCACTGTATTGTGGCTTTTTTATTTAAAAACAGTAGGCTTCGATTTAAGCCATAACAATGGCTAACAATCACTCTCCCAAATTATCAATCAAATTTTTAAAACAATTTTATATAACTACCGAGAAACATATTTTTTGGTAATTATATAAAAATAAACGGCTGTGTCATCAGAAGTTTATTAAAAACAGAAATTACTCAGGTAATTTTTTAATCTACAATTTATTCGATTTTTTAAAGTTTCGTTTGCTGCTTCTATACAATGAATACATATAGGGTTTCGCTACTATATAATGCTATTAAGCCACTGTATTGTGGCTTTTTTTATTTAAAAACAGCAGGCTTCGATTTAAGCCATAACAATGGCTAACAATCACTCTCCCAAATTATCAATCAAATTTTTAAAACAATTTTATATAACTACCGAGAAACATATTTTTTGGTAATTACATAAAAATAAACGGCTGTGTCATCAGAAGTTTATTAAAAACAGAAATTACTCAGGTAATTTTTTAATCTACAAAAATCACATAAGGAATATATTATGAAAGAAACTGCTAAAACTAAATATCCACTCGTTCTTGTACACGGTCTTTTTGGTTTTGATAAAATTATGGGCTATCCTTATTTTTTCAACATTGCCAAAAGATTACAAGAAGAAGGTGCTGTCGTTTTCACTCCTGCTATTTCAGCAACTAATTCAACCGAGGAGCGAGGAAAACAACTTTTAAAAGAGGTTAAGGATATTTTGAATGAAACTGGCGCAGAGAAAGTGAATTTAATTGGCCACAGCCAAGGTGCCCCGACTTCTCGTTATGTGGCAGCTGAAGCACCTAATTTAGTTGCTTCTGTAACATCAGTTAATGGCGTTAATTTTGGTTTAGAAATTGCCGATCTATTGCTTGATGTTTATGAAGGGCGAATCGTTGGCGAAGCTGCTTCGGTTATTGTCAATGCTTTCATGGCATTTATTAGTTTATTTAGTACTAAACCACTTTTACCACAAGATTTCTATTCGGCAGTCAAAAGTTTATCAACTAAAGGCACTGCTGAATTTAATAAAAAATATCCACAAGGGCTGCCAACGACTTGGGGTGGTGAAGGTAAAGAACTTGAAAGTAATGGTATTTATTATTACTCTTGGAGTGGAATTATTAAACAAAGAGATATCTTAAATGAAGGCTTGAATAACCTTGACCCATCCCACGCTATCTTAATTGAATTAGGCAAATTATTTACTAAAGAAAAAGATCAAAATGATGGAGTAGTTGGACGATTCAGTACTCATTTGGGTAAAGTGATCAAATCAGACTATCATATGGATCACCTTGATGCGATTAACCAAATTGGCGGAATGCACCCAATCAATCCACATCCAGTCAATATCTATCTGGAACATGCTGCACGTTTAAAAGCAAAAGGTTTATAATACTTTTGTTAATATTCGTAATTTAAAACCACCGTTTGGTGGTTTTTTATTACAACATTTTTACTTTATAAGAATCAGATTATTTTTTACTTCATCTCACTTTTAGTAAGAATTCATACTTATTTTGGCGAATAATCAGCATTGAAATAATGATAGCTTATTTCAGCCAACTTTCCATTGTGAATAATGTTTTTTATTCCTTGATTTAGATCTTGGGTTAACTGTTCACCTTGCCCACTCTTACTCACTAATAAATAGCTATAGGGTAAACCTATACGCGCACTATCCTCAGCACTTAATTCAATACTCTTTAATTTTAATTGATGTTGATCGATAAATTGTTGTAACATCGCACGATCGACTAATTGAAAATCATATTTACCACTTTCGACATGTTGTAATAATGCCAACAGATCGGCTTCACTATAATCAATGTTGACAGGGTTATTAGGGTTTTGCTGGTTATATTGTTCTAAAGCTGTTGAATAATTTAATCCAGGCGTTGTTTCTGTTGATTTACCATGCAAATCTTTAAAACTATTAATACGGTTATCATCAGATTTTACAGCGATAACATATTGGTTAAGAAAAATTGGATCAGTATAAAAATATTTTTCTTTACGCTGTTCATTCATCGCAAAATTATTTGCGCCAACTTGATAACGATCGGCATCAAGTCCTGCTAAAACTGAGGTAAATTCCGTTATTTCAAATGAAATTTGATATTGTGGTAATTCGGCAAAAATGGCCTTAACTACATCGATATCATAGCCTATCAATTCCCCTTTACTGTTAACCGTAGTAAAAGGACTCGGCTCACCTGAAGTGGCAATTACAATTTTCTTTTTGCTAATTTGCTCGGAAGAATTTTGTTTATTATCACAACCCGATAATAGCAACAAACCTGAAAAGAAAAGCAGATAACATTGAATATATTTCATAACCTCTATCTCCTTAATTAACTGACGGATAAACGCATTACTAATGGCTTTAATATTAATTAGATAAATCCCATGTTTTTCATTTCAATTACATGATCAGGTTGATAACGTGCCATTCCTGTTTTCATTAAATCAAATCCTAACTGTTGGTAAAACTTAACCGTCTGCGGATGCGTATATAATATAATGTTACACTGCTTAACCTGTGCTACTAGCGTTTCAACAATGACTTTACCATATCCTTTGCCATGCAAATGTTTAGCTAACGCTATGTTATAAATTGCTGCCTGACAAATCCCATCTGATAATGCTCTTCCTACCCCAACTACATGTTGATTTTCTAATAAAAAAACTACTGCGTAGCTTCTTTCAAATACTTGCCTTTGCGTAACGGCATCTAATTCACTTAGTCCATAAAATCGCAATAAATCCGCGACTTGCTGCCAATTGATATTTTGACAATGTTGTTGGATAACAATTCCCATAGATTTCCCTGCTATGACTCATCACTAAATTTGATAATCTGACGATAAAGTTGCAAAATAACGTGATAAAAATACTTTAGTTCGGGGATGTACCGGACAATGAAAGACTTGCTCTGGTGTGCCATCCTCAATGATTTGTCCTTGATCTAAGAATAATACCCTCGTAGCAATTTCGTAAACAAATTGCATCTCGTGAGACACTAAAATCATCGTGTTTCCGGCTTTAGCTGCCTGTTGAATACTCATGAGTACCTCACCAACTAACTCGGGATCGAGCGCTGATGTAGGTTCATCAAACAATAATACTTTTGGATTCATTGCTAATGCCCTGGCTATAGCTACCCGTTGTTGTTGCCCGCCTGATAATTGTTTGGGATAATGATAGACCCGTCCGCTTAAACCCACTTCCACTAATTTTTCTAAGGCAATCGCTTTTGCTTGTTGAGGAGAATACTTCTTGACCACCACTAATCCTTCCATGACATTTTCTAGGGCATTTTTCTGTTGGAAAAGATTAAATTGCTGAAAAACCATGGCACTTTGTTGCCGGAATTGTACTATTTCATTACGTTTTACATGAGCTAAATCAATTTCTTGATTACCAATACGAATCCTACCCTGCTGAGGCTTTTCTAATAAATTTAAGCACCGCAATAACGATGATTTACCCGCCCCAGATGCACCAATTATTGCAATAATTTCATTTTTCTGTATATCAAAACTGAGGTTATTTAAAATACAATGCTGATTAAAATAAAGCGTAAGGTTACGAACACTTATCATAGTAACTTACCTCGTCGATAATTTGGAATCTGATCACTATCAGGTATCGTTAGTCGTTTTTCAGCCATTTTAATTAATTGTTCAATAATGATAGTTAATGCCCAATAAATTAATGCTAGTGAGATGTACACTTCAAAATAGCGATAATGAAAACCGGCCAGAATTTTACCTCGGACGGTCATTTCCACAACCGAGCATACAAAAGCCAATGAGGTACCTTTTAATAACCCAATTAAAGTGTTACCAAAATTTGGTAATGCAACAATAAACGCCTCTGGAATTATAATACGTTGTAGAACCTGGCGATATGTCATACCGAGGGATTGGGCAGCTTCAATTTGACCTTTATTGACTGATTGCAAAGCGGCGCGAATAGTTTCCGAATTATATGCTGCTTCATTAAAGGAAAAGGCAATTAATACAAATAACATTGATGGAATATTATTAACATTATAATCAGTATCATAAAAATAATTGATATAACGTAACATTACTGGAATCCCATAAAAACTTAAATATAATTGTACTAATAACGGGGTACCACGGATAAACGAGACAAAAACGGTTGCCATCGGTGATAATATACGAATTTGATTTAATTTAATCAGTGCTATGATTAAACCAATTAATACCCCAAATATCATCGAAAAAAACGTTATAAATAAGGTCATCGGCAAATAGGCTAATAACGTCGGAATTAGTCTAATAATCAGTGGAAAATCTACTATATTTGGCATAATACTTTATCCTGATGATCTTTACATAGCGAGTTAATTGATGAGATCGTTATCGATTGTTTGATGTATACCAAATACTTACGTCAGGTCCTAGCGGCAAAATATCATAAGGATTTTTTGCGTGATCCCCTAAATAATAACCTTGTTTAATTGCCTGAAAATCGGTAGTAGAACCAAATGCAGGAATTTGATAAAGCCTTCTGGAATAAGCCCATAAATGCGGAAAATCAACTAAACGATTGCGATTGGTGTTAAATACCGAATAATAAGCTACATCAAAGCGTGCTAATGTGACATACAAGCGAATATCTGAGTCAGTGATATGATCACCAAACAAATAACGCGAATGACTTAACCGTTTCTCTAATTCATCTAATCGGTTAAATACCAAATTATAAGCATCTTCATAAGCTTGTTGCGATTGAGCGAACCCAGCTTTATAGACACCATTATTTAACTCATGAAACAATGTTTGATTAAGTTCTTCAATATCAGCTCGCAGATGTTCAGGATATAAATCAGGGGCATCAGCTTTGTGAAAGGGTTTAAAGACGGTTTCCCAATAATAAGTTAGATTAAAATAATCATTATTTACAACTTTACCGGTTTTGACATCAACCACGGTAGGGACTGTAGCCCGTCCACTATAATCAGGATCAGTTTTAGCATAAATTTCTGGTAAATAACGAATTCCTAATACAGGATCTACACCATTTGGATCCAAAGAAAACTCCCACCCTTGTTTAGTTCTGACAGGACTAGCTTTACCTATACTAATCACATTTTCCAGACCTAATAATTTAATGGCAATGATGGAACGATGTGCCCACGGGCATACCGCAGCCCATAATAAACGATAACGCCCTGCTTCGACTGGTAACATGCCAGCTTGGTCACCAAAAGGCGTCGTAAAATGATTGTGTTGACGAACAAATTTACCATTCTTATCAATCTCTTTAACCTTTTCAGAAGTGACGATTTTACCTATAGTCATAGCAGAATTCCTTATTATCAATTGCGAGAATTAATGTCATTTCAAATCTATTTCTGCAATCTAACATCAAATATTTTTTGGATAAAATAACCAATAAATATATGGTTATAATAATCAATTATATCCAACCTCCTTCTTCAATGAGCAAAATATAAGCAGCTTCACAGTTTATATGTACCTTTCGCTTTATTTTTGCTATGATTTTAGACTCGTTTTATGTTATTGGATAAACTGCGATGTTCTATGATTTAGTGCCAGCAGAGCTACAAAATGACTTTGATGCACTACTTAATGATTTGTCATATTTACCGGAACAGGTTAAAGAATGTTGTCCATTTTGTCACCAAATCAATTTTCGTAAAATTCGTCAAAAACCGCTCACATTCCGATGTAAAAGTTGCCAAAAATATTTCAATCCTCTAACAAAAACACCATTTAATCGATTGGTACCAACAATTTGGTTAGGTATGATTCTAACGCGTCGAATTGAAAAAGCGACACATCATACTCTTGCTTATGAATTAGATTGTACGATTGATATGGTTAAACGTCGCGAACATGCATTAATAGATTATATGCAACAACACTATCCTCACTTTCATTATTGGTATACACAAATTCGAGTGACCCAAAATGATATGTTGCCGACAATGATCGAAGAACAATATACTGCTTTATCTAAATTAATTAAACAATTGTTAACTATAGAAAAATTTCCATGTCATCATTGTCAATCTGATAATACAGTTAAAATAGGACATCGAACTGGCTTTCGCTGTCGACAATGTCGTAAAACGTTTAATTTACTAAGTAAAACGCCATTAAATAAAATCCCACACCCCGAACAATGGCAACCTTTTATTGCATTGCTGGTCGCAAATAATACCAATAAAACGATTGCAACTTCACTTAATTTGAGTTTAAGCACTGTGAGTAAATGGCGCCAAATTTGGTGTGAGACTATGAACAATTGGGGTTATGCTGAGTTGGCGGTCTGGTGTAATAAAAAACAATAATAGAAGCTCAATGATGAGCGCGTCTATCTCCAAAAGTTATTGGTAATAACCTAACTGAATTAGTTAACACTAGCAAACACACTAATTAGCTCAGGTGTGATTTTTTAAGAAAAATTAAATATCGTTATTTAGATCAATTCATTTGGTTAGTAAATAAAATTGTTTATAAGCCTTATTTTACCGATATAAACTGCCAAAGCGACTAAAACTAATTATTTGATACTATCGACTGGGTTTAAGGTTTTGAAATCGATTGTTTCAACATAATCAGTTTTAGCTAATGGTTGTTGCGCAATATTTTTCTCCAATAGCATGATGCAATTATGACAATCTTCTTTGCCATGTTTAATCAAAATTTGTGCAACTTTCATCGCTTGATAAAAGCATAACGTGGCACTTTGCTCTTGCTGTTACAAATAACTATTGCGAGAACTTTTCGCTAAACCATCAGCCTCACGCACGATAGAGTAACTGATTACGGCAATATTAAAAGTTTAAATCATTAACCATTTGTTTAATCGCTGCCAGTTGCTGGGGATCTTTTTGCCGGAGATAAGCGCGATCTAACTGAGTAATATCAAATAACTTAGTTATAATAGTACAAACAGCTATAAATGGCCTGGCCGCCTTTTACCACAGAGTGCTTCAGTTCTCCCATTAACATCAACATAAGAACAAAATACGGATCGTAGAGTTCGTCCACTGTTAGGCAACATAGTAAATTGCCCCCTTTTTTGGCCAGCCAGTATTTCACGCTTAAGGCCAAGAGGGTAACTGACTAAATCTTCAAGTGGTCCAAATTGAATTGGATTGACAAAAATCGATACAATCACTTTATCATGTTGTTGTTTAATTTGTTGCATACTAGATTGACATAATGTCTGTGCATTTCCGATAAATAACTGATGCCAATATTGTTGAAAGTTTGTACTATACTTATCATTAAATTGTATGATTTTAGTGCATTTAAAATAATCTACATGACTATTTAATAACTTTCTGCTCGTTATTAATGATTTAAATATCTAAAATATAGCATAAAAAATGTCATCTCTAATTCACCAATAAATCCTTATTGTAGAACTATTTCATCGGCAGTTTGATAATATTGGTTGTACTATTTTTCGCCATAAAACACAATATATAGTACTTTATTTATTAATAGACACTACATATTGTATTTTTTGATCATTATCAATTATTATATGTTTTATTAGTTTTTTGTAATTTATTATATGGATGAGAGTATGAACAAATCGATGTTAGTCACTAAACGCAATGGTCAAAAAGAGCCAATTGATCTTGATAAAATTCACCGGGTGATAAACTGGGCAGCCGAAGGATTAAATAATGTTTCAGTATCCCAAGTGGAACTTCGATCTCATATTCAATTTTATGATGGTATTCGTACTGAGGACATTCACGAAACAATTATTCGTGCGGCTGCTGATTTAATATCACAAGAAGCACCTGATTATCAATATTTATCAGCTCGTTTAGCAATTTTTCATCTGCGTAAAAAAGCCTTTGGTCAATTCGAACCCCCAAAACTTTATGATCATGTTAAAAAATTAGTAGCCGATGGTCGTTATGATAAACATTTATTAACTGACTATACAGAATCTGAATTTAATCAAATGGATGGGGTTTTAGATCATTGGCGTGATATGACGTTTTCTTATGCAGCGGTAAAACAACTTGAAGGTAAATATTTAGTCCAAAACCGAGTAACTGGACAAATTTATGAAAGTGCGCAATTCTTATATATTTTAGTTGCAGCCTGCTTATTTGCTAATTATCCTAAAGCAACTCGCCTCGATTACGTAAAAGGTTTTTATGATGCGATTTCAACATTTAAAATTTCATTACCCACACCGATTATGGCAGGAGTACGCACCCCGACTCGTCAGTTTAGTTCATGCGTATTAATTGAATGTGATGATAGCTTAGATTCAATCAACGCCACCGCAAGTGCAATTGTCAAATATGTTTCTCAACGTGCTGGAATAGGGGTTAATGCCGGCCGCATTCGCGCGTTAGGTAGCCCTATTCGGGGCGGTGAAGCTTTTCATACTGGTTGTATACCATTTTATAAATATTTCCAAACTGCAGTAAAATCATGCTCACAGGGAGGAGTACGTGGTGGAGCGGCAACGGTATTTTATCCATTATGGCACTTAGAAGTAGAAAGTTTATTAGTGTTACGTAACAATCGCGGTGTAGAAGAAAACCGAGTCCGTCATTTAGATTATGGGGTACAAATTAATAAACTCATGTATCAGCGTTTAATTAACGGTGAAAATATTACGTTATTTAGTCCGTCAGATGTTCCAGGCTTATATGATGCCTTTTTTTCAAATCAAGATGAATTTGAACAGTTATATCAACAATATGAAGCTGATGAATCGATTCGCAAACGTTCCGTTAAAGCTGTAGAATTATTTGCACTTCTTATGCAAGAACGTGCTTCGACCGGACGTATTTATATTCAAAACGTCGATCATTGTAATACCCATAGTCCGTTTAATGCCGAGGTAGCGCCGATACGTCAGTCCAATTTATGTATGGAAATCGCTTTACCAACAAAACCGCTTAATAATATTAATGATGCAACGGGTGAAATTGCTCTCTGTACCTTATCTGCTTTTAATTTAGGGATGATTGAATCATTAGACGAATTTGAAGAACTAGCGCGTTTGGCAGTACGCGCTCTTGATGGATTATTAGATTATCAAGATTATCCGGTACCGGCCGCAAAAACATCCACTATGAACCGCCGTACACTAGGTATTGGAGTGATTAACTATGCTTATTATTTAGCTAAACATGGTGTGAAATATTCTGACGGGAGTGCCAATAATCTTACTCATCGTACTTTTGAAGCAATGCAATACTATTTGTTAAAAGCATCTAATGAATTAGCTATAGAAAAAGGTGCTTGTCCACTATTCCATGAAACAACTTATGCACAAGGTATTTTACCGATTGACACGTATAAACGTGATTTGGACGATATTGTTAAAACAAAATTGAATTATGATTGGGAAGGATTACGTCAATCGATTAAACAATATGGTTTACGTAACTCAACACTATCAGCATTAATGCCATCGGAAACCTCATCGCAAATTTCTAATGCAACTAATGGCATCGAACCACCTAGAGGCTATGTGAGTGTGAAAGCATCTAAAGATGGCATTTTAAAACAAGTGGTGCCTGAGTATGAGACGTTGAAGCATTTTTATGAGTTACTCTGGCAAATCCCGAATAATACCGGTTACTTACAATTGGTCGGCATTATGCAAAAATTTGTTGATCAATCAATTTCAGCGAATACTAATTATGATCCAACTAAATTCGCTAATGACAAAGTACCAATGAAACAATTACTTGCTGATCTGTTGATCGCATACAAATATGGTGTCAAAACACTTTATTACCATAATACGCGTGATGGAGCAGAAGATATTCAGGAAGATATCATTACTGTAACTGATGACGGGTGTGAAGGTGGTGCTTGTAAAATTTAAACATAGATAAACGTTTATAGCGTAGGAAATCATTATCCCTATCGTTTTGGTATATATAATGTGGTAGTTAATTATCTACCACTATGTTTTTATGGTTAAATCAGCTTAATATTTAACCATAATTAGCTATTTAATCATTGAGGAATCTTACTATGAGTTATACCATTTTCTGCCAAACACACAATGATCAGCTCAAAGAACCAATGTTTCTTGGTCAACCCGTTAACGTTGCACGTTATGATCAACAAAAATATGAAATGTTTGAAAAACTGATTGAAAAACAATTATCCTTTTTCTGGCGCCCAGAAGAAGTAGATGTTTCCCAAGATCGGATTGACTACGCTGCTTTACCTGAACATGAAAAACATATTTTTATTAGTAACTTAAAATATCAGACGTTATTAGATTCTATTCAGGGTCGTAGCCCTAATATTGCCTTATTACCACTCATTTCTATTCCAGAATTAGAAACTTGGGTGGAAACATGGTCATTTTCCGAAACGATCCATTCTCGTTCCTATACTCATATCATTCGTAACATTGTGAATAATCCCTCAATTGTATTTGATGATATTGTTACCAATGAAGAAATAAAAAAACGCGCAACTGACATTGCTCAATACTATGATGATTTAATTGAATATTCCAGTTATTACAGTTTATTAGGGGCTGGTAAACATGAAGTGAATGGTAAAACAATAAATATTGACATGCGTGAGCTTAAGAAAAAACTCTATTTATGCTTAATGAGTGTGAACGCATTAGAGGCAATTCGTTTTTATGTCAGCTTTGCTTGTTCATTCGCTTTTGCTGAACGCGAGCTAATGGAAGGTAATGCTAAAATTATTAAACTAATTGCTCGCGATGAAGCATTACATTTAACAGGTACTCAATTTATGATTAATACCTTACGCAGTGGTGAAGATGACCCAGAAATGGCTGAAATCGCTCAAGAATGTGAAGGAGAGTGCTACGAATTATTTTTAAAAGCTGCGAATCAGGAAAAAGAGTGGGCAGGATATCTTTTTTCCGGTGGTTCAATGATTGGATTAAATAAAGAAATTTTATGTCAATATATTGAATATATCACCAATATTCGTATGCAAGCCGTAGGACTTAAATTACCTTTTGAAACAAAATCCAATCCAATTCCTTGGATCAATAACTGGTTAGTATCTGATAATGTACAAGTTGCACCTCAAGAAGCTGAAATTAGTTCTTACTTAGTTGGGCAAATTGATTCAGAAATTAATGAAGATGATTTAAGTGATTTCACATTATAAATCCTCACCTATTGATTAAATAACCTAATTTTATTGTACTTTTTTCGTTCTTTGTTAAAAATAACTCAATGATATATTAGCGTTACAAAAACATATCAGTCGATCACATGTGGTCGACTGAGCTATATTTGCGTAATAGAATTTTTATATGAATTGATGAAAGATTTTACTTTATCAGTGAACAATTAAAGCGATAACCTAGCTTGTTAAACTTCAATCACCATAAGTCTTTTTGTTGCCTTAATATTAACCACGATATCTTTAATAAAAGATAACACAAAATACTTGATTAAGTTGAAAACTTACAAACCGATTAACTTATTTTTTTTCACTTTCCGCCTATTTGTAAATAAAATGTAATTTTAATGTAAATAAAAATATTTAAAATGTTAACTTTAAAAAGTGAATAAATTTCATTTAATCAAAAGCATAAATAAATCAAAATATTAAAAGTAAATATTTATTAATTTTTATTTACAAAAAGTATTGCGTAAATCAAATTATAGTGTTATTCTTAAACCTGCTTAGAAATTGAATGAAAAGATGTGTAAATATTTTTTCTGAAGATTTTGAAGCTATATTTCCTTTCTGTTAATAGTTATTTGGGGCTTATGTACTAGCCCCCTTTTTTTATTTACTGAGTCATGCTATTAGTAGTGTAATCACTTTTTTTAGATTTTTTTCAATGTGTATTAGTAATACTTTGATGCTAGGGCAATTATTGGTTGATCATTTAAAATAATGTTATCATTGACAACTTAATATTTTAGGGTAACGATATTAAATAATAATTGACGGTCGATGATAAATGCTTAATGAAAACTGAAATCTACTCAACGCTCAATTTACCATTTTCTCCGCTCGATATTGATAATGAGCAGTTATCGATAAATAATCTTAAATCGTTATTAGATAAATTTTATCAATGGTCTGTGACAGAATTTGAAGCAAAAACCGATATCGATACACTGATTTATATGCGTTCCAAATTTATTGATCAATTACTTATCCGCTTATGGCAATATTTCCAATTACCTGAACAAATTTCTTCGTTATTTCAAATTAATCGAATATCACTCATTGCTGTTGGCGGTTATGGACGTGGTGAGCTTCATCCATTATCTGATGTAGATATTCTTATCCTTAGTGATAAACCATTGACAAAATCAATTGAAGATAAAATAGGTCAACTCGTTCGCTTATTGTGGGATTTACACTTAGATGTCGGTCATAGCGTGCGAACCTTAAAAGTATGTTTACAAGAAGCTAAAAACGATATAACGATTATGACCAATCTACTCGAAGCTAGATTGATTGTTGGTAATAATAAACTCTTTAATGAATTACTACATCAGATACTTAACAACACCATCTGGCCATCGCGAGAATTTTATCAAGCCAAAATTAATGAACAATTGCAGCGTCACCGACAATATCACAGTACCAGTTATAACCTTGAACCTGATATAAAAAATAGTCCTGGTGGTTTACGTGATATTCAAATAATACAATGGATTGCATTAAGACATTTTGGTAGCAATTTTTTACAGGAACAAAATCATTTTAACTACCTTACGCCAGAAGAAATCGAAGAAATCAATAATTGCCAACGATTTTTGTGGCGTATACGTTTTGCCCTCCATATCGTAATTAATCGTTATGACAATCGATTGCTATTTGATCGGCAGTTGAGTATCGCCAGATTACTGGGATATCAAGGGGAAGGAAATCAACCGGTTGAAAAAATGATGCGCGATTATTACCGTGTCGTACATAATATAACTGAATTAAATCAAATGTTATTGCAACTGTTTGAAGAATCAATACTCACACTTAAACCAGAAAACAGGCCCTATGATATTGATCAATATTTTCAAATACGTGATAAATTAATTGATGTTAAAGATAATAATTTGTTTATTGATAACCCAGTAATGATTTTAAAGCTATTTCATACCATGCTTTTAAATCGACAAATCATTGGTATCTATTCTAATACAATTCGGCAATTGCGTTCAGCGCGTCGCAAAATGAATGGTTTATTGTGTGAGTATCCGCAAGCACGCCAACAATTTATGCAAATAATCAAACATCCAGATGTAATAAAGAAAGCCTTATTACCTATGCATCGATATGGTATTTTAGCGATTTATATTCCAGGTTGGAAACGCATAGTCGGCATGATGCAATTTGATTTATTTCATCAATATACCGTAGATGAACATACCATCCGTCTGTTACTGGAATTAGCCGACTTTACCACTCCAGATGGGCAAAAAAAACATCCTAATAGTTCGCAAGTCTATGCCAAATTAGCTAAACCTGAATTATTAGTGATTACAGCCCTATTTCACGATATCGCCAAAGGTCGCTCTGGTGATCACTCCGAATTAGGCGCAGATTTGGTGGAACAATTTTGCCAATTACACAATGTCAACGAAAAAGATAGCAAATTAATCGTTTGGTTAGTTCGCTATCATTTATTAATGTCGATTACTGCCCAAAGCCGCGATTTGCAAGATCCAGCTGTCATTCGTGAATTTGCTCAGCAAGTTAAGAATAAAACCTATTTACAATATTTACTCTGCCTGACTGTTGCTGATGTCTGTGCAACTAATGAAACCTTATGGAATAGTTGGAAACAAAGTTTAATGCGCGAACTTTACTGCCAAACTGATCGCTTGTTTAATTTAGGCATTCACCAAATTCCAGAGCATCGTAGTATTGCCAGAGAACATAAACAATCTGCCTTAACATTACTTAAGCTAGATGGTTATGATGAAACTACGATTAAAGTATTTTGGCAAAATTATCAATTTGATTATTTTTGGCGTTATACAACAGAACAAATTGTTTGGCATGTTAAACATTTACTTTATCATAATCTAACAGAACCATTGGTGGTCATTAATGAAAAACCGTTTCATGGTGGTACCGAAGTTTTCATTTACTCACCGGATAGACCATATCTATTTGCTACAGTAAGTAATGAATTAAATAAACGTAACTTGAATATCCATGACGCATTAATCACCACCAATAAAAAAGAGTATGCTTTAGACACATTTATTGTACTTGACCCAAATGGTCAACTAATTAGCCATGATCGTCATGAAGAGATTAAAACAAGTTTAGAAAAAGCCTTACGGCAAACTGATTATAAACGTGCCAAAATTAAGCGGCCATTATCAAAATTGCGCCATTTTACGGTACCAACAGAAATTAATTTCTTATCTAGCCTTAATGATCGTAAAACATACGTTGAATTAATTACGAAAGATAGGCCTGGTTTACTCGCCTATTTAGGTGAGATTTTTTCTAATTTAGACTTATCACTGCGTAGTGCAAAAATCGTCACCATTGGCGAACATATAGAAGATTTATTTGTCTTAACCAATAAAAATAATCAAGCACTTAATGAACAAAGCTGCCAGCTACTACGACAGGCTATTTTGGATGTGATTGATGAAATGGATAATGAATCTTAAGCACGATACCCTCATATTAACAGATGTTATTACGAACTTTGCTATTTATTATCAATAGATGAAAACTAACTATTAAGTGATGGGCAAAATACTACATATAAACCGATATGCGGTATATAATATTGGTAATATGCGCAAAAGTTAAAAAATTATTATGCAATTCTTCCTAATTTTGTTTCCAATTTTTTGTATTTTTATTGTCGGTTTCATCGCTCAAAAAACGCTTAAATTTGATATTGCTAACCTATCGAAAATGTCACTTTATGTGTTGTCTCCTTTTTTGGCTTTCAAAACATTTTACACACATACTTTGACGGTTAATTATCTATTTTATACTGTTTATCTTTTTTCACTGTGTTTTATTTTAGTTGGTATCGTTTACTTATGTGGTTTATTGATGAAATGGCGAGCCAAAGAATCTTGTGCGATGGTACTAAGTTCATGTTTTATGAATAATGGCAATTATGGAACCCCCGTTATTTTGACTTTTTTTGGGGAAATTGGTTTTGATCTAGCTGTGATTATCATGGTATTACAACAGTTTGTTATGAGTACTGTTGGTATTTACTATGCCGCAAAAGGTAGTAATTATCCTGATATGGTAAGCCAAAAGGCAGTATTGAAAAAAGTGATTCGCATGCCTATTGCTTATGGAGCATTACTTGGCATTATATTTCAGGTTTGTCAAATTCCATTATCAACCGCCGTACTAAATTCAATAGCTATGATTGGCGATGCATCTATTGTGGTAATCATGATTATATTAGGAATGCAATTAGCTACTTTAACTATTAAACAAATAGAGTATGCTAAGATTAGCATTGCATTAACAATTAGAATGATAATTTCACCATTGATTTCAGTAGCATTAGTTTATTTTTTACCGATTGATCATATGTCGAAACAGATTTTGATTATTCTTTCTGCGATGCCTAGTGCAGCTAATACAACACTGATGTCGGTACAATTTAATACTAAACCCGAGCTCGTTTCAAGTTCAACGTTTATCAGTACCCTATTAAGTTTAATTACCTTACCAATCGTACTTTGGTTAGTCGGCACACCTGTTCCATTTTAAACTGAAATGCGCAGGAACTGCTAATGATTAGCATGCTAATCTAGCAAGTTTGCGCTACTGTAATGAAAGTTTTTTCTAATCAGATTATACCGTTTAGTTAAGTAACAGTTTATTAATGATAAGTTATCAGCTAAAGGTAAAAACGGGTATGTAGTAAACATAAAAGGCTGTG
>NZ_JAETXP010000020.1:0-5783 GCF_019641635.1 Frischella sp. Ac48
CTATTGGCATGGCTTTAATTGCGTCAGAATAAGATACCGTGCCACAATAGCCATTAATCACCGGCAACTGAACTAATTTTTATATAGCAATATCCAGAATCAACTTAGATGATTTATCCTTAATTTTTTAAAGTATTCATTTGCATGACCGGTATGCTTTTTGATTTGTTCCGCTATCCAAGGTAGCATAGGCAGCCCAAGTGCCACCTCTAAACACAACTTAGGTTACTTTAAAGTCAGATTTTTTTGAATATCATTGGAGCTGATAGTGCCGGTATCACAGTATTTTTGAGCAGCAAGCGACAGCTGATCAATGATTACCATAATTGAGTAAAACATAGAATCTTTACTATAGTTATGTTCCTGTGATTAACTCCCATTTAACTTATATTGTTGCTCAGATATTTTTTTTAGTACTTGAGTTAATGTTAATTCATTTAGACATTTACTGATATCACTCTTAGAATAAGATATTTTCAGTGATTCAAAATATTGCTCCAATCGCCATTCGTCCAACACATCTGACTCTGATAAATAGCTATGAATATTGACAACGAGCTGGGGTAAAGGCTTATTTCTAATAAATTTTAGTCCCTTACCATGCTTTATAAATAGCCATTTTTGCCCATTAACCTCTAATTCTCCTTTTCGAGGGCAATCTAATAACAGATTATAATCCTTAACTTCTGGATAAACCCTCTTAAAAACAGACATTAAGTTATTTTGTAATTTAATTAATTCTTCAATATATTCTTTCATATCAGTACCTCGAGCGAGCCTCTGCTGCTTCTAATAAGAGCTGATTACCTTGGGCTTCTGTAACTTTGTTTATTCTAATTGGTATATCTTTTATGCCAGCTTTAACTGCTGCCGCTGCTCTATGATGACCATCAATAATAATCATCTTACCATTAACGATAGCTACATCGATAGGTTGAGTGGTATCAAATCCATTAGCCTTCATATCCCTTACTAATCTTTTAATATCTGAGCCTGAAATCTCATTTGAGTTTTGCCGACTAATTAAACTTTTAGGATCTACATTTTTAATGGCTTGCTCTGTATTAGATATTACACTTGCCTCCTTTCCAGCATTAAATTCCTTTAACTCAATCACATTTTTCTGATTTAAGCTGATTTTGTCAATGGATATTGTCACTTCGGTTGGTTTGATTGTCTGTCCGACTTTTACGGCGGTTGTTGTGTTCAGTTTAATCACATTTTCGGTTTGTGTTGCCATTTTGACTACCGATGAGGCTTTGCTGATTAAACCAATATCAATCAGTGTATAGGCGATTTCACCATAACCTTTAGCCACTAAGCCTGACCATTCTATCAACTCGCCACCGTGGGTCGCGGTAACCTCGTTACTCCACATTGAACGCGCACCAGCCTGAATATTATCTAATGCCACAAAGCCAATTACCGCCGCTAATGGCGCCCCTACACCCGCTCTACCAACTGCCGCTGCTACGCAAAGACTCATGATACCACTCACAACCTGTGCTGCACCGGTTATTCTCGGCAGATTGTCCAGCACCGTTTCTTTAATCTCGTCACCGTAAAGGTAATTATTTAGTATTTATGCTAAATCAACCACAGACAAAGCACCAGCTCCACAACTCAATGAGCGGTT
The DNA here is from genome assembly GCF_019641635.1 of Frischella sp. Ac48. Classification (NCBI taxonomy): domain Bacteria; kingdom Pseudomonadati; phylum Pseudomonadota; class Gammaproteobacteria; order Orbales; family Orbaceae; genus Frischella; species Frischella sp. Ac48. The sequence goes on from NZ_JAETXP010000020.1 coordinate 1,637, forward strand.
TTATACCATCGGCTACGTGCCACAAGGCACAAAACCCAACCCCAAACCACAACTGACCATTAAAGGTAGATGGCTGGAACAAATAGGATTTTATGTGGGGAGCTCTGTTATTATTAAGATTAAATAGGGCAAGTTAATTATTGAACTTGCGATGCAGATTTAAAAAGCAATAAAAGATCTCTGTATCAGACTGAGATCTTTTTTATAGTTAAACTTTTCATAACGTTTATGATTATTAGAATAAATTGCTAAAATCAACTTTTTTTAATTGAAGCTCATAACGCAATTTATCTATAAACTCTTTGCTTGCAACAACTATTTTGGATAGTTCAATATCTGAATAGACTTTTTCCATCCATATACTACCAAACTGCCAATAGCCTGTAATTTCCTTCTTAAAGAATAGGATTGGTCCTTCTTCATAATCCATAGAGTAATATTCAAAATCACCCTGTTTCTCATAAATCCAATCATTCAATTTCTTTGCCAATTCAAGTAGTAATATTCCATTCTCAGCAAAAACAGGGATATTATCTATTAAAATAAATAAATTACCCTCAACTTCAGAAAAAAGCTGAGGATTCGATGAAACTTCACCGATAAATAAATCGGTATAATCAATATCTATTGAGAATTTACTGGGAATGCGTTCCATATTTTTCCATCATTTCCTATTATTATTCGGATACTTGTTTGACCTTTTGTACCAATAGGTTTATTCATATCAACTACAACTCTGAAAGAACCATCGACATTATTAGGTAGAAATTTAGCATTAGGAGAGTTTAATGCCTCTTTAACTAAGTTTTGAATATCAGATACATTATTTGTATTAAATTGAGCACTTCTATTAGCTGTGGTGCCAACCATATGTTTATCTTTTGGTGTCCATGTAGTTACATTATTTTTTGCTGCATCAAATGCAATTTTAGAAGCATTATCTAAAGCCCCCCAATTATTATTTGGAATAATGGCCTCTTGCTTACCTGTAGTCGCCGTCGTTCCCTTTCCAGCATTAAATTCCTTTAGCTCAATCACATTCTTCTGATTTAAGCTGATTTTGTCAATGGATATTGTCACTTCGGTTGGTTTGATTGTCTGTCCGACTTTTACGGCGGTTGTTGTGTTCAGTTTAATCACATTTTCGGTTTGTGTTGCCATTTTGACTACCGATGAGGCTTTGCTGATTAAACCAATATCAACCAGTGTATAGGCGATTTCACCATAACCTTTAGCCACTAAGCCTGACCATTCTATCAACTCGCCACCGTGGGTCGCGGTAACCTCATTACTCCACATTGAACGCGCACCAGCCTGGATATTATCTAATGCCACAAAGCCAATTACCGCCGCTAATGGCGCCCCTACCCCCGCTCTACCAACTGCCGCTGCGACGCAAAGACTCATGATACCACTCACAACCTGTGCTGCACCGGTTATTCTCGGCAGATTGTCCAGCACCGTTTCTTTAATCTGGTCACCGTAAAGGTAATTATCTGGTATTTACGCTAAAATCAACCACAGACAAAGCACCAGCTCCACAATCCACTGAGCGATATTATACGTCGGTTTTGTGCCACAAGGCGCAAAACTCAACCCCAGACCACAACTGACCATTAAAGGTAGATGGCTGGAACAAATAGGATTTTATGTGGGGAGCTCTGTTATTATTAAGATTAAATAGGGCAAGTTAATTATTGAGCTTGCAATACACTTCTACGAAATTATTTAAAAAATAATATATTATAAATATGTTAATAGCAAATTCGTAGCATAAGTATAGTTAACAATATATAGATTGGACCCTGTAAATGAATTTGTGTATTTGTCTATTTTTGAACTACGCTAACGAGTAAAAAATGGGTAGATATAAATGGACGAAAAAAGACTAAGAGAAATGGACGCAGAGCTTGCCAAAGGCATGACGACAAGGGAAATTACCAACACATTCAAAGAGATGTATGATGTTGATATCTCTCCAACTCTGATTTCTAAAGTGACAGATTCAGTAAAAGAGCAAGTGGTCAAATGGCAAAATTGTCCGCTTGAGAATATGTATCCAATTGTTTATCTGGACTGCATTGCGGTCAAAGTGAAACAAGATGGAAGGATCATCAATAAATCCGTTTTTCTTGCGCTAGCCATCAATAAGGACAGGCATTTGCTCATTTTGAGGAGATTTGGGATGATAAGTACCATATATTGGTAACCCTGGTGCAGACACTGGGAAAATCTCAGTACCTTCTTTGTTAATCCTAAGGTTATTCGCAAAGCGATTTATACCACCAATGCGATAGAGTCTTTAAATAGTGTTATTCGTCATGCTATCAAGAAAAGAAAGGTATTCCCGACCGATGACTCAGTTAAAAAGGTCATCTATTTAGCGATACAACAAGCTTCTAAAAAATGGACTATGCCTATTCAAAACTGGAAAAGTGTGATGAATCGATTTATTATAGAATTTGGTGACAGAATGATTCGTACCTCTAACTGGCAAATACACAAAATCTAGGATAGGGTCATTTTATAGTGCATAAGCTATATATTCATCCTTATTAACTACAAAAACAGTCATATCATTTTTTAGAAAAAATTTATTTTAACATTCATTTAGCTTCTACCCTTTTTTCTTAAATATTCCTGATATTGTTCCTCTTCAAATTTCTTCCATTCTTCTTCTGTGTAATTTTTTCTTTGTAAGTTTTATTGGCTTTATTTTCATAATTCAAAATTTGATAAAAATTATCAAATTCAGTTTACTCTTCATATTGTTTTCTTTCTCTAAAAAAATCAGTTTCAAATTCTACCAATTCTTTTTCTGTAAAATTTATTTGCTTTTCTTTATTTCTTATGACATATTCAATAAACTCAATAGGAATGTAGAAATTTTTGTACTTTCTCAAATAATATGAAAAATATACAGGCCAAATCCATTCTCCATCAGTAAAATATTCAAAAAGTGCAATTAATATTTCAATATTTTCTACTTCTGATACATAGCCCATCCAGCTTGCAAATGCAACACCATTTTCTAAGTATTCGACAACATCACTATTATCTCTATAAATATTTGTAAAACAACTTTTGAATCCCATTGCAAAACTTAATTTATCTAATTCTTTTATAAATCGTACATATTTCATCGTATAATTTTTAATGTCTAAATAATATTACCTTTCCTTTATTAACTACTTCAAATGTACCACCTTCTAATACTCTTATCTTATCAGTTTAAGCCTCTACTGTAGCTTCTAATATTTTTGCTAAACGAGAGCTCTACCTGTTGGTTTACTACCGCAATGAGTGGAATTTGAGGTATTTAGTCTATGTAATTCATGCAAAATTATTTTTTTTAATTCAGTTTTTGATTTAATTGCTTTCGGACCGATCAGAAAACCATTTTCACTAAACATTAGTCATACCAGAACCATTATTTAATAATCCAAATTTATTTTTTAATTAGCAAAATTTAATACTCTAAAATCAATAGTGAAAAATAGTTTATCTATCAATTATCCTAGGCTCTTCAAAATAAGGGGAATTTTTATAATCCTCTAACCACTTTTTATCACCTTCTAACATTCCCGAGAATGAACGAGAAAATAAATTAGAAAAATATTTTAAAGCTCTTATATTTCGTTGGAATGGTGTATCATTCGAATAAGTCGTTACTCCTATATTCCTATCTTGTTCGTTTATATTACTAATAATAAAATCACTTATTGAAAATTTTTCAATCTTAGTTTTTGATATAATTATGTTATAAAATATATCAGTTGTTTCTCTCCACATAATAAATTCTAATTGAAAATCCTTTTTAGAAAGTAAAATTGTTACGTCATCAATGCTTTTAACTTCAAATTTATATTTATAAATAATTGAAGAAAATACCTCAATAAATACTGGCAAATATCTATTCATGCTATTTCACCTTATACATTTGATTTGTTTTACTATCATATTTATAACCATTCTCAAGCAAATAATGATATTCTCTACCAAAACCTGTTAATTCTTTTAAGCCAGTATCTGTATTTAAACGATAAAGTTTTGTATCTATTGGTTTAGTTGCCAAAATAATATTATCTCCTCGTTTTATCACATTATCTAACCAAGGCTTATTATACTCATTCCAAAATTGCATTGG
>NZ_JAETXP010000021.1:0-5212 GCF_019641635.1 Frischella sp. Ac48
ATTATTAAAGATAGACAGCTTTATTAGCTCTTGCTTAAAAAAATATGAAAATGTGATAAATGATTACATTAATTATTAATAAATAAGGATTCATTATTCAGATATAACAAAAGCCAACTTTAAAGTTGGCTTTTTAATTAATAATTCTTCAACTCGTCTAACAATTCCCATTCCGAATTAGGGAGTAAAGATTTAACAAGCGAAAAAAGGTTATAAAAGTCTAGGGGAGAATGACAGAGCCTAAGCCCTTTGCTTTGCGTTTCCGCTAAAAGGGCTGTTTGCCCAATATTACAAATAGAGTTAAGCGAAAAAACTAAATTCTTATCATCAGTAATCAATTTTAGATACAGTAAAGTAATTAAAAATTCTTAAGAATAAAGGATTCTTTTCCGTTTTATAAAGATTGATTTTTATAAAATTTCTATTCCAATCTACAAAAATCTGATCAAATATATGGTGCATCGGGTAAGATTTTAAAGGAAATAAATTAGCATTATATTGTTTGATAAACGAGGAAACTTTATATTAAATAAGCTAAATTTAATAATTAAAAAGTAAAAGAAATCAAATGTCATTTGATAAAAAAATACGAGAAAATTTAGATGGAAAGTATCTAACAATATATAGCGATTCTTTCAAAGAAGGAATAGAATATGCTTCTAAATTAAAAATTAACCATGTTCAAATAATTTGGTTATCTAAAAAAGAAGTAGATTTTAAAGAGTTTGAAAAGGTTGGTGATTTTTTAAAAATAATATCCTTTGTAAGCGTAGTAGATCATATTAAAAATTTAGATTCAATTTATTCATTACAGATGATTGAAAAACTTTATTTTCAACAAAAGCAAAAATTTAAAATAGATATTTCAAAGTTCCCAAAAATTGAATATCTAGGTAGTGAATATTGGAAAGGCTTAATAAATATAAATAAAGCACATTCTTTGCAAGGTTTTAAGGCAGTATGGTTGATAGAATGAGATGATAGCAAAACGGGCGCCAAATAACCACCTATACAGGCTAGTATGGCTAAACTTTTAGCGTGCTGTAATAAAGCCGTATATACGCACAGAGCACAAATAATAATTAGGGCAACCAGCGCTAATAAATATGGAATAAGATCATATAATTTGAAAGCGGCAAATACAGTAATGTAGATAATACCTAGAGTACCGCCTTGCAGTATCATTGCATAGATTGTCTTTTTATCTTTTAAATACCATCCTCAAAATAACATTCCGATGCCGAAAACAAAAGTGCCCAACACTCGCACTTTTGGTGACAATAATTGATGGTCAATACTATATTTAAACAGATAAGAAAGACTAAAAAATCAAAATGATGATGGCTACTTTAGAAATTAAATTATTGGTTACTAGGCTCTTAAGTCAATGTCTGAACCCATGTGGTGCAGGAGCAGGCGTTTGGCAAATAAAGCTTCTTTGTGTGAAAATTTGTGGTTTTTTGCTCAGGTGCACTGCTGTATAAATAACTGTAGGTTGGAGTACGGCAACTTCTGATTCTGCTATTTGGACAATTTCTGGAACAGTGTCCCTTTGAAGAGCAACGGTCGTTGCTTGACTTTGTTTGTGAGCGGGAGATAGCGATTATATTTCATTCTGTTCATTAGATTCAATTTGGTGATTTTTGATATCGTGTATATTTCTTTTGATCTCAATAACTTGTTTTTGCTAAGCATTGATGCGCGCACTTACACTAAGTAGACCAAAAATCATTATTATAATTAAAACAATAATGAATATGAATTGAAATAATGCAAATACCATTGCTTTCTATTTAAGTAATAATTTATTTCATTATATGATAAAAGTGAAATTAGGCAAATTTTGTAAACTATTTGAAGATCATATTGCCGATAATCTGGTTGTCGGTAGGAGAATTTTATTTGAATATTATAAATGATTAATAAAATTAGATGATTACGGAAATATAATATAAAGAAAAGTAGATGCCAATGGTTACATTATTAGAGGTAAAGCAGGAAATTGGCCATAAAATATTATTTTTACATAAAAAAGGATGAAAATGAGAACAAATTTAAAAACACAGGATTATTTTAATAATTTTATTAATAGCGAAAATCAAAGAATACTTAAATTTGATAATTGGTTAGAAATTGACAAAGTAGTTGAAAATAGAATTCCTTCCATAAAAAGACAACTTTTCACTATTTCTTTAAATATTTTAATTGCAAAATACACTTCAGGATATGCTATTGAAGAACTAAGGCGAGAATTTCCCTTAGTGATAAATAGATTTGTAGAAGGCTGGAATGATAATGACAGCAAACCAGAAGATGATGTTCATTTTGATGAATACCTGTTAATGTTAAGAATGTTATCACTTGGCGTCTTATTAGAAACAGATAATGATAATTTCAATAAAATAATAGAAGTACTCCATAAAAGTAACCGTAAAGATTACTTATTTTCTTTTATCATTTCTTATAAAACAGGTTACCCGTCAATAGTAAATAAGTTAACTTATGAGCAATTTAGACCACTATGTGAAACAACTAAAGAAATGGATAAAAACAAAGCGATAACGATTCTAAAAAATTATCTGGAAAAAGATTGGTATAAGAGTATGAAATTAACCTACTGGTACGATAATCACAAAAGCAAAGCAGATACATTTTTTGGCTATTGGAGCTTTGAAAGCGGTGCATTAGTAAAAATGCTCGGCTTAAACGACACCACCCTAAAAGACCAAGAATACTACCCTTACGACATGTTGCATTGGAAAGAGTAACAATATGGAACTAAGAGATAAATTAAACTCCCTAGAGGGGTATCAAGAAATTATTAATTTAAATACACAGTTCATTAAAGAACGTTTTGAAAAAATAGAAAAGCTAAAAAAAGCAGAATACGAAGGGAAGCAATTATTTAATGAGTCAAATTCAGAAGTTCTTAAATTAACCGAATCGACAATAGTAAATTATTATATAGACCTGATCAAAGCAGAATATTCAATAGGCTTGAGAAAACAAGAAGTAAGTGATCTTTATCAAGATTATTTAAACTTTTTTATCTTAACGGGGGAAGCTAAATCAGCAAAAGATTTCCTTTATGGAGAAAATCCCACTCCCTATTACAGCACAGACCAATATGATATTTTACTTTTCACTTTTAGCCTAGCAATATTACTGAACATTAATGATGAAGACTTTAAAAAATTGGTCACAGTAAGAGATATCGTTCATGAACCGGATAAGCTACTAGACTTTATGATTAATTATAAACTGGGCGGAAGAACCACCTCTGTAGAAATGAAGGAAAATGAATACAAAAGTTATTCTTCAATTATAGATATAGCCATAACTAATAAAGAAAAAGGAATACAAGCCTTAAAACAATACCTATCAAAACAATGGTTTAAAGATTATAAAAAAATGGGTTGGAGCGAATCGCATAAAAGTAAACATAATATCCATAGTGGCTATTGGAGCTTTGAAAGCGGTGCATTAGTCAAAATACTCGGCTTAGACGACACGCCCCTAAAAGACCAACCATACTACCCTTACGATATGGCGCATTGGAAAGAGTAACAATATGGAATACTCAAAATTAAAAATACAATTCTAAAAAGAATAGCTAGACTGGTAAAGTAGCGAAAATAGGAGAGGTTAATAATTGGACAAAACATTAATATGCGGATGCAGTAAATAAAGCAAGAAAAGATACACGACAAGGTTTTTAAAAAGGAACTGTTAAATTTAAATAGATTAGAACTATTATGAATTATTATGAGTTATATCCAAAATATGAAAGAAGTTTATTTTTCTTTTTTAATAAAGAGAAAAGTAATATTAGTGGATTTGAATTTACAAAAGGGAAAAAAATCAAATTAGCAAACACTTTATATTACAAAGTTGAGAAAATAGATTCTTATTTAGATGAATATGACTATTTACCTGTTTCATCTGGTCCACCTCTAGTGAGTAAAAAATTTAAAGAGCAATTTAATGATTTGGAAAAAGAGCACCAAATGCAATTTTTTAATACCGTAATTGAAGATGAAAAAGAGAATTGTAATAATAACTTTTTTGCCCTAAATATCCTAAATATAATTTTATGTTTGGATAAAGAAAGATCAATATTTGAAGAAGAAAATTATTATGGGGTAAAATATTTAAAAATAAAAAAATTATATATATTACCTAATAAACTTGTTGATCATAAAATAATAAGATTAGAAGAAGATGATGATAAGATCATTGTTACAGAAGAATTCAAGAAACGATGTATAAGCGCAAGATTAAAAGGCTTAGATTTTGTCCCAGAAGGATATAGTATTTATACAGATATTTAGTATTAAAAAACTTATAAGTTAGCTTTTATATTTTTGTTTCAACTCTTCAATTTGTATAACTGGGATACGATAGATCTACCAGTAAAGTCGTTTGTGCGAAAAACAGAGAGGTGTAACAGAAAAGCCTAAATCCTTATCATCGCGAATCAATTTAAGATATGATTAAGTAGTTATAAAATTCTTGAGGATTAAGGGTTCTTTAGGTTATAAAATTTTTTTGAATACTTTAAAAATTCTGACCCTCCACAATGGCAACAAGGTGACTGGGAATACCAATGGCAGGGTAACGGAATGTTACAAGCGGTACGCAATCCTCAGGGGAAATGGATCCGTTTTGAATACGACGCGTTAGGAAGAAGAACAGCGAAAATTGCAAATACAAAGATTTATCGTTATCTTTGGGATGGTAATGTATTATTACATGAGTGGTTTTATGAGTGTGAACGGCGTCCAAAGGTTGTTTCTGATGAGCTGGGAATGCTTATGTTGGAACAATCCGAACCGATCGAAAACCTGACTACTTGGGTTTATGAGGAAGGAAGTTTAGTACCCACAGCTAAGTTATGCGAGGGTAAGTCCTACTCGATTGTATCGGATTATTTGGGCAGACCCGCTCAGGCCTATGATGATAAAGGTAAGCTGGTTTGGCAGGTGGAATTTGACATCTATGGCAGAATACGGGAAGATATCTTTAACAATAAGTCGTTTATTCCGTTCAGGCAACTGGGGCAGTATGAGGATATAGAAACGGGGCTTTATTACAATCGTTTCCGTTACTATAATCCTGAAACAGGCGCATACATCAGCAAAGACCCCATCGGACTGGCAGGAAATAACCCGAATTTGTATGCGTATGTGCATGATTCCAATACGATGGTCGA
>NZ_JAETXP010000022.1:0-4891 GCF_019641635.1 Frischella sp. Ac48
ATAATAAATTTAATGTACTTTGCCCCGCATCACGTAATCCGCCCAATATCTGTAAGGGAACATCTTGATACCAAGCGTAGTGCTTCGGTCACAAGGTCATTGAGGGCTAGTGGCTGGAGCAGATAGAATTTTATATCGGGCTACCGTTCATTAACTTTGAGCAGAATAAAATAATGATTAAGCTTGTGATAGAGATCTAAAAATAAATGAAAATCCCCAATCTATTGATCGGGGAAAATATTAAATTAATTTCTCATTGTTGAGCAATACAATCATATTTTCTTTTCCTAGCTCTGAGCGTAATAGATCTGCTATTTCTGATGTATTCATTTCCGGAAAGGATTTATCATTTACCGATACCATAAAATATGATCTAGCACCTTCAAAACCAAATTCTTCAGCAATTAATAACTTACTTTCTTGAGAATATCTTTTCTGCTTATCACTAATAAACTCTAATTGTTTTCGTTCTAAAATTGGTGAAGCCAAATAAATAATATATGATTTATCAAAAATATCATTATAATCTGATTTAATCTTACTAATTTTTTTATTTAATAACTCTGCATCTAATGTTGTATAGCATGTTATATCTATTGCCATAATATTTATCTCACTTAATTCTAGTTATATTTTCTGATTTATCTATAACAATTATTTTATCCAATCCTTTAATCTCCCATTTAGAAAACTGTTCTTCAAGAGCATCTACTGTCACTTTAGAATCAGATATATTAATAACTACATTGTTTGTTTGCCCCTTAAGCACTTTATCTTCAACGCCAGCCCAAATATTCCTAACATTATTTGAACTTGGAGCATAGTTATCAAATATTTCACTGTTAATTTTGTAATCTGGATTTTTTATTCCTGATGTAATAGGATTCTGTTCCACATGATAACCATTCTTTGAAAGAATTTGAGCACTTTCATTTTCTCTTATAATTGAGCGTATATTTTCAGAAGTACTTGAAAGTGGTATTTCAGTTGGTTTGCCGGTTAAAGAGCCTCTCTCTCCCTTTTCAGCAACATTATTCCAATTAACCTCATCTAATTCAACTGTGACTGTATCAATTTTATAATGTACTTTTGTTCTGACTTCAGTTACGGTTATTTTGATGCGGGCGTATTTTAGTAAGCGTAATGAGCGGGTAAGGGGTTCGGCTAAGCTGCCGATTAATAATCCTTCCAAACTGTTTTTTAGTCGTCCTTCAGCAGCCTTGTCGTCCGGTTTGGCTTGTAGATATTCGGTTACTGGGTTAGCCAGTTCAGGAAATTGTTGTATTAAGTTTGACAGGCGTTCTTCATGGGGATTAAATACCACAAAATCGGTGACACTGCCGGCTATCATTCCTTTGCCCCATGAGCCCATTTTTTGCAACGGCCGGATAAACTTGCTGGCTTTAAACATAGGAATAAAACCGACCAGAAATTGACTCACGCCATGCGTTAAAGCACCGGCGATGGTTTCAGGTGGTGAAACCTGAGGCAGTTGTAAGGGATTGGGTGCTTCGCCAATTGGTTTATTATGGGGAATTTCGGCATAGGTTTTCCATAAAATAATCGATGGCATAGAATTTTGCCAGATATAATCTAAGGTATTTTGTCCGGCATTACGCACTTCAACCAATACTTGTAACGGGACATTGGTATACCAAGCGTAGTGCTTTGGTCACAAGGTCATTGAGGGCTAGTAGCTGGAACTGATAAGGCTTTATGTCGGACGACCAACCATTATTAAAATTGAGCAGAATATATTAATTATTGAACATACAATGTGGATCTGGGTACTTAAAAATTCGCTCCCCACAAGTTAAGCGGGGAACTGATTAACAAGCGTAAGGAACCAAATGAGAATTTGGCAATCCATTATAGATATCGATCGCTTCTTGGCCTTCAGCAATAAACTCAACATCAATAGGATCGGGTGGATTATCGGGATCTTTATAATCTCCTTCTAAAAAAGCTTTATATTGCTCTAACACATATAAAAGTTGTTCTTTGTTTATTAATATTTGTTGTTCTTCTGAATACTCTGTACCAATAAAAATATAATCATCAGTAATTAGAACCCAAAAAGCATTACCAACACCAAACATACCATCTGGTGCAGGGCTATTTTCCAAATCAATCAAGTTACTTATCCAGATATTAACAGAGTTAATAGAACATTGAAGATCTGATGATAACCAAGATGCTAATGCAATAATACCATAGCCTTGTTTTGGTCTATATCTTATATTCTCATCAGAAAAACAACCTGATGGGCGGAACATACTAAATGTTTTGTTCCAATTGAATATTATTTTTTTATTTAACATTATTTCTTAACTCCTTGATAAACAGGCCATGCTGTAGCACCTGTGCCATTCGGTTTTTTATAAAAGCCTTCCATTTCTATACCACTTGAGGATGTCCCCTGCCACATTTCTTTATTATCAGGATTGGGTTTTGAATTTTCAAAAGCACTTTTAATTTCCATTTCTGTTTGACGTTTAGACCAATGCTCGGGGAAAAAAGTTGTTTCAGCTTGTTTTTTATACCATTTTCCGGTTGCAGGATCTCTGACTGATATATATCCTTTTGTGACACCATTAGCATCTGCTGCACCAGTCCATATATCAACCCTAATATTCGGATCTCTTAAATAATGCCCACCGGTACCAATCCTAGTACCGTTTGCATAAGTTTTAATCTCACCATTTAAAATATGTTCAGTATTGATCGTTATCTGAGTACCTTTATCGGCTTGTTGTTGAATTAGTTCTGCCGGTGTAGAAGATGATGTAAAATCTTCAAGGTATTCTCCAACTTTACTTTCTATATTTCTCGTTCCCTTTTCAGCAACATTATTCCAATTAACCTCATCTAATTCAACCGTGACTGTATCAATTTTATAATGTACTTTTGTTCTGACTTCGGTAGCGGTTATTTTGATGCGGGCATATTTTAATAAGCGTAATGAGCGGGTAAGGGGTTCGGCTAAGCTGCCGATTAATAATCCTTCCAAACTAAATCGCTAAAAAAGTTGGTTGAATTTAGTATGGTCAATGATCACTTTTCAAAGTAGATTAGTAGTGAGCATTACAACTTTTCCTTTAGATAATCACATACAATATTGTGTGGTTTTTTATATTTTGCCGATTTATAAAGCACTAGTGACATTAACATTCATGATAATTTGTAATATTAGATTTTCTAACTAGATAGATTTAATTTTGACATACAAGTTTTTGGGGGCTTCAGGAAAATACTTAAACAAAGCAGGACAAAGCCAACCTTCCATATCAAATTCTTTCGAGTAATACCAGTTACCAGCATTATCAGATCTTCGCCATTCTAAACAAAGATCGGTATCAGGGAAGTAATCTTTAGAAAAGATTAAAATAAATCCTTTTTCAGCATTTGGGATTGATTCAGTGGCTTTATCAATTAAAGTATCTGCGCCAGAAACAAAAGGCTCTTGTAACAAGCCTACCTTTTCATCATCAAAGACCCACATATCAAGATATTTATATGGTTTTATAATATTAATTGAGTTCATGTATTTTCCCTTAATGGAAACATTCGTAAAATATTCATTAGCGCGAAGAGAATTTTGGAGTTAGGAGTCCAAATTGGTAGTTTTTCGTGACCAATAAATAAAAAATTGGAGTCGTATTTCAAGTCATCATCAGAAATACCTTCTTTCCTAATATCAATTAACTTCTCTATACTATCTAATTTTAATTGATAGATACTATTATTATGATAACTAATATATGTTTTCAATAAATTTAATGAAAACTTATAATTTTCATTTATCATTTTATTATTAAGCCTACGAATATTAATAAATTATCTACGCAATTTATTAATATTCGTTACAGCTAATTCCATTTTTCTTCGAGCTGAAATATTAGCCGAATGAATTTTTATTTTTGGAGGTTCAAAGTTTTTCATAACTATAGCATTCTCTATCCACAAAAGAACATCATAACCAGTACCTCTTTTATCATCCCCTAAATCATGATCTAAACTAATTTCTTCTACAAAACCAGTTTTTAATAAATTTATCATTTCATCAGGCCAATATACTTGAATCCATCCATTTGGAGGCTTTCGAATATCATCTAAAAATATTTTCATAATTATTCAATAATTAGATAAAGAATCATAATATGCTATTAACTCTTCAAGCAATAAATCAAGTTCCGCACCATCTTTTCTGAAAAAACCATCTTTTAACTTGCCTCCTGATAAAACAACAGAATAGAAATTATCTTTACTCCGTTGACCATCCAACTTAATAATAACGGATGCTCCATCTTTTGCTATCGCTTCAATATTTTTCCAATAACACTCTAATTTAAAATTATTTTTCATTTTTTAAAGCCCTCGATATATCTTCAATTTCTCTTAATTTTCCGGTTGCTACATCATCTATTACTTTTCGAATTTGTACAGGTGACAAATTCATATTATTTTTATTTACTAATTGTTCAACAACTGTTTGTGCAGTGCGTTTGTTACCATCATTAAATAAATGTCGCCCTGCAATATCCCTTATAGCTACAGCAATTTTGTCATAAAAATTTTCTCTATATGACATATTAGCAAGAATTGTCTCTATTTCACCTGTTAATGTATGACTTCCTCCATATGATTTATTTATGTTTGATATTTCTTCAATACTTAATTCCTTAAATGATGAAACGACAAAATCAGTTGCTTTTTCAGTATTATACCAATTCCCTTCTACTTCAACTGTTTCAATTTTATAATGTACTTTTGTTCTGACTTCGGTAGCGGTTATTTTGATGCGGGCGTATTTTAGTAAGCGTAATGAGCGGGTAAGGGGTTCGGCTAAGCTGCCGATTAATAATCCTTCCAAACTGTTTTTTAGTCGTCC
>NZ_JAETXP010000023.1:0-3105 GCF_019641635.1 Frischella sp. Ac48
AGGAAAGAGAAAAAGCGAAGAGAAAACCAGAGACAACTGTGAGTTGTAAGGTTAAGAAACTAAGCGTACACGGTGGATGCCTAGGCAATCAGAGGCGAAGAAGGACGTGTTAATCTGCGAAAAGCGACGGTAAGCTGATAAAGAGCGCAATAGCCGTTGATGTCCGAATGGGGAAACCCAATGTAGGTAACTACATTATCATGTGATGAATCCATAGTCATATGAGGCGAACCGGGAGAACTGAAACATCTAAGTACCCCGAGGAAAAGAAATCAACCGAGATTCCCTGAGTAGTGGCGAGCGAAAGGGGAATAGCCCAAAGCGGGTAGCTTGAGTGGTAAGTGGAACTATCTGGGAAGGTAGACGATATAGGGTGAGAGTCCCGTACACGAATACTGCTGAAGTGGAAGCTTGAAGAGTAGGGCGGGACACGAGAAATCCTGTTTGAAGAAGGGGGGACCATCCTCCAAGGCTAAATACTCCTGATTGACCGATAGTGAACCAGTACCGTGAGGGAAAGGCGAAAAGAACCCCGGCGAGGGGAGTGAAATAGAACCTGAAACCGTGTACGTACAATCAGTGGGAGCATGTGTCATTAGGCATGTGTGACTGCGTACCTTTTGTATAATGGGTCAGCGACTTATATTTTGTAGCGAGGTTAACCGAATAGGGGAGCCGAAGGGAAACCGAGTATTAACTGTGCGTTTAGTTGCAAGGTATAGACCCGAAACCCGGTGATCTAGCCATGGGCAGGCTGAAGGTTGGTTAACACTAACTGGAGGGCCGAACCGACTAATGTTGAAAAATTAGCGGATGACCTGTGGCTGGGGGTGAAAGGCCAATCAAACCGGGAGATAGCTGGTTCTCCCCGAAAGCTATTTAGGTAGCGCCTCATGAATAACTGTTGGGGGTAGAGCACTGTTTCGGCTAGGGGGCCATCCCGGCTTACCAACCCGATGCAAACTGCGAATACTGACAAGTTTAATCATGGGAGACACACGGCGGGTGCTAACGTTCGTCGTGAAGAGGGAAACAACCCAGACCGCCAGCTAAGGTCCCGAAGTCATAGTTAAGTGGGAAACGAAGTGGGAAGGCTTAGACAGCTAGGATGTTGGCTTAGAAGCAGCCATCATTTAAAGAAAGCGTAATAGCTCACTAGTCGAGTCGGCCTGCGCGGAAGATGTAACGGGGCTAAAACTATGCACCGAAGCTGCGGCAGCGCACGTAAGTGTGTTGGGTAGGGGAGCGTTCTGTAAGCCGGAGAAGGTGTGTTGAGAGGCATGCTGGAGGTATCAGAAGTGCGAATGCTGACATAAGTAACGATAAAGCGGGTGAAAAGCCCGCTCGCCGGAAGACCAAGGGTTCCTGTCCAACGTTAATCGGGGCAGGGTGAGTCGACCCCTAAGGCGAGGCAGAGATGCGTAGCTGATGGGAAACGGGTTAATATTCCCGTACTGTGTATGACTGCGATGGGGTGACGGAGAAGGCTAGGTTTACCGCCGGACGGAAATGGTGGGTTAAGCGTATAGGGGTGTGATTAGGCAAATCCGGTCACTGAGACCCTGAGGCGTGATGACGAGCTACTAAGGTAGTGAAGTAACTGATGCCCGGCTTCCAGGAAAAACCTCTAAGCATCAGGTCATATGTAATCGTACCCGAAACCGACACAGGTGGTCAGGTAGAGAATACTCAGGCGCTTGAGAGAACTCGGGTGAAGGAACTAGGCAAAATGGTGCCGTAACTTCGGGAGAAGGCACGCTGATGGTAATTGAAATCCCGTGCGGACGTAGGTGAAGTCAGTCGAAGATACCAGCTGGCTGCAACTGTTTAATAAAAACACAGCACTGTGCAAACACGAAAGTGGACGTATACGGTGTGACGCCTGCCCGGTGCTGGAAGGTTAATTGATGGGGTTATGCGCAAGCAGAAGCTCTTGATCGAAGCCCCAGTAAACGGCGGCCGTAACTATAACGGTCCTAAGGTAGCGAAATTCCTTGTCGGGTAAGTTCCGACCTGCACGAATGGCGTAATGATGGCCAGGCTGTCTCCACCCGAGACTCAGTGAAATTGAAATTGCCGTGAAGATGCGGTGTACCCGTGGCAAGACGGAAAGACCCCGTGAACCTTTACTATAGCTTGACAGTGAACATTGAGCCTTAATGTGTAGGATAGGTGGGAGACAATGAAGTGTGTACGCCAGTATGCATGGAGTCGCCCTTGAAATACCACCCTTTAATGTTTGATGTTCTAACCTGTACTTCTGAATCGAGGTAAGGGACACTGTCTGGTGGGTAGTTTGACTGGGGCGGTCTCCTCCCAAAGAGTAACGGAGGAGCACGAAGGTTAGCTAATCCTGGTCGGACATCAGGAGGTTAGTGCAATGGCAAAAGCTAGCTTGACTGCGAGAGTGACGGCTCGAGCAGGTACGAAAGTAGGTCATAGTGATCCGGTGGTTCTGAATGGAAGGGCCATCGCTCAACGGATAAAAGGTACTCCGGGGATAACAGGCTGATACCGCCCAAGAGTTCATATCGACGGCGGTGTTTGGCACCTCGATGTCGGCTCATCACATCCTGGGGCTGAAGTAGGTCCCAAGGGTACGGCTGTTCGCCGTTTAAAGTGGTACGCGAGCTGGGTTTAGAACGTCGTGAGACAGTTCGGTCCCTATCTGCCATGGGCGTAGGAAAATTGAGGGGGTTTGCTTCTAGTACGAGAGGACCGAAGTGAACGCACCGCTGGTGTTCGGGTTGTGATGCCAATTGCATTGCCCGGTAGCTACGTGCGGAATAGATAAGTGCTGAAAGCATCTAAGCACGAAACTAGCCCTGAGATGAGTTTTCCCTGAAGAGATTCAGTAAGGTCCGTTTGAGACTAAGACGTAGATAGGTCAGGTGTGTAAGTGTAGTGATACATTGAGCTAACTGATACTAATGAACCGAGAGTCTTAACCTTACAACTCGGAGTTGTTTTTGGTGAAGGAAGTGTGTTGAGAAAGCTTGTTCTGAAGAGTTAGAGAAGTGAGACAGGATATGTCTGGCGGCGATGTTGCGGTGGTCCCACCTGACCCATGCCGAACTCAGAAGTGAAACGCCGTGGAGCCGATGG
>NZ_JAETXP010000024.1:0-2976 GCF_019641635.1 Frischella sp. Ac48
GCTATTCCTTAGCGCGTTTATTATTAGAATGGTAGTTATGACTCTTTATACACGAATTCGGTTAGTTATAGCATGCCGCTGTGTGAAGGGCAAGAAAAAGATAGGCGCTGTCAGTTAGCAGTCATTCATGGGGCAACGCTTTTACCGGCATTGCATAATCTAAATGACCAAAAGCAAATAGAATTAATCTTAAAAACGCAATGATTCGCTCACAAAACGTTATACACTTCTATTAACTACATAATATAAAACCATAATATAATACAACACGGTACAAAACCCAGACCACAACTGACCATTAAAGGCAGGTGGCTGGAGCAGATAGGGGGTTATGTCGGCTACCCTGTTATCGTTAAGATTGAACAGGGCAAGTTGATTGTTGAACTTGCGATGCAGCTCTAGAAAGTGAATAACATGATCCCATTTTTAGGCTGGGATCATGTTATTAATGGTTAATTAATTCAAATAGTTGTGTCCTTAAAAAATATAACCTATCATTTTCATCTATCAATGGTTTTCTATCCTCATAAAGCACAATGTCATTAAAAGAGCCCATGCCACCATAAAGCTTTGATAGCTCGCTTTTTATAAACTCAGGATCAGACTCTATTTCCTTACTAAATTTTATAAAGCTGCTTCCCCAATCAGGATAGTTACCTTTTATTAATAATGTCGATATCTCAACAAGGATCTCTTTTATCTTTTCAATATTATTAATCATTTTAATGGTTTAACCTCTATGATCTCTATTCCCTTTATTGTCCATGACTTAGGGACAACTATTTGCTGTGTTCCACCGACATAAATTCCATTCTGAGAGCCAACTTCACCAACGTAAACTTTTGTACCTGCGGGGATCTTTATAGCTATTGATGAATCAATAGGTGAAGTACCTCCACCAGGCCATTGTGGTAAGACCGCTTTATCTATGCGTGTTTGTAAAACACCTTGAGGGGATTCCACACTAAAAAATTGACCAAATGGCTTATCTGCTGTACCTGCTCTATATAGGATAGTGTCTTGTTGTAATACAACTTCTTTATACTTGCCGCCAGTAAAAGTCCCTGCTAAATCATCCGTTAGCGGGACTGGTTTTATTGCCGTATACTCACCGAGTATTTTTCCTTGTAAAGACCCTGCCGTCCCCCTTCCAGCATTAAATTCCTTTAGTTCAATCACATTCTTCTGATTTAAGCTGATTTTGTCAATGGATATTGTCACTTCCGTCGGTTTGATTGTCTGTCCGACTTTTACGGCGGTTGTTGTGTCCAGTTTAATCACATTTTCGGTTTGGGTTGCCATTTTGACTACTGATGAGGATTTAGTGATTAAACCAATATCAATCAGTGTATAGGCGATTTCACCATAACCTTTAGCTACTAATCCTGACCATTCTATCAACTCGCCACCGTGGGTCGGAGTTACCTCGTTACTCCACATTGAACGCGCGCCAGCCTGGATATTATCTAATGCCACAAAGCCAATTGCCGCCGCTAATGGCGCCCCGACACCCACTCGACCAATTGCCGCTGCAACGTAAAGATTCATGATACCACTGGCAACCTGTGCTGCACCGGTTATTCTCGGTAGATTCTCCAGCACCGTTTCTTTAATCTCGTCACCGTAAAGGTAATTATCTAGTATTTATGCTAAATCAACCACAGACAAAGCACCAGCGCTACAACTGACCATTAAAGGCAGGTGACAGTAAGCTTTTAGCTTTACCACCGAGCAGCTGGTAATCATTAATGCTCAACAGGGAGTGTTAGTGATTCGGATTGAAGGACGCAACTAAAAAGAAAAAAGATTCCCAGTTTGAATCTGGGATCTTAGTTTTCAGATGTTGATTAATTCACCAGAATAATCAAATGCCATATTTTTTATATAATGTCGAGTATCAGTATTTACTAAATGTCTTAAATACTCATAAAAAGTTTTATTTGTTTCTTGTATAGTTTCTTCATTTTCATCATAATGATAAACCAAATCTGGATTAACTGAATCAGTTAATAAGAAAAAATACTGAGTTTCAGATTCAATTGATATTAAAAAGGGTTTTTTATCGCAATATTCAAATTGTTGGATATTTCTGAGATCATCCCATAGTCCATATTGTGATAGAAAATGAGACCTTACTGTTTTCTGTTCTCTATAGAAAATAAGAGGATCATCACCAAAAAATCCTCCACTACACCGTCCCATACTTAATAAAAAATCATATAATTGCCCTGTAATCTTTATATTATAAAGCCGTGCTATTTTTGCTATTTCATAATCTGAATAACCTTTTATATAGCTGATATCAATAGGTAATTCAGGATATACTGAATGTAAATAATTTATTAACTCTTGATTAATCATGGTTTTTTCCCTGTTGAACCTTGGTATATATGTATATTAGCATTTTCCCCCATTTCTTCAGCAAATTTAACACCTGAACCATTACATCCATTGCACATACCAGGTTTTATTTTTGAAGTATTTTCAACAGATATCTTTATGTCCACTTTTTGCCCTGCATAGTTATCTTTAATATAACTAAATAATTTATGTTCTGCATGATTAAAGTTAGTTTGTGTTGCTGATGACGGATAATTGCGTACACTGTTAGAATCTTCTACAATGACTTTATAATTTACACCATTAATATTAACAGAAGTTGGCATATTACCTTTCCAGGATTTTCCACTAACAGCCAAAACATATTCAGTTTTACCATTTACAGTAATTGAACCTGTTGCCACAGAAATTCCTTCCACATCACCTTTTTTTACATAATTTGCCAAATAACTTCTTATTATAGATGTATTTAAAGCAGGATCCTCAATTTTTGATATATCACTAACTTTGTAATTTGGCAAAACATCATTACCTTTTACAGCATTCGTCCCCTTTCCAACATTAAATTCCTTTAGCTCAATCACATTCTTCTGATTTAAGCTGATTTTGTCAATGGATATTGTCACTTCGGTTGGT
>NZ_JAETXP010000025.1:0-2662 GCF_019641635.1 Frischella sp. Ac48
GAAGTGACAATATCCATTGACAAAATCAGCTTAAATCAGAAGAATGTGATTGAACTAAAGGAATTTAATGCTGGAAAGGGGACGGGACAACAATTAGTATCTGATAGTTTTGTTTCAGATGTGATTTTTCATAATAAGCAAATTGGCATATTAAATAAAAAGAAGGATGGTATTTCTGGCGCTCATAATCAAGATGCATTTTTAGAATCAATTGAAATGACAGGGGCTAAAATTGTAGGACCTAGATATACTGATGCACGTTTTCCTGGTTTAATTGAATATGAATATCAACTTCCAAAGAAGGTCGCAAATGGACCAAATGCAGGTACAACTGATGGGTTTAAAAAAACTCAAACAAAAACGACTTATGATCCTAATATTTTATCTGATGCTAAAGTTGCTGACATGTCAAATAGAGCCGCAAAACAAGCAGAAAATTATTTTAGAAAAAATCCAAATGAAAATATACATGATGTTAAAATTGATGGTTATTGGTTTAGAGTAACTCATGATATTAAAAATAAAAAAATAACAAATTCATTTATTACAATACCAAAAAGGAATGCTAAATGACAGATAATACTCAGTGGATAAAAAATATTGAAAAGCCTATGCTAGAAAATAATGGTGCGGATTTATATTGTCTAATAAAATTAATGTATAAAGAACATAAAATGAATTTTTTACAATTAATTTACGACGCATCACAAGGAATTGGTTCTGTTATTTCTGAAGGAGCTGAATATGTTCTAGATCAGGATTACGATGATCCAAATGATTTTAAAGAAGTATCTTTTTTGATTGGAGATTATGAAAATTCAACAATATCACCTCAAAACTTTGTTGAGCTTATGCAGATAATATCTGATAGTTATATAGAAGCACATCCTAATGAAAAAGATTCAATAGAATTTTATATGAATAAATTAAGAGAACGTTATTCAAAATAAGAGATAAATCCCTACATAGTAGCGGGGAAAATCAACCATTTATTTTTAGACTTGCAAATCAATCTCTATCATCAACTTGCCCTGTTCAATCTTAATGATAACAGGGCAGCCCACATAAAAACCAAATTGCTCCAGCCACCTGCCTTTAATGGTCAGTTGTGGTTTGGGGTTGGGTTTTGTGCCTTGTGGCATTAGATAATATCCAGGCTGGCTCGCGTTCAATGTGGAGTAATGAGGTTACCGCGACCCACGGTGGCGAGTTGATAGAATGGTCAGGCTTATTGGCTAAAGGTTATGGTGAAATCGCCTATACACTGATTGATATTGGTTTAATCAGCAAAGCCTCATCGGTAGTCAAAATGGCAACACAAACCGAAAATGTGATTAAACTGAACACAACAACTGCCGTAAAAGTCGGACAGACAATCAAACCAACCGAAGTGACAATATCGATTGACAAAATCAGCTTAAATCAAAAGAATGTGATTGAACTAAAGGAATTTAATGCTGAAAAGGGAACGACGGGTTCACCAACTCAAGGTGGTGCTGGCGGAAACTGGAAAGTGATTGATGAAATAACAGATCCTAATGTGATTAAACAAGTTACTCCAACGTCTTGTGGTGCTGCCTGCGGTCAAATGTTATTAAAGGATAGAAATATCTTTGTTGACCAAACAAAACTAGGAACTTCGTTGAAAAGTCCAGAACAACTGGCCAGAGATCTAAGTAAGCAAGGTGGAAATTGGGACGGTGGTTTTGTTGGTGAGCAAGCTTTTGATGCACTAAATAAAACAGGTTCGTGGAGTGCAATGATGTGGGATAAAGGTAATAAAGTTGGTCACTGGGTTGTTGTAAAAGGCACTGATAAGTCTGGTAATGTACTAATTCATGACCCTTGGAAAGGTACTAGTTATAAGATGACTCAAAAAGAATTTAAGGAGGCTTGGAATGAAGTTGCAGTCTTCAATAGATAATATTTATCTTAATAATATTAAGTATGAAAATGGTATTGTTAGTTTATTTTTGCTTATTAATAATATTCATAAAACATTTACGGCAATACCGAAGGATGGTGATATACCTGTAATGAGTTCATCAGATGAATTATCAGAATTATTAATGTCACTAATGCCTTATGAACCTGCAATATATAAGAAGCTATATAATATTGTATGGGATTATATAAAGGGAAATGATGTAATGTTCCCCATTAAGCTACTTTAAATAGTAAAGCTCCCCCCCAGCCGGGGGGCTTTTATCTCTTTTTAGATCTGCATCGCAAGTTCAATAATTAACTTATCCTGCTCTACTTTAATGATGACCGATTGACCGGCATAAAACCCTATCTGCTCCAGCCGCCTGCCTTTAATGGTCAGTTGTGGTTTGGGTTTTGTACCGTGTTGTATTATATTTATGTTTATAATGACGTGTATAACGTTTTTACGAGCGAATCATTACGTTTTTAAGATTAATTCTATTTGCTTTTGGTCATTTAGATTATGGAATGCCGGTAAAAGCATTGCCCCATGAATGACTGCTAACAGACAGAGCCGAGCTACCTTTCTTCTTGCCCCTTCACACAGTGGCATGCTATAACTAACCGAATTCGTGTATAAAGAGTCATAACAACCATTTTAATAATAAACGCGCTAAGGAATAGCAAAGCCGATGTATCTTTATCAACTGATGTTAAAAAAGCAGTGGTTAATGTG
>NZ_JAETXP010000026.1:0-2533 GCF_019641635.1 Frischella sp. Ac48
CTAAGCTGCCGATTAATAATCCTTCCAAACTAAATCGCTAAAAAAGTTGGTTGAATTTAGTATGGTCAATGATCACTATTCAAAGTAGAACAATAGAGAGCATTACAACTTTTCCTTTAGATAATCACATACAACATTGTATAGTTTTTTATATTTTGCCGGTTAAGAAAGCACTAGTGACATTAACAATAATGATAATTTGTAATATTAGATTTTCTAACTAGATAGATTCAATTTTGACATACAAGTTTTTGGGGGCTTCAGGAAAATACTTAAATAAAGCAGGACAAAGCCAACCTTCCATATCAAATTCTTTCGAGTAATACCAATTACCAGCATTATCAGATCTACGCCATTCTAAACAAAGATCGGTATCAGGGAAGTAGTCTTTAGAAAAGATTAAAATAAATCCTTTTTCAACATTTGGGATTGATTCAGTGGCTTTATCAATTAAAATATCTGCGCCAGAAACAAAAGGCTCTTGTAACAAGCCTACCTTTTCATCATCAAAGACCCACATATCATGATATTTATATGGTTTTATAATATTAATTGAGTTCATGTATTTTTCCTTAATGGAAACATTCGTAAAATATTCATTAGCGCGAAGAGAATTTTGGAGTTAGGAGTCCAAATTGGTAGCTTTTCGTGACCAATAAATAAAAAATTGGAGTCGTATTTCAAGTCATCATCAGAAATACCTTCTTTCTTAATATCAATTAACTTCTCTATGCTATCTAATTTTAATTGATAGATACTATTATTATGATAACTAATAACTTTATCTGTTGTTATAGCTGTCCAGCTCTTCTTGTTATTTTCGAAAAATAAAAATATTATTTCATCATCCGAATCCACATATTCTTTGTGTAATTTGTCCACAAAATTATCCCTTTCTTCACCATTGAGTCTTGTTTCCGAAAGCGACTTGAACTGATTTGCCTTCCAGAGAAGGCGATCTTTATACCATTCTTTTTTAGTCATATATTATTGTAAAGTCTGTCGTGCTTGTGTTTCCACGAACTACTTTACCTCCCATGAAAGGTTTACCATCAGCAACTCTTTTTTCTAGAAAATCCATAAGTTTTTCATTTGCAATATATCCAGTATTAACCTCGACTTTCTGGGCACCTTTAGATTTTGCATGTGCAACCAACAATTTAACATCAGAATAATTAATTTCACTTGTAATTGTAATTTCTACTTTAGCAGTCCCATTGTTAATATTGATATTTTTTAAATCAATACCAATTTTTTCAGCTGCTGCTTGTGTTTCTTTTGATATTTGATTCTTATCCGTTTCTTTTACAACATTATTCCAATTAACCTCATCTAATTCAACTTCTACCGCTTCAATTTTATGATGTACCTTCGCTCTTACTTCAGTGCTGGTTATTTTGATGCGGGCATATTTTAATAAGCGTAGTGAACAGGTTAAGTAGTTGGATAAAAAAACGACTAACTTTTATTTAATTTAAATTGAGTTGGAATGAGATATTTATTTAATCTTCTAATATTGATACAAAGCTAAAATTACTGATTATTAGGGTTGGAAAGCTGTACTAAAATGTTATAAAAAACTTCTCACCATATCCGAGAAGTTTTATAAATTTAAGTCCATATCTCTTGACCTTCTGGTGTAATCCAAACAATACCACAGTTCAATTTCACATAGAACCACATACCAATATCATCAAGATCATCGTCTTCATCATCTGAGGGGTAAGGTGGCCAAATATCTTTAATCGACTGGATTTGTTCTTCACTGGTACCAGTTAGAAAAACACCATGACTAGCTAATCTGATATGCCCATCATTCATTGATTTATTTAATATTTTAAAGAAAATATCCTTTCTGATTTCATAAGGTTCACTCATATCTTTCATATAATTTGCTACATGTTGCCACATTGTGCCCATTGAATAACCAAAAGAACTTTCTAATATTGAATGATAAATTTTTTCAAAATTCATTGGAATTTCATCTCCACACGATTTCCTTTGTTAATATTTGGATTTTTGATATCTATAGTCCACTTAGCATTAGTTTGCTCCACTGAGTCAGAGAAATTTCTTAATGTTATATTGCTACCAGCATTGGGACCTTCAGTAACCTTGACTGAATAAATAGTTCCTTTCTCTGGAATCATTTTGGCTGTCGGCAAAACATCAACACCAGAAAGCTGTTTAAAGTAAGCCATAACATCAACCTCAGATGCACCTTTAAATACAGGCGCTCCTACACTAATACTTTGATCAGTTACTAATGTTTTACCATTTACCGTAATAGTAAAATCTTTAGGATGAATATTCTTGTTGTTATACAGTGTCGCCAAACGATCCATTTCTGCTTTGGCTAACTTTTGTAAGTTAGTTGTTCCCTTTTCAGCAACATTATTCCAATTAACCTCATCTAATTCAACCGTGACTGTATCAATTTTATAATGTACTTTTGCTCTGACTTCGGTAGCGGTTATTTTGATGCGGGCGTATTTCAGTAAGCGTAATGAGCGGGTAAGGGGTTCGGCTAAGC
>NZ_JAETXP010000027.1:0-2296 GCF_019641635.1 Frischella sp. Ac48
CTAAATGACCAAAAGCAAATAGAATTAATCTTAAAAACGTAATGATTCGCTCGTAAAAACGTTATACACGTCATTATCAACATAATATAAAACCAGAATATAATACAACACGGTACAAAACCCAGACCACAACTCACCATTAAAGGCAGGTGGCTAGAGCAGATAGGGTTTTATGTCGGCTGCCCTGTTATCATTAAGATTGAACAGGGCAAGTTGATTGTTGAACTTGATTTGCAAGTTTGAAAAACTATAACTTATAAATAATCTTTAATTCTTTTATATAAAAATTCATAAAAATCGGCAGCATAAAACACCCCATCTTCTTTGCCTAAACGTAAATAAATTGGACATTCATTTTTAAGACTTTTATTATAATTAAAATAAAATTCTTCTCCAAAATCTGTCCTACTTACTACTATTTCATTCTTTTCATGAAGATTATCTCTAATATCAATTATATAGTTGTAAACTATATCACCTCCTACGGCATTTTCGAAATCTATTTCATATATACTAAAGATTTCTTCTCCATTTATATCACCACCACCATATTCAGCAAGAAACCATTTGTATGAATCGCTAAAAGTAATGTTCATATACATTTCTGCTTTGCTTATCCATTCATCACTAGGTGCATTATCGGGAGAACCGAAGTTGATAATATCTAAATTAAGATCAATTAATTTTTGAACATCATTAGGAGTAATTTTAATTTGCATAGTTTGCTGCCCTATTTTTCCAATACTGTTTTTTCCAAGATTCAAATTTGTTTCTATTTATACCAGACGGTATTGTATTTGTATTAACATGAATAGTTGAGTGATTTTCCTTGTGAAATTTTTGAGTAACTTCTGCAATTGGACCATCTTGCCTTTGAGTCATATGATGCAAATTGATTGCTCTGCCATCACTTCCTATAGGAGCTAATCCATTTGCCATACGTTCTAAATTTGTTCCTGTCACTGTTTTACCGTTTACCTTCCATGAACTTACAAAATTCGGGTCAAACAAATCATTACGTTGATAAACTTTATTACCATTAAATTCTATAGGATCTTTGCTCCAATATTTTCGCTCTTGCCCAAAATATTTTGCTGCATCAGCCTGTGTTACACCACTCGTCCCATTTCCAGCATTAAATTCCTTTAGTTCAATCACATTCTTCTGATTTAAGCTGATTTTGTCAATGGATATTGTCACTTCGGTTGGTTTGATTGTCTGTCCGACTTTTACGGCGGTTGTTGTGTCCAGTTTAATCACATTTTCGGTTTGTGTTGCCATTTTGACTACCGATGAGGCTTTGGTGATTAAACCAATATCAACCAGTGTATAGGCGATTTCACCATAACCTTTAGCCACTAAGCCTGACCATTCTATCAACTCGCCACCGTGGGTCGCGGTAACCTCGTTACTCCACACTGAACGCGCGCCAGCCTGGATATTATCTAATGCCACAAGGCACAAAATCCAACCCCAGATTACAACTGACGATTAAGGATAGATGGCTGGAGCAATTTGGTTTTTATGTCGACTGCCCTGTTGTCATTAAGATTGAACAGGGCAGGTTGATTGTTGAACTTGATTTGCAAGTTTAAACATAAATGGTTGATTTTTCCCACTACTATATGAGGATTTATCCCTTATTTTGAATAACGTTCTCTTAATTTATTCATATAAAATTCTATTGAATCTTTTTCACTAGGATGTGCATTGATATATGCATCGGATACTATTTGCATTAAAGTTATAAACTGATGGAGAGGCATTGGATAACCTTCACAATCACCAAAAACAAAAGTTACTCCATCAAATTCTTCGGGATTATCTAAATCTTGATCTAAAATATACTCAACTCCTTCAGAAACATTAGCACCAATACCTTTTGATGCATCATAAATTAATTGTAAAAAATTCATTTTTTGTTCTTTACACATAACTTCCAATAAACAATATAGCTCAGCACCACCATTATCAATCAAAAGTTTTTTCGTTGTTTCCAACCATTGAAGTGTATTATTCATTTATTATTCCTTTTAGGCATCGTAATGAATGAATTGCTGATTTTACCAGATTTAGCATCGCGCGTAACTCTAAACCAATAACCATCAATGTTAACGTCATGCACAAAACTTGCTGGATCAGATGTAAAATGACTTTCAGCTTGTTTTGCAGCCCGATTAGACATATCAGCAACTTTAGTATCAGATAAAATATTAGGGTCATAAGTCGTTTTTGTTTGAGTTTTTTTAAACCCATCAGTTGTACCTGCATTTGGTCCATTTGCGACCTTCTTTGG
>NZ_JAETXP010000028.1:0-2281 GCF_019641635.1 Frischella sp. Ac48
TCTAATTCAACCGTGACTGTATCAATTTTATAATGTACTTTTGCTCTGACTTCGGTAGCGGTTATTTTGATGCGGGCGTATTTCAGTAAGCGTAATGAGCGGGTAAGGGGTTCGGCTAAGCTGCCGATTAATAATCCTTCCAAACTGTTTTTTAGTCGTCCTTCAGCAGTATTGTCGTCCGGTTTGGCTTGTAGATATTCGGTTATTGGGTTAGCCAGTTCAGGAAATTGTTGTATTAAGTTTGACAGGCGTTATTCATGGGGATTAAATACCACAAAATCGGTGACACTGCCGGCTATCATTCCTTTGCCCCATGAGCCCATTTTTTGTAATGGACGGATAAACTTGCTGGCTTTAAACATAGGAATAAAACCGACCAGAAATTGACTCACGCCATGTGTTAAAGCACCGGCGATGGTTTCAGGTGGTGAAACCTGAGGCAGTTGTAAGGGATTGGGTGCTTCGCCAATTGGTTTATCACTGATAGGTAGGGGGCTTAGTAGATAGGGCTTATGTGGGATCCCCTGTTATCATTAAAATTAAGAAAGGTAAATTGTTTGTTGAATTTTATTTGCCAGTTTAAAAATAAAAGATAGATCTTCCCCCACTATTATTGGAGATTTATCTTTTATTTTGAATAACGTTCTCTTAATTTATTCATATAAAATACAATATTGTGATCACACTAATAAAAAAACATTTCCCAAAAATATCAATTTACTCATCATTGACAAAATATATGTCAAAACTACATTCCAAATTAAGTTCACACATTATTTTCATTTGTTCTGGCCATATTACAGGACCACCATGACCAGCCAATGATCGCCATACACAATCAATACCCATAGTCACGTTTTTATTTGTCTGTAATTTCTCTAACGGCTCTTTACAGGGTGCTATTTTATTTAGTAACCAATCTAAATGTTCTCTTAAGTCTCTAGATATAACATAATCTTTTGATGATAAAAACCATCCGGAAGTTTTAATCTCTTTAATTCTTCCGATACGATTAATACTCTTAGTTCCAATAATATTTTTTTGTGTTGGTTCAATTTTCAAAAGTTCAGTTATCTTATCGGGATGAATATCATTTGGATATATTAACAATGCTGCATAACATTCATCACAACTTGGATATTCTGGAGATATGGGAGTTCGCCTAGAATTTATTGAAATCATTTTAAATAATCTCCGATATTACCTATAACATTTCCACTAGAATTAATATAATCACCATTATCTAAAATTCTTCCATGATGATCATTTCGTATATTATTATCTTTTTTAAGCGATTCAAGGGCTCTACCCCATTCACGTTTATTAATATTTTCACCAAAATATTTATTCAGAGCATTTGCTGTACTTTGAGTTAAAGTATTACCACCACTTTGTAAAACCTTAGGAACTCTACCTGAAGCACCAACACTAGGCGGAACTAGTAGGGGTAATTCTTCTGCATCAATTCAATTTCCATTTAGCAATTGGTATAGAACAATTAAAAATTCCCATTTATCTTCTTATTTTCATATTGTTGTATATATACATCTATAGGGTATGCTGTTCCCAACTCATATATTTTTCCACTATCTTTATCTATTATAAATGGACAATTACCGATTAATTGTGTTGAAAAATCACCAGTTTCTAAAAACTCTCTGGATTGGAAACAAAAAAGCCATCCTTCAGAAAATCTGTCAATTACAGTGATTTCTACAGGAATATCGTATTCAGCTAAATAATTTTTAGCTTTATTTAACGCTTCAATAAAAGTAATCATCAATTAGTCCTTAAAAATTTGAAAGATTTGAATTTGCTCATATCCGCAACTTTACCTGTTTGACCATCTAAGAAACGTATTTTCCCATTTTGATTTACAACATTAAAAACATGCCCTGGTTGCCCTGGTCCATAGGAACCGAATACAATACCCCTTGCACCAGTTCCAGCTTTTGACATTTGCTCAATAATATTATTAGGACCACTGACATTTTGAAATTTTGTCCCATATTGTTTTTCTAATACGGATATTGAGACTCCATTTTTTGAATTAATTGGTAAAGCGGATGAGGGATTACCACCCAATGTTGCATCAGTAGCTATGGCACAATTAACACAATTATGAGTTCTACCTTCAGTAGGGTAACCAGGATTTACATCACGTATAGAACCTGCCGTATCATTAAGAATAGAACTCGTCTCCACCTTTTCAGCAACATTATTCCAATTAACCTCATCTAATTCAACTGTGACTGTATCAATTTTATAATGTACTTTTGTT
>NZ_JAETXP010000029.1:0-1881 GCF_019641635.1 Frischella sp. Ac48
AGGTTAAGTAGTTGGATAAAAAAACGACTAACTTTTATTTAATTTAAATTGAGTTGGAATGAGATATTTATTTAATCCTCTAATATTTTACTTACTACATATTTATCATTATCTAATTCATTCGCATCTAAAATAACAGCTTTCTCAGTTCCATTCGGCAAAATCATAATCCATGTTAGTGGATTTGGACTATCATCTGAAATCAAGGCTCTTGTTTTTAATACATTACATAATTCTTTAGAAATAATAATTGGATCTTTTTTTAATTTGGCATCTCTTATATAAAAGGAACAATTTAGCAAAAATTCCCCTCCATGATATTGATTGATCACAAGCCAAATTTTTATATCTCCTACAAAAGGTTTAGCATTATAATCATAATCAATGATAATATTTTCATTTTTAATCTTAAACAATTTTGCTAATGCATGTTGTAATTCAAATATATTAGGTACTTTTTCTAAAACTATGTCAAATCCACTCATTTTTGATTCCTTTTCCAAACATCAAGTGCTATTTTTCTTGATTTTGGCGATATTTGCATTTTATTTAAAATATCATCAGCTTCTTTTGTATTACCAAATTTTTTATAAATACCCAAAGCATCAAAAGCACCTCGATCTAATGTCGTAAATCCATTTCCTGATATCGGTGCTAATGTTCCATTAGCTTCGCGCATATATGTTCTACCATTAACAGTAATTTGATCTCCAACAATTAAAGCGTGTCCATTTTTAATGTCTGCAATGTCCTTCGCAACATCAACTGAATTATCAATTACAGTATTTTTTTTCTTTTTTTGTTGTTCCTTGTTTTATTTTATCAAAATAATGGCGACTGTTAGGTGTGCTAATATTTGTTATCCATTCAGGCAAATTATCTGCAAGATCCTTTGCAACATTATTCCAATTAACCTCATCTAATTCAACCGTGACTGTATCAATTTTATAATGTACTTTGGTTCTGACTTCGGTGGCGGTTATTTTGATGCGGGCGTATTTTAATAAGCGTAATGAGCGGGTAAGGGGTTTGGCTAAGCTGCCGATTAATAATCCTTCCAAACTGTTTTTTAGTCGTCCTTCAGCAGCCTTGTCGTCCGGTTTGGCTTGTAGATAGTTGGTATTGCTTGCTCTAATATCATTAAAATTGAGCAGGACAAGCACGTTATTAATATTCTCGACGAAGATAAAGCCAACCTAAATTTCCTTTTTTATCATATAATGGAGTAGAAATAGGAATAACTGTAAGATTTAAATACATACCAACAAACTCTTGATATAAATCAGAAACAACCTCAGTATGAGCGCATTCCATTTCTTCCTCTTCTTCTTCAGTTAAATCGCTATCAAAAAATATTTCAATTGTTAAATCTTGATCAATTATACTTGCAGTTATTCCACGCATTTTCTTGGTTGCTCGATCAATCATACAATGCATTGTATATAGTTTAATTCTATTTTCAATTTTTACTTTTTCTTTATTTGTTTTATCTGAATACATAGTTTATGGCCTCGCTGGTACTATATGTACGCCTGTTTTTGAATAATGGATTGTAAAATTAGTTGTAGGGACAAAAGATCCAGTAGTTATGTCATAATACTGTCCGATTATTTTATTAGTCGATATTACTTCTTTTGATCCGGGTGTTCCTAAAGGTCTATTGGTCGGAATCTCTCTTCCAGTTCCTGCATATTGATTGACTAAACTTTGAGTATCAATATTATTGTTCAAAGTGCTCCTTGGTGTAGAAGAACTAGCGTTTGCTGTTTTGTGCTCATTAGTCCCAACAATATGCTTATTTTGTTGATTCATATTAACATTTAAATTTGGATTTGCATCTGGTGCGAAATTAGCTCTTGGTTTTACTGGGCTGTTACTAGT